>NZ_BONQ01000024.1 GCF_016862795.1 Dactylosporangium siamense | reverse complement strand
CTGATCAGGCCAGCACGGTGCACGGGTCGACGCCGGCCGCGCGGATGGACAGGTCAAGAGAACGACACACGTCACCGCGGTCAGATCGAAGTGGAGTCACACCCACACGACCGACATCGAACCTGACGGATCTCGAACCCCGGGCCCGATCACCACCCCCATAGAAGCGTCACGGTGGGCGCAGTGCCTGCCGCGCGTCGAGAGCGCGCACCGGGGTGGGCCTGAAGCTTGGTCGAAAGGTCGCCTGGGGGCGAGCCGGCCGGCAGGGCGGGGAAAGCCGGACGCCCAGCCGCTCGGCGGAGAGCCGAGATGCTGGGCGTCCAGAGTGGAACGGGTCACGCGCCGCCGGGGGCGCCGTGGCAGCGCTTGTACTTCTTGCCGGAGCCGCACGGGCACGGGGCGTTGCGGGACGGGCCGTTGCTCGCGACCGCCTGGCCCGGGGAGGGCTTGCGGGCGGCCGACGGGGCAGCCGGGCCCGAGCGGCGGACGCCGGTGCCCGGGGACGGCGGGGTGGCACGCGTGCCGGTGCCGGTGCCGGTGCCGAGGCCGAGGGCCGGGGCCTCGTCCTGCTGCTCGATGACGACACCGGCCTCGCCGTCGATCGTCGGAGCGGAGTACTGCAGAGCGCGGGGCATCCGGTTGCCGCCGAGGCCCTTGGCGCGGATCTCGACGTGCGGCTCGGGCAGCGGGACGCTGGCGCCGGTCTCGGCGGCGGAGGCGACGTCCAGCTGCGGCGCGGGGGCCTCCTCGACCTGGACCTCCAGGTTGAAGAGGAAGCCGACGGCCTCTTCCTTGATGCCTTCCTGCATCTGCTGGAACATGTCGAAGCCTTCGCGCTGATACTCGACCACCGGGTCGCGTTGCGCGTAGGCCCGCAGCGTGATGCCTTCCTGCAGGTAGTCCATCTCGTAAAGGTGCTCGCGCCACTTGCGGTCGATGACGTTGAGCAGGACCTGGCGCTCCAGCTCGCGGACGGCCTCGGCGCCGAGCTCCTCCTCGCGGCGGTCGTACGCGGCGTGGGCGTCGTCGATGAGCTGGTTCTTGAGGAACTCGGGGTCCAGGGAGCCGCCGGCCTCCTCTTCCAGGTCCTCGATGGTGACGCCGACCGGGTACAGCTGCTTGAGGTTGGTCCACAGCTGCTCGAGGTCCCAGTCCTCGGCGGTCTCGCCGAGGGAGGTGGCGGCCACGACGTAGTCGCCGACGGTGCCGTCGATCATGTTGCGGACCTGCTCGCTGAGGTCCTCGCCGTCCAGGACGCGCTTGCGCTCGGCGTAGATGACCTTGCGCTGCTTGTTGAGGACCTCGTCGTACTTGAGGACGTTCTTGCGGATCTCGGCGTTCTGGGCCTCGATCTGGGTCTGGGCGCTCTTGATCTGGCGGGTGACCATCTTGGACTCGATGGGCACGTCCTCCGGGATGTTGAAGCGGTCCATGACCGCCTCGACCGCGCTGGCCCGGAAGCGGCGCATCAGCTCGTCCTGCAGGGACAGGTAGAACCGGGACTCGCCCGGGTCGCCCTGACGGCCGGAGCGGCCACGCAGCTGGTTGTCGATGCGGCGGGACTCGTGCCGCTCGGTGCCCAGGACGTAGAGGCCACCGGCGTCGGTGACCTCGTCGGACTCGTCCTCGACGAGCTTCTCCCAGCGGGGCAGGGCGTCGGAGAAGGCGGACTCGTACTCGTCCGGGGTCTCCTCCTCGGTCAGGCCGCGCTGGCGCAGCTCGGCGGCGGCGAGGTATTCGGCGTTGCCGCCGAGGAGGATGTCGGTGCCACGACCGGCCATGTTGGTGGCGACGGTGACGGCGCCCTTGCGGCCGGCCTGCGCGATGATCTCGGCCTCTTTGGCGTGGAACTTCGCGTT
Organism: Dactylosporangium siamense; assembly: GCF_016862795.1. Classification (GTDB taxonomy): domain Bacteria; phylum Actinomycetota; class Actinomycetes; order Mycobacteriales; family Micromonosporaceae; genus Dactylosporangium; species Dactylosporangium siamense. The sequence goes on along the minus strand of NZ_BONQ01000024.1, from coordinate 218,459 downwards.
GAGGACCGCGTGGGCGACGCCGCGCTTGCGCAGCAGCTGCGACAGCAGCTCGGACTTCTCCACCGACACGGTGCCGACGAGGATCGGCTGGCCGAGGGCGTGCCGCTCGACGATGTCGTCGACGACGGCGTTGTACTTCGCCTTCTCCGACTTGTAGATCACGTCGGGGTGGTCGACCCGGACCATGGAGCGGTGGGTCGGGATGCTGATGACGCCGACGTTGTAGACCTTGTTGAACTCGGCGGCCTCGGTCTGGGCGGTGCCCGTCATGCCCGACAGCTTGGAGTACAGGCGGAAGAAGTTCTGCAGGGTGATCGACGCGAGCGTCTGGTTCTCCTGCTTGATCTCGACGCCCTCTTTGGCCTCGATGGCCTGGTGCATGCCCTCGTTGTAGCGGCGGCCGTGCAGGATGCGGCCGGTGAACTCGTCGACGATGAGGACCTCGCCGTCGTTGACGACGTAGTCCTTGTCGCGCTTGTAGAGCTCCTTGGCCTTGATGGCGTTGTTCAGGTAGCCCACGAGCGGGGTGTTCACCGACTCGTACAGGTTGTCGATGCCCAGCTGGTCCTCGACCTTGCTGACACCGCGCTCGTTGACCGAGATGGTGCGCTTGGACTCGTCGACCTCGTAGTCGCCGTCGCCGTCCTTGCCGCGCTTCATGCGGTTGACGACGCGGGAGAACTCCTGATACCACCGCGCGGACTGCTCGGCGGGGCCGGCGATGATCAGCGGGGTGCGGGCCTCGTCGATGAGGATCGAGTCGACCTCGTCGACGATCGCGAAGTTGTGACCCCGCTGCACGAGCTCGTCGCGCGACCACGCCATGTTGTCGCGCAGGTAGTCGAAGCCGAACTCGTTGTTGGTGCCATACGTGATGTCGCAGTCATACGCGGCGCGGTGCGCCGAGGACGGCTGGTTGGGCAGCACCGTGCCGACCGTGAGGCCGAGGAACCGGTGCACGCGGCCCATCCACTCGGCGTCGCGCTGGGCGAGGTAGTCGTTGGTGGTGATGACGTGCACACCCTTGCCCGAGAGCGCATTGAGATAGGCGGGGAGCACGCAGGTGAGCGTCTTGCCCTCACCGGTCTTCATCTCGGCGATGTTGCCGTAGTGCAGGGCGGCGCCGCCCATGACCTGCACGTCGTAGTGGCGCTGTCCGAGCACCCGCGACGCGGCTTCGCGGGCGACCGCGAACGCCTCGGGCAGGATGTCGTCCAGCGTCTGCCCGTCGGCGAGCCGTTCCTTGAACTGGTTCGTCATGTCGGCCAGCTCTTCGTCGGACAGGTCGGCGTACTCCTCCTCCAGCGAGTTGACGGCTTCAGCGACAGCCTTCAACCGCCGCACCTGGCGACCTTCGCCGGCGCGGAGGATCTTCTCGAAAATCGACACGGGTCAGCGCTCCCTCAAACGTCTGCGACCCATCGTAGGCGGCTTCTCCGCCGAACTGCCGCCCCTGCCCGCCTACTCTACGGACACTGATGGCCAAATGGGTATAAATCGCCCGACGGTACCGAAGAATATCCGCCGACAGCAGACACATTTGGGGCAGGATCGGCGGTCATGGAGCCGATCGAACTGACCACCGGCGACGGGCTCGTCCTGCGCGCCTGGCAGGAGGACGACGCCGAAGACGTCTTCCGCGCCTGCCAGGATCCCCTGATCCAGCGCTGGACCATGGTCCCGGTGCCCTACCTGCGCGAGCACGCTGCCGGCTACGTGCGGGAGATGTCGCGGGCCGCGTGGGCCACCCAGACCTCCGCACCGCTGGGGGTGTTCGACGCCCGCACGGGTGAACTGCTCGCCTCCGCCGGCCTGGTCACCCTCGACCTGCCCAACAAGCAGGCCGAACTGGGCACCTGGGTGGCGCCGTGGGCCCGCGGCCGGCGGGTCGCCGAGCGGGCCGGGCGGGCCGTCGCGCACTGGGCGTTCGAGGTGCTCGGCCTCACGAAGCTGATCTGGCGCGCCGAGGTCGGCAACCACGCCTCGAAGCTCAGCGCCGAGCGGATCGGTTTCACGTTCGACGGCGTGGTGCGCGCGCTGCTGAAGGCCAAGGACGGCGGCTTCGTCGACGGCTGGCACGGGGTACTGCTACCCGGCGAGGTCTGCGACACGCCACCGCCGTGGGTCGGGCCCGGCGGTCCCGGCTCGCTGCGCGCCCACACGTTCGGCAATCCCCCGGTCCGCCTGCCCGCCGGACCCGGCACCCTGCGACTGGCCCGCGACGGCGACCTGGACGACCTGGTGGAGACGTTCCGCGACCCGGAGACCGTCCAGTGGACGTCGGTACCGCTGGACTACGGCCCCGAGCAGGCCCTCGACTTCATCCACAACCGGTATCCGAGCGGCTGGCTGCGCGGCACCGGCGTCGGCTTCGTGCTGGCGGACTCCGACGACCGGTTCGCCGGCACCATCGACCTGCGGTTCAACCCGCTCGACCCGGTGACCGCCGAGCTCGGCTTCTCCTCGGCGCCGTGGATCCGGGGCAAGGGTTTCATGACCGAGGCGGCCCGGGCGATCTGCGGTTTCGGCTTCGACCGGCTCGGGCTGGGCCGGATCGTCTGGCGCGCGCACGTGGGCAACATCGGATCGAGGCGGGTGGCGGAGAAGGTGGGGTTCGTGGTCGAAGGGATCCAGCGCGACAGCTGCGAGCAACGCGGCATACGGCTCGACGGCTGGGTCGCCACATTGCTGCGGCAGGACCTCACATGACCATCGCGCTCAGGCACTGGCGGGACGATGACGCCGACGCGGTGGCGGAGGCGTGCGGCGACCCGGTCATCGCCCATTACCTGCCGTTCCTGCCGCAGCCGTACACCAGGGACGACGCCCTGGCCTTCTTCCGGGCCAAGCCCGGGGACCTCGCGGTCGTCGACCCGCAGACCGACCGCGTCCTGGGCGCCATCGGCTCGACCCCGCGCGGCGACGGCACCGTCGAGGTCGGCTACTGGGTCGCGCCGCACGCCCGCCGCCAGGGGGTCGCCTCGGCCGCGCTGGAGCGGTTCAGCACCGTGCTGTTCGATTCCGGGCTGCGGCGGGTGTACCTGGTGACGGCGCTGACCAACGGCGCCAGCCAGCGGGTCGCGGTGGCCGGCGGGTTCCTCCGTGAGGGCATCGCGCGCGCCTCGAGCCGGACCCGGGACGGCGGCTGGCAGGACATGGTCGTGTGGGCCCGGACCGCGGATGATCCACCCGGCCCGAGCGCCAGGGTGCTGCCGGACCTGCCAGGCGGCCGGCTGACCGACGGCGTCGTCACGCTCCAGCCGATCGTCGAGGAGGACGGGCTCAACACGTACCGGATGCGCAGCCTCCCGGACGTCAGCGGCAGGTCGGTCGCCAGCGCGCCGACGGACCCGGCGATCGTCACGCGCCAGTGCGCCGAGTCGGTGTCGAGGTGGCTCGCCGGGCAGCGCGCCGAGATGACCATCCGCGACGCGACCGGCGCCTACCTCGGCGAGATCGCGCTGTTCTACTCGGAGCCGGCCCTGCGCGAGGCGATGATCGGCTACAGCCTCACCCCACCGGCGCGCGGCAAGGGGTACGCGGCCCGCGCCGCCCGACTGGTCACCGGCTGGGGCTTCGAGATCGGCATGGCGAGGATGATCGCCGGCACCGCGACGGACAACATCGCGTCGATGCGGGTCCTCGAGGCGGCCGGCTACCACCGCGAGGGTCTGCAGCTCGCCCGGCTGCCGGGGCCGGACGGCACCCGGATCGACAACGTCCAGTTCGCCAAGCTGCGCCCGGCGGCAACCTAGCCGTCATGCGGCGTTGCCGCGCGCCCGCGACAGTCGGGGCATGCGTCGACGTGCAGTGATCTCCGGCATGGGAGTGGCCGCCGGGGCCGCAGTCCTCCCACAGACCCTCGTCAGCCCGGCAGCGGCCCACACCACCAAGCCTCCGGCGCCCACGAAGGGCACCGCCCGGCCGCTCGTCATCGGGCACCGCGGCGCGAGCGGGCACCGGCCCGAGCACACCCTGGCCTCGTATCGCCTGGCGATCGCCCTGGGCGCGGACTTCATCGAGCCCGACCTCGTCCCGACGAAGGACGGCCAGCTGGTCGCCCGGCACGAGAACGAGATCTCGGGCACCACCGACGTGGCGTCGAAGCCGCAGTTCGCCGCGCGCCGGACCACGAAGACCATCGACGGGGTCAGCGTCACCGGCTGGTTCACCGAGGACTTCACCCTCGCCGAGCTCAAGACGCTGCGCGCGGTCGAGCGGCTGCCCGCCGTCCGGACGCACAACACGATCTACGACGGGCTGTTCCAGATCCCGACCCTGCAGGAGGTCATCGACCTCGCCCGGTCCGCCGGGGTCGGCATCTACCCGGAGACGAAGCACCCCACGTACTTCACGTCCATCGGGCTCGCGCTGGAGCCGCTGCTCGCCCGGATCCTCAAGCGCAACGGGCTGGCCGGCCGCAATGCGCACGTCTTCCTGCAGTCCTTCGAGCCGACCAGCATCAGGAAGCTGCGCGGCCTGGTGGACACCCCGTCGGTGGTGCTGCTCGACGCGGTCGGCTCGCCGTTCGACTTCCGCAGCAGCGGCGACCCGCGCACCTGGGCGGACCTGGCCAAGCCGGCCGGGCTGGACTGGCTCAAGACGTTCACGAACGGGGTGGGCGCGACGAAGAACCTGGTCATCGCCCGCGACGCGGCCGGCAACCTGCTCCAGCCGACCCCGCTGATCGGCGACGCCCACGCGCGCGGCCTGAAGGTGCACGCCTGGACGTTCCGCAACGAGAACCAGTTCCTGCCGCTGAACCTGCGCAAGGGCACCGACCCCAACGCGTGGGGCGACGTGATCGGCGAGGTCAGGACCTTCCTCGCGGCCGGGCTCGACGGCGTCTTCGCCGACTACCCGGACACCGCCGTCCTGGCCCGCGACCTGTAGTCCGTTGAGGGTCGCGCTTCGGCGGGCCGGTTCGCGCCGGCCCGCCGATGCGGCGCTCACATGCCGAGGCTCATGACCCCGTAGTCGTACGCCTTGCGCCGGTAGACGACGCTGGGCCGGCCCGACTCCTTGTCGTTGAACAGGTAGAAGTCGTGGCCGAGCAGCTCCATGTGGAACAGCGCGTCGTCCACGGTCATCGGCTCGCCGGGGTGTTCCTTCTCCCGGACGATGTGCCACGGCTGGTCATCCTGCTCCTCGACCAGCTCGAAGGCGTCCACCTCGGTGAGCGTGGCGACGCCGACCGGTGCCGGCTGGGTGAACGCCAGCGACGCGGTCGCCGCGGCGACGGAGACCGGCGCGTGCCGTCCCCGATGGACGCGCCGCCGATCGGCGGCCCGGCTCAACCTGCTGTCCAGCTTGGCGATCGCGGCGTCCAGTGCGCTGTAGAAGTCGGCGGCACAGGCCTCGGCCCGGATCACCGGCCCCCGGGAGACACACGTGATCTCCACCCGCTGACAGTGATCGGATTGGCGCGGATTGCGCTCGTGAAACAACTCGACGTCGACGCGGATGAGCTTGTGGTCGTATCGCTCGACCTTCTGCAGCTTGTCTGCGACGTGCTGCCGGTAATGGTCGGGCACCTCGACGTTGCGGCCCTTGACGACGATGTCCACTCCTGGCCTCCCCCACGGGTCTATCAAAGAATCGGGTTTGGGTTCGGGATTGTTGTCTGGACTGCTCGGCCGGATCGCGCCTCCCCAGAGGCTTGAGCCCACGCGGCACGCGACCGAAACGGATGGGGCAGGTTCCTCCCTTCCGAAACCGGCGCCTCGCGAACGCCGTAAACGGTCGTCGGTCGGCTCATCGGTCAGCTCGTCTCTCGACGTTAAACCGAGGACAGCCACTAGTCACCCCCGGTTCACAAGAACTCTCCATTCAACTCCTGAAACCCTCCTGCCGGATTACCCCGAGTGGCGCACGAAGTAACGTTCCGCTCAAAGTGGCAGGAAAGGCGTGTTCTACGCAGCACGCTGCGTAGCGGCCAGAACGGCGACACGGTCAACACGGACCCCGGCGGCGGAGAGGCGGGCGGCGGACGCCGCGAGGGTCGATCCGGTGGTGATGATGTCGTCGACGAGGACCACGGCGCCCCGGACCACCGGCCGCCGGTCCCGCACCGCGAACGCGTGCCGGGCCGCCAGGGCCCGGTCGGCGGCGGACAGCTCGGCCGAGTCCTCGCGCTTCGGCACCGCCCGGAGCAGGCCCGAGACGCGCGCGTCGACGCCCCGCCGCCGCAGCACCCCGGCCGCGTCCTGCGCGAGGCGGTCGATGTGGTCGCCGAAGCGCCGCCGGGCCGCGGCCGCCGTGGCGGGCACCGGGACGATGGTCACCGGGCCTCCGGGCACGGCGACGGACACCACCCTGGCCAGGAGGCCGCCGAGGACCGGGGTCAGTTCGTGCCGGTTGCGCTCCTTGTACTGGATGAGCATCCGCCGCAGCGAACCGGCGTACGTAGCGAGGGCGAAGGCCGGCGGGAGTCCCGGCGGTTCGGGCACCGGCCGGGTGCGGCCCGGGTGGACGGCGGCGAGGGCCGCGCGGCAGGGGTCGCACAGCGGTCCGGTCGCCGGCTCGTCGCAGCCCGCGCAGGTGGCGGGCAGCACCAGGTCGAGGAGGTCGGCGAGGAACACGGCACCGCTCAGTCCGCGTAGAACGGTGACAGCGCCCGCTTCGGCTGCTGACCCGCGGAGGTTGTCGGTGACGGGCCGGCGTTCGTCAGGTTGATCTCCTGGGTCTCGCTGGCATACACGACCCGCGCCGTCTGGTTCGCCTCGAACAGGACCAGCACCTGCAGCGATTCGGTCGGGTCGTTGGTCCGCGCCGAGAGCTGGGTGACGGTGTAGCCGCCGGTGACGTTCGGCTTGAGCAGCGGCAGCGGCATCTCGCCGGTGCCGTCGATGCGGGTCGAGATCAGCGAGTAGGTTCCGGCGGTGTAGGAGCCGTTGGCCAGGTTCGCCCGGCCACCGATGGCGAGCGTGGTCTCGGTCATCCACCCGATGGCCTGGTTGTCGCCGAGGGAGTTGGCCACCAGGCGCTGCTCGCCGCCGAGGCTCAGCCTGCCGTTCTCGAACCGCAGCGCCGCGACCATGGCCTTGTTGTCGACGATGAGCGCGATCCGCCGGCCGTCGGGCGCCACCGAGAACGCCGAGACGTTGGTGAGCACCGTCTCGTTGGGCCCGGGCACGACCTCGGCCTTGACCGGGTCGCCGGCCTTCGCCGGTGGCGTGACCGCCCAGAGCCGGGAGCCGTCGGCGACCAGGAACCGCGGCTCCGGACGCCTGATCCAGGCCGGCCGGCTCAGCGCGGCGGCGGCGGGGATCTCGTTCACGACGACGTACTTCGGCTCGGCCTTCGGGTCGGCGACGCTGACCCACAGCTGCTGTTTGTTGTTGGGCGCCTTGCGGACCAGCGCCGCCTTCGTGTGCTCGCGGTCGATCGTGGCCGAGACGACCGCCGTGTTGAGCGGGCCGGGGGCGAACAGTTCGGGCGGGCCGCCGGCGGGCATGTCGACCGGCCGGACCACCTCGTTCTCGATGACGAACTTCTCCTGATCGATGTCGCCGACGGCGGCGTTGTCGTCCTCGAAGCCGTCGGAGACGTTCATGGTGTCCTTGGCGTTCTCGAAGGACAGCTCCACGGGTGGATGGTCCATCAGCGACCAGCGGATCTGCCTCGACAGCTTGCGCAGTTCCTCCGGGCTCTTGCCGGCCGCCTTCGAACTGAGGTTCACCGTGACCCTCTTGTCGGGCCCCACGGTCGGGTCGGCCTTCGTCTCGATGTCGGGCGACACCGTGGTCACGGCCGTGGCCAGCCACAACGAAGGACCCGTCGTGAGCCACCGCATGACCTCGCTGACCCGCTTCGACGCCGGCAGCACCAGTGGCATGTACCGCAGGTCGGGCACCAGTTTCGGCACCTCGACGTCCTTCTCCCAGAAATAGATGGGCTGCGGCTGGTACCACTCCTTGAGCCCCGCCACGCTGAGCAGCATGTAGGGGGGCACCTTGCTGAGCCTCAGCTGGCCGTTGACCAGCTCGCCCTCGAACACCTCCGACCAGGTCTCCTTCTCGACCTGCGCCTCCCCGAGGCGGCCGAAACGGTCGAACTGGCCGACCGCGGTGAACGTGGCCGTGAGGCTGCTCTTGTCGGAGCCCGCCGCGGTCTCGACCTTGTCGTAGGCCACCTGGACCACGATCAGGGGCAGCTGCGGCCGGGGCGGCCACTGCGCGGCGGCCTGCTCGCTCATGAACGTCTTCATGCGCGTCTGGGTCTCGGAGATCGCGTTGGGATCGTCGGTGCTGGTGACGTTGCCGGCGACGGACGTCATGAGATACCGCGACACCAGGTCCGTCAGGCTGCTGGCGCCGTCCGGCCGGGGCGGGTCCTGGGCGCGGTCCTGGGCCGGCTTCGGGTCCACCGCCGGGCCGACGTACTTCGGGTCGGTGCGGTCGGGCAGCCCGCAGCCCGCCAGCAGCAGGACGGTCACGGCCAGGGCCGCGGTGAGACGGCGGAGCCGGGTCACGGCGTCTCCCCGATCAGCGCGGCCTCGTCGGCCCGGGCATCGTCGGGCACCAGGCGCAGCGGCGAGGAGACCAGGCGGTCGCCGGAGCGCACCGGCAGCGTCAGGCGGAACTGGGCGCCCTTGCCGGGCGCGCCCCACGCCTCCAGCCAGCCGCCGTGCAGCCGGGCGTCCTCCAGGCTGATCGACAGGCCGAGGCCGGTGCCGCCGGTCTGCCGGGCCCGGGACGGGTCGGCCCGCCAGAAACGGTTGAACACGAGCTTCTCCTCGCCGGTCTTCAGCCCGACCCCGTGGTCGCGCACCGTCACCGCCATGGCGGCGTCGTCAATGGCGAGGGTCATCACCACCGGCTTGCCCTCGCCGTGCTCGATGGCGTTGCCGAGCAGGTTGCGCAGCACCCGCTCCACGCGCCGCGGGTCCACCTCGGCGATCGCCCCGTCCGGCGGGGTCTCGACGCTCAACGGTACGCCGCAGCGCTCGGCGAGCGACTCGAGCCGCTCGGCGACCCGGTGCACGACCGGCGCGAGGTCGGTGGGCTCGGCGTCCAGGGCCGCGAACCCGGCGTCGAAGCGGCTGATCTCCAGCAGGTCGGTCAGCAGGTCCTCGAACCGGTCCAGCTCCGCCTGCAGCAGCTCGGCGCTGCGGGCGGCGGCCGGGTCGAAGTCGTCGCGGGAGGCGAACAACAGGTCCGCCGCCATCCGCACCGTCGTCAACGGGGTGCGCAGCTCGTGCGAGACGTCTGAGGTGAAGCGGCGCTGCAGGCGCGACATCTCCTCCAGCCGGACGATCTGCCGCTGGAGGTTGGCCGCCATCTGATTGAACGCGGCGGCGAGCCGGGCCAGGTCGTCCTCGCCCTTGACCTGCATGCGCTGGTCGAGCAGGCCGGCGGAGAGGCGCTGCGCGGTGCGGGCCGCGACCCGGACCGGTTTGACCACCAGCCGGGTCATGATCGCCGCGATCAGCGCGAGCAGCGCCACCAGCGCGACGCCGGTCGCCGTCACCACCAGGGCGACGAACTCGACCAGGTCGTTCTCGGCCTTCAAGGGCAGCAGGTAGTACAGCTCCAGCGGCTCGCCGCCGGTGAAGATCGGGGTCCCCACGACCAGGAAACGGGTCGGTCCCGCACCGACGTCGAGGGTCGCGATCTGCTGGTAGGTGCCGGGCCGGTCGCCGGCGACCAGCCCGCGGAGCTCGCGCATCGACGGCTCCTGCATCACGTTGCCCGCGCTGGTGTCCGGCGAGGCGGTCGCGAGCGACGGGCTGTGCCCCAGGAGGACCACCTCGGAGTCGGGCACGTCCATCGAGCTGGCCAGGTCCGTCGCGACGACCCGCATCTTGCCGGGCAGCCCCGGGTCGTCGGCCTGGGTGTAGCCCTCCAGCTGGCGGGCGGCCTGCCCGGCGCCGCGCTGGATGCGCTCCTTGGACGCCTTCTCCTGGGTGTTCAGCACACCCTCGCTGATCAGCGCCGCGACCGTGAAGCCGAAGGCCGACACCAGGATCGCCGAGAGCAGCAGCGTGATGCCCACGACGCGGAACTGCAGCGACCGGCGCCACTGCCGGCGGGCGGCGGCGTAGAAGCGCCGCAACCGCCGGCTGGCCGTCTGCGGGATCAGCCGCTTCGGCCGGAAGCGGCTGAAGCGGCGGACCTGCACGATGATCGGGTCGATGCGCACCACGGGAGGAACCTGTTCGGGACTCAGCCTGTGCCGGCCTTGTAGCCGACGCCACGGACGGTGAGGATGATCTCCGGCTTCTCCGGGTCCGGCTCGATCTTGGCGCGCAGCCGCTGGACGTGCACGTTGACCAGGCGGGTGTCGGCGGCGTGCCGGTAGCCCCAGACCTGCTCGAGCAGCACCTCGCGGGTGAACACCTGGCGCGGCTTGCGGGCCAGGGCCACCAGCAGGTCGAACTCGAGCGGGGTCAGCTTGACCTCCTCGCCGTCGCGCATCACGGTGTGCGCGGGCACGTCTATGGTGATCTGGTTGCCGGGCGGCCCGATGGTCAGCATCTCCGGGGCGACGTCCTCACCGCGGCGCAGCCGGGCCCGCATGCGCGCGACCAGCTCCTTCGGCTTGAACGGCTTCATGACGTAGTCGTCGGCGCCGGACTCGAGGCCGAGCACGACGTCGACCGTGTCGCTCTTGGCGGTGAGCATCACGATCGGCACGCCGGACTCGGCGCGGATGGACCGGCACACGTCGATGCCGCTCATCCCCGGCAGCATCAGGTCGAGCAGGACGATGTCGGGCCGGCTGTCCCGGAACGCACCGAGGGCACGCTCGCCGTCCGCGACGAAGGAGGGGAGGAAGCCTTCGCTGCGCAGGACGATGCCGAGCATCTCGGCAAGGGCGGGGTCGTCGTCGACCACCAGGACTCGGGCTCTCATGCGGTCCAATATTTCACCTCGACGCCCGAAGATGGGAACCCGATGCCCGATCTTGGTGACTTTCCGGCTTTGCGGTAGGGCGGACAGCCCAGTTCGCGCCTTCCGACTACGGTGTCCGCGTGGAGCAGTCCAGCCCCGTCATCCCCCTGCGTCCGCTCACGTTCGGTGAGCTGCTCGACGCGGCGGTGCAGCTGCTGCGGATCAATGCCCGATTGCTCCTGATCGTCGCGTTCGTGCTGGCACTGTGCGAGCAGGCGGTGCTGTTTCCGTTGCGCTCCGCAGCCGGGGTGGACGGCACGACCGACGTGTTCAGCAGCGACGACGGCGGGCTCTGGTGGCTGGTCTTCTGCTGCGGCCTGACCACCGAGGGTATCGTCCTGGCCCTGCTCGGCGGGCTGACCGGCGCCGCCGCCGGGCCGGCCCTCCTCGGCGCCCCGGTGCCGGCCCGTGACCTGCTGCGCCAGTGGGGACGCCGGGCGCCCGCGCTGATCGTCCTGGCGGTGGCCGTCGGCCTGATCCTGCTGCCGAGCGCGATCGTGGCGCTGCCCTGGTTCTACTTCTTCGGCGCGATCGGCCTGGCCGCGCCCGCCCTCGCGGTCGACCGGGTCGGCCCCGGCGCGGCCCTGGCCCGCTCGTTCAACCTCGCCCCGGTCGGTTTGCGCGGGGTGGCGATCCGGCTGGGCAGCTACGGCGGCTGGGCGGCGATCCGGGTGGCCATCGGCTGGGGCACCGGCGCGCTGCTGGCGACCGTGCTGCCCAGCGACGCGCTGCTCAGCCAGGTCACGACCGTGGCGGTGTGGATCCTGGCCAACACCGTCGTCTACGCCGCGCTCGCCTGCCTCGACGCGGTGCTCTACCTGGAGTGCCGGATGCGGATCGAGGGCCTGGACGTCGCCGTCGGCCGCTCCCGGCGGCTCGGCCGGCCCGTCGACCTGGCCCAGGCCGCCGTGCTCGGCGCGGTGAAGCGATGACCCGCACCTGGGCCGAGTTCCTGGAGGTGCTGTCCTCCCGGATCGGGCTGCCGCTGCTGGTGCTCGTCCTGCTGCTGGCCTCGATCCTCGTCGGCGTGCTGCACTACACCTATCCGCGCTGGATCCCGGCCCGCTTCCCCAGGCTGCGGCGCCGCCGCAAATCGGCGAAGAAGCCGGAGAAGCCGGTCGCGCCGGAGCCGGTCGAGCTCACCGAGGCGGACCTCGCCGGCGACGAGCTGCCCGACGTGCCGGCCGCGGTGTTCCTGACGCTCGCCGACCGGCTCGCCGCGGAGGGGCGCTACGCCGAGGCGGTCCGGGAACGGCTCCGGGCGATCGTGCGCGGCCTGGTCGAGCGGCGCGCGGTCGAGGTCCTGCCGGGCATGACCGTCACCGAGGTGGCGCGGGCCGCGGCGGTGGTGGCACCGGGCGTCGAGCCGCCGTTGCGCGGCGCGACCGGGATCTTCTCCGACATCTGGTACGGGCAGCTTCCCGCCACCGCCGAGCACGACACCCTGATGCGGCAGTACGCGGCGGAGGTCGACGCATGAAGAAACCGCGCTCGTGGCGGTGGCTGCGGCTCGCCGTCCCGCCCGCCACCGTCCTGCTCGTCCTGCTGACCGGCCTGGTGCTGTTCGAGCTGGAGCAGCCGGACGAGGACGACCCCGCCTACCTGTCGCCGGCGAGCACGGCCGCCATCGGCGCCAGCACCCTGGCCGACGGTGTGCGGGCGGCCGGGGTGAAGATCGCCCGGGTCGGCGGCACCGCCGACGCCTTCCTCCCCGAGAACCGCGGCGACGTCACGATCCTGCTCACCACCCCGCAGTTCGTCCACCCGGAGTACCTGCGGCGGCTGGCGCTGCTGTCGTCCGCGACCCGGGTCGTGGTTGTCGAGCCGAGCCGGGAGACCCTGCTGCGCGGCCAGGTGCCCATCGAAGGCACCGACCGGGCCCTCGCCAGCGGGGTGAGCGCGCCCGGCTGCGACTACCGGCCGGCGACGGACGCCGGCCGGGCGGGGGTGCGCCGGACCCGGTACGGGCCGGTCAACCAGGCCGGCGAGGCGCAGCTCGCCCGCTGCTACGACGACTCGCTCGTGGTGTTGAGCCGGGGCTGGACGACGATGGCGGTCGTCGGCTCCGCGGACCCGTTCCGCAACGACCGGATCGGCGAGTTCGGCAACGCGAAGCTCGCCGTCGGCCTGCTGACCGAGCGGCCGCTGCTGGTCTGGGTCGACCTGCACCACCGGGAGGCACCGCCGAAGCCGGAGGAGAACCCGTACCAGGGCGGACCGACGCGGCAGCCCACCAGCACCGCCGGGCCGACACAGACCGCCGGCCCGGACCGCCCCAGCGGCACCCCCAGCGGCGGGCGGACCACGCCGCAGCGGCCGAGCGCGCCGCCGCAGACCCCCTCGCCACAGCAGTCCGAACGCCAGAACCCGCTGTGGCATGCCTTCCCGGCATGGACCTACGTCGTCGCCGTGCTGCTCGCCGTGGCGTTCCTGCTGTACGCCCTCGCCCGGGCGCGCAGAATGGGCGGGCCGGTGGTGGAGCCGCTGCCCGTCGTGGTCCGCGCCGGCGAGACGGTCACCGGCCGCGGCCGGCTCTACCAGCGGGCCAGGGCGCGCGAGGAGTCCCTGACGACGCTGCGGTCCGCCGCGCTGAGCAGGATGGCGCGGCTGCTGCGGCTGGAGCCCGGCACCCACCGGGAGACGATCGTCACCGCGGTCGCCGCGTCGAGCGGCTGGCCCCAGCACACCGTCAGGGACACGCTCTTCGGCGCGCCGCCCGAGGACGACGGCTCGCTGGTCATCGCGGCCATCCAGCTGGAGGCCCTGGTCGAGGCCGTCACCACCGAACAACCCGACGCAGAAGGAGCCCGACGGTGACCGACACCGCTATCCCGCTGGCCAAGCAGGCGCCCGAGCCGGCCGGGGACCCGCAGCAGGCCCGCGCCGCCCTCGGCCGGCTGCGCGCCGAGGTCGGCAAGGTCGTCGTCGGCCAGGACGCCGTGGTGTCCGGCATGGTGATCGCGCTCCTGGCCCGCGGGCACGTGCTCCTGGAGGGCGTGCCGGGCGTGGCGAAGACGCTGCTCGTGCGCACCGTCGCCGCCGCGCTGGACCTGGACACGAAGCGGGTCCAGTTCACCCCGGACCTGATGCCCGGCGACGTCACCGGGTCGCTGATCTTCGACGCGCGTTCCGCCGAGTTCCAGTTCCGGGAAGGACCGGTCTTCACCAACCTGTTGCTCGCCGACGAGATCAACCGGACCCCGCCGAAGACCCAGGCGTCGCTGCTGGAGGTCATGGAGGAGCGCCAGGTCTCCGTCGAGGGCCGGGCCCGCCCGCTGCCGGACCCGTTCCTGGTCGCCGCGACGCAGAACCCGATCGAGTACGAGGGCACCTACCCGCTGCCGGAGGCGCAGCTGGACCGGTTCCTGCTGAAGCTGACCGTGCCGCTGCCGACCCGGGACGAGGAGCTCGGCGTGCTGCGCGCCCACCACCAGGGCTTCGACCCGCGCCGGCTGCGCGACGCCGGGGTGCGCGCGGTCGCGACCGCGGCCGACCTCGCCGCCGCCCGCGCCGCGGTGCAGCAGGTCTCCGTCGCCGACGGCGTCCTCGCCTACGTGGTCGACCTCTGCCGCGCGACCCGGGTGTCGCCGTCGCTGGAGCTCGGCGCCTCGCCGCGGGGCGCGACGGCGCTGCTCGCCGCGGCGAAGGCCTGGTCGTGGCTGACCGGCCGCGACTACGTCACCCCGGACGACGTGAAGGCCCTCGCCCGGCCGACGCTGCGGCACCGGGTGCGGCTGCGGGCCGAGGCGGAGCTGGAGGGCGTGACCGCCGACGCGGTCCTCGACTCCGTCCTGGCCACCGTGCCGACCCCCCGATGACCCGCCGGACCGGCGGGGTGCGCGCGTGATCACCTGGCGACCGGCGGCGATCGTCGCCGCCGGCACGGTCCTGCTCGCGCTGATCGGCATCGTCCTCGGCGACACGGTGAGCGGCGGCTGGCTGTGGCTCGGCGCGGCGATCCTGGTCACCGCGGTCGCGATCCTGTGCGCCGTGGACGTCCTCGGCGCCGCGCCGCCGCGGGCGATGACCCTCTCCCGCACCGGCCACCAGTCCCTGTGGCTGGGCGACACCGGCAGCGTCGAGCTGGTCGTCCGCAACGGCTCGGACCGGCCGTTCATCGGAAGGGTCCGCGACGCGTGGGTGCCGTCCGCCGGCGCGTACCCGACCGAGCAGGAGGTACGCGTCGACCCCGGCCGGGCGGTCCGGGTGACGACCACGCTGACCCCGACCCGGCGCGGGGACCGCCCGGCCGTCCGGGTCACGCTGCGGGCCTATGGTCCGTTGCGGCTGGCCTACCGGCAGACGACCCGCCGGGCCGCGGAGGCCATGACACCACCGTGGCGGCTGCGGGTGTACCCGGCGTTCGCCTCCCGCCGGATCCTGCCGGAGAAGGTCGCCCGCCTGCGCATCCTGGACGGTTCGGTGGTGACCCGCGGCCGCGGCCAGGGCACCGAGTTCGACACGCTGCGCGAGTACGTGATCGGCGACGACGTCCGCTCCATCGACTGGCGGGGCAGCGCCCGCCGCTCCGACGTGGTGGTGCGCACCTGGCGGCCGGAGCGCGACCGGCGGCTGGTCTGCGTCCTGGACACGGGCCGGACGTCGGCGGCCCGGATCGGCGACGAACCGCGACTCGACGCGGCCATGGACGCCGCACTGCTGCTCGCCTCCGTCGCGGCCCGCGCGGACGACCGGGTCGACCTGCTCGCCGTCGACACCACGGTCCGCGCTTCGGTGACCAACGTCGACAAGCGCACCCTGCTCTGGCGGCTCGTCACCGCGATGGCGCCGCTGGAGCCGGCCCTGGTCGAGACGGACTTCGGCCTGGTCGCCGGCGAGGTCCTGCGCCGGGAACGCAAACGCGCGCTGGTGGTGCTGTTCACCGCGCTGGAGCCGGGCGCGCTCGGCGACGGCCTGCTGCCGGTCCTGCCGCAGCTCGCCGCCAAGCACAAGATCGTCGTCGCGGCGGTGCACGATCCGGCGCTGAGCCGGCTCGCCCAGGTGCGGCCGGACGCGGGCCCGGACGAGGTCTACGCCGCCGCCTCCGCCCAGCGCACCCTCGCCGAACGCGAGCGGGTCGCCGCCGCGCTGCGCCACCACGGCGTGGAGGTGGTCGACGCCCCGGCCGACGTGTTCGCGTCCCGGGTCACCGACCACTACCTCGCCCTGAAGTCCACCGGCAGGCTCTGAACCCCTGCCGCCCTCAGGCCGTCGGCACCGCGGCTTCGGTCAGCTCCTCCGGCAGGTCGGTCGACTCGCCCTGGACCTCCGCGGCGCGGCCCAGGATCACCACGTAGGCGAGGAACGCCAGCCACACCACAGCACCGATCACGTCCTTGACCAGCATCGGCAACGCCGACGGGGTCAGGAAGCCCTCCAGGAGGCCGCTGATCAGCAGCACCACGACGAGGCCGAGCGCGACCAGCATCCCCTCCCGGGCCGCCTCCACGAGCGCCCGGCCGCGGGTCCGCAGCGGGCCGGGCGCGATCCACGCCCAGCCGATGCGCAGCCCGACACCGGCACCGACGAAGACCGCGGTCAGCTCCAGCAGGCCATGCGGGATGATCATGCCGAAGAAGACGTCGCCGCTCCCGTAGGCGATCATCACGCCGCCGGTCATCCCGACGTTGAACGCGTTGTAGAACAGCACGAACACCACCGGCAGGATGAGCACACCACCGGCCAGGCACTCGGCGGTCAGCACCGCGTTGTTGGTCCACACGCGCAGGGTCTGGTTCTGCGACGCGTACTGGCTGTAGTAGCCGACGAAGTCGCTCTGGATCATCCTGGTGATCGTCGCGTCGTCCATGAACTGGTCGGCGACGTCGGGATTCGCCACGACGTAACCCATGATGCCGAACGCGATCAGACTGAACGACATCGCCACGCCCGACCACCACGGCCAGGCCCGGTAGACCGCGAGCGGGAACCCGGCCGTGAAGAAGTGCCCCACCCGGCTCCAGGAGAACGCGGGCGCGCCCGTGATGGCGTTGCGGGCCGCGAGCACCAGCCGGGACAGGCGGGCGACCAGCGCCGGGTCGGGAGAGCGGCTGCGCACGACCGACAGATGTGTGGCGGCCCGCTGGTAGAGCGCGACCAGCTCGTCCGCCTCGGCGGCCGTCACCCGCCGACGCCGGGAAAGCTGATCCAGCCGCCGCCATTCCGCGGCGTGCTCCGCGACGTATGCGTCCAGGTCCACGACGGCAGCGTAGACGGCGCGGGCACCCGCCGGGTGCACCCTGTGTAGGACACTGTTGCCCATGAGCATCGCCACGGCCCCGGAGAGCCCAGGAGACCGCCTGGTCAGCGGCGAGGCCGTCGAGCTCGACGTGCGCGTCGCCCGGCTCGGCTCCCGGGCGCTCGCCCTCATCATCGACGCGTTCGGGCAGGCCGTCCTGTTCATCGTGCTGGTCATGCTGGCGACGATGTTCCAGATCGTGACCAGCACCGCCGGCCTCTTCGACGACGGCCTCGGTCAGGCGATCTTCACGATCATCCTGGTGATCACCGTGCTGGGCTACCCCACCTTCTTCGAGACCGTCCTGCGCGGCCGCACCCCCGGCAAGGCCGCGATGGGCCTGCGCGTGGTCCGCGACGACGGCGGCCCGGTCCGCTTCCGGCACTCCTTCACCCGCGCCCTGGTCGGCATGGCCCTGGAGTGGCCCGGCCTGCTGCTGCCGGTCGTCACGTGGGTCGCGAGCCTCGGCACGATGCTGGTCGGCCGCAGCGGCAAGCGCCTCGGCGACTGGGCCGCCGGCACGATCGTCATCCACGAGCGGACCCCGGCGAGCTGGGGCTGGGTGCCGGCGATGCCGCCGCCGCTGCGGAACTGGGCTCGGCGGCTGGACCTGACCGGTCTCGACGACAGCCTGGCCCTCGCCGTCCGGCACTTCCTGGCCCGCAACCGCGAGATCACCGAGCCGTCCCGCACCGCCCTGGGCCGGGCCCTCGCCCGCGAGGTCGCCATGTGCACGACCCCGCCACCGCCACCGGAGGCACCGGGCTGGGCGTATCTCGCGGCCGTCATCGCCGAGCGGAACCGGCGGGCAACCGTCCAGCTGGTCAAGGCACGGGCGGCGTCGGCCAGCGTGTGGCCGGGGCTGACCGCGGCGGGCGGCCCGCAGCTCGTCGGGCCGTTCGAGCAGGCGGTCCCGCGCCCCTCCGACCCGCTGCGCCCCGCGGTGCCGTACTAAGGCGCCACGAGGTCCCGGCCGGTCCGAGACGTGTCGAGGGCGGACAGGCCGCGGCCCCGGCCTGTTCGCGCAGGACCGGGGCCGGGCGGAGGACGCCTAGACCAGTTTGACGGCCTCGGCGTAGTGACAGGCGCTGCGGTGACCCTGGCCGCGGTCGGTCAGGGCCGGCACCTCGTTGATGCACAGTTCGCGTTCGGGTCCGCTGAGTTGTTCGGCGAACTTCGGGCAGCGGGTCCGGAAGCGGCAACCGCTCGGCGGGCTCACCGGGCTGGGCACGTCGCCGGTGAGCAGGATCCGTTGCCGGACTCGCTCCTTGCGCGGGTCCGGCAGTGGAATCGCCGAGATCAGCGCCTGCGTGTACGGGTGGGACGCCTTCGTGAACAGGTCCTCCACGGTTGCCGTCTCGACGATGCGGCCGAGGTACATGACCGCGACGCGGTGGGCGATGTGCCGGACCACGGACAGGTCGTGGGAGACGAAGAGGTAGGACAGGCCGAGCTCGTGTTGCAGGTCCTCGAGGAGGTTGATGACGCCGGCCTGGATGGAGACGTCCAGGGCGGACACCGGTTCGTCGAGGACCAGGACCTTCGGGCGCAGCGCGAGGGCCCGGGCGATGCCGATGCGCTGGCGCTGTCCGCCGGAGAACTCGTGCGGGTAGCGGTTGCCGTGCTCGGAGTTGAGGCCGACCGTCGACATCAGCTCGCGTACCTTCGCCGCGCCGCCACCGGAGAACAGGCCGTGGATCCGGAGCGGCTCGGCGATGATCTCGAAGACGGTCATGCGCGGGTCCAGGGACGCGAACGGGTCCTGGAACACGATCTGCAGGTCGCGGCGCAGCGGCCGCATCTGCGACCGGGACAGCTGGGCCAGGTCCTTGCCCGCGTAATGGATCTCGCCGCTGGTCGGGCGGATCAGGTTGAGCAGCAGCCGGGCCGTGGTCGACTTGCCGCAGCCGGACTCGCCGACCAGGCCGAGGGTCTCGGTGGCACCGATGTCGAAGGAGACGTCGCAGACGGCGTGCACCTCGCCGATCCGCCGGCGCAGGATGCCCCTGGAGCGGACCGGGAAGTGCTTGACCAGGTTGCGGGCGGAGATGACCGTCCCGGTCGCGGCCGGTTTCGAGGTGTCGATGGTCATGAGGCGTCCTCGGATGTGTCTGCGGCAAGGCGCGTGTCGGCGACGGGGCGCGTGTCGGCGATCAGGTCCGTGTCCGCGACCAGGTCCGTGTCCGCGACCAGGTCCGTGTCGGCCACCGCGACCTCCTCGGTGTCCACGTCGACGGAGGTCACCGCGAAGACATCGGTGGCCTGGGTGTCGACGAGCTGGGTGCTGAAGTGGCAGGCCGCGGTGTGCTGGCCGCCGGCGTCGACCGTGACCAGGTCGGGTTCGACCTCGTCGCAGATGTCCTGGGCGAGCGGGCAGCGGGGGCGGAACGGGCAGCCGGGCGGCAGGTTGAGCAGCGACGGCGGGGTGCCGACGATCGGGGTGAGCCGGGCGTCGCGGCCCTCGTCGACGCGCGGCAGGCTGCCGAGCAGGCCGAGGGCGTAGGGCATCCGCGGGCGGTAGAAGATGTCGTCGACGGTGCCCGACTCGACCAGCTTGCCGGCGTACATGACGCAGACCCGGTCGGCGTGTCCGGCGATGACGCCGAGGTCGTGCGTGATGAGCACCAGTGCGGCGCCGATCTCGGTGCGGGCCGCCTCGAGGGCCTCCAGGACCTGCGCCTGGACGGTGACGTCGAGCGCGGTGGTCGGCTCGTCGGCGATCATGACCTCGGGGTTGTTGGCCATCGCGATGGCGATGACGACCCGCTGGCGCATGCCGCCGGACATCTCGTGCGGGTAGTTGTTGACCCGCTGCTCCGGAAACGGGATGCCGACGACCTTGAGCAGGTCGACCGCCCGCTCCCAGGCGGCCCGCTTGCTGACGTCGTGGTGCACCAGGACGGCCTCGGCGATCTGCTTGCCGATGGGGTAGACCGGGTTGAGCGAGGTCAGCGGGTCCTGGAAGATCATCGCCAGGTGCTTGCCGCGGATCTTGCTCATCTCGCGGTCGTTCTTGCCCAGCAGCTCCTCGCCGCGGAAGCGGGCCGAGCCGGTGATCTTCGCGGAGCCTGGCAGCAGGCCCATGAGCGCCAGCGACGTGACCGACTTGCCGGAGCCCGACTCGCCGACGATGCCCAGCGTCTCTCCGCGCCGAAGGGTGTAGGACACCCCGCGGACCGCCTTGACCAGGCCGTCCTCGGTGGGGAACGAGACGGAGAGGTTGTCGACCTCCAGGACGGTGTCCGTCGCGGTGGATCGGGCGTTCAGTTCGATGGTCATCGGCGCACCAGTGTCTGTCGGGGGTCGAACGCGTCGCGCATGCCGTCACCGATGAAGTTGACGGTCAGCGCGATGAGGATGATGAACAGGCCCGGGAAGTAGAACAGCCACGGCTGGTCCTGCACGGAGAGCTTGGCGTCGTTGATGAGCAGGCCCAGGGAGGTGTCCGGGCGCTGCACGCCGAAGCCGATGAAGGACAGCGCGGTCTCGGCGAGGATCGTGGTCGCGATCGTCACCGTCGCCGCGACGATGATCGTGCCGAGCGCGTTGGGCAGCAGGTGCCGCACGATGATGCGCAGGTCGCTGGCGCCCATCGCCTTGGCCGCCTCGACGAACTCCTGCTCGCGCAGGGAGAGCACGACGCCGCGGACCACCCGGGAGATGCCGGCCCAGGCCAGGAACGACAGCACGAGGGCGAGGCCCCACCAGCTGGCGCCGCCCTGGAGGTTGACCGACAGGGTCACCGCGATGGCGATGCTCGGCAGGGTGAGGACCACGTCGGCGATGCGCATGAGCAGGCCGTCGGCCCAGCCGCGGTAGAAGCCGGCGATCGCGCCCCACAGCGAGCCGAACGTGGTGGCGATCAGGGCGACCAGCAGCGAGATCTTCAGTGACTGCTGGGTGCCGCGCATGCTCTGGCCGAGCAGGTCGTGGCCGGCCTGGTCGGTGCCGAGCGGATACTCCGCCGAGGGCGGGGAGAAGCTGGGGCCGTCGATGTAGGCGTAGTCGTACTTCCACAGCAGCGGACCGACGAACGCGAACAGGACGATGAGCAGGAACAGCACGAGGCTGCCGACGGCGAGGCGGTGCCGCAGGAAGCGGCGGAGCACGAGCTCCAGCTGGCTGCGTTGGCGCGTGGTGAGGACGGGGGTGGCCACGGGGGCCTTGGTGACCAGTGAGTTACTCATAACGGATCCTCGGGTCCAGCACCGCATAGAGGAGGTCGGCGACGATGTTGAAGACGATCACCACGATGCCGGAGACGAGCAGCCAGGCCAGCAATGAGTTGACGTCCCGCCGGGTGACGGATTCCAGCAGGTAGACACCCATGCCGGACCAGTTGAAGACGGTCTCGGTGATCACCGCGCCGCCGAAGATCCCGCCGATGTCGACGGCCGTGATCGTGGCGAGGGGGATCAGCGCGGTGCGCAGGGCGTGGCGGACCATCACCTGGCGGCTGCGCAGTCCCTTGGATCGGGCCAGCCGCACGTAGTCGCTGTTGAGGACCTCCAGCATCGCGCTGCGCTGATACCGGCTCCAGGCCGCGTACGTGATCAACGTCAGCGAGATGGTGGGCAGGACCATGTGGCCCGCGATATCGGTGATCTTGCCCCACGTGTCGAAGCTGTCGTGGTTGTAGTCCTGGTCGCCGAGTGTGTAGAAGACCTGGGAGCCGGTGCTCTGGTTGTACGCGACGCCGGCCTCCTTGAGCAGCAGCGCGAGCCAGAACGACGGGATCGACAGGGCGAGGAAGCCGACGAAGGTGAACCCGTAGTCGACCTTGCTGTACTGCTTGACGGCGCTCAGCACGCCGGAGATCACGGCGAGGAGGACGGCCAGCAGCATGGCCACGAAGACCAGCCGCAGCGTGACCCACAGCCGGTCGCCGATCTGGTCGCCGATGTTGAGCGTCTTCTCGGTGGACTGCCCGAAGTCGCCGTGCAGGACGAGGTCGCCCAACCAGTTGACGTACCGCTGGACGAGGGGCTTGTCGAGCCCGAGCCGGTGGGCCTCGAGCTGTCGGGTCTCGAGCGGGACCGGTGGGTTCCGCGCTTCCATGTCGTCGATCGGGTTGCCCGACAGCGAGGCGATGACGAACACGAATATCGAGGCGGCGATGAGCACCGGAATTCCGATCAGGAGCCGGCGCACCGCATAGGCGATCATGAGTTTCCTCCGCTTATTGGCAGGTGCGGGAGGACCCCGGACGCACGCGGCGTCCGGGGTCCCCGTAGATCCGGTGCGTCAGGCCGCTTTCTGGCCCCACTCCTGGATGTTGTACGTCGGGCTCCACTGCGTCGCGTTGTCCCGGACGTTGACGTAGTCCGAGTAGGTGAACGTCAGCGTGGGCTTCTGCGCGATCGGCAGGACGTAGGCTTCCTTCGACATGAGCTCGTCGCCCTGGTTGATCAGGTCGGCGGCCTTCTTCGGGTCGAGCGAGCGGGCGCCGTCGTTGGTCAGCTTGTCAACCTCGGCGTTGGAGTAGCTGCCGTAGTTGCCGCCGTTGCCGGTGACCCAGTTCTGCTCGGCCGCACCCTGGTAGAGCGGGCTGCCGACCCAGGCGAAGATGATCATGTCGTAGTCGGCGGTCGAGAGCGTCTTGCCCAGCGTCTCGGTGACCTCGATCTTGATGTCCAGACCGATGTTCTTCAGCGCCGCCTGGACCAGCTCGCCGGTGGTGGCGCGCAGCTGGTTGCCCTTGGTGTGACGGAAGCGCAGCGTCGGCACGGCCTCGCCGGTCTTCGTGATGAGCTTGCCGCCCTCGATCTTGTAGCCGGCGTCGGTCAGGATCTTCTTGGCCTTCTCGACGTCACCGGAGCCCTGGCCCGTCGGGGACACGACGTCCTTGTAGTTCGGGTCGCCCGGGAAGAAGTTGTGGCTGCCGAGCGGCTTCGCGGCCTTGTCGAACACGCCGTAGGTCTTGTCGATGACCGACTTGACGTTGATCGCGGTGAAGATCGCCTGGCGCAGCGCGACGTCGGCCAGGTACTTGTTCTTCAGGTTCAGGTCCAGGTGCTCCCACTGGTACCCGTGACCGATGCGGTAGATCACGCCGGGGGTCTCAGCCGCGCCGTTCACCAGAGCCGCGTTCGGCTGCGGCGACATGCCGGTGATCTCCTTGTTCTTCAGGGCCGGGATGACGCTGCCCTGGTCGATGATGAACTTGAAGACGACCTTGTCCAGCGACGGCTTGACCTTGCCGTACCACTTGTCGTTCTTCTTCAGCACCAGCGACTGGTCCTTGTTGAACGTGTCGATCACCAGCGGGCCACCGGACCAGGTCGGCACGGTCTCGCTGAACCAGTTGGCGGCGCTGTTGACGCCCTCCGGCTTGTTCAGGTCGAAGCCCTGCTTGGTCGCGAGGTGGGCCGGGTACAGACCGTCGGTGGAGTACAGGCCCTTCCAGTCGGCGTAGGTCTTGCCGTCCTCGAAGGTCACCGTCACCGTCTTGCCGTTGTCCGACCCGACGATGGTCTTGATCAGGTCGTAGCCGGAGGTGCTGGCCGGGGTGCACTCGGAGCAGTGCTCCTTCTTACCGGAGTTCTGCTTCCAGGCAAGAATGAAGTCGTCGGCGCTGATGGCCGTGCCGTCGTTCCACACCGCGTCCGGCTTGATCTTGTAGACCACGGTCTGCGGGTTCTGGTTCGTCAGCTCGGCCGAGGCCAGGAGGTCTGAGTTGAGCTGCAGCGTGCCGCTCGGGTCGGACTTGAAGACCTGAGGGATGACGCCCGACAGCGCCTGCGCCGCGACGAGCGTGTTGCCCTCTTCGGTGTTGATGTTCCAGCTGGTGAAGCTCTGCTCGAGGCCGAAGATGTATTCACCGCCCGGCTTGGTGTTGCCGCTGTTGCAGGTGTTCGGGCTCTTCTCGCAATCGGCGAAGCCGGCGTTGGACGTCGGCGTCTCCTTGTTGCTGTCACTCCCGCCACCGCAGGCGGTCAACGTGAGCAGCGAAGCCGCCGCGACCGCGATGAGGCCGGTAAGCCCCTTCGATCTCGTGCGCATGTCTCCTCCAGTCAGGAACGACAGCCCTGGCCACGATGGAGTCCGCGGTCGCGGGCACGACCGTGGGCCAACCGGGCTGCGTTGTGGTGCCTAAAGGAAACGACGCGAGGGGCTACCTGCATAGAGGATGTAGAGATTCGTAACTGTCCCGTTATGCGGACTGTTGCCTGACCATTTGCCCAACGAAATGGACGTTCCGAAGTCCTTTTGTTACAGATGGTGAAAGTAGATCTTGCCGACTTGCGCCCGAAATATCCGAGAAACACACGTTCAAATGTGTCGAATCTACGCGAAGAGTGCCCGACCCCAGTAGTCGTCGGCGGCACGGATGCCCGGAGGGCAGGCGAACAAACCACTTGACACATGGCGGATGTACTCGTTCAGAGTGTCCTGTCGCGAAAGCCGAGTTTGTACGGGCACGAACTGTTTCCGCGGGTCACGCTGATACGCGATGAAGAACAGCCCGGCGTCGAGGCGGCCGAGCCCGTCCGAGCCATCGACGAAGTTGTAGCCGCGGCGCAGCAGCCTGGCGCCGTCGTTGGCGTCCGGGTGCGAGAGTCGCACGTGCGCGTCCGCCGCGATGAGCGGCTCCCCGTCGGCGCCCTTCGCGTCGAACTTCGGCAGGTCGAACTCCGCCTTCCCACCGTGCGGCGCGCCCTCGCCCTTGCTCCGGCCGATGATCGCCTCCTGCTCGCCGAGCGAGGTGCGGTCCCAGGTCTCGATGAGCATACGGATCTTGCGGGTGACGACGTAGGAGCCACCCGTCATCCACTCCGCGCCGTCACCCTGCTGCACCCACAGCTGCTCCTTGAGCAACTGGGTGTCCTCGGCCTTCAGGTTGGCGGTGCCGTCCTTGAAACCGAACAGGTTCCGGGCGGTCACCTGGCCACGGGAGGTCGACGAGGTGCGCCCGAAGCCCAACTGCGTCCAGCGGACGCTGACCACCCCGAAGCCGATGCGGGCGAGGTTGCGCACCGCGTGCACGGCGACCTGCGGGTCGTGCGCGCACGCCTGGATGCAGATGTCACCGCCGGAGATCTCCGGCTTGAGCGTGTCCTTGGCGAAGCGGGGCAGGTCCGCCAGGGCGGCCGGGCGCCGGTCCGCGATGCCGAAGCGGTCCTTGCCCTCCGCGGTGCGGAACAGCGTCGCCCCGAACCCGATCGTCAGCGTCAGCCCCGACGGCGGCAGGCCGATCGCCTCACCGGTGTCGTCGGGCGCGGCCTCCTGGGTCCCGTTGACCGCGCCGATGCTGCCGGCGTCGCGGCCGGCCGTCATCCGCGCGGCCGCCATGGTCCACTTCTCCAGCAGGTCGAGCAGCTCCGCCTTCTTGTCGGTGATGACGTCGAAGGCGACGAAGTGCAGACGGTCCTGCGCCGGGGTGACGATCCCGGCCTGGTGCTCGCCGTAGAACGGGATCGCCGCACCCGCGTCCGCGGCCTGCGCCGGGTGGGTGGCGCCGTCGATCAGCGTGGCACCGGCGACGCCCGCGGCCGCGGCGCCGATGGCACCCGCGCCGGCGAGGCCGAGCATCTTGCGGCGATCCATCTCTCGTCCCTTCGTTGACGGCCCCGGCCTTTCGGTGAAAGGCCGGGACCGGGGGTGCTACTTGGACGCGACCAGCGGGGCGACCTTGCTGATCGGCTCGGCGAGGGCGTTGATCGAGTCGGCGAGGGCCTTCAGGTCGGCCTCGGACAGCTCGTTGTGGAACTTCCAGCCGTCGCCGTTGCGGTGCTTGTCGAGCTCGGCCTGGGCGGCGGCGAACTTGTCCTCGAGCGTCTTGGCCAGTGCGGCGTCCTTCTCCTCGATCACCGGGCGGAGCGCGGCGATCGCGGCGCGGGAGCCTTCGAGGTTGGCCGCGAAGTCCCACAGGTCCGTGTGCGAGAAGGTGTCCTCCTCACCGGTGATCTTGCCGGTGGCGACCTCGTCGAGCAGTTCCTTGGCACCGTTGGCCAGGTTCAGCGGGGACAGCTGCACCGTGTTGGCCTTGTCGACGATCGTCTTGACGTCGGCGAGCAGCTTGTCGGCGGTCGGGCCGGACTTGCTGACGTCCTTGGTGACCCAGAGGTCCTTCTCGATCTTGTGGAAGCCGGTCCATTCCTGGCCCGCCTCCAGATCCGCCTCGCGGGCGTCGATGGCCGGGTCGAGGTCGCCGAAGCTCTCCGCGACCGGCTCGATGCGCTCCCAGTACGTGCGGGCGATCGGGAAGAGCGTCTTGGCCTTCTCGATGTCGCCGCCCTTGACCGCGGTGACGAACTCGGTGGTCTTGTCGATCAGCGCGCCGGTCTGGCTCTTCACGTAGCGCTGGTAGTCCTGCGTCGCCTGGGCGAGCTTCGCGTCGTCGGTGAGCGGCTTGGCGTCGCCGGTGGCCTTGAACCCGCCGCGGATGCCCTTGCCGCTCATGCCGGGCTTGCAGGCCGTCTCGTAGGTGCCGGCAGGCAGCTCGACGATGAGCTCGCGGCTCAGGCCGGGTGCCACGTTCTCGACCTCGCCCATGATCCGGTCGCCGGTCGCGTAGACATAGAACTCGGTGACCTTGGCGCCCTTGTTGCTGATCGTGAACGTCACCGGGCCGGACGTGGTCTCGGTCTTCTCGACCTTGCACTCCGTGTCGGTCGCCGTGACGGCGATCTTGCTGGTGCCGGCGGCGCCCGGCGTGGTCGCGTCGTCCTTGCTGTCGCCGCAGCCGGCGAGGGTCAGCGCAGCGGCCGTGCCCGCACTCACCGCGATCAGGGCTGATGTACGCATGGTTCTCCTACGAAAAGGGGGGAAGGGTGCGTTTACGCGGAGGTAGCGGCGCCGGCCGGTTCGGCGGCCGGCTTCGGGTCCTTCTTGAGCAGGGGCAGCAGGAACAGGACCAGGACCGGGATTCCGTAACCGAGCCACGCGACGGTCTCCAGGACCGTCGGCTGCGGCGTGATGTTGAACATGCCGCGGAGCAGCTCGGCGTACCACGCGTCCGGCGGCAGCACCCCCGTCACGTCGTATGCGTGCGTGTTGATGCCCGGCAGGACGCCGCTCTCCTGCAGGTCGTGCACCCCGTACTTGAAGATCCCGGCGGCGACGAGCACGAGCAGCGCGCCGGTCCAGGTGAAGAAGCGGGTCAGGTTGATGCGGACCGCACTGGCGTAGAGCAGCCAGCCGAGCACCACCGCGGTGAGCAGGCCGAGACTGATGCCGATCAGCGGCTCCGCGGAGTCCTTCGTGCCCTGCGCTGCCGCGTAGAACAGGATCGAGGTCTCCAGGCCCTCACGGACCACGGCGAGGAAGGCCATGCCGGCGATCGCCCACGCGCCGACCTGGATCGCCTCTTCGAGCCGGCCGCGCAGCTCGGCGGCCATCCGGCGGGCCATGCGGCGCATCCAGAAGATCATCCAGGTGACGAAGATGACAGCGGCGAACGAGGCGCACGCCTCGAACAGCTCCTGCTGCTCGAAGGTCAGCGTTGCCGCGCCGGCCTCGAGGAGGGCGGCGAAGCCGACGGACAGCAGCACGGCCGCGGCGACGCCGGCCCACACGAACTTCAACAAGTGCCCGCGGTCGCTCTTGACCAGGAAGGCGACCAGGATCGAGACCACCAAGGTGATTTCGAGGCCTTCGCGGAGGCCGATCAGGTAGATGGCGGTCATCGGTCGCTCCGCAGGTTAGCCGAACCTTACTTAGGTCAGCTTTACCTTAACGGCTGGGCCAGGAGTTCTACAAGTTGTAGAAGTGCACAGCGAAAGGGCCCTGTCGCGGATGCGACAGGGCCCTTCCAACCGGATCTCAGTAGCGGTAGTGGTCCGTCTTGTAGGGACCCTCCACCGGGATGCCGAGGTACTCGGCCTGCTTCTTGGTCAGCTCGGTGAGCTTGACGCCGAGGGCGTCCAGGTGCAGCCGGGCGACCTTCTCGTCGAGGTGCTTCGCCAGCGTGTAGACGCCGACCGGGTACTCCTCGAGCTTGGTGAACAGTTCGATCTGCGCGATGACCTGGTTGCTGAAGCTGTTGGACATCACGAAGCTCGGGTGACCGGTCGCGTTGCCCAGGTTGAGCAGGCGGCCCTCCGACAGCACGATGATCGAGTGGCCGTCGTCGAACTTCCACTCGTCGACCTGCGGCTTGATGACGATCCGCTTGACGTCGGAGCGCTTGGCCAGGCCGGCCATGTCGATCTCGTTGTCGAAGTGGCCGATGTTGCCGACGATCGCCTGGTGCTTCATCTGCGCCATGTGATCCGCGGTGAGCACGTCCAGGCAGCCGGTCGCGGTGATGAAGATGTCCGCAGTGGAGACGACATCCTCGATCGTGGCGACCTGGTAGCCGTCCATGGCGGCCTGCAGCGCGCAGATCGGGTCGACCTCGGTCACGATGACCCGGGCGCCCTGGCCGCGCAGCGACTCCGCGCAGCCCTTGCCGACGTCGCCGTAGCCGAACACGACCGCGACCTTGCCGCCGATCAGCACGTCGGTGGCCCGGTTGATGCCGTCGATGAGCGAGTGGCGGCAGCCGTACTTGTTGTCGAACTTCGACTTGGTGACCGAGTCGTTGACGTTGATCGCCGGGAAGAGCAGCTTGCCCTGCTGGTGCATCTCGTAGAGACGGTGCACGCCGGTCGTGGTCTCCTCGGTGACGCCCTTGATGCCGGCGGCGACCTTGGTCCAGCGACCCTTGTCCTCGGCGAGGGAGGTGTGCAGCAGGCCGAGGATGACCGCGTACTCCTCCGAGTCGGCGGTGTCCACCGCCGGGACCGCGCCGAGGCCCTCGAACTCGGCACCCTTGTGCACGAGCAGCGTGGCGTCACCGCCGTCGTCGAGGATCATGTTGGGCGCCTCGCCGTCCGGCCACAGCAGGATCTGCTCGGTGCACCACCAGTACTCCTCCAGGGTCTCGCCCTTCCAGGCGTAGACCGGGATGCCGGACGGGTTCTCCGGCGTGCCCTCCGGGCCGACCGCGATGGCGGCGGCCGCGTGGTCCTGGGTCGAGAAGATGTTGCAGCTGGCCCAGCGCACCTGCGCGCCGAGCGCCGCGAGGGTCTCGATCAGCACCGCGGTCTGGATCGTCATGTGCAGCGAACCGGTGATCCGCGCGCCCCGCAGTGGCTGCGACGCGGCGAACTCACGGCGGATCGCCATCAGACCGGGCATCTCGTGCTCGGCGAGCTGGATCTCCTTGCGCCCGAAGGCCGCCAGGGAAAGATCGGCCACCTTGAAGTCGCCCTCGGCGACGGTCTTCGGGCGGTCCGCCTGGCTGGTCCGCGGCGGCAACGTGCTGGTCATGCAGTCTCCTGGTCTGTGGGCCGGATCTGGATGTGGGCCCGACGCGGACCGCGCTGATCGACCAGACGCGGCCAGGGCCCACAAGCGGCGCGACCTCTCACGGTACGCGGCAGCACGTGAGGGACGCTCACCGCCCTTGGACAGCGTAGAGGGCGGTGAGATTGCTCTCACCGCCCCCTACTTCCCCCCGGTTTGGTTCCCCCGCGTGGGGCCCGAACTCAATGTCGAACCCTGCGTAGTCAGAACACTACCGTGTGCAGTCGCGATGTCAAGACGAATCCGGACAAGTCCCCCGCGTTTCGGTTGCGGTTTACGGGGTCGCGGCCTGGAAGACGTCACCCTCGCCACTCACCGCGAGCTCGCCGCGCGTGGCCGGGGCGAACGCGGCCTGCCCCGCCTCGAGCGTGACCGGCACCACGCCGTCGTCGACGCGCACCGCGCCCCGCACGCAGAGCACGATCCGCGGCCCACCGCCCGGCAGCCGGACCGCCGCCGCACCCCGGGGGTCGACGACCGCCCGGTGCAGGGTGAAGTCCGGCACCGGCACCGGCCACGTGACGAGGCCTGACGCGAGGTCCACGGGCCGGGTGACCGGGTCGTCGAGCACCTCGAAGCGCAGCACCCGCAGCAGCTCGTCGACGTCCACGGGCTTCGGGGTGAGGCCGCCGCGCAGCACGTTGTCCGACGCCGCCATGATCTCCACACCGACGCCGCGCAGGTAGGCGTGCAGGTTGCCGGCGGGCATCCAGACCGCCTCGCCCGGCCGCAGGGTGATCCGGTTGAGCAGCATCGCGACGATGACCCCGGGATCGCCCGGATAGCGCTCGGCCAGCTCGGCGGCCAGGCTCGTGCCGGGGCTCGCCGCCACCACCTCGTCGACCAGCCGCGGGTCGGGCTTGCCGAGCAGGCCGCGCACCGCGTCGTGCAGCGCGGCCGCCGGGTCGGCCTGGCGCAGCGCGCCGATCGTCTCCTCGAGCCCGGGCACGCCGAGCGCGGCGAGGTCGGCGGCCGTGACGGCCGGGTCACGGAAGCCGCACAGCGCGTCGAAGTCGGTGAGCGCCACCAGCATCTCCGGCTTGTGCCACGCGTCCACGTAGGACGGGTGGCCGGCCGCGTGCGCCTCCCGGGCCTGCGCGAGGGTCGGATGCGCCTGCAGCGACAGCGGCTGGGCGGCCGCGAGGATCTTCAGCAGGAACGGCAGCCGGGGCCCGAACCGCTCGACGCCCGACCCGCCCAGCAGCCCGACCGGGTCGGCGGCGATCGCGTCGACCAGGGACGTGCCGCTGACCGCCAGCCGGGACGGGCTGGCCGGGTGCGCGCCCATCCACAGCTCCGCCTCCGGCTCGGCCGTCGGCGCCGGGCGCCCTTGCAGGGCGGCGATCGCGGTCGTCGACCCCCACGCGTACTTGCGGATCGGGCTGTCGAGCAGTTCCACGCTAGTGTGCCTCCGCGGTGTCCGGCAGCGGCCCCGTAGAGGGCTTGCCAGGCGGGGAAGCCGGCGGTTCCGCCGTCTTGCCCGCCATGAAGATGTCGGGCTCGAGGTAGATGATCGTGGCGATCGGCACCGCCGCGCGGATCCGGGACTCGGCCGCGTCGATGCCCCGGGCCACCTCCGCCGCGGTCTCGTCGTGCCGGACCGCGATCTTCGCCGCGACCAGCAGCTCGTCGGGGCCCAGGTGCACGGTGCGCATGTGGATCAGCGACTCGACCTCGGGGCCGGCGACGATGGCGGCCCTGATCTGAGCGATCTGCTCCGGGGACGCGGCCTCGCCGACCAGCAGGCCCTTCATCTCCACCGCGAGGATCGCGGCGACCACGATGAGCAGCACGCCGATCGCGGCGGTGCCGACGCCGTCCCAGATCCCGTCACCGGTGATCAGCGTGAGGCTGACACCGAACAGGGCGAGCACCAGACCGACCAGGGCGGCGAGGTCCTCGAGCAGGATGACCGGCAGCTCCGGCTGCTTCGCCCGGCGGATGAACTGCCACCAGGTGACGTTGCCCTTGATCTTCTGCGTCTCGACGATCGCGGTGCGGAAGGACAGGCTCTCCATGACGATCGCGGCGACGAGCACGACGACCGGGACCCACTGCCACTGGTCGATCGGCTCGGGGTGCCCGATCTTGTGCCAGGCCTCGTAGAGCGCGAAGATCCCGCCGACGAAGAACAGCACGACCGCGACGACGAACGCGTAGACGTAGCGCTCCCGGCCATAGCCGAACGGGTGCTCGGCGTCGGCGCGCCGCTTGGACTGGCGACCGCCGAAGAGCAGCAGGCCCTGGTTGCCGGAGTCGGCGATGGAGTGGATCGACTCGGCCAGCATCGATGACGACCCGGTGAGCAGGAACGCCACGAACTTGGTGACGGCGATGCCAAGATTCGCGAACAGTGCCGCGACGACGGCCTTCGTGCCACCCTCGGTGCTCATGGACTGACCAGCTCCTTCATCTCGGACACGGCGGGCACGGCCATCGGGTCGAAGCCGTGCGCGAGTCCAAGATAGATCGAAGCGAAGTCCGGCACCGCGACGAGAGACGCAAGTCGCTCCAGCGCCGAACCGCCCTCGGCGGTGATCAGGCTCACCCGCACGCCACGGCGCTCGGCGAGCTGCTGGACCGCCTCGGCCCGCTTCTCCTCCACCGCGGAGGGCTCGCCGTCGGCCTCTTCCTCGTCCTCGGCGAGGCCGCCGTCGCGGAGCAGGACCAGACGCAGCCTGGTCACCGACTCGTCCTCGTCGGCGGGGTCGGCGAAGATGTCCCGGCCGGCCTCGGCCAGTCCGCCGTAGACGCCGTCGAGCAGGCCGACCCGGCCACGGCCCGCCTCGCCGAGGGCGCCGGCGACCGCGGGGTAGCGGGCGTTGGCGGCCAGGACGTCGCCGAAGCGGCGCGCCGCGACGTTCGCCAGGGGCGAGGAGCCCCACACGATCGGCACCGAACGGGCCAGGTCCAGCGCGAGGCTCTTGCCCGGGTTGACGAACGACTCCAGCGTCATGCGGCACCGGTCGGCGTCGGCGTCGAGCCGGGCCGCGGTCTCCGCGAAGTCCGCCTCGTTGACCTTGACCAGCCCGAGCTGCCGGCCGGCCAGGAGCACCGGCACGGCCAGCCCCCACAGGCTGGCGCGGGCCGGGGCGCGGCGCGGCACCGGGATGAACGGCGCGCGGAAGCGGTCGGCGAGCGCGTGCAGCTGCGTGTCCGGGGCGCCGATCGCGACCAGCCGGGCGCCGCGGCGGCCGGCGGCCTCGGCGGCGGCCAGGGCCTCCGGCGAGCGACCGGACGCGGAGACGGCGATGACGACGTCGGCCGCGCCGACCCAGCCGGGGATGCCGGCGCTGCGGTGCGCGAGCACCGGCACCGGGCAGCGCGGGCCCGCCACCGTCTCCAGGATGTCGCCGGTGCGCGCGGCGGTGCCGACCCCGGCGACGACCACGGCGCGGGGCCGGCCCTCGTCGGCGAGGGCGCTCAGGTCGGTCTCGGCCGCGAGGGCCGCCGACTCGCGGACCTGGGCACCGGCGGACGCGGTGGCGCGCAGCATGCCACCCGGGTCGTTGCGCTCCAGGGCCGCGGCGTCGTCGAGCAGCGAAAGGTCGATCTCGCGGTGCCCGCGGACGCCCGCGGTGCCCTCCAGGGGGTTCATGCGGCACCGCCCTCGGGGAGCCGGGCCTCGTCGAGCAGCAGCACCGGGATGCCGTCCCGGATCTCGTAGATCCGCCCGCACTGCGTGCAGGTCAGCGTCTGCGCTTCCTCGTCGAGCGTCAGCTCGGCGTGGTGCTCGTCCGGACAACGCAAGATGGAAAGCAGGGCGGGGTCGACGGACACGTAGTTCCACTCCTTCTAGCGGCGAGCGTCAGCGGCGGATGACGTCTAGCATTTCATCGCGCAGGGCTGCCATCCGCTCAGCGGTCGGCGCCTCCACGTTAAGCCGCAACAGCGGCTCGGTGTTGGACGGGCGCACACTGACCCAGCTGCCGTCGGGGAAGTCCAGGGTGATCCCGTCGAGCCGGTCGACCGGCACCGGGTAGGCGGCCTCGATCTCGGCCATCTTCGCGACCGGGTCGGCGACCGTCGAGTTGATCTCCCCGGAGTCCGCGTAGCGCACGTAGTCCTTGGTCAGCGCCGACAGCGGGGCGGCCTGACCGCCGAGCATCGCCAGGGTGTGCATCGCGGCCAGCATGCCGGTGTCGGCGCCCCAGAAGTCGCTGAAGTAGTAGTGCGCGGAGTGCTCGCCGCCGAAGACGGCGCCGGTCGTGGCCATCTCGGCCTTGATGAACGAGTGCCCGACGCGGGTGCGCACCGGGACGCCGCCGTGCTCGCGCACGATCTCCGGCACCGCCCGGGAGGTGATGAGGTTGTGGATGATCGTGGCGCCGGGCGCCTTCGCCAGCTCCCGGACCGCCACCATCGAGGTGATCGTCGAGGGTGAGACGGCCTCGCCGCGCTCGTCGACGACGAAGCAGCGGTCGGCGTCACCGTCGAAGGCCAGGCCCAGGTCGGCGCCGGTCTCCCGGACCTTCGCCTGCAGGTCCAGCAGGTTCGCCGGCTCCAGGGGGTTGGCCTCGTGGTTGGGGAACGAGCCGTCCAGCTCGAAGTAGAGCGGGATGATCGTCAGCGGCAGGCCCTCGCCGAGCACCGCCGGCACCGTGTAACCGCCCATGCCGTTGCCGGCGTCGACCACGACGGTCAGCGGCCGGATGCCGGTGAGGTCGACCAGGCCGCGCAGGTAGGTCGCGTAGTCCGCCAGCATGCCGTGCTGCTCGACGGTGCCCTGCCGGGTCGCGGCCGCCGGCTCGCCCCGGCCCTCCAGGATCGCCTGCGCGCGCTCGCGGATCTCGGCCAGACCGGAGTCCTGCCCGACCGGCTTCGCGCCCTGCTTGCACAGTTTGATGCCGTTGTACTGGGCCGGGTTGTGACTGGCCGTGAACATGGCGCCCGGCAGGTCCAGCGTGCCGGAGGCGAAGTACAGCAGGTCCGTCGAGCCGAGGCCCGCTTCGACCACGTCGGCCCCCTCGGCCCGCACCCCGTTCGCGAACGCCGACGCGAGCGCCGGACCGGACTCGCGCATGTCGTGCGCGGTCACCACCCGCTCGGCGAACTCGCCACGGCTACGCAGCGTCTGCACGAACGCCCTGCCGAGCGCCTCGGCGACCGGCTCGTCGAGCTGGTCGGGCACCGTCCCCCGCACGTCGTAGGCCTTGACGATCCGGCTCAGGTCGATCACAGTCCGCGCTCCTGTCGTGGTCGCTGTCCTATGCCGAAGCCTAATGCGGTGACGTTCCGCGCACGTGTCAGTCCGGAGTTGCGAACGTTAGTTCCCGTCGCCGGTGTGGTATCAGCTTGAGCGTGGCCGAGGAAGGTAACTCCATCAGGGCGATCATCGCCGCGTTCGCCGCCAACCTCGGCATCGCCGTCAGCAAGTTCGTCGCGTTCCTGTTCACCGGGTCCTCGGCGCTGCTGGCCGAGGCCGTGCACTCCGTCGCCGACACCGCCAACCAGCTGCTGCTGCTCATCGGCGGCCGCCGGGCCAAGCGGGAGGCTTCGCCACTGCACCCGTTCGGCTATCAGCGCTTCCGCTACTTCTACGGCTTCCTGGTGACCCTGGTCATCTTCCTCGTCGGCGGCGTCTTCGCCCTGTTCGAGGGATGGGAGAAGCTGCACGCCCCGGAGCCGGTCGAGTCGCCGGTGTGGGCGTTCGCGGTGCTCGGCGTGTCGATCGTGCTGGAGTCCTTCTCCCTGCGCACGGCGGTGCACGAGGCGCAGCCGGAGCGGCGTGGGCTGCCGTGGCTGCGGTTCATCCGGACCACCCGGTCGCCGGAGCTGCCGGTGGTGATCGCCGAGGACTTCGGCGCGCTGACCGGCCTGTTCTTCGCCACGGTCGGCATCACCCTCGCCGTCGTCACCGGCGACGGGCGCTGGGACGCGGTCGGCACCATCGCGATCGGCGTGCTGCTGGTCATCATCTCGATCACCCTGTCGACGCGGATGCGCAGCCTCCTGATCGGCGAGTCGGCCGACCAGGAGACGCTGCGGCGGATCGAGGCCGCGATCGAGGCCGAGCCCCTGGTCCAGCGGATGATCCACCTGCGCACCATGCACCTGGGCCCCGACCAGCTGCTCATCGCGGCGAAGGTCGCCTTCGCCGCGGACGAGACGGTGGCGCACGTCACCGACGCGATCAACCGCGCCGAGGCCCGCATCCGCGGGGACCTCGACGATGAGTGCTTCGTCTTCCTGGAGCCCGACGTCTGGGACCAGCGGCTGCACGAGACGCAGGAACGGCCGCCGGGCTCGGCGAAAAAGCCCTAGATCTGCAGCCCCGTCAGGACCATGACCCGGTCCTCGGTGTAGTCGGCCATGGCGCTGGCCAGACCCTCCCGGCCGACGCCGCTGGCCTTGGCGCCGCCATAGGGCATCTGGTCGGCGCGGTAGCTCGGCACGTCGCCGACGACGACGCCGCCGACGTCAAGGACGCGGTGCGCCTCGAAGGCGCGGTCGAGGCGGCGGGTGAAGACACCCGCCTGCAGGCCGAACTCCGATGCGTTGACGGCGGCGAGGCCGGCCGCGTCGGACGGGACCCGCTCCAGGACGAGGACCGGGCCGAAGACCTCCTCGGCGACGACCTTCGCGTCGGCGGGGACGCCGGTCAGGACGGTCGGGGCGTAGGTGGCGCCGTCGCGGGTGCCACCGGTGAGCAGCTTCGCGCCGGCGGCGACGGCCTCGCCGACCCAGGACTCGACCCGCTCGGCCGCGGCCGCGCTGATCAGCGGCCCGACGTCGGTGGCGTCCTCCCACGGCGAACCGCCCACCTGCGCCTCGACGGCCGCGACCAGCTTGTCGCTGAGCGCGTCGAAGTGCCGGTCATGCACGTATACCCGCTGCACCGCGATGCAGCTCTGCCCGGCCTGGTAGTTGGAGAACGTGGCGATCCGGGTGGCGGCCCAGTCGAGGTCGTCCCAGTCCTCGCAGACCAGGACCGCGGCGTTGCCGCCGAGCTCGAGGGTGACGTGCTTGCGGGGCACGGCCTCGCGGATCCGCCAGCCGACCGGGCCGGAGCCGGTGAAGGACACCACGGGCAGGCGCGGGTCGGCGACCAGCGCCGGGGCGCGGTCGTTGGGGATCGGCAGGACCGACCACATGCCGGCGGGCAGGTCGGTCTCGGCGAGGATCTCCCCGAGCAGCAGCGCGCTGAGCGGGGTCGCCGGCGCGGGCTTGAGCACGATCGGCGCGCCGACCGCGATCGCCGGGGCGACCTTGTGTGCGACCAGGTTGAGCGGGAAGTTGAACGGCGAGATGCCGAGCACCGGTCCCTTCGGCACCCGCTTGACCAGGGCGATCCGGCCGGTGGCGGCGGGGTCGGTGTCGAGGCGTTGCACGGCGCCGGAGAAGCGGCGGGCCTCCTCGGCGGCCCACCGGAACGTGGACACCGCCCGGCCGACCTCGCCGCGGGACCACTTCAGGGGCTTGCCGTTCTCCCCGGTGATCAGCCGGGCGATCTCCTCGGCGCGCTCCTTGAGCCGGGCGCTGACGTGGTCGAGGGCGGCCGCGCGAACGCTCGCCGGGAGTGCGGCGGCCTCGTGGCGCACCGCATCGGCTGCTGCGACGGCCTCCTCGACCTGCGCGGGCGTGGCGTTGGAGGTGCTGCCGACCACGCGGCCGTCGAACGGGTGGCGGATCTCGACGACGTCATCGCTGCTCGCCGGCCGGCCGGCAATGAAGAACGGGGTCACAACCATCAGCCTACGCCGCTTCACAGCATGGAAACAGTTGCTCAAAGGGTTGTGCGCTGCGGAATCGGTGGAAGGATGTGGCTGCCGGCACTCAAAGGAGTGGACAATGACCAAGCAACTGCAGAACTTCATCGACGGCGCCCACGTGGAGCCCGCCGACGGCCGTTATTCGGACCTGATCGACCCCTCGACCGGTGAGGTGTTCGCCTCCGCGCCGGTCTCGGGCGAGGCCGACGTCGACCGCGCGGTGAAGGCGGCCAGCAAGGCGTTCGAGACGTGGCGCGACGCCACACCCGCGGAGCGGCAGCGGGCGCTGCTGAAGCTCGCCGACGCCATGGAGGACCGCGCGGCCGAGCTCATCGACGCCGAGTGCCAGAACACGGGCAAGCCCCGCGCCCTGACCACCAGCGACGAGCTGCCCCCGGCGGTCGACCAGGTCCGCTTCTTCGCCGGTGCCGCCCGGGTCCTGGAGGGCAAGTCCGCCGGGGAGTACATGAAGGGCCACACCAGCTACGTGCGCCGCGAGCCGATCGGCGTCTGCGCGCAGGTGACCCCGTGGAACTACCCGCTGATGATGGCCATCTGGAAGATCGCGCCGGCCCTCGCCGCCGGCAACACCGTCGTGCTCAAGCCGTCGGACACCACCCCGGTGTCGTCGCTGCTGTTGGCCGAGCTGGCCGCGGAGTTCCTGCCGCCGGGCGTGCTCAACGTGGTCACCGGCGACCGGGACACCGGCCGCGCCCTGGTGTCGCACCCGACGCCGCAGTTCGTGTCGATCACCGGCTCGGTGCGCGCGGGCCGCGAGGTGGCCGGCGCCGCCGCGCCCATGCTCAAGCGCACCCACCTGG
Organism: Dactylosporangium siamense; assembly: GCF_016862795.1. GTDB lineage: Bacteria > Actinomycetota > Actinomycetes > Mycobacteriales > Micromonosporaceae > Dactylosporangium > Dactylosporangium siamense. The sequence continues at coordinate 180,502 of NZ_BONQ01000024.1, read as the reverse complement.
AGCTCGGCGGCAAGGCACCGGTCGTGGTCTTCGACGACGCGGACCTGGCGGCGGCCGCCGAGGCGATCGCGGTCGCCGGCTACTTCAACGCGGGGCAGGACTGCACCGCGGCGACCCGCGTGCTCGCCGGCCCCGGCATCTACGACGACTTCGTGGCCGCGATCGCCGAGCAGGCCGCCGCGACGAAGACCGGCGCGCCCGACGACGAGGACGTGCTCTACGGCCCGCTCAACAACGCCAACCAGCTGGCCCGGGTCGCCGGGTTCCTGGACCGGCTGCCCGACCACGCGAAGCTCAACGCGGGCGGCGCCCGGGTCGGTGACAAGGGCTACTTCTACTCCCCCACCGTCGTGTCCGGCCTGCGCCAGGAGGACGAGATCATCCAGGACGAGGTCTTCGGACCCGTCATCACCGTGCAGCGCTTCACCGACGAGGACGAGGCGGTCCGCTGGGCCAACGGCGTGGAGTACGGGCTGTCCTCCTCGGTCTGGACGAAGGACCACGGCCGGGCGATGCGGATGACCCGCCGGCTCGACTTCGGCTGCGTGTGGGTCAACGCCCACATCCCGATCGTCGCCGAGATGCCGCACGGCGGTTTCAAGTCCTCCGGCTACGGCAAGGACCTGTCCATGTACGGGCTGGAGGACTACACCCGGATCAAGCACGTCATGCACAACATCGACCTGTGATGGGCGCCTGATGAATGCCTCTGAGGACATCCACAAGCGCCGGACCGCGGCGGTCGCCCGCGGGGTCGGCAGCATGATCACGTCGTACGTGGACCACGCGTCGGGCGGCACGCTGACCGACGTGGACGGCCGGGAGTGGATCGACCTGGCGGCCGGTATCGCCGTCACCAACGTCGGCAACGCCTCGCCTCGCGTCGTCGAGGCGGTGCGGCGGCAGGTCGAGCGCTTCACCCACACCTGCTTCATGATCGCGCCGTACGAGAGCTACGTCGCCGTGTGCGAGCAGCTCAACGCGCTCACCCCGGGCACGTTCGAGAAGCGCTCGGCGCTGTTCAACTCCGGCGCCGAGGCCGTCGAGAACGCGGTGAAGATCGCCCGGCACGCGACCGGGCGGCAGGCGGTCGTGGTGTTCGACCACGCGTACCACGGCCGCACCAACCTCACGATGGCCCTGACCGCGAAGGCGATGCCCTACAAGCACGGTTTCGGCCCGTTCGCCGGTGAGATCTACCGGGTGCCGATGTCGTATCCGTTCCGCGACGGGCTGCCCGGCGCCGACGCGGCGGCCCTCGCCATCGGCATGATCGAGAAGCAGGTCGGCGCCGATCAGGTCGCCGCGGTGCTGATCGAGCCGATCCAGGGCGAGGGCGGCTTCATCGTGCCCGCGCCCGGGTTCCTGCCGGCGATCGCCGCGTGGGCCCGCGCGTCCGGTGCGCTGTTCGTCGCCGACGAGATCCAGACCGGGTTCTGCCGCACCGGCGACTGGTTCGCCAGCACGCACGAGGGCGTCGAACCGGACCTGATCACCACCGCGAAGGGCATCGCCGGCGGCCTGCCGCTCGCCGGGGTGACCGGCCGGGCCGAGCTGATGGACGCGGTGCACGTCGGCGGCCTCGGCGGCACGTACGGGGGCAACCCGATCGCCTGCGCGGCCGCGCTCGCCTCGATCGAGACGATGCGGGAGCTCGACCTGGCCGCGGCGGCGCGACGGATCGAGTCGGTCCTGCGGCCCAGGCTGGAATCCCTCGCCGCCACGCACCCGTTCATCGGCGAGGTCCGTGGCCGGGGCGCCATGCTGGCCCTGGAGATCGTCGTGCCCGGCGCCTCCGGCGCCAGCGGTCCCACCCCGGACCCGGCGAGAACCGCGGCGATCCAGAAGGCGGCGCACCAGGCCGGGCTGCTGCTGCTCACCTGCGGCACCTACGGCAACGTGATCCGCTTCCTGCCCCCGCTGGTCATGGACGACGAGACCCTGACCCGCGCCCTCGACGCGCTGGAGTCAGTGCTCTGAAGGTGGGGTGCCCTGGCCGCGAAAGCCGGGGCACCTCGTTCAGGCCAGGTCGTGACGATGTGCTCGAGCGTCACGATCCAAGGCATGTGCGCGCCGACGGTCTCCGCACTCATGCGCTCATCGTATTGGCAGTCCCTCGGGCACTGGCGGATCATGCGTGACCGGGGTCACTATGGGGCATGCGGAATCCCTGGTTGGCGCTGCGCGCCGGTGCCGACCCCGGGGAACGGATCCGCCAGATGGGCGCCGCCCACGACGCGTTCCTGGCCGGCACGGGCACCGTCACCGACGTGCGCAGCGTCGTGGCCGAGTCGTGGCAGCGCAGCGCCGCGGCGCACCTGGACCCCGACGCCGCCGCCCCCGTGGACCTGGACTCGCTGGAGGACTACCGGGCCACCCACCCGCTGCGGCACACCCTGCCGCTGTTTCGGGACCTGCTCGGCAGCATCGCCGAGGACGGCGACCATCTCATGGCGATCTGCGACGCGCGCGGGCGGCTGCTGTGGGTCGAGGGGCACGGCAGCGTGCTGCGCCAGGCCGAGTCGATGAACTTCGTCGCCGGGGCGCACTGGGACGAGGCGCACGCCGGCACGAACGCGCCCGGGACCGCCGTCGCCGTCGACCACGCGGTGCAGATCTTCGCGACCGAGCACTTCAGCCGGCGGGCCCAGCGGTGGACGTGCTCGGCCGCGCCGATCCACGACCCGCACACCGGGCTGCTGCTCGGCGCGATCGACGTCACCGGCGGTGACCACCTGGCCAATCCGCACAGCCTGGCCCTGGTGCAGGCGACCGCCCGCGCCGCCGAGGCGCACCTGGCCACCCTCCCGGCGACGCACGCGGGCCATTTCGCCTCGCTCGGCCGGGACGAGGGCAGGCTGACCGTCCGCGGGAAGGCCCTGAAGCTCGGCCGCCGGCACAGCGAGCTGCTGGCCCTGCTGCTCCAGCACCCGGAAGGGCTCACCGGCGACCAGCTCGGGCTGGAGCTCTACGGGGACGCCGTGAACCCGGTGACCATCCGGGCCGAACTGTCCAGGCTGCGGCGGATCCTCGGGCCGCTGCTGTCGTCGCGGCCGTACCGGCTGCAGGAGCCGGTGACGGCGGACTTCCAGGACGTCACCGCACTGTTGCGGCGCGGCGACGTGCCGGCGGCGCTGCGGGCGTACAACGGCCCCCTCCTGCCCGGCTCCGACGCGCCGGGGATCGTCCGGCTGCGGCGGCTCGTCGAGGGGCAGCTGCGGGCCGCCGTGCGCGCCTCGCACGACCCGGCCCTCCTCGACGCCTGGACCCGCGCCCCCTGGGGCTCGGACGACCTGTGGATGTGGGAGGCCCTGGCGACGGCGCTGCCGGCCGGCTCGCCACGCGCCGCGATGGCCCTCGACCGGGTCCAGCAGCTGGCCGACGAGTACGCGCCGCCGGACGCAACGTGGATGCAACGTTCCCGTAATTAACGTCCGGGCATGACCCGTTACGCAGCACCCGGCCAGGACGGGGCCCTGGTGACCTTCCAGCCCCGGTACGACCACTGGATCGGCGGCGAGTACGTCAAGCCCGCCCGCGGTCAGTATTTCGAGAACCCCTCCCCCGTCACCGGCGAGACCTTCTGCGAGATCGCCCGGGGCACCGCCGAGGACGTCGAGGCCGCCCTCGACGCCGCGCACGGCGCCGCCGACGCGTGGGGCCGCACCTCCGTCGCCGACCGGGCCAACATCCTCAACAGGATCGCCGACCGGATGGAGGCCAACCTCGAGCTTCTCGCCGTCGCGGAGACGTGGGAGAACGGCAAGCCGGTCCGGGAGACCCTGGCCGCCGACATCCCCCTCGCGATCGACCACTTCCGCTACTTCGCCGGCGCGATCCGGGCCCAGGAGGGCAGCCTCGGCGAGCTCGACGACGACACCGTCGCGTATCACTTCCACGAGCCGCTCGGCGTCGTCGCCCAGATCATCCCGTGGAACTTCCCGATCCTGATGGCGACGTGGAAGCTGGCGCCCGCCCTCGCCGCCGGCAACTGCGTCGTGCTCAAGCCCGCCGAGCAGACCCCCGCCTCGATCCACGTCTGGATGGGGCTCATCGCCGACCTGCTCCCGGCCGGCGTGGTCAACATCGTCAACGGCTTCGGCGTCGAGGCCGGCAAGCCCCTGGCCAGCAGCCCGCGGGTCGCCAAGGTCGCCTTCACCGGCGAGACCACGACCGGGCGGCTGATCATGCAGTACGCCTCCGAGAACATCAAACCCGTCACCCTCGAACTCGGCGGCAAGTCGCCGAACATCTTCTTCGACGACGTGAGCACCGCCAACGACGCGTTCTTCGACAAGGCCCTCGAAGGCTTCGCGATGTTCGCGCTCAACCAGGGCGAGGTCTGCACCTGCCCGTCGCGGGCCCTCGTGCAGCAGGGGCACTACGCCGACTTCATGGCCGCCGCCGTGGACCGGGTCGACGCCATCAAGCAGGGGCATCCCCTGGACACCGACACGATGATCGGCGCGCAGGCCTCCAACGACCAGCTGGAGAAGATCCTGTCGTACCTCGACATCGGCCGGCAGGAGGGCGCGAAGGTCCTCACCGGCGGCGAGCGGGCCGACCTGGGCGGGGAGCTCGCGGGCGGCTACTACGTCCAGCCGACCGTCTTCGAGGGCGACAACGCGATGCGGATCTTCCAGGAGGAGATCTTCGGCCCGGTGGTGTCGGTGACGTCGTTCGCGGACTTCGCCGACGCGATCAAGATCGCCAACGACACCCTGTACGGGCTGGGCGCCGGCGTCTGGACCCGGGACACGAACACCGCCTACCGGGCGGGGCGCGCGATCCAGGCCGGCCGGGTGTGGACCAACTGCTACCACGCGTACCCGGCGCACGCCGCGTTCGGCGGCTACAAGCAGTCCGGCATCGGCCGGGAGAACCACAAGATGATGCTGGAGCACTACCAGCAGACCAAGAACCTCCTGGTCAGCTACTCCCCGAACAAGCTCGGGTTCTTCTAGAGATGGCCCGCGTCGACGTCACTCCCGCGGCGGCCGACCTCATCCGGTCGCTGCGGGGCGCGCACGGCCCGCTGATGTTCCACCAGTCCGGCGGCTGCTGCGACGGCAGCTCCCCGATGTGCTACCTGGAGGGCGAGTTTCGCACCGGCTCCTCCGACGTCCTGCTGGAGTCGCTGCGCGTCGACGGCGTCGCCGAGCCGGTCACGTTCTGGATGTCGAAGTCGCAGTTCGAGCTGTGGAAGCACACCCACCTCACGGTGGACGTGGTGCCGGGCCGGGGCTCCGGCTTCTCGCTGGAGGCCCCGGAGGGCGTGCGGTTCCTGATCCGCTCCCGGCTGCTGACGGCGGAGGAGCTAGCGGCCCTGCAGTAGGGGCTGGCGGGGGTCCCAGGGATCGCCGCGGCGGCGGCGCGCGATGGCCGACAGCGCTTCGAGCACGACCCGGTTGGCGAGGTACGCGGTGATCTCGGCGTGGTCGTAGGGTGGCGACACCTCGACCACGTCGACACCCACGATCGGCAGCTCGTAACAGCAGCGCCGGACGGCGTCGAGGAGCTGCCGCGAGGTGAGGCCGCCGGGCTCCGGGGTGCCGGTGCCGGGTGCCATGCCCGGGTCGACCACGTCCACGTCGACGGAGAGGAAGACGCCGTCGCACTCGTCGGTCGCGATCGTGAACGCCTCGGTCAGGCACTCGTCCAGGCCCCGGGCGACGATCTCGGTCATCTCGTAGGACCGCATCCGCTGCCCGGCCATCCAGTCGAGCGTCTCCGGGCCCGGCCAGTACCCGCGCAGGCCCAGCTGCAGGAAGCGGTCGCCGCGCACGGCGCCGGACTCGATCAGGCGGCGCATCGGCTGGCCGTGGCCGACCAGCGAGCCGAACTCAGTGTCGCCGGTGTCCGCGTGCGCGTCGAAGTGGACCATCGACACCCGGCCGTGCCCGACGTGCCTGGCCACGCCGGTGGCGTCCGGCCAGGCGATGGTGTGGTCGCCGCCGAGGATCACCGGGATCGCGCCGGTGGCCGCGATCGTGTGCACCGCCTCTTCGAGCTTGCGCACCGAGCCGGCCGCGTCGCCGGAGAACATCTCGACGTCACCGGCGTCGTGCACGCGCAGGTCCCGCAGCGGGTCGACGCGCATCGCCAGGGACGGGCGGGAGCCGTCGTGGGCGAGGTAGCAGGCCTGCCGGATGGCGCCCGGGCCGAAGCGGGTCCCCGGGCGGTGCGAGGTGCCACCGTCGAACGGCGCGCCGAGGATGACCACGTCGGCGTCAGGGAGTTCCGCCAGGTCGCAGGGTGGCACGCCGAGGAACGTGATGTCGGGGCCGTACATCGGCCCATATCGCGTCATTTTTCCTGCATACCCCAGGGCGAGCCGTATGCGGTGAGCAACTCCAGGAACGGCTTCGGCGGCAGCGCCTCCGGCCCGAGCACGCCGCGCCCCTCCCAGGCGCCGGACGCCAGGAGCTCCAGCGCGACGACCGGGTTGATCGCCGTCTGCCACACGACCGCCTGGGAGCCGTACTCGCGCATCGACCAGGCGTTGTCGACAACGTGATAAAGATATGTTTTTCGTGGTGCGCCTGACTTGTCCAGACCGGTCACCAGCGTGCCCGCGCAGGTCTTGCCGTGCATGCGGTCGCCCAGGCCGGCCGGGTCGGGCAGGCAGGCGGCGACCACGTCCCGCGGCGCGACCTCCACCCCGCCGACCCGGATCTTGCGGGTCGAGTCGAGGCCCAGCTTGTGCAGGGTCTTGAGCACGTCGATGAACTCGTCGCCGAGGCCGTACTTGAACGTGACCCGGTCGCTGCTGACCCAGCGCGGGATGAGCAGGACCTCCTCGTGCTCCACGTTGACGCACTCGACCGGGCCGATGCCCTCCGGGAAGTCGAAGACCTCCGGCTCCGAGAAGGGCTCGGTGGTGTACCAGCCGCGCTCCCGCTCCCAGATGACCGGTGGGTTCAGGCACTCCTCGATCGTCGTCCAGATGGAGAAGGACGGCGCGAAGTCGTAGCCCTCGACGACGAGGTTCGCGCCGTCGCGCACGCCGATCTCGTGCACCTCCGAGAAGAGCTCGTCGGCGGCGTACCGGGCGAAGACGTCGGACAGCCCCGGCTCGACGCCGATCCCGACGAGGGCGAGCCGGTCCGCGACCTCCCACTGCCCGGCGGCGGCGAACTGCTCGTCGCCGAGCTTCACCCCGGTCTCCGCATAAGGGCGGTCGGGATGTGGTCTGGAAAGGGACATCGCCATGTCGAGGTAGTGCGCGCCGGCGGCGAACGCACCCTCGAAGATCGGCATGACGAACCGCGGGTCGACGGCGTTGAGCACGTGGGTGATCCGCAGGGAGCGGCACAGCGTCTCGACGGCGGCCGAGGAGGAGGCATCGATCTGTGCCGCGACGAACCGGGCGTCCATGACGCCCGCCTGCGCGCGCTCCAGGGAATAGTCCGCGACGACGCAGGTCTCGAAGAACGAACGCCGGGCAAGGATGCGCACGGCGGCGGAGCCGACGCCACCGGCGCCGACGATGAGCAGGCGCATGTCAGGCCTTCCGGCGGCGCAGGTTGGGAATCTGGCCGATCAGCACGACCAGGAACGAGATCACGAACATGGCGGTGCCGATCACGTTGATCTGCGGCGGGATGCCGCGCTGCGAGGCGCCCCAGACGAACATGGGGAACGTGACGACGCTGCCGGAGTTGAAGTTGGTGACGATGAAGTCGTCGAAGGACAGCGAGAACGACAGCAGCGCCGCCGCCACGATGCCGGGCATCACCAGCGGCAGCGTGACCCGCAGGAAGGTCTGCACCTCGTTGGCGTAGAGGTCCATCGCGGCCTCCTGCAGCCGCGGGTCGAGGCCGGCGAGGCGGGCCTTGACGGTGACGACCACGAACGACAGGCAGAACATGACGTGGGCGATGACGATCGTCCAGAAGCCGAGCTGCACGCCGGCGGCGACGAACAGCGCCAGCAGCGACGAGCCCATGACGATCTCCGGGGTCGCCATCGGCAGGAAGATCAGCGTGTTGGTCGCGGCCCGGCCCCGGAACGAGTGGCGGGCCAGGGCGAAGGACATCAGCGTGCCGAGGATGACGGCGCCGAGCGTGGCCAGGGCCGCGATGGCGATGCTGAGCCAGAACGCGTGCCCGATGCCGGCGGCGCCGAACGGGTCGGCCCAGTGCGCCCAGGTGAACTTGTAGTTCTCCAGGGTGTAGGGCGCGTTGCGGCCGGCGTCACGGAAGGACATCGCGGCGACGACCCCGATGGGGACGAACAGGTACAGCAGCACGATCAGGCCGATCGCCATGACCCAGCGGTCGGCGACCCAGCGGCGTAGGCGATGCAGCATCAGAGCACCTCATCCGTTCCGGCGCGCCGCACGTAGACGAAGACCAGGACCAGGATCGCCGCCATCAGCGTGAACGACAGCGCGGCGGCGTTCGGGTAGTCGCCGACCCTCAGGAACTTCGACTGGATGACGTTGCCGATCATGTACTGGCGGTTGGTGCCGAGCAGCTGCGCGTTGATGTAGTCGCCGGCCGCGGGGATGAACGTGAGCAGCGTGCCGGCGACCACGCCGGGCATCGACAGCGGCAGCGCGACCCGGGTGAAGCGGGCGACCGGCCTGGCGTAGAGGTCGCCGGCGGCCTCGAGCAGCCGCGGGTCGAGCTTCTCCAGGCTGGCGTACAGCGGCAGCACCATGAACGGCAGGAAGTTGTAGACCAGGCCGGCGATGACGGCCGGGGTGGTGGCGAGGAGCCGGCCGTCGGGCAGCGGCACGTGCAGCGCGTCCAGCGTCGTCACGACCCAGCCGTTGTCCGACAGGATGACCTTCCAGGCCAGGGTGCGGATCAGGAAGCTGGTGAAGAACGGCGCGATGACGCAGATGAGCAGCAGGTTCTTCCACCGGCCGCCCTTGAGCGCGATCGCGTAGGCGAGGGGGTAGCCCAGCAGCAGGCAGATGACGGTGGTGAGGGCCGCGTAGCCGAGCGAGCGCATGAAGTGCGGGAGGTACTCACTGGCGGCGTCGGCGTAGTTGCTGAACTGCCAGGTCATCGCGTAGCCCTCTTCGAGCGACCCGCTGGGGTCGTAGAGGCTGGTCGCGAAGAGCTGGATCGCCGGCACCGCGAAGAACAGGATCAGCCACAGCCCACCGGGCAGTAGCAGCAGGTAGGGCAGCCAGCGCTTCCTCGGCTTTTCCAATTTCGCCGGGGTACCGGTGGATCCTCCGACATGTCCCAGTGCGCTCATGCCAATGCCTCGGCGTCGACCACCGGTGCCACCGTCTGCCCTTCGGGACGCGACAGCAGGAACGCGTGCTCGGGCCGCCAGTGCACGGTCACCTCGCTGGCGACGGCGAGCGGGGCGGCGACGCCCGAGTTGGGCACGAACACGGTCAGCTCGTCGCCCCAGGCGGGCCGCACCAGGTACTGGGTGCTGACGCCGACGTAGGAGGAGTCGGTGATGATGCCGGTGACCGACTGGTGCCCCGCCGGTACCTTGTCGAGCGCGGCGGCAAGGTGCATCTTCTCGGGCCGCACGCCGAGCCACACCGAGCCGTCCGCGGCGCGGGCGCGGGTCGCCGGCAGCGAGAAGCGGGCGCCGTGCGCCTCGACGAGGACGTCGTCGCCGGAGCGGCCGGTGACGCCGCCGGCGAAGAGGTTCGACTGGCCGAGGAAGTTCGCGACGAACGCGGTGCCCGGGTAGTCGTACATCTCCACCGGGCTGCCGAGCTGTTCGATCTTGCCGGCGTTCATGACCGCGACCGTGTCGGCCATGGTCATGGCCTCTTCCTGGTCGTGGGTCACGTGCACGAAGGTGATGCCGACCTCGGTCTGGATCCGCTTGAGCTCGACCTGCATCTGCCGGCGCAGCTTGAGGTCCAGCGCGCCGAGCGGCTCGTCGAGCAGCAGCACCTGCGGGTGGTTGATCAGCGCCCGGGCGAGGGCGACCCGCTGCTGCTGGCCGCCGGAGAGCTGGGCCGGCTTGCGCTTGCCGAAGCTCTCCAGGTCGACCAGGCGGAGCATCCGCTCCACCTGGTCGGCGACGCCCTTGACGCCGCGCCGGCGCAGGCCGAACGCGACGTTGTCGGAGATGTTGAGGTGCGGGAAGAGCGCGTAGCTCTGGAACACCGTGTTGACGGGCCGCTTGTACGGCCTCAACCGGGTCACGTCCTGGTCACCGAGCAGGATACGGCCGGCCGTCGGCTCCTCGAGCCCGGCGATCATCCGCAGGGTCGTGGTCTTGCCGCAGCCGGAGGCGCCGAGGAGGGCGAAGAACGACCCCTGGGGCACCGTCAGGCTGAGATCGTCGACCGCCGTGAAGGCGCCGAACGACTTCGTCACGCCGACCAGGTTGAGGTCGGCACCGCTGTCACCGTGTCGCTGCTCGGACATGTATCAGGCCCCCGAGATCGCTTCGAACTTCGCCGAGAACTTCTTGTCCTCGTCCTCGGTCAGCGCCTTGAAGCTCTTCGTCTTGGCGAGGGTCGCCGAGTCCGGGAAGATCAGCGGGTTGCTGGCCAGGTCCGGGTCGAGCTTCTGCATCTCGTCCTGCGCGCCCTGGACCGGGCAGATGTAGTTGACGTAGGCCGCCAGCTCCGCCGCGACCTTCGGGTCGTAGTAGTAGTCGATGAGCTGCTCGACGTTGGCCTTGTGGGTCGCCGTCGACGGGATCAGGATGTTGTCCGACCACAGCATCAGGCCCGACTCGGGCGTGACGAACTTGACGTCCTCGTTCTCGGCGCTGAGCTGGATGACGTCGCCGGACCACGCGATGCAGGCCGCGATGTCGCCCTTGTTCAGGTCTTCCTTGTAGTCGTTGCCGGTGAACTTGCGGATCTGGCCCGAGTCCACCGCCTTCTTCAGCTTCTCCAGCGCGGCGTCGAACTCGGCGTCGGAGACGGTGCCGGGGTCCTTGCCCTGCGACATGAGGATCAGCCCGACGGTGTCGCGCATCTCCGACAGCACCGCCACCTTGCCCTTGAGGTCGGCGCGGGTGAGCAGCTCGTCGATGGTGCGGACCTCTTTGGTCGCCTTCGCGTTGTAGGCGATGCCGGTCAGGCCGGACTGCCACGGCGCGGCGAACTTCATGTCCTTGTCCCACGCCCGGTTCTTCAGGGTGGCGAGGGCGTTCTTGGTGAAGTTCGGGGTCTTGGTGTTGTCGAACGACTGGACCCAGCCGAGCCCGACGACGCGGGAGGCCATCCAGTCGGTGAGCACCATGATGTCGCGGTCGATCGACTGGCAGGCCTGCAGCTGGTTGCGCACCTTGCCGAAGAACTCGTTGTTGTCGTTGACGTCTTCGTTGTACGTGACGGCGATGCCGGTCTTGGCGGTGAACGCGTCGAGCGTCGGCCGCTTCTTCTCGTCCTTCTCGTCGACGTCGACATACAGGGGCCAGTTGGAGAAGTTGAGCTTCTTCTCGGTCGCGGAGACGTCGGTGGCGGTGCACGCCGCCTTCTCCGCCTCGTTCTTCTTCGCGGGCTTCGTGCCGCACGCGGCGAGGGCGCCACCCGTCGCGATGAACGCGCCACCGGCGAACAGGCCACGCATCAGGGTCCGGCGCGACAGGCCGGTGGCATTGAGGACGGCGGCCGCTTCGGGAGAGAGCGGCGGGCGAGAGGGGTTTCGCACGAGGGCTCCTACGGATCTCGGGCCGGAACCTTGGGGGGCGGTGTCCGACGACCGATCCTGACACGAGGTGCCATCACAGACAAGGGATTCCGTTGTCACGATCGAGCCGCACAACGAAAAGCGCCATATGGTCAAACTGAGGTTACGGCCGTCACCCCACGGAAATACGGCCCCAAACGACCATGGCTTCCTACGGGATCACGAATCCGCAGATCTCTCGTTACCAGGCTATGGAATTAGTTGCCAACAGCGGGGTCTTGGGCAAGAATCCACACGTGACCGAGCCCGTCCTCGACGACGTCAACAAGCGGATCATCGAGCAGCTGCAGCGCGATGGTCGCATGTCCTATGCCGCTCTGGCCAAGGTCGTCGGCCTGTCCGAGGCGGCGGTCCGGCAGCGGGTGCAGCGCCTGCTGGACACCGGCGTCATGCAGATCGTGGCCGTGACCGATCCACTGACCTTGGGTTTCGCCCGCCAGGTGATGATCGGCCTCAAGGTCGAGGGCGACCTCCGCCCGGTCGCCAAGGCGCTCGCCGCGGTGCCGGAGATCGACTACGTGGTGATCTGCGCCGGCGGTTACGACCTGCTCGTCGAGCTGGTCTGCACCGACGACGAGCACCTGCTCAACCTCCTCAACGACACGATCCGGAGCATTCCGGGCGTCACCGCCACGGAAACCTTCGTCTATCTCAAACTCGCCAAGCAGACCTATGCGTGGGGGACCCGATGACCGACCAGCAGCCCGACGCCGCGCACCTCGACCAGGCCGCGCGCGACCACCTCTGGATGCACTTCACCCGCCTGTCGGCGTACGCCGACGCCCCCGTGCCGGTGATCGTCCGCGGCGACGGCCCCTACATCTACGACAGCAACGGCAAGCGCTACCTCGACGGACTTTCCGGGCTGTTCGTGGTCCAGACCGGCCACGGCCGGCAGGAGCTCGCCGACGCGGCCGCCAAGCAGGCCTCCGAGCTGGCGTACTTCCCGCTGTGGTCCTACGGGCACCCGAAGGCGATCGAGCTGGCCGACCGGCTCGCCGACCTCACCCCCGGCGACCTGAACCGGGTCTTCTTCACCACCGGCGGGTCCGAGGCCGTCGAGAGCGCCTGGAAGCTGGCCCGCTCCTACTTCAAGCGCACCGGCAAGCCGATGAAGACCAAGGTGCTGTCCCGCTCGATCGCCTACCACGGCACGTCGATGGGCGCCCTGTCGATCACCGGCATCCCCGTGCTCAAGCAGGAGTTCGAGCCGCTCGTGCCGGGCGCGTTCCGGGTGCCCAACACCAACTTCTACCGGCGGCCCGACCAGTCGATGACGGAGGAGCAGTTCGGCGTCTGGGCCGCGGACCGCATCGCCGAGGCGATCGAGTTCGAGGGCCCGGAGACCGTCGCGGCCGTCTACCTCGAGCCCGTGCAGAACGCCGGCGGCTGCTTCCCGCCCCCGCCCGGCTACTTCCAGCGGGTCCGGGAGATCTGCGACCGGTATGACGTGCTGCTCGTCTCCGACGAGGTCATCTGCGCGTTCGGCCGGCTCGGTGAGTACTTCGGCGCCAAGCGGTTCGGCTACCAGCCGGACATCATCACCGTCGCGAAGGGCCTCACCTCCGGCTACGTGCCGCTCGGCGCGATGCTCGCCTCCGACCGGCTCGCCGAGCCGTTCCTGGAGGGCGCCAACTGGTTCGCCCACGGCATCACCTACGGCGGTCACCCCGTGGGCGCCGCGGTCGCGATGGCCAACCTCGACATCTTCGAGCGCGAGGACCTCAACGGGCACGTGCGGACCAACTCGCCGCTGTTCCGGTCCTACCTGGAGCGCCTGTACGACCTGCCGATCGTCGGCGACGTCCGCGGCGACGGCTACTTCTTCGGCATCGAGCTGGTGAAGGACAAGGCGACCAAGGAGACCTTCAACGACGAGGAGTCCGAGGCGCTGCTGCGCGGCTTCCTGTCCAAGGCGCTCTTCGACGCCGGCCTCTACTGCCGCGCCGACGACCGCGGCGACCCGGTGATCCAGCTGGCGCCGCCGCTGAACTGCGGCGAGAGCCACTTCATCGAGATCGAGCAGATCCTGCGTTCGGTGCTGACCGAGGCATGGGCGCGCCTCTGAACCCTTCCGCGGCCCGCACCAGGGTCCGACGCCTGCCTGAGCTGCAGGTCGACGACCGGGCCGTGCTGCACGGCATCCTCGACGCGGGGACGATCGGCCACGTCTCGATCGTCCATGATGGACAGCCGTATGCGATCCCCGTCGCATACGGCCGGTCCGGCTCCTCGGTGCTCTTCCACGGATCCACGGGCAGCCGCCTGTTCCGCCTGCTGGCGCAGGGCGCGCCGTGCTGCTTCACCGTGACGCTGCTGGACGGCCTGGTCCTGGCCCGCAGCGCGTTCGAGACCTCGATGCACTACCGGTCCGTGATGGTCCTCGGCTCGTGCACGGTCGTTTCCGAAAAGCTGCCGGCCCTGGAGGCCATCAGCGAACACATCATCCCGGGCCGGTGGGCTTCCGTGCGCCCGCCCTCACGCAAGGAGCTGGCCGCCACCCTGGTCCTCGCCCTGGCCCTGGACGAAGTGTCGGTCAAGGTGAGCGCCGGGCCGCCGAGCACTTCCCCCGAGGACACGGGATTCGACCCATGGGTCGGGGTAGTGCCCCTTCGCGTTGAACGCGGCGACCCGATCGAGTGCGAGGAGGAGCAATCGTGAGCTTCTGGATGTCCGTGCTCCCTCCGGTGCCGCCGCGCGCCCCGTTGCCCGGCGACGCCGATGCCGATGTCGCCATCGTCGGCGCCGGGTACACGGGACTCTGGACCGCGTACTACCTCGCCAAGGCCGACCCGTCGCTGCGGATCGTGGTCCTGGAGGCCGAGACCGCGGGATTCGGGGCCAGCGGCCGCAACGGCGGCTGGTGCTCGGCGCTGTTCCCCAGGTCGGTGCCCGCGCTCGCCCGCAGCCACGGCCTGCCCGCCGCGCTCGCGCTCAACGCCGCGATGGAGTCCACAGTGGACGAGGTCGGGCGGGTCGCGGCGCTGGAAGGCATCGACTGCGACTACGTCAAGGGCGGGACGGTCGTGCTGGCCCGGTCGGCGGTACAGCTGGAGCGGGCCAGACACGAGGTCGCCGAGGCGCAGGGTCTCGGGATCGACCTGCGGCTGCTGTCCGCGGCCGAGGCGTCCGAACGGGTCGGGGCGACCGACGTGCTCGGTGGCACGTACACGCCGCACTGCGCCGCGATCCAGCCGGCCAAGCTGGTGCGTGGCCTGGCAGCCGCGGTCGAGCGGCTCGGGGTGCGGCTGCACGAGCGGACCCCGGTCACGTCCATCACCGCCGGGCGCGCCGACACTCCACACGGGACGGTGCGGGCGCCGATCGTGGTGCGGGCCACCGAGGGGTTCACGCCCCGGCTGCCGGGGCTGCGCCGGGCGATCGCGCCCGTCTACTCGCTGATGATCGCGACCGAGCCGCTGCCGGCGTCGTTCTGGGCCTCGGCCGGGTTGGCGGGGCGCGAGACGTTCTCCGACCACCGGCACCTCATCATCTACGGGCAGCGCACCGCCGACGACCGGCTCGCGTTCGGGGGGCGGGGCGCGCCGTACCACTTCGGGTCGGCGGTCGCGCCGTCGTTCGACGCGTCGCCGCGGGTGTTCGCCGAGCTGCGGCGGGTCCTGGGTGAGCTGTTCCCGGCGCTCGGCTCCGTCGAGGTCGGTCACACGTGGGGCGGCCCGCTGGGCATCGCCCGGGACTGGATGGCGTCCGTCGGCCTCGACCCCGTCACGGGACTGGCCTGGGCGGGCGGCTACGTCGGCGACGGCGTCGGCACGTCCAACCTCGCCGGCCGTACCCTCGCCGATCTGATCCGCAAGGAGGACTCGCCGCTGGTCGGCCTGCCGTGGGTGGGGCACCGCTCGCCGAGGTGGGAGCCGGAGCCGCTGCGCTGGCTGGGCGTGAACACCAGCCTGCGGGTGATGACCGGCGCGGACGCGTCGGAGTCACGGACCGGCCGCCCGTCGCGCCGGGCCGCGCTGATGGCGAGGGTGCTCGGTGGGTGACCTACGGTTCCAGATCTTCCGGAGCCACCCCGAGCAGGTTGGCCACCTGCTCCAGGATGACGTCGTGCACGAGGTCCGCGAGGTCGTCGTGGTCGGCGGCCCGGAATTCCAGCGGGCGCCGGTAGAGCACGATGCGCGGCGGGACGCCGTGCCTGCCGGGGCGGCCCGGCAGCAGCCTGGCGAGGGGCACCTCGCCGTCCTCCAGGACGTCGGAGTCGTAGACGTTGAGGTCCGGCGGGACGTCCTCGACGGCGAACTCGACGCCGGCCAGCTCGTTGGCGAAGCGCTGCTCCAGCTGCTCGACGGAGTCCAGCACCAGGTCGTCGAACATCTCCGCACGGGTCCTGGACATCGGCAGCGAGGCGGGCACCAGCCGCCCGCGCAGCCCCCGACCGTGCCGGTCGCGGCCACGCCGTCCCGGTCCGCTGCGTCGTCGATCAGGGCTCGCCACGCTGTCAGCGTAGCGCCACAACTGACACGGCAGCGTCTCGGCGCCACGTCGCGATCGTCCATGCCACTTCGGGGGGCCGCTCGTCAACCGGAAGGGCGTGTCGGCGTGGTCACCACGGCGTGTCGTACGGCTTCGGGGTTGGGCTCAGGCCCACGGGACGATACGGTTCGGCCGTGAGGACCCCACGTCGATGCTCGCGCAACGGATGCCCCCGACAGCCCGTTGCGACGTTGACGTACATTTATGCCGAATCGACCGCAGTTGTCGGTCCGCTCGCGGCTTTCGCCGAGCCGCACTCCTATGACCTGTGCGAATCCCACGCTCGCGGCCTGACCGCGCCGCGGGGCTGGGACCTGGTCCGGCACGAAGGCGAATACGGTCCCCCGCCGCCCTCCAACGACGATCTGCTCGCGCTCGCCGAGGCGGTCCGCGAGGCCGCCCGCCCCGCGCCGCACAAGGAGGACCCCGGCAACCACCCGCACCAGCAGGGCCGCCGCGGTCACCTGCGGGTGATCCCCCCGGACGCATAAGGGGTCCCGGCCTCGCGGCCGGAACCCCTCACAAACCTGCGACCTGCTAGGCGGCGCGTCGTTTGAGCTTGCGACGCTCGCGTTCCGAGAGCCCACCCCAAATCCCGAAGCGCTCGTCGTGCCCCAGCGCGTACTCCAGGCAGTCCGCCCGGACCTCGCAGCGTGAGCAGATGCGCTTGGCCTCTCGGGTTGACCCACCCTTCTCCGGAAAGAATGCCTCCGGGTCGGTCTGCGAGCACAAAGCGCGTTCTTGCCACTCCGGAGCGTTACCCAGCAGGTCGGCCACGACTGGTCGGCCGTCCATCAGCGTGCCTCCTTCTTGCGCGCCGGCGACGATGCCGGCGCAACCCCCCACGCGGAAGGCGCATGTCCTACAAGGTTGCTGTTCCTCGGCGCGGTGTTTCTTTATGTCCGAAAGATGCCCAACTTTCGGTCATCCCCTCGAACATCCCCCGTGAAATTACACGCGTGTAATGCGTGCGTCGTCAAGCCGAACCTGATAAATAGGCCCGCTCGGGCGATCGCTTGCACCCCGTGCCGTACCCATACCGAGCAAGCCCCGCCGGAGGTAACGGGCGACACGCCGGACGCGCCGGAAGACTCTCGGCGAGTTTGCTCAAGCACCCCGATCGGCGGCCGAAATACGCCGATGTGCGGGGAAACCTGGAGTTCTGCGCTTGTCCTGGGATACCGTCGTGATCAGGCGGTTGCTGCTCGGCGCCGCGGTGAGCGTCGTCCTGTTCACGGTCGGCATCGTCGGCCTCGGCTGGAAGCCCTACGTCGTCACGTCGGAGTCGATGTCGCCGACGCTGCACGCCGGGGATCTGATCCTCGTCGATCCGACCGCGACATCCTTGGCCGTCTATGAGATCGTCACCTATACCGACCCGCGTGGGCTGGTCACGCACCGGGTTGTCGCCCAGGCAGAGGACGGCACATTCACGGTCAAGGGCGACGCGAACCAGCGCGCGGACGCCCGCCCGATCGAGCGAAGACAGGTGATCGGGCCGGTCCGCCTGATCCTGCCGCACGTCGGCTGGCCCGTCGTCCAGCTCCGCACGCACCCGTTCAAGGTCGCCGGCGGCGCGTTGATCCTGGCAATCGTCTGGCCCCGCCGGCGGCTGTTGCGGATCTTCGTGCTCGGCGGCCTTGTCGCGGTCGTGGCCATGGTGCCCACGACCGGCGCCCGTCCCACCGATGCGATTTCACCCGGTGCGTCTACTCCCGGGGTGAGGCCGGCCGGCGTCCTCACCCCTGGCGCGAATCATCCGGAGTTCACCCCCGGCGTCCTACATACTGGCCGCGTCTACGTTCTGGCGGCGACCTCGCCGTAGGTGGTGGTGCGCTGGCGCACCGGACGGCCGGCGGCCTTCCCGATCGCCTCCAGCTCCTCCCGGGTCCGCGCGGAGCCGTGCTCCGAGCCGGCCATCCGCGAGATGGTCTCCTCCATCAGGGTGCCGCCGATGTCGTTGGCGCCGCCGTTGAGCATCGCCACCGTGCCCTCGTCGCCGAGCTTCACCCAGGAGCACTGGATGTTGTCGATCCTGCCGTGCAGCAGGATCCGGGCCATCGCGTGCACGGCCCGGTTGTCGCGCCAGGTCGGCCCCGGCCGGGCGATGCCGGCGAGGTAGATCGGCGCGCTGTGATGCACGAACGGCAGCGCCACGAACTCGGTGAAGCCTCCCGTGCGGTCCTGGATGCCGGCGAGCACCCGGAAGTGGCCGAGCCAGTGGCCGGGGTGGTCGACGTGGCCGTACATCATCGTGGAGCTCGACCGGATGCCCAGCTCGTGCGCGGTCGTCACCACCTCGACCCAGGCCGACGTCGGCAGCTTGCCCTTGGTGAGCACCCAGCGGACCTCGTCGTCGAGGATCTCCGCGGCGGTGCCCGGGATCGTGTCCAGGCCCGCCTCCTTCAACTGGCTCAGCCAGTCGCGGATCGACACACCGGCCTTCGACGCGGCCGTCACGATCTCCATCGGGCTGAACGCGTGCACGTGCATGCCCGGGACCCTGGCCTTGATCGCCCGGACCAGCTCCGCGTATGCGCCGACGGGCAGCTTCGGGTCGATGCCACCCTGCATGCAGACCTCGCCGGCGCCGGCCTCCCAGGCCTCCTCGGCCCGGTCGGCGACCTCCTCGTAGGACAGCCGGTACGCGTCCGCGTCGCGCTCCCGCTGGGCGAACGCGCAGAACCGGCAGCCGACGTAGCAGACGTTGGAGAAGTTGATGTTCCGGTTGATCACGTAGGTGATGTCGTCGCCGACCGCTTCGCGGCGCAGGTCGTCGGCGATGCGCGCCAGCGCCTCCAGTCCCGCACCGTCCACATTGAACAAGGCCAGCGCCTCGGCCTCGTATCGAGGCAGCAGCAGCTTGCCGGGCTCGCTCCCGGCCAACTTCAGTCCACTGTGGACTTCACTGTCGAGATGCGTTGTCTGTTTGGTGACCACTCGAGTGGCCACCTCCTGCCAGTCACCGTAGACGGCGTCGAAGTCGCCGCGGCGGTCAGCCGTGCGTCCGTCGGTGTCGATGGTCTCGTGCAGGTCGGTGCGGCCGCTGCTCTGGATGCCGCCGTCGGGCTCCTGCCAGGGGCGTCCTACCGGCTTCGTGTCCTCCTTCGCCAGGCCGGTGTCGGGGTCCATGAGGGCCGTGACGTGGCCCGCGAGCCGCTCGTCGATCCACGGGACGCCTTTTTTGGCGTACTCCGGGTAGATGGTGAGGCGCTCTTTGAGGGTGAAGCCGTGCTGCTCGGATTTTTCGGACAAATCCTGAATTGCCGGCCAGGGGCGTTCGGGGTTGACGTGGTCGGGGGTGACCGGGGAGACGCCGCCCCAGTCGTCGATGCCGGCCCGCAGCAGCAGGCCGTGCTCGTCGTCGATGAGGTTGGGCGGGGCCTGGATCCTGGCCTTCGGGCCCAGCACGAGGCGCGCCACCGCCACCGTCGCGGCCAGCTCGTGCAGCTCCGCGTCGGGCATGCCACGCATCGCCGTGTCCGGCTTCGCGCGGAAGTTCTGGACGATGACCTCCTGGATGTGGCCGAACTCCCGCATCGCCTTGCGGATCGCGAACAGCGACTCGGCGCGCTCCTCGATCGTCTCGCCGATGCCGATCAGGATGCCGGTCGTGAACGGCACCCCGACCCGGCCCGCGTCCTCCAGGACCCGCAACCTGACCGCGGGCTCCTTGTCCGGCGAGCCGTAGTGCGCGCCGCCCGGCTCCGACCACAGCCTGGTGGCGGTCGTCTCCAGCATCATGCCCATGCTCGGCGCGACCGGCTTCAACCGCTGCAGCTCCGCCCACGACAGCACGCCGGGGTTCAGGTGCGGCAGCAGGCCCGTCTCCTCCAGCACCGCGACCGCGCAGGCCCGCAGGTAGTCCAGGGTCGAGTCGTAGCCACGCTCGTCGAGCCAGCGCTTCGCCTGGTCCCAGCGGTCCTCCGGGCGGTCGCCGAGGGTGAACAGGGCCTCCTTGCAGCCCTGCGCCGCGCCCTCTTTCGCGATCGCGAGGACCTCGTCGATCTCCAGGTACTCACTGGGCAGGCGGTGCGGCACCGTCGCGAACGTGCAGTAATGACACCGGTCCCGGCACAGCCGGGTGAGCGGGATGAAGACCTTCCTGGAATACGTGACGACGCCCGGCCTGCCGGCGTCGGCAAGACCCGCGTCGCGGACCGCGCCCGCGATGGCGAGCAGGTCGTCGAGGGCCTGGTCCCGCGCGGTGAGCAGCACGGCGGCCTCGGTCACGTCGAGGGCACGGCCGTCCGCCGCGCGGCGCAGCGCCCGGCGCATGGCGTTGCCCTCGGTACCTCTGACTACAGACGTCACGCTTTGCAGCGTAGGCCGCCGCCGGGCCGATACGCCCACGCACCCGATGTGACTGTTCTCCTTACGGCTGTGGGCACCCGCGGCGTTCTTTGCGGATGCCCACAGCTGATCGGTTCGCGGGTGCTCAGGACTTCGGCGGGATCACCTGGGTGCGCTGGGTGTCGTCGCCGTCGCCCTCATCGTCGGTGCCGGGCTGGGCGGTGTGCCCGGCGGCCGGTGCCGTGAAGGCCGTGGTCGCGTCGGGGTCGTCCTGACCGGCGGGCGCCGGGTGACCGGCCGGGGTGAACGCCGTGGTGGCGTCCGGGTCGGCCGCCGCCGGGTGCGCCTGGGTGGCGTCCGCGTCGGTGCTCTGCGCCGGCTGCTCTTCCGCTGCCGGCTGCTGTTCCGCTGCCGGCTGGTCGTCCGCTGCCGGGGCCGTTACCGGCGTGTAGGCGGCGGTGGCGTCAGGGTCGGCGTCGGCCTTCGCGATGCTGACCGGGGCCGCCTGGGTCTCCGGCTCCTGCGCCGCCGGGAACGCACCGGTCTTGCCGAACGGTGAGGCGGCGCCGTCGGTGGCGTCCTCGACCGGCTGCTGCGCCACCGGCTCGCCCGTCGCGGCACCTGAGGTCGGGTGGGTCGAGGACCCGCCCGGCCAGCCCGCCGCCGCGAAGCCACCCGGAGGCGTGGCGGTCTCGGAGGTGGCCGGCGCCGGGTTTCCGGCCGTGTTGTCGGTCGTGGTGTCGGCAGGGCTCGTCGCGGGGGGCGCCGAGACCGGCGGGGTGGCCGGCGGCGCCGACACCGGCTGGGTGACCGAGGGCGCCGTGTACGTCGCGAACGGCGAGCTCAGCGGCGGCGTCGACGCGGGAGCCGCCGACACCGGCTCGGTCGATCCGGTCGTCTCGGGCTGCGGGGCGTACACGGGCGCACCGGACGCCGGCGCCGTGAACGCCGGGGCACCGGTCGCCTGCGCGCCGGCCGCGGGAGCCGCCGGGTTGTAGGCCGCTTGCTGGTTGTAGCCGGTCGCGGCCGCCTGCTGGTTGTAGCCCGGTGCGGGTGCTCCGGACGCCTGCGCCGCGGGGTGGTTGATCGGCTGCGTGGCGTAGGCCTGCTGGGCGGCGGCGGGGACGACCTGTCCGGTGCCCGTCGTCGCCGGGTTCGTCCAGCTGCCGGTCGCCGGCTGCTGCTGGTAGGGCTGCTGCTGGTAACCCTGCTGCGGGGCGGCGCCGGGCTGCTGCTGGTAGCCGGGGTGCTGCGCGTACTGCTGCTGCGGCGGGTACTGGTAGCCCTGCTGGCCGTACGGGTACGCGGGCTGGCCGTAGACGCCCGGCGCCGGCTTCGGGGGCGCGTAGGCGCCGAGGTAGATCCGGATGACCAGGAACAGGCCCAGCCCGAGCAGGGCGAGACCCCCCAGCCGGGTCAGAAAGACGGCGAGGGCGATCCCCACCCGCACCGAATCCGGACGCAGATCGCCGATCAGGCTGGCGAGCAGCATGACCAGCCCGAACAGGGCCGCGACCGCATACTCCACGAGCGCGATCAGGACGATGGTCCTGGCCTTCGGCACCACCGGGTCGATGTGGGTCGCGATCAGCACCGCGAGGATCGGCAGCGCGATCGTCTCGATCGATACGAAGGTGCCGAACGCAATGCCCGCGTTGCTCAGGAACTCACCGGTGAGGGTCGTCAGCAGCGAGATGAGCCCGGCGAGCAGGAACGCCGCGACCACGCCGAGCAGCACGAACGCCGCCAGCTCGCGATACGGCAGGGTGAGCGCACGGGCCTTCTTCACGTCGACCGGCGCCGGGGCGGGTGCACCCTGCGGCGTGGGGGCAGCCTGCGGCTGAGGCTGCGGCTGGAACGACGAGGTGGCCGGTCCGGCGGCGTAGGCCGGGTGCGGCCCCGCCGAGGAGGTCGGATCGGGTGGCTGGGTGCTCACTGGCTCTCCCCAAGATCTAGCGGTCACGCGACAGGTCGCTCGCAGCCTAGCCCTCGAACGGAAAATCCGCGTGCGTGGTCGGTCCCGGCCGGCACCGGAACTGTCATACCCGTGGGGCAGGATGGTTGACATGCGGATCGTGGTTCTGGCCGGCGGGATCGGCGGCGCGCGCTTCCTTCTCGGAGTGCGCGCGGTGGGGCAGGAGTTGGGCGCGGAGGTCACCGCGGTGGTCAACGTCGGCGACGACGTGACCCTGCACGGGTTGCGGATCTGCCCCGACCTGGACAGCGTCATGTACACACTGGGCGGCGGCGCCGACCCGGAGCGCGGCTGGGGACGTGTCGGCGAGACGTGGACCGTCAAGGAGGAGCTCGCCGCCTACGGCGCGGAGCCCACCTGGTTCGGCCTCGGCGACAAGGACATCGCGACCCACCTGGTGCGCACCCGGATGCTCGACGCGGGCTATCCGCTGTCCGCCGTCACCGAGGCGCTCTGCGACCGCTGGCAGCCCGGCATCCGGATGCTCCCGGCCAGCGACGACCGGGTCGAGACGCACGCCGTCGTCGAGGTCGACGGCGCCAGCCGCGCGATCCATTTCCAGGAGTGGTGGATCCGTCACCGGGCGGAGATCCCGACGTCCCGGTTCGTGTTCGTCGGCGCCGAGGCCGCCAAGCCGGCCGCGGGTGTGCTGGACGCGCTCGCCGCCGCCGACGTGGTGCTGGTCGCCCCCAGCAACCCGGTCGTCTCCGTCGCGCCGATCCTGGCCGTCCCCGCGATCCGCGAGGCGGTCGCCACCGGCACCGCCCCGGTCGTCGGGGTGTCCCCCATCATCGGCACCGCCCCGGTGCGCGGCATGGCCGACAAGTGCCTCGCCGTGATGGGCGTCGAGTGCAGCCCCGCCGGCGTCGGCGGCCTGTTCGGCGCCCGCTCGTCCGGCGGCATCCTCGACGGCTGGCTGGTCGACGAGACCGACACCGGCGTCGAGGTGCCCGGCCTGACCGTCCGCGCCCGCCCCCTGTGGATGACCGACGTGCCCGCGACCTCGGCGATCGTCCGGGAGGCGCTGTCCCTGGCAGGCGTGGCATGACCGGCCCGGAGCGCAGCGGAGGTGGCGGCGTGGCCGGCCCGGAGCGCGGCGAAGGGACCGGCATGGCCGGCCCGGAGCTGGTCGGCGGGGGCGCGGCGGTGGCCGTCGGGTTCGAGGTGCGGGCGGTCACCGGCATCGGCGAGGTCCGCCCCGGCGACGACCTGGCCGCGCTGATCACGACCGCCGCGCCGTGGCTGGCCGACGGGGACATCCTCGTCGTCACCAGCAAGATCGTCAGCAAGGCCGAGGGGCAGCTGGTCGACGTGCCCCTCGACGAGCCGGCCCGCGAGACCGCCCGCGAGGCGATCCTGCGCGCCGAGACGTCCCGGGTCGTCGCCCGCCGCGGCGCGACGCAGATCGTGCAGACCCATCACGGCTTCGTGCTCGCGTCCGCCGGCATCGACGCGTCCAATGTGGAGCCGACCCGGCTCGTGCTGCTGCCCAAGGACCCCGACGCCTCGGCCCGCTGGCTGCGCGACGAGCTGCGCGACCGCTTCGACCTGCGGGTCGCCGTCGTCGTCACCGACACCATGGGCCGCCCCTGGCGCATGGGCCTGACCGACGTCGCCATCGGCGCCGCCGGCATCGACGCCGTGACCGACTACCGCGGCGTGCTCGACCCGTATGGCAACGAGCTCCAGCTGACCCAGATGGCCGTGATCGACGAGCTCGCCGGCGCCGCCGACCTGGTCAAGGGCAAGACCGGCCAGGTCCCGGTGGCGGTCGTGCGCGGCCTGCCGATCCGCGCCGACGGCCCCGGCATCGGTGCGGCCGCCCTGATCCGCGGCGCCGACGCCGACCTGTTCTCCCTCGGCACCGCCGAGGCCGTCGCCAAGGGCCTGCGCGCCGCGGCCGACATCCGCGACACCCCACCGCTCGTGTTTCCACCCGTCCCTTCCGCCGCCCTGCTCGCGGATCGTTCGGCTTCCGAACGCTTACCTTCCGACCGTTTACCTTCCGAGCGTTCGGCTTCCGAGCTTGCGTCTGCCGGCGCCACGCCGGTCTCCTCGACTCCGGCTGCCGTCGCGGAGCCGGGTGCCGTCGCGGAGCCGGGTGCCGTCGCCGTCGCCGGGCCGGGTGCCGTCGCCGGGCCGGCGACGGTTGCCGGGCCGGGCGCATTGGTTGGGGAGTCGCTGCTGGTGTGGGCGCCGGCCGGGGATCTGCGACGGGCGTTGGAGGCCGGCATGGAGGTCCAGCGGATCCGGGCCCGGCTCGCCGCCGACGGGGTGCCCTCCGGCTGGCTGGAGCTGGATCAGGTCGACCTTTCCGGGATCGATGTCCCGGAAGGTGGCGTGCCCCTCGGCGTGCTCACCATCGGTCGCGGTAGCCTGCCGTCACTATGACGACGTTGCACGATGACGCACTCGCGGTGCTGACCCAGTGGACAGCCCCCACCGAGGAGGCCGAGGCGACCCGGCGCCGGTTCATCGAGTTCGTCCTCCGGGACACCTCGACGGTGTGGCGGGAGCACCCGGGCGCCCACGTCACGGCGAGCGCCCTGGTCGTCGACTCGACCGCCGAGCGGGTCCTGTTGTGCCTGCACGGCCGGATCAAGCGCTGGGTCCAGCTCGGCGGCCACTGCGAGCCCGGCGACACGAGCATGGCCGCCGCCGCGCTGCGCGAGGCGACCGAGGAGTCGGGCATCGCCGGGCTGCGGATCAGCGAGGCCCCGATCGACCTCGACGTCCACCACGTCCAGTGCGCCGGCGTCCCGTCCCTGCACTACGACATCCGCTATGCCGCCATCGCCCCCGCCGGTGCCGTCGAAACGGTGAGCACCGAGTCCGCGGCGCTGGGCTGGTTCGCCCCGGACGACCTGCCGACCCCTCTCGCCGGCGCCACCGAGCCACTGGTGGCCCCGGCGCTCGCCTGGGCCAGACGCACCTGACCCAGGGCACCAGCCCCCGCCACGACGAGCCCCGAGCACAAGACCGCCGCAACCAGGCCCTGCAAGCACCTGGGCGGCGCGACCAGCACCGGGGTGAAGCCGCCACGGTCGGCCCGTCGCGACCGGCTCCACCGGCACAAGGGCGCCGGGACCAGCACCGCGAGCGCGAGCCCACCACGACCGGCCGCCACGACCAAACCCCACCGACGCGAGGCCACGGCGACCAGCCCAACCAGCACAAAGGCGCCGCAACCAGGACCGCGAGCCCACCACGACCGGCCCGTAAGCACAAGGCCATGGCGACCAGCGCGCCATGACCCGCCCCACCAGCACAAGGGGCGCCGCAACAAGCACTGCGGGCGCGAGCCCGCAAATCGCCCCATCCGGACATCACACACGCCGAATCGGGTGCCTCAGCCCGCCTTGACACGAGGGCTGGAGAATCTACGGCCGCGGGCGTGCACCCGAATCTGCAACGTCAGAGGAGCTCGGCCGAGCCGCGTTCCTTCAGGCTGTCGACCAGCTTCTTGACGTCCTGGGCGCGGGAGCGGGGGCAGACCAGCAGCGCGTCCGGGGTGTCGACGACGATCAGGTCGTTGACGCCGACCACGGCGACCAGGCGGCCCGACTGAGGGACGACCACGACGCGTTCGGCGTCCTGCATGATGACGCCGGTGGGGGCCGATGGGTCGAGGTTGACGACCACGTTGCCCGCGGTGTCGGTCTCGAGGAGCTCGCCGAGGGTGTGGAAGTCGCCGACGTCGTTCCAGCCGAACTGGCCGGGGACGGTGCCGACGAGGCCCGCGACGCCGGCGCCCTCCATGACGCCGAAGTCGACGGAGATCTTGGTGAGGTCGGGCCAGATCTGGGCGAGGATCTCTTCACGGTCGGGGGTGTCCCAGACCTCGGCGATGCGGGTCAGGCCGTCGTGCAGCGAGGGCTGCTGGCGGGCGAGTTCGTCGAGGAAGACGTCGACGCGCCAGACGAACATGCCGGCATTCCACAGGTATTCGCCGGAGTCGACGTAGGCCTGGGCGAGAGGAAGGGCGGGCTTCTCCTCGAAGGAGGCGACCTTGCAGACGTCACCCGAGCCGGTGGGCTCGCCGACGTGGAGGTAGCCATAGCCGGTCTCGGGGTGGGTCGGGGTGATGCCGATGGTCATCAGCAGGCCGTCCTCGGCGCCGCGGATCGCCGCCCGCAACACGGAGGTGAAGGCGGGGACGTCGCGGACCAGCTGGTCGGCGGCGAAGGCGCCCATGACGGCGTGCGGGTCGCGGCGGGCGATGACCGCCGCGGCGAGGCCGATGGCGGCGCACGAGTCGCGGGGGGTGGGCTCCACGAGGATGTTGCCCTCGGGGAGGCCGGGGAGTTGCCGGGCCACGGCCGCCGCGTGCGCCACGCCGGTCACCACGAACGTGGTCTCCGGCGTCGCGAGGTCGCTCAGCCGGCCGTAGGTCGCTTGGAGCAGCGACAACGGCGTGCCGGTGAGCGCGTGGAGGAACTTGGGATGACCGGCTCGCGACAGCGGCCAGAGCCGCGTGCCACTGCCTCCTGCAGGAATGACCGCGTAGAACACAGCCTCATCATGCCCAGGCGAGCATGCATTCCAGCAACTCGGCGGTGTCATATCCATTACCAATATCGCCTGACGGGGTTTCAGAAGGTGACGTGGGGTGCCTAACCACGCGGGGCGGCGGCCCGGGCCCAGGCCGCGAGGTGCACCTCGGCGCTCGACTCCCAGGTGAACTCCTTGGCGCGGGCGGCACCGGCCTTGGCCAGGGCGTTGCGGCGCTCGTCGTCGTCGAGGAGGGCGGTGAGGTCGCGGGCGATCTCGTCGGTGCCGGGGCCGGTGTACGCCACGGCGTCGCCGCCGACCTCGGGCAGTGACAGGCGCGGCGTGGTGAGCACCGGCGCGCCGCAGGCCATGGCCTCCAGGATCGGCAGGCCGAAGCCCTCACCGAAGGAGGGGTAGGCGGCGACGACGGCGCCGCCCAGGAAGCCGGGCAGGTCCGCGTAGCGCAGGTAACCGGGGCGCAGGAGGCGCAGGTGGCTGGGGACCTCGCCGAGGGCGCCGTCGATCTCGTCGTCGTGACCCTGGCCGCCGGCGATGACGAGGGCCGGCGGGTCGGGCCGGTCGCGGACGGCGGAGATCCAGCCGCGGATGAGGCTGGGCACGTTCTTGCGGGGCTCCTTGGCGCCGAGGAACGCGATGTACTCGGTCGTGCCGAGACCGAGGCGGGCCCGGACGCGGGCCTTCTCGTCGTCGCTCGGCGCGTGGAACGCGTCCGGGTCGACGCCGTGGTAGGCGACGTCGATGCGGGTCGGGTCGGCGTCCAGGAGGCGGATCAGCTCGTCCCGGGTGGCCTTGCTGGGCACGATCACCCGGCCGGCGCGGCGCAGCGACGTCTTGATCGCCGAACGGAAGAAGGTGCGGCGGGACTTGTCGTAGTGCTCCGGCTCGGTGAAGAAGGTGGCGTCGTGGACGGTGACCGTGACGGGGCAGCCGGCGCGCAGCGGGCACGTGTAGAACGGCGAGTGCAGCACCTGGGCGCCGACCTGCTGGGCGAGCATCGGCAGGCCGGTCTGCTCCCAGGCGAGCCGGGCCGGGCGGTGCGCCGCGGCGGCCGGCGCGGCCATGATCCGGGCACCGGACAGTAACCGTCCGTAACGCTCTGCGTCGGTGCGCTGGCAGACCACGGCAAGGTCCGCGTCGAGCGCGGCCAAGGCGCCGAGGAGCCCGTCGACGTAGCGTCCTACACCGCCTCTGTCGGCTGGGACACTCGTGGCGTCGACTAGCACGCGGGGCGGACGGCCGGGGGTCACTTGGCGTCTCCTTCGAACACTCACGAACTCGATCACTCACGGACTCGATCACTCGCGATCGCTCACGGACGCGAGCGGACGCGATACGTCAGGCAGAGCCGGACGTGATACGTCAGCCAAAGCCTACGCCCGAACCCCGGGTGATCGATGTCCACGACGCGACAAGGGCGTGTCGACGGAACCGACGTTCAACTCAACGGCATCGCGATGTCACCGGGAGCGCCGACGTCGTAGCCGCCCGCACCGCGGATGTCGAACCGGCCGTCGTGGAACACGGCCGGATCGGCCCGGCCGTCGCCGTCGTACTGCGCGGAAACGGGCTGACCGGCGGCACCGCCGAACCGGATGGCGGGCTGGCCGTCGATGGTGAACTGCTGGGTGGCCGGCGACCAGGTCGCCGCGTCGATCGTGCCGTTGCCGTCATAGTCCGCGGGGGCGACGAACTGACCCGGTCCGCCCACCTTGAACTCGCGCAGCGCCTTGATCGCCCACAGGCCGGTCGAGGGGCGCCAGATGGCGACCTCGGCCCGGCCGTCGCCGGTGTAGTCGGCCGGGACGGGCACGTCACCGGGCACGCCGAGCTGCACCTCGCCGATGCCCTTGATGTACCAGATGCCGGTCGCCGGCCGGAAGACCGCCAGCTCGGCGGTGCCGTCCCCGTCGAAGTCGGCGGGTGCGGGCACGTCACCGGGCAGGCCCCACTGGATGGTCCGGTAGCCCTCGCCGCTCAGCAGCATGGTCCAGTTGCCGGTCGTCGGTGACCAGGTCGCGACGTCGCTCCTGCCGTCGCCGTTGTAGTCGGCCGCGACCGGGATCTCGTTCGGGGCGCTGGTGAAGACGGGTTCGGGCACACCCTGCAGATGCACGGTGCCGTCGCTCGGCCGGTACACCGCGAGCAGTGTCCGCACGAGCTCCGGCTTGACGAGGTCGCCGAGCAGGGCGCCCGCGCGGTCGCGGATCCAGGGCAGCGTGGCGAGGCCCTTGGCGCCCGGGCACTCCGTCGGGTTGGTCTGCTGGTGCGGGAAGACCCGGGGCACCGTGACGGTGGTGCCGACCGGGTACTTCGACGTGGATCCGCCGCCGGTGAGGCTGACACTGCCGCGCGGGTCGATGGCCTGGTGCAGTGAAAGTTTCCAGGCGGTGTACTGCGCGGCGGCCTCCTGGACCACCTGCGGGACGGCCACGGAGCGGTAGTCACCGATCATCGCGATGCCCGCGGTGCCGGTGTTGAACCCGCCGGCCTGGGCGCCGACGACGGGTCGGGACAGCCCGCCGGAGCGGCCCTCCCAGAGCCGGCCGAAGCGGTCCACGAGCACGTTGTAGCCGATGTCGCCCCAGCCGCGGCTGACCGTCTGGTACTGGTAGATCGACCGGAGGATCTTCGGCACGTCCTCCGGGGTGTAGTCGTTGCCGGTGGCGGTGTGGTGCAGTGCGACGGCCTTCACGTACGGGGCGTACTGCGGCCGCCAGTCCATCTGCTGCTCGTTGGCGCCCCAGCTGGCCCGGCGCAGGATGGTCGGCATGGAGGGCCGCAGCCCGACGAGCTGACTCTCGGTGACCGGAGCGGCCGGCACCGTGTCGCTGGCCGCCTCGGCGGGGTCGATGAGGTCGGCGGCGATGTCGTGCGGCGCGGGTCCGCCGGTGGTGGTGACGGCCAGCTGCACGCCGTCGGCCCGGCCGGTCCAGACGAGCTCGGCGCCGCCCCGCTGGGCGCGGCCGGGCGCGGTGTCACGGTCGGCCTCGCCGGCGTCCACGGTGCGCCAGGCGCTCCACGCACCGCCGGGGACATGGTGGCGCACGGCGACTGTGACGGCGCCGATCCGGCCGGCCTCCTTCCACGTGACGCCGACCGCGCTGAACGGCGCGGTGGACTCGCGGGTGACGGAGAGCGTCCGGGCTTTCGCGCCCCGCGAGTACCGCTCAGCAACGGCCGGAGCGGCGGCAACCCCCGCGGCGGGGCGGTCGAAGCTGCCCAGCGGGATCCGCGTGACCTGCGTGGCCACCCCGGGACTGGCTTCGACCTTCGTCGGGTTGGCCCACCGGATCGGCTCGCTGAGGTCCGGGAGCGGCGGCGGCGACGGCAGGAACGGGATGCTCGGGTCGGCGACGGCGCCACCGGTGCTCAGCAGGGCGACGACGACGCCGCTGACGGCGACGTGTTTGAGCCGCCGGTATCGTCGCATTGCCCCATACCCCCATCGCGCACCACGTAGGAACCCGATTGGAGATGCTATGGGAGGATTTTCCGGACATATGGGAAATACAGTTCCTTCACTCTTTGCGGCAAATGTCGGTAGAGACCCGTCACTTCCGCTGCTGACGTTCTACGACGATGCCACCGGCGAACGGATCGAACTGTCCGGCGCGACCCTCGCCAACTGGGTCGCGAAGACGGCGAACCTGCTGGTCGACGGGTGCGGCCTGGGCCCGGGCGACACCGCCGGCGTCTGGCTCCCGCCGCACTGGCAGACCTCGGCCGTGCTGCTCGGCCTCTGGTCGGCCGGGGTCACCGTGGCCTACGGCGAGCCGACCGCGGCCGGCACCGACATCGAGTTCGCCTCGCTGCGGGCCATCGAGGCGGGCGTGCCGACCGGGCCCACCGACCGGTTCGTCCTCGGCCTCGCCCCGATGGGCCTGCCGCTGCGGGAGGTGCCGGCCGGCTGGGCGGACTACGTGATCTCGGCCCGCCAGCACGGCGACCACTTCCCCGGCGCGGCCGTCGCCGCGGACACCGGGGCGCTGCTCGAGACCGACGGCTCGCTCGACAGCCATGCCGCGCTGCTGGAGCGCGCCCGGGCCCGGGCCGCCGACCTGGGAATCACGGGCGGCCGGGTGCTCATCGACGCGGACGCCTACCCGTACCCCCTCGACTGGCTCCTGGCACCGCTGTCCGTCGGGGCGAGCGTGGTGCTCAGCGTCAACACCGACCTGTCGAAGCTGCCCGCGCGGGCCGGCTCCGAGCAGGTCGGCGTCACCGTCGGACCTACGCTCTAGCCGCCCGCACCGCCTCGAAGTAGCGCAACGACTCCGGATTGACCAGGGCGCCCTTCGCGGCGGCCTGGTCCACCGGTGTGCCGGTGAGGATCCGCTTCACCGGCACCTCCAGCTTCTTGCCCGACAGCGTCCGCGGCACCGCGTCGACCTGGAACACCTGGTCCGGCATGTGCCGCGGGGACAGGGCCGTGCGCAACTCCCGCCCGATGGCGGCGCGCAGCGCGTCGTCGAGCGTCAGTCCGGGGCGCAGCACCACGAACAGCAGCAGCTCGCCCGCTCCTCCTTCAGGATCTTCGAGGTGTACGACCACCGAGTCGACGACCTCTTCGAGGCTCTCCACCACGGAGTAGAACTCGCTGGTGCCGAGCCGGACGCCACCGCGGTTGAGCGTCGCGTCGGAGCGCCCGGTGATCACGCAGGCGCCGGTGCCGTCGATGGTGATCCAGTCGCCGTGCCGCCACACGCCGGGATAGGTGCCGAAGTACGCGTCGGCGTAGCGGGAGCCGTCCTCATCGCCCCAGAACCCGACCGGCATGCTCGGCATCGGCGCGGTGATCACGAGCTCGCCGAGCTCGCCGATGACCGGGGTGCCGTCGGCCGCATACGCCTCGACCCGGGCGCCGAGGGCCCGGCAGGCGATCTCCCCCGCGTGGACGGGCAGCAGCGGCACGCCGCCCACGAACGCCGTGCACACGTCGGTGCCCCCGGACGCGGAGGCGAGCAGCACCCGGTCCGAGACCGCCTCGTACACCCACTCGAATCCCTCGGGCGGCAACGGGGCTCCGGTCGAGCCCACGCCGCGCAGCGCGGACAGGTCGGCGAGCTCACGTGGTACCAACGCCGCTTTTCTGCACGAAAGCAGGAACGGCGCCGAGGTGCCGAAGTAGGTGGTGCGGGACTCGGCCGCGACCCGCCACAGCCAGCCCAGGTCGGGATGGGCGGGGTTGCCGTCGACGAGGACGATCGCGGCGCCGACCGCCGGGCCGGAGACCAGGTAGTTCCACATCATCCAGCCGGTGGTGGTGAACCAGAAGAACCGGTCGCCGGCGCCGAGGTCGTGGTGCAGGGCGAGCATCTTGAGGTGCTCGAGCAGGATGCCGCCGTGGCCGTGGACGATCGGTTTCGGCAGGCCCGTGGTCCCGGAGGAGTACAGCACGTAGAGCGGGTGCGCGAACGGCACCGGCGCGAAGGTCAGCTCGCCGTCGCCGGCGTCCCAGGGACTCGCGGTCCCGTGCAGGTAGGGGATCTCGATGAACGCCTCGAGCGACGGCAGCGCGGCCCGGATCGCGGCGACCTCGGACCGCCGGTCGACGGCCTTGTCGCCGTAGCGGTAGCCGTCGACGGCGACCAGGACCTTCGGCTCGATCTGCTGCCACCGGTCGACCACCGAGCGGGTGCCGAACTCGGGCGCGCAACTGGAGAAGATCGCGCCGAGGGCCGCCGTGGCGAGCATGAGGACGAACGTCTCGGGGATGTTGGGCGCGTACGCCGCGACCCGGTCACCTTCGGTGACGCCCAGCCGTCGCAGCGTCGCCTGCGCCCGGCGCACCTGCTCACGCAGCTCGGCGGCGGTGAGCGTGACCGGCTCCCTGGTCTGCGAATACGCCAGGACGATCGGCTCGTCGTCGGCGACGCCGGGCATCCGCAGCACGTGCTCGGCGTAGTTGAGGCGCGCGCCCGGGAACCAGTCGGCGCCGGGCATCCGCGCGTCGGGCAGCGCCGCGGTCGCCGGCTGGTGCGCGATGACCTCGAAGTGGTCCCAGATCGCCTGCCAGAACACCGCTGGCTGGTCGACCGACCACTGCCACAGCTGCTGGTAGTCCTCGAACTCCAGCCCCCGCTCGCTGGACAGCCACCGCAGGAACGCACCGATGCGGGTGCGGTCACGGACGTCTGCCGGGGGTCGCCACAGTTCCTTCGCCATCCGACCATCTTCCTGCACGCCCGAACGATCGCTCAGTGTGGGCCGCCGACATCTGGTTCGGCGTTTCCGTGTGGCGCGGCGGGGTAATCGATGTCGGTATGACGCTGTCGTTGCCGCACCACCACCGCCCGCAGTGGGTCGGCCTGCTCGGATTCGGTGCCGCCGCGGCGGCCGCCGCCCTGGTCGGCGGGCTCGGCGTCAGCGGGACCGCCGGTGAATACGACGCTCTGGTCCAGCCCGCGTGGGCACCGCCCTCGTGGCTGTTCGGGCCGGTCTGGACCGTCCTGTACTGCTGCATCGCCGTCTCCGGCTGGCTGGTGTGGCGGCGCTCCGGCTGGACCGCCGCCCTCACCGTTTTCGCTGTTCAGCTGCTGCTCAACGCGATCTGGACGCCGCTGTTCTTCGGCGCGGGCCTGCGCGGCCTCGCCCTGATCGACATCGCGGCGCTGTGGATTTTGATCGGTGTGAACATTGCCATGTTCCGGCGGCAGTCCCGTCCGGCCGCCTGGCTGCTGGTGCCCTACTGGGCGTGGGTCACGTTCGCCACCGCGCTCAACGCTTCGGTGTGGTGGCTGAACCGCTAGGGTGCTTCTCCTTGACCGCCGGGGCCCTTCCCGGGCCGGGGGCCGGCCGCGGCTGCACCCCAAGGTCGACAAAGACGGCGCCGCCCGGCCTGAGGACCATGTCCGACTCGGTGCCGACGTCGCCGACGTAACGGCCGTTCTCCGGGTCGAACACCGCGCAGTTCGTGCCCTGCGCCTGGTTGGAGGCGCAGACCAGGTCGTACTTCTTGCCCGCGATCGTCGCCGTGGTCGCCTTCACAGACGGCAACTCGGCGATCGCGAGGTACAGCACGCGCCGCTGCGCCGCCGTCAGCAACGGGTCGACGTAGTGGAACACCTCGTGCAGGTCCCTGAAGACCAACGCGTCGGCGTTGCGGCCCGGGTAGTCGCGCCGGGTCGCGGCCAGCCACGACTCGGCGAGAGCACCGGCGCGGGCGGGGTCGGTGGGGAACGCCGCGACGAAGGCGGCGTTGAGGTTGTGCAGGTCGGACGGGTTGCTCGCGGAGGTCGCCGTCGCCTGGTCGATCTCTGCCTGGGAGAGGCTGTCGTCGATCCGCCGCGGCCCCGCGTCGTTGCGGCGAATACGCAGCGCGACGCCGGTGGTGACGTCCACCCAGGCCTCGTGGATGTACCGGCTCTCGCCGTCGTCGAGCGTGTAGGTCTTGACATACAGGACCTGGTCCGCGCCGATCGTGAGGGGTCCGTCGGCCTGCTTCGCGGCCAGCCTGGTCAGCGTCTGGACCGCCTGCGCGTGGCTGGCGCCCGCCGTGCCGGTGACCGCCGGGTTCACCGGCGCCTTCGTGCCCCGGGTGACGGGCAGGTCGGCGGGCGACGTTTGCGGTGCGGCCGGCGGGTTGGCGATCGGAGCCTTCTGTTGCGGTCCGCTCCTCTGCAGGGTGGCCGCTCCGCCTACCACGACGGCGACTGCGACGGCGGCACCGGCGGTCGCGAGCATCCACGACCGTTTCCGGCGCGGCCGCTCCGGGGCGCCGGCCAGGTTCCAGCGGCCCTTCACCAGGGCGCCGTCGCGGGGTTCGTCGAGTTCGGCGCGGAACTCGCGCACCGCGACGAGATCATCGTTGCTCATCTGTCCTCGTCCTCCAGTGACTTGCGCAGCTTGGTCCGGGCCCGGTGCAGCGCCGACTGGACCGTGCCGACCGGCAGGTCCAGGGCCTCGGCGATCTCCGCGTAGGACAGCTCGGCGACCGCGAACAGCAAAAGCACGTCCCGCTGCCGCCGGGGCAGCTTCGCCAGCACCCGCGCGACCTTCCGGGACCGGCGGTGCGCGTCGGTGCGCTCCTCCGTGCGGGTCGCGTGGCTCTCCTGGGCCGCCGGCGCGAGCAGCGGGTCGGTGCCCGTCCTGGCCAGCGCGCGGTACCCCCGCACCTCGTCGCGGCGGTGCCGGTTGAGCACGTTCGTGGCGATGCCGAACAGCCACGGCAGCGGCGGCTGGTCCTGTGCGTAGGAGTGGCGGCGCTCGTAGGCGACGAGGAACGTCTGCGCGACGGCGTCCTCAGCCAGGTCGGGTCCGACGCGACGGGCGCAGTAGCGGTACAGCGTCCGCGCGTGCTCGTCGTAGAGGGCGGTGAAGCCGTCCGCGATCAAGAGGTTGCCTTCCGGATCCACACCTCTTCTTGTCCGGAGCTTCGGGTCGTGTTCCCCCTTATTTCTGCCGGTGCTGCTGGATCGCCTCGCGGCGGGCCAGGCGGTGCTCGCGGCGGATCTCGGCCTCCCGCCAGCGGCCCTCGTTCTCGGGCGAGTCGGGCACCACCGGCGGCACCGGCCGCGGCTTGCCCTCGGCGTCGACCGCGACGAACACCAGATACGCGGTCGCGACGACGACCGGGTCCGCCACCTCGTCCCAGCGCTGCGCCACCAGGCGCACCCCGACCTCCATGGACGTCGAACCGGTCCAGTTGACCTGCGCGTACGCGTGCACGAGATCGCCGACCCGCAGCGGCTCCAGGAACAGGATCTCGTCGATCGACGCCGTCACCGCGGTCCCGCCGGTGTGCCGCGCCGCCGCCGCACCCGCCACGTCATCGATGAACTTCATGATCACACCGCCGTGGACCGTCCCGTACAGATTCACGTCGACGGCGGTCATGATCCGGGTCAGCGTGACCCGTGAATACGCGGTCGGTCGGCCGGTGTGCTCCTGCATGACACAGACGGTACGGTGCGAACCATGCGACACGTGGGAAGCCTGATCGCGGGGATGTTGATCGCCCCGATCGCGTGGCTGCTGATCGCCCTCGGCCAGCAGAAATCCACCGAAACGGTGGCGGAGTGGGTGCAGCAGGGCGCCTTCGACAGCGCCGACCTCATCGCGCCCGCCGCGTACCTCCTCGGCGCCGGTCTCATCATCGGCCTCATCGCCACTCTGCGCGTCTCCCCCGTCGGCCCGATCGTGGCCGGCCTGGCGCTGCTCGGCCTCTACGTGAGCCTCTTCATCGACCCGCTCGGCGCCCTCAACGGCCTGCCGGCCGACTACCAGCTCGCCGGCCTCACGATCAACCTGCAGCTGCCCATCGTGAACGGCACCACCGCCGTCCTCGGCCTGGCCCTGCTGGTCGCCGCCGCGAGCGTCAAGCGCTGGCGCGCGTGGCCGTCGTCCGCCCCGGTCGCCGCCGCCGGTGGTGAGCCCGTCGACCCGCACGAGTTCCCGCTCGGTCAGGGCCCGAAGGCGCCGCCGCAGTTCGCCACCCGGACCCCGTACTCGCCGCAGACCGCGGAGTTCCCAGCAGCGGGCGCGACGTCCGTCCTCCCGCCCTACGGCACCACGGCCGCCCCCGGTGGCGGTGCCGGTGGTGCCGGCGCCACGTCGGTCCTGCCGTCGTACGGTGCGGTCGCCGGCTCGAGCGGTCCCGCCTCAAGCGGTCCGGTCTCGGGTGGTCCCGCGTTCGGGCAGGGCCTGGGCAGCGACGCGACGCAGCCGGTCGCGATGCCGCCCGCCTCGACGCCGCCGCAGGCACGGTCGGCATCCGGGTATCCGCCGCCGGTCTCGTCCGCGCCGCCTGTCTCGTCGGCGCCGCCGGTCTCCTCCGCGCCGCCCGGTTCCTTCGCGCCGCCGGTCTCGTCCGCGCCGCCGAGTTCCTTCGCGTCGCCGGTCTCGTCCGGGCAGCACGGGACGCCCGCGCAGCCTGGGTCGTTCCCGCCGCCGGGTGGCTTCGGGCAACCGCAGGCCGGGCCGGTGTCCGGTCCCGGGGCTGGATCCGGGTCGGGCGCTCAGGCACCCGCGGCCGGGCGGCCCGGTCAACAGGGCGGTCCGGCGCCGGTGTCGGCACCCGGCGGCAGCGCCGCCCCGCCGTCCTGGCTGACCCCTGACTCGACCGCCGCCCAGCCGCCTGCCGCCACGCAGCCATCTGCCGCCACGCAGCCATCTGCCGCGGCTGCACCGTCGTCGCCGCCCGGGCCGTTCCCGCCGTCACTCGGCAAGCGGGGTGGGCCGCCGGCCGCCGCCGCGACGCCGCCCGGGCCGTTCCCGCCCGGTGGGGCGCCCGCTCCGGGGTCCGGCCCGCAGTTCAGGCCGGCCGCTGGGCCGGGGGGCGGGCAGGCACCGCAGTTCGCACCGCCGGGGCCGGCGCGTCCCGCCTCTGCGCCACCCGCGCCGCAGCCCGGCCAGCCCGCGTCCGCACCTCCTGCGCCGCAACCCGGCCAGCCCGCAGTCGCACCGCCCGCGACGCACTTCGCCGGCCCGGCGTCAGCGCCGCCGGCACCGCAGTTCGCAGGCCCGACGTCCGGACCCGCGTCCGTGCCGCCGGCACCGCAGTTCGCGCCGCCCGGGTCGACCCGTCCCGCCTCGGCGCCACCCGCACCGCAGCCCGGCCAGCCCGCAGCCGCACCGCCCGCGCCGCAGTTCGCCGGACCGGCGTCCGTGCCACCGGCACCGCAGTTCACGCCGCCCGGGTCAACCCATCCCGCCTCAGCGCCACCCGCACCGCAGCCCGGCCAGCCCGCGGCCGCACCGCCCGCGACGCACTTCGCCGGCCCGGCGTCCACGCCACCCGCACCGCACCTCGCGGGACCGGCGTCCACACCGCCCGCGCCGCAGGCACCGCAGTTCGCGGGGCCCGCATCCGCACCGCCGGCACCGCCCGCGCCGCAGTTCGGGGGACCGGCCTCCGGCCCGGCGTCCACGCCGCCGGCACCGCAGTTCGGGGGACCCGCCTCCGGCCCGGCGTCCACGCCGCCGGCACCCTCGGCACCGCAGTTCGGGGGGCCGGCATCCGCGCCGCCGGCACCGTTGTTCGCCCCTCCGGCAACCAACCAGCCCGCGTCCGCACCGCCCGCGCCGCACACCGCACCACCCGCGTCCCACTCCGCGCCGGCTGCGTCGCAGTCGGGTTCGGCGGGGTTCGGCGGGGTGGGCGAAGCCGGCGGGCAGGGTGCTCCGCCGTTGCGGGCCGCTGGTGGGGCCGCGGCGGGCAGTGGAGAAACGGCGCCCGCAGGGGGCACGCCGTGGTCCGGGGTGCCCGGTGGGCTGGCTGGTGAGACCGCGGGGCAGGGCGACGCGGCCGGGAGTGAGCTGCCGACGCGGCCGCTGTCTGCGCCGACGACGCCGCCTGCGCCGTACGGTGGTGGCGGCGGGCAACCGCGTCCCGCCGCGGAGCCGGTCGTGCCCGGGATCCCGCAGACCAGGTACGGGCGGCCGAGCGTGAGCGAACCCGCCACCGAACCGTTCGGCGCCGCCCAGCAGGTGCCGCCCCCGGCCGCCACACCTCCGGCGGCGCCGATCGCCGGTGGCGGTGGCGCGTTGCCGTCCCGGGCGGCCCGCTCCGAGGTGGTGCCGGAGACGTCGATCCTCGCTGGGCCGTCGTTTGACGGGTTCAGTGCCGGGCGGCGGGGCGTGCGCGAGGAGGAGACCGAGGCGTTCCACCATCCCGCACGGCAGTCCGGGCCGCCGTCGCGACCCCGGCACGCGGCGCAGAGCGAGACGGGCGAACACCCGACGGTCGGCACCGGCGACGACGGCGCGACGAGCCGGTTCACGCCGATGCGGGCCACCGACCCCGTGCAGGGCTCCGACGCTGGGCCCGACGTCGACGCGGAGGCAACCACCCGGATCGGTCCCGTCGACCCCGACGTGACCACCCGGCTCGGCGCGCCCAGCGCGGCGGAGCAGGCCGAACGCCGGGCGGCGTTCGCGCGGGGCGAAGCGGAACGGCGCGCCAACGCGCAGGCCGAGCTCGAACGGCTCGCCGCCGAGCGAGCCGCCGGCGCCGGTACCGGCGCCGGTGCCAGTGTCAGTGACAGCCCAAGTGGCAGCGGAACTGGCAGCGGCAGCGGAGACGACGAACCCCCGACTTCACCGTGGGCCGCACCACCCCGCGACCGCACCTGAACCACAGCACCACGAAGCACCGCGAGGGCCGTCACCTGCGAAGGTGGCGGCCCTCGCGGATATCGGTGGCGGCGTCACGGCGGGCGGGAGATGATGCTGGGGTGTGATTCGAGGGACGTGCCGAACCGCCTGACCGGGGACCCCGGGCGGGCACTGTTCCCGTCCGCTCTCACACACCCGCTGCGAGGCCACCTTGCTCCGCGCTGTCTCCCTTTCCAAGCACTATGACGCCGAGCTGCTGTTCGAAGGCGTCGAACTCACCCTGAACGCCGGTGACCGGCTCGGCCTCGTCGGGCCCAACGGGGCCGGCAAGACCACGCTGCTGCGGGTCCTGACCGGCGCCGAGAAGCCGACGAGCGGCCACGTCAGCCTCGCGCCCGGCCGGAGGATCGGGTACTTCGCTCAGCAGGTACCAGATCCCGGGCTTTCCGTTCTTGCCTTTCTGTGTGACGGCGAGGTCGACCGGCTGGCCCGCCGGATGCGCGAGCTCGAGGCCCGGCTGGCCGACGACCTCACGCTCCTCGACGAATACGGGCGGGTCCAGGACCGCTGGCTGGCCTTGGAGGGCTGGTCGGCGCCGCAGCGGCGGGCCGAGGTCCGCGACCGGCTCGACATCGCGCACCTGCCCGACGACCTGCCGCTCGGCGACGTCAGCGGCGGCGAGCAGGCCCGGCTGATGCTCGCCCGGGTGCTGCTGTCGACCCCCGACGTGCTGATCCTCGACGAGCCGACGAACCATCTCGACGCGGCCGGCACGGCGTGGCTCGGCGAGTTCCTCGCGGCGTTCCGCGGTGCGGTCATGGTCGTCACGCACGACCGCGCGTTCCTCGACCGGACGGTGACCAGGATCGTCGAACTCGACGGCATCCACACCCAGCCGCAGTGGTACGAGGGCGGCTACACCGACTACCGGGCCGAGAAGACCCGCCGCTGGCAGAAGCTCCTGCTCGACCACGAGGCGCAGGAGAAGTACCGGCGCCGCCTGGAGGCCGACATCGCGACCACCGCCGAGCAGGCCCGCGGCGTCGAGCAGTCGGTGCGCTCGGGGCTCGGCTCGGACAAGATCCGCCGGTACGCGAAGAAGGTCGCCAAGAAGGCCAAGTCCCGCGAGCGGCGGCTGACCCGGCAGCTCACGTCCGCCCGGTGGATCGCCGAACCGACCACCCGTCCCCCGCTCACGCTCGCCTTCCCGTCTCCCGACCCCGACCCGGACGCCTCGGTCATGGCCGCCCGCGGCCTCACGGTGAAACTCGGCTCGCGGCGCATCCTGGACGACGTCGACCTGGACATCCACGGCCGCATCCTGGTCACCGGCCCCAACGGCGCCGGCAAGACCACCCTGCTGCGGGCGCTGTCCGGCGCGCTCCCACTGGACGCGGGGACCGTCACCACCGAACTGGACGTCGCCGTGCTCCCGCAGACCCACGACGACCTTCGCGGCGACGACCGGACCGTGCTGGGATACTTCCGTTCCAGGGTGCCGGTGTACGTCGACGAGGCCGAAGCCCTGCTCGAAGCGCACCTGTTCGGCCCGGACGAGTGGGACCGCCGGCTGCGCGACCTCAGCGCCGGCGAACTGCGCCGTCTGCTCCTCGCCGTCATCGTCAACACCGGCGCCCAGATCCTCTTCCTCGACGAACCCACCAACTACCTCGACTTCGAGGCGATCGACGTCGTCGAGGAGGCCCTCCGCGCGTACCACGGGACGATGGTGATGATCACGCACGACGCGTACTTCGCCCGCAACGTCGGCTTCGACCAGCGCTGGGAGGTCGGCGCCGGCCACGTGACCGCGGCGTGACTACGCCTCGAAGTAGGCGGCGCTCTCCGCGTCTGCCGGGTAGTAGGACTCGATCGCGATCTCGTCGACCGTGATGTCCATCGGGGTGCCGAAGGTCGTGATGGTCGAGAACAGCCGCAGCTCCCGCCCGCCGACCCGGAGCACCATCGGGATCACCACGTCGGCGTCGACCCGCCGGCCCTCCGTGTTCTCGGGCTCGTGGGTCAGCAGTTCCTCGTACAGTGCGGCAAGCTCCGGGTCGGGCGCGGCGGCGAGCTGGCGGGCGATCCGGGCGCGGAACACCGCCCGCACGTCGGCGAGGTTGACGACCATGGGAGCGAACCCGCGCGGGTCCAGGCCCAGCCGCACCAGGTTGACTGGCGGCCGCAACAGCTCGGGGGCGACCTGCGCGAGGAACGGCTCGACCGCGCGGTTGGTCATCAGGATGTTCCACCCGCGGTCGAAGACCAGCGCCGGGTAGGGCTCGTGGGCCCGGAGCACCCGGCGCACCGCGGCCAGGGCGGCCGACAGGGCGGTGTCGTCGAGTGGGCGCTCCGCGTATCGGGGCGCGAAACCGGCGGCGAGCAACAGCCGGTTGCGCTCCCGCAGCGGCACCTGGAGCTGCTCGGCGAGCCGCAAGACCATCTCCGCGCTCGGCTTGGACTTGCCGGTCTCGACCAGGCTGACGTGCCGGGCCGAGACCTCCGCGGCGATGGCCAGGTCGAGTTGGCTGACTCCCCGGCGCTTCCGCCACTGCCTCAGGAGCTCCCCGACCGTGTGCACGATCATGAGCGTACTGATCGTCCCGCCGAGCGCCATGAAATGCGAGTTCATCGACAATCGAACGGCCCGGGGAAACACTTCCGCCCATGACCATTGAGAACAAGACCATCGTGCAACGTGCGCTGGCGGGCCTGATCGCGACGGGCGACGTCGACACGCTCGCCTCGTCCCTCAGCAACGACTTCGTCCACCACCGACCAGGTGCGGCGCCGTCGACCAGGACGGAATGGCTCGCCGCCGTCCAGACCGCGCTCGGCCCCACCGCAGGCATGCAGGTCGAGATCCTGCACCTGCTCGCCGACAGCGACCACGTCGTGGTGCACTCACGCCGCCGGCTCCCCGGCACGGGCCCGGAGATCGTGGTCGTCGACGTCCTGCGCATCGACAACGGCCTGATCGCCGAAGGCTGGGAGATCATCGAACCGGTCGCCCAGGCCGCCGCGAACCTGACGTGGTGGGAAGGCACCCGGCACTGACCGCGGCAAGGTGCGGCGCCGAAGAGCCTGTTGGGAGCTGCCGGTTGCGGTTGCTGGTGAGGGTAGTCCGCTGGGAGCCCCGAGGACCGGCAGCTCCCCTACAGGCTCCCGGGGGAGAACTCCACCGACCAGCGCCCCATTCAGCCTCGGCTGCCGGCGCGGTCCGGTAAGGCGGTGTCGCCGGCGGTCGAGCGGCCACGGCTGGTGGGACGCAGGGTCGCGGCGGCGAGCGTGACGGCGAGGCAGCAGGTGAGCAACGCCGCCAGGCGGTGGTGGGCGGCGTCCCAATCGGGGCTCGTGACGGACACGAACACCGACAGCCGGCGCGGGGCGAACGCGAGCGCGGCGACGACGACCAGCACGACGGGTGCCGCGGTCGGGCTGACGATGCCGCGGGGGGTGAACCGCCAGGCGACGACCGCGGCGGCCACCGCGACCGCACCCAGGACGGAGGCCTCGAGGGTCAGGCCGGGCAATGGCAGGTGGTCGCCGGTGCCCTCCTGAGCCCCGGCGCGGGTGATGGCGATCGCCGCGGCCCACCACAGGGCCATGGCGGTGGTGGCGACGGTGGTCCGGATCGCGATGCCGTGCCAGGCGGGGGCCGGGGCCGTGGCGGTGGTCGGCTTGGCGGGGTCGTCGAACAGGAACGCCAGGCCGACGGCGGCACACGCCACGCCGAGCCGGAGCAGGGTGGCCAGGTTGTCGGGGCTGAGCGTCACGGACAGCGCCGCGGGGACGGTGACGATCGCGAGGCCGGCCGCCATCGCGCCGAGGAGCGGTGCCTGGCGGGTCGCCCGCAGCGTCGGCCACACCACTGCCAGCCGGTTCATGCCGACCCGGCCCGTCCACGCGCGGCGGCCGGGGTCGGTCGGCGCGGGGCTGACCCCGCCGGCCGGCGCACCCCTGCGCCTGCCAGGCGCCGCTCCGCCGGCCGAACCAGCCACCGGCCGGCCACCAACGTGCCGGCCGGGGCCACCAACGTGCCGGCCGGGGCCACCGACGAGACGGCCGGGGCCGCCGACGAGACGGCCGGCGGGTCGCTGACCTGGCGTGCGGCCGGGCCGGGCGCGGCCGAGCCACACGCCACCACGATGGGCGCGGCCAAACCACGCACCACCACGGCGGACGCGGCCAAACCACACACCACGGCGGACGCGGCCGAACCACACACCACCACGGCGAGCCTGGCCGAACCGTGCGGTGGTGGGAGTGGGGTCAGGTGAGGCATACGTGGCGCTCCTCGAGCGGAGGTTCCGGGGCGATCGGGACGCCGATGAGGGTGGCGAAGCGGTCCGCTGGGGTGGCCGGGGCGGTGAGCTCCGTCCAGTTGGCGGCGACCAGGGCACCGACCTCGGCGGGCGGGTGGCTCAGGGCGGCGAGGCCCGGGCCGGCGTCGCGATCGGGGACGGACAGGCCCATGGAGGTCGTGTCGTCCATGAAGGCGAGGCCGCCGGTGCTGGCAGCGTCGAGGCGGTGCAGGCCCTCGGCCGTGTCGGCGGTGGCCTGGCCGACCAGCCAGACCAGGACGGCACCGCGGGCGCCGCAGACCAGGCTGGTGGGGGTGAACGGGCTGCCGGTCAAGAGGCGGAGGGCCACGCTGGCGGCGAAGCTGGCCTCGGCGGTGCCGTTGCCCCAGGCGGTGCTGACCGGGATCGCGGCAGGGGTGCCGGCGGCCGCCGCGGCGCGCTCCCAGGCGGTGTCGCGGGCATCCTGGTCGGCGGAGAAGCTGACGTCGGCGCCGGTCGGGTAGCCGTAGGCCCAGACGCGCTGCCGGATTGCCAAGGGCTGGCCGGCGACGGTGGCGGGGACGGGGCGGCGGACGCCCTGGACCACCGCGTCCCAGCCGGCGATCCAGGGGGTGAACCCGGTGAAGGCGCAGTAGGTGACGTCGCCGCGGTGGTGGCAGGTCTGCAGGGCGGCGGGGTTGTCGGTGGCGGTGATCGCGGCGCGGCGCAGGGCGTCGTCGGTGTGGAACTGGGCGGCGCCGGCGGTCGCGGTGAGCGCCAGGGCGAGCGCCAGGGCGACGACGACCGGGCGGCGACGAGCACCGGAACGCGATCCGGCAAGGACGCCGGAGCGGGCGACGGCGGCGACGGCGACCAGGGCGATGAGGCCGGTCAGGTACGCGAGATGGCGCAGCGACGGGCGGTCGACGACGTCGGCGGGCAGTGCGAAGGGCAGGTCGCTGAACATCACCGGCAGGAGCAGCCGCAGGGCGGTGTTGCCCCTGGCCGCGGCGACCAGGGTGACGAACGAGGCGACGACGAACCCGAACATGGCGAGCGGGGCGACGACGGCGGAGCGCACCAGCCTGGCGAGCAGCACCCCGACGGCGGCGAACAGCAGCACGACGGCCGGGGTCGTGGCGAGCTCCGCCGGGTCGGGGTGGCCGACGGCGCCGGGGAGCAGGGCGAGTGCGCCGACGCGGGCCGTGACGAGGACGCCGACCGCGGCCGCGTACGGCAGTGGGGCGAGCAGGAACGCGGCGGTGCGCCACGGGGCCGGCAGGACGAGGACCGAGTAGAGCGCGTCGGTGTGGTGGCGGTGGGCGCGCAGCGTGTTGAGGTTGGCGACGACG
The DNA here is from genome assembly GCF_016862795.1 of Dactylosporangium siamense. Classification (GTDB taxonomy): domain Bacteria; phylum Actinomycetota; class Actinomycetes; order Mycobacteriales; family Micromonosporaceae; genus Dactylosporangium; species Dactylosporangium siamense. Next base: position 135,903 of record NZ_BONQ01000024.1, on the reverse strand, counting down.
AGAGCGCCGCCGCCGAGGACGAAGATGCCGAGCACCTGCAGGTCGACGGCCTTGTCGTGCAGCACCGGATAGCGGTCGGTGGTGCCGGTGGCCACGTCGTAGACCCATGGGGCGACGAACAGCAGCAGCGCCGCGACGGTCACCGGGTGGCGCAGGAACCGCACGGCCTCGGCCCTCGCGAGGGCGAGCATGGCTCGGCGGGGCGCCTGGGCCGGCGGCACCGTGACCGGCGTCGCGAGCGCGGTCATGGTGCACCGCCGGAGGAAAGGTCGACGAGCATCAGATAGCCGTCCTCGATGGTGGGTGGCAGCAGCTCGGCGCCGTGGGGCGGGTCGCCGACGTGGCGGTGCAGGCCGGTGCCGGTGCGCCAGGAGGCGAGGGCGCCGGGCTCGCGGGTGGCGCTGGTCCAGACCCGGCCGGCGGCGAGCGCGGCGAGGTCGGCCGGGGTGCCGCTGAAGCGGACAGTGCCCTGGTCGATGACGACGACCTGGCGGCACAGGGACATGACGTCCTCGGTCTGGTGGGTGGACAGCAGCACGGCCCGCTCCTCGCCGAGGTCGGCGAACAGCTCGCGGAAGCGCATCCGCTGCTGCGGGTCGAGGCCGACCGTCGGCTCGTCGAGGATGAGCAGATCGGGGTCGCCGACGAGGGCGGTGGCGAGGGCGACCCGCTGGCGCATGCCGCCGGACAGGGCCCGGATGCGGGTGCGGCGCTGGTCGTCGAGGCCGACGGCGGACAGGACGCGGCGGACCTCGGCGTGCCGGTCGCCGCGGTGGGTGAGCTCCTTGAGGATCGCGACGTAGTCGACGAACTCGAACGCGGTGAAGCCGGGGTGGAAGCCGGGGTCCTGGGGCAGGTAACCGAGGCGCCGGCGCACGGCGAGCCGGCCTGGTGCGGTGCGCGGGTCGTGGCCGAGGACGCGCAGCGAGCCGGCGTCGGGGTTGAGGGCGGTGGCGAGGATCCGCAGCAGTGTGGTCTTGCCGGCGCCGTTGGGCCCGAGCAGGCCGGTGACGCCGGTGCCGAGGGTGAGCGTGACCCCGTCGAGAGCGGCCTTGCGCCCATAGCGCAGGACCAGGCCGTCTGCGCGCACGGCGACGTCGATGCCGGCGTCGATACTCATCGGATCCTCCTGAAGCGGGACGTGTCGAAGGCCGAGGCCCGCCGGGCGAGGACGGCGGCGGCGAGGACGGCGGCGAGCGCGGTGCCGGACTGGCCGGCGGTGGTGAACAGGGCGCCGGTCAGGGCGGCGACCAGGCAAGCCCAGCCGACGCCCACGGCGCAGGCCGCGATGACGGTGCCGAACCTCGGGGCGAGCAGCAGGGTGAGCACGGTCAGCGCGAGCGACGGCAGGAACCAGCCGGCGGCGGCAAGACCGGCGTCGACGGCGAGGCTGGCCAGGGCGCAGAGCACCGTGTTGGCGGAGACGACCGTGACGCAGCGCAGCAGGAGCAGCCGGAAGGACTGCATCGGCGCGACGAGCGCCATCTCATACGTGGGGTCGATGCCGGGTCCGAACGACACCGCGACGCCGATGAGCGGCAGCAGCGGCGCCGCGGCGAGGAACACGATCGGGTCGGCGAGCCGGGCGATCGTGGCGGTCATCGCGAGGGTCAGCGCGACCGCGACCAGCCACGACAGGCGCAGCGCCGGGGTCGCGGCGAGCAGCCTGGCCGTGTGGTCGGGCACGCCGAGCAGCAGCAGGAGCCGCTCGACCGGGCCGGGGACGGCCGCGTCGAGGGAGGCGTCGAGGCGGGCCCAGCCGTCCTCGACGAGCTGCGGGTCGGCCTGTGCCACGCAACCGTGCAGCCGGTCGCGGCACGAGGCACACGCGCCGAGGTGGGCCTCGACCGACCAGAGCAGCGGCCCGGCGAGCCCACCGCCGGCATACGCGTGCAGGTCGGAGTCCTGGAGATGCCAGGCAGGGGAACGTCTCATGCCAGCTCCTGCCGTAGTTGCCGGCGGGCCCGCATCGCCCGCGTCTTGACCGTGCCGGGCGGGATGCCGAGCAGCACCGCGGCCTCGGCGGTGGTGAGTCCGTCCAGGACGGTGGCCTGGACGACGGCCCGCAGCTCCGGGGAGAGGCGGGCCAGGGCCCCGGCGAGGTCGCCGTGCTCGACGCCGTGCAGCACCTGCTCCTCGGCGGACGGCTCGTCGCGGCCGCGCAGGCGGGCGAGGAGACGGCCGAGCCGGTGCCCGGAGCTGTTGCGGCGCAGCGCGTCGATGAGCCGTCGCGAGCCGATCCGCCACAGCCAGCCGGCGACATCACCCTCGTCGCGATAGCGCGCGGCACCGCCGTGCCACAGGTCGAGGAACGTCTCCTGCACCACGTCGTCGACCAGGGACTCGTCGGCACATCGATACCGCAACCGCAGCGTCAACCACACGGCGTGGCGTCGATAGAACACCTCGAACGCCGCCCGGTCGCCGGCGGCAGCCAGCGCCAGCAGATCGGCGTCAGATGGAACCCTCACACCCCATCATCGGATCGAGGCCGCCGATCGGTTCATGTGCAACAGCGAAAAGCGCGAGAAACTACGGAGCGGCGTTGAGCAGATCCACCGCGCTGTGCTGGCAGCGGTGGTCCGTGGCGGTCCGCGGCCCGGCCCAGTGACTGCCGTAGGCATCCAGGGTGTCCCGGTCGTTGAGATACGCACTGTCCGCGTTGCGCTGCAGATACGAGTTGTACGCCCCGCCGACAGCCCCGTTGAGCACGCCGAGCCCGCGGATCGCCGCGCCCTTGAACGACGCCCCGTCGCCGGAGCAGGTGTTGCTCTCGTTGGGCTCGCGCAGGATCCCGCCCGGCGACAGGTAGCCGCTGCCGACCAGCGCGTCCCCGATGCGCCGCGCGGTGGCCAGGGCGGCCGCGTCGCCGGTGAGCCGGTTGAGCTGGACGAGCGCGTTGATCAGGACGCCCTGGTTGTAGGTCCAGGTGACGGAACCGTTGTTGCGGCACGTGCTGAGGCTGATCCCGTCGTTGACCAGGTTGGCGCTGTTGAGCATCCCGGTGCTCTGGAACCAGGTCCAGCCCGCCAGGGCCCGCCCGCGGTAGACGGTGTCGCCCGGGATCCGCGCGGACAGGGCCGCATTGAGCTGGATGTACAGGCTGTTCTCGATCGCGTTCTTGACCAGCCGGTCGGTCTTCCACCAGACGCCGCCACCGCAGCGGGTGTCCCAGTAGGCGAACATGTGATCGGCGCCGGCGCGGGCGGTGTTCAGGTAGCGGCTGTCACCGGTCGCGTCGTAGGCGGCCACCCAGGCCAGTGCCCACCAGCCGGTGTCGTCCAGGTATTCGTTGCGGAACTGGCCGAGTTTGGCGTTGACCTGCTTGTCGTAGGTGGTGGCGATGGCGTACCGGTAGCTGCCCATCCCCGAGCGCCGGCTGTTGTCGATGACGGCGGTGAGCGCGTTGGCCGAGGTCCACCAGTCGTTGTCGCCGAACAGGCCGGTGCCGAGGTTGTACCGCATCATCAGGGCGGTCGCCGCCGCGGTGCGCCGGTCCCACGCGTTCCAGGTGCTGCGGGTCCACGCCGTGCAGGTCAGCTCCGGCCGGTCGCCGGCCTTGCCGCAGGCGCGCAGCGCCCCGACCCCGTTCGCCGCCCAGTTGTCGACGTTGAACTGCGCGGTCCGCCGGCCGGTGGCACCGGCGGGCACGGCGCCGGCGCCGAGGCGGCTGTCGACCCAGGTGCGACCACCGTCGAAGGACCGGTCCAGCCACACCTCGTCGCCGGCCTTGCCGTTGTCGAGGCTCGCCCACGCCATGGCGTCGGTGTCGTTGACGTGCACGGTGAAGCGCCGCCCGTACAGGGTGCTGCTCACCGGCTGCCGGTCGGACGGGGCGAGCCCGGCGTCGCGGCCGTCGCAGTAACGGTTGCAGATCGTGGTGGCGGCGCCGGCGGGTGCGGGGACGGCCACAAGAAAAACCAGAACAAACACCGGCACGAAAAGCAGGCGCAGGGACACAGTTCCCTCCCAGGGAATCGTGGCCCGGACCGCCATCCGGTTTTCATCGACGATCCTCCACACAACGAGTTCTGTCAACTCTTGACACAACCGGGCGGCGCCGACACACTCGCCACAATCGTCAATGTCCGGCACCGGAGGAGCACCCGCGTTGCAAAAGCTCGCCGCCGCCCTCGTGGGCTGCCTCATCGCGATCGCCGCGGTGGCCACCCCCGCCGAGGCCGCCGTCACCACCCGGCCGATCAAGATCATGCCGCTCGGCGACTCGATCACCTGGGGCGAGGGCAGCCCGACCACCTCCAGCTACCGGGCCCCGCTCTACAACCGCCTGGTCGGCGCGGCCGGATACGCCGTGGACTTCGTCGGCTCACAACGGTCCGGCTCGCTGCCGGACACCGACAACGAGGGGCACTCCGGCTGGCGGATCGACCAGATCGCGGCGAACATCGACGGCTGGCTCGGCACGTATCAGCCCGACGTGGTGCTCCTGCACATCGGCACCAACGACATGAACCAGAACTACCAGGTGGGCACGGCACCGCAGCGGCTCGGCGGGCTCATCGACCAGATCCTCGCGGCCCGCCCCACCGCCACCGTCCTGGTCGCGAAGATCGTGCCCGCGCTCGACGCCACCATCCAGGCACGCATCAACGCCTTCAACGCGGCCGTCCCAGGCATCGTGGGCTCCCGTGGTACCAGAGCCAAGCTTGTCGATCTTTCGACGCTCGCCGCATCGGACCTCAACGACACGCTGCACCCGAACGACTCCGGCTACGCGAAGATGGCCGTGCGCTGGTACACCGCGCTGGAGGCGGTCCTCGGCGACGGCCGCGACTGGCCCCTGCTGCGCTCGTCGTTCGAGACCGGCGACACCGCACCGACCTGGCTGGACAGCGCCGGGGCGGCCATCGGCGTCGGCGGCTACTGCTGCGCGCTGACCGCGATGGAGTCCTCGCCCCGGGCCGAGTTGGCCCACAGCGGCACCAGCGCGCTGATGTACTCCGGCAGCGACAACTCCGCCACCCAGTCCTACTCCTACCAGCGGATCTTCGCCGCGGACCTGCCGATCGGGCCGTCCAGCGTGCTGTCGTACTGGATCTACCCGCAGCAGGCGACCGGCACGTTCGTCGGCGTCGACCTGCAGTTCAGCGACGGCTCGGCGCTGCGCGACTCCGGCGCCGTCGACCAGTTCGGGGTCCGCGCCCACCCGCAGCTGCAGGGCGAGGGCGGCCACCTGGTGCTCAACCAGTGGAACCTGGTCCGGGTCAACCTCGGCGCCCTGGCCGGGCGCACCGTCACCCGCGTCGACGTCGGCTTCGACCGGCCGACGGGCACCGGGCCGTTCCGCGGGTACGTCGACGACATCGCCGTCACGGACGAGGGCGGCGCGTATCCGGGCATCAACCTGGCCCGGGGCGCCGCCGTCACCGGCAGCGCCGGCTGCGTCGCCGCCGAGTCCCCGGCGAAGGCCACCGACGGCGTGACCACCGGCAACAGCAAGTGGTGCAGCGGTGCCGCCGGCGCGTCCCTGCAGGTCGACCTCGGCGCGAGCCGCACGCTGCGGAGGTTCGTGGTCCGGCACGCGTCCGCCGGCGGCGAGGCGCAGGCGCTGAACACCCGTGCCTTCTCCATCCAGGTCAGCGCCGACGCCACGACGTGGACGACCGCGGTGACCGTGACCGCCAACAGCGACGGGGTGACCAGCCACCGGGTGAACCCGACCACCGCCCGCTATGTGCGCCTGGTGGTGACCACCCCGACGCAGACGACCGATGCGGCCACTCGCATCTACGAACTCGAGATCGAGGGCGCCTGACGCCAAAAGACGTCAGGGACCGCCGTAGCCGGGACTGGTGTCGGCCTCGTCGTCGATGACGAACGACGGGCCGACCCGGTCGCACAGCACCTTCGGGTCGAGCGGCTCCCACCTGGTCCCGGCGACGGCGCGCAGGTAGGTGCAGCCGTCGCCCCACCAGCTCGGCTCGTATGCCACGACGTCGACCCGCTCGCCGACGAGCTGGAGCCGGACCTGGTCGGCGACGACCCCCGCCTCGTCGTCCAGGTCGGATCCGGCGACCGTCAGCAGGGCCAGCAGGCCGCCGTCGTCCTCGCGCCAGGCCCGCAGCCGGCCGCCGCGGCGCAGCTCGCCGCAGCCGGCCACATGGATCGTGTAGGTGAAGTCGGGCGTGTCGTACACCAGCTTTGCAACCACACCTATCGATATTACGCACGGCCTCAGCGCATGCCGCGATACACCCCACGCAGGCGGTCGAGGCGCTGGCGCTGCTCATACGTGGCGCCGAGCGCGATGAGCAGCAGGCCGGTGCCGCCGAAGAGGAGCAGCAGCATCCACACGGGCAGGCCGATGCGCAGCAGCTCGTTGACGGTGGCGATGATCGTCACCGCGGAGCCGACCGCGACCGGGGCCTTCTGCTGCCGGACCGCGCCGATCGCGACGGTGACGACCCCGCCGAGGATCAGCAGGACGCGGCGCAACTGCGGGGAGTCCTCGTTGGCGACCGCGAGGGCGAGGCTCGGCGCGAACCCGGCGACCAGCGCCGGGCCGTACGCGAGCCAGCTGCCCAGCTCCGGGCGCCGGCGGATCTCCAGCAGGCCGGTGATGAGCGCCAGGACCGCGAACGGCAGCGTGTACGCCTCGATCACGGCGACCTTGACCGTGATGAGCAGCAGCCAGATCGCGATCAGCTCGGCGACCGAGGCCGCGATGATGAGCACGACCCGTTGCTGGCCGCTGCGACCCTTGCGGGCGGCGGACAGGCCGAGGACCGCGCCCAGGGCCGTGAGGGCGGCCGCGGTGTGCGCGGCGGAGCCGAGGGTGAGCAGGACCGCGATGACCGCACCGGCGTAGCCGGCCGCCTCGATCGTCATCGCCTCCCGGTTGATGCTGTTGCCGGGCCGCAGCCTCGGCAGCGCGGCGCCGAGCACGAGCAGCATCGTCGCGACGATCAGCAGCGGAAACGCGCACTGGCGCAGCGGTAGGCCGGCGGCGAGCCCGGCGGCGAGGGCGAAGCCCTGCGCGGTCGACCCGGCCACGTGCCAGCCGAGCATCCGGCCGTTGGGCGTGCGTCCCCAGATGCCGGCGACCGCGCCGACGACGACCGAACCGGCCAGCCACGTCAGGGTCTGCTGCTTCGTGGCGAGGCTGCCCGCGCCGCCGGCACCGGCGGCCAGCACGGCGATGACGAAGACCAGCCGGCGGGCGTTGATGAGCATCCGGCCGTCGGAGCTGTCGGCCTCCGGCGGCACCGTCAGGGCCAGGCCGAGACCGGCGATCGTGGCGACCAGCAGCGCCGCGGTCGGCTGCCACGGCCACGACGCGTGCAGTGCGGCCGGGGCGATGAGCAGGGTCAGCGCACCGCTCGGCACGACGATCGCGACGGCGCGGCTGGCCACGGCCTGGCCGGTGCCGCCGAGACCGACCGCCATCAGCGCACCGGCGATGGTGAGCAGTGCGGCCGCGAGCACGTGGGTGCCGTTGCCCGCGAAGCGGCCGAGCTCGCCGAGGTCCGACGCGGTCTGCGCGGTGCCCGTCCACGGTTTCTGGATCCACTTGTACGGCCCGGCGAGCGCCGCGTACACCGACGGCGCCACGAACACCACGACGATGAGGGCGGGCACCCCGGCCGCCGCAGCGACCCCGAGGGTGTATCCGCGGGGCGCCCGGACCTGCCGCCAGCGACCGGCGGGCGCACCGGAGTTGTCGGGCCGGAACCCGGAGGACGGGACCCACTCGACGCTGCGCTGCCAGGTGACCCGCAGCAGTTCCGCGAGGACGCCGAGCAGGGCCGCCGCTGCGGCGTACACGACCGCGCCGTCCCGCTGGACGATCAGCGCGACGACGGCCGTGGTGGTCGCGCCGCCGGCGACGCCGACGGTCACGTACGGCAGGTAGCCCGGCGCCTGCTGGGCGCCGGTCGCGGCGGCGGCGAGGCCGACGGCGCTGGTCGCGAGCGCGGCGATGAGGACGGTGCTGGTCCGGTCGGGGTGCAGGCCGCCGGCGGCCGCCGCGGCGGCACCGGCCAGCGCGAACAGGGTGGCGGCGACGCCCGACCCGCCGACGAAGGTGAGCGGGCCGTCGAGGGGGTTGCCCCGGCGGATCGCGATGGCCCTGGCGAGGCCGGCCACGCACACGCCGCTGACGGCGAGCGCGACCAGGGTGCCGGCGGTCGCGCCGGGCCGGACCAGGCTCGCGCCGGCGGCGAACATGCCGGCGATGAGGGCCGCGGCGAGCCGGGTGTAGGCGGCGCGCCAGCTTCTCGCGGTCGCGGCCCAGGCGCCGATCCCGGTGGCGGCGATCCAGCCGACGACCATCGGGGTCTGCCAGCCGAGGCCGAGGCCGACGGGCGCGCCGATGGCGGCGAGGGCGGCCGCCGCGGATGCGGTGTCGTCGCCGTAGGGCTGCGGCAGCGCGATCGCGGCCGCCCCGGCGAGCAGCAGCAACGCGATCGGGACCTGCCAGCCGTACGTGGCGAGCTGCTGCGCGTTGACCAGCCAGCGCTCGTCGAGCACCGCGCGCCACGGCGGGTCGGCGGCGCGGATCACCCCGACGGCGCCGATGACGGACATGGTCCCCGCGTAGACGCCCGTGCAGGCGCCGACGGTGGCGGCGCCGGCGACCGGGCCGCGGCGCCACTCGTCGGGCAGGCTGCGGGCGGCGACCGCGACCGCGAACACCAGCAGCGCGAGGGTCACCACCTCGATGCCGTCGGAGGCGAGCGACACGGCCCTGGCCACGGCGCCGATCCCGGCGATGGTCACGGCGGCGGCCGCGGCGTCGGCGCCGGTGATGTCCGCGCCGAACGTCTGCCGGTCGTCCATCCGCGGCGCGACCCACAGCATCAGCGCGGCGATCAGCATCAGCAGGCCGATCACCAGGTCGATGGTGGTGGCGCCGCCGGAGCGCAGGACGGCGATCGCGACCGCGACGGCGCCGGCGGTCGCGCCGATCAGCAGCGGCGGGCTCTGCGCACCCCGGGCGACCTGGGTGATGGCGGCGTACCCGAGGGTCACGGCGAGCGCGAGGAAGGTCATCACCAACACGACGGTCGCGCCGCCGGGCAGGTCGCCGAAGAGGATCGCGGCACCGGCCGCGGCGGCACCGGGCAGTGCGAACAGGGCACCGCCGGCGGCGGCGTCGGACACCCTGCGGGTGACGAAGTCGCCGTTCACGTCGGTGCGGTGCGGCCGTGGCAGCAGCGCGATGCCGGCGCCGGCCGCGGAGATGACGACGAGGGTCAGGGCGGTCGCGGACGGCCGGGCGAGGCTGGCAGCGGCCGCGTAGAGGCCGAGAACCAGGGCCGCGCCGAGGCAGACCCAGGCGGTGTGGGCCTCGGGGACCCGCATCGCGAGCGCGCCGACGATGACCGCGCCGGCGACCGCGAGGGCGGGGATCATCAGCCAGCTCAGGCCGAACGCGGCGGGCGCGACGAGCAGCGTCAGGGCGGCGCCGATGACCGCGACGTCGGCCCGGAACCGCTCCGGGGGCGGCACGGTGACGACCGCGCCGGACCGGTTGGCACCGTCGCGGGTGCCGGTCGCGGCGCCGGGCCCGCCGGGCCGGTTGACCGGCGGCGGCGACTCCGGCCGGGGGTCGTCCCAGACGCCGGTGTGCGGGCCGGTCTGCGCGCCGCCCAGCGGGCCGGGCCACAGGCCGGGCGGCGGGGTGGGTCGCCGCTCGTCGGTGGCGGGCCCGCGACCGAACGCGGCGCCGAGGCGGGCACCGGGCCACGAACCGGAGCCGAGCGGCACGTCGACCGGCTCGGTGCGCCCGCTGAGCATGAGGATGCCCGCGGCGGTCAGCAGCAGCACCGCGACGACGGACTGCCAGCCGTCGGGACCGACGGCGGTGTCGACGGCCGCGCGGTACGCCGTGAGATCCGCGTTCCACACCGGCCACGCCGCCTTCAGCGGGGCGGCGAGCGCCGGCAGGACCGTGACGACCAGCTGCAGGGTGGTGGCGGCGGTCGCGACGGAGACCGCGTAGCGGGGACCCCGGCGGGCGTCGCCGGGCAGGAGCGGCACGCCGACCGCCGCGAGCGCCACGGCGAGGGCGAGGAACACCAGGGTGGAGCCGGGGAACGCGACGGCGCCCACCCTGGCGAACGCGGCGATGACGGCGATGGTGGCGATGCCGGCGGCGATGTCGGGCACGGCGCCGCGGCGCCAGTTCAGCGAGCCGGCGACACCGATCGCGGCGGCGACCAGGGTGACCGCGGCGGCGCGGACGGTCTCGCCGAGGGCCTCGGTGGTGGCGAGGGCGCCGGCGGCGCAGACCAGGGCCGCGCCGAACGTGATCGCGAACAGCACCCAGGCCGCGTCCCGCATGAGGGTGTCGGCGAACCGGTCGGTCTGCGGGGTGTGCGTCGGCTCGGCGCCGGCCGGGTGCTGCTGCCCGTCCGGCCCGATGACCGGGGTGGGCTCGCGCTGCTCGAGACGGCGTCGGACGGTCTGGCCGAGGGCGATGCCGAACGCGAGGTCGATGAGGGCGACCCCGGACAGGGCGAGGGACCAGCCGGCCGGGCCGCGGATGACGTCGTAGGCGATCAGCGGCAGGACCGGCTGCAGGGCGATGAGGGTCGCGTACCGCGAGGCGATGAGGTGGCTCTGCATGCTGTACACGGCCGCGATGCCGGCCGTGGCGGCGCAGACGATGCCCATGTACAGCGTGGTCTCGAGCCGGTCGACGCCGAGCAGCCCCTCGGAGCGCAGGACGTAGCCGTCGAGCAGGACGAGCAGCAGCGCGACCGACGCCACGGTCTCCGCGGTGGCGGTGAGGCCGCGCCGGACCAGCATCAACGGCAGTGCGAGGGCACCGGCGGTGATGAGGGCGAGCAGCACGACCCGCCCGACGGTGCCGATCGAGCCGAACGCGTCGGTGGTGAGCACGATCGCGGCGCCGGCGAGGAGCAGACCGCCGAGCGCGAGGACCGACGCCTGCATGCTGGAGGTGGTCGCCTCGGGCTCGTCGACCGGCCCGTGCGGGCCGGATCCGCCCGGCGGGCGGCGCATCTGCGGCAGCGCCCGCTGTGCCGTCCGCCGTGGCGGCGCCATCACCGGCCGGTGGTCCGGCGCGGACCCGGTCAGGGCCGGTTCCTGCTCCTGTGGCGCTCGCGGGGAGTACACCTGCTGCTCTTGCGTTCTTGGCTCTTGGGTCTGCCGCGCGGCGGGCGGGGTGCTCTCGATCTTCGGCCCGCGACCGAGCCGGGGGCGCCGGGTGCGGCCGGTCTGCTCCTGGTCGATGGACTGGCGGACCTTGCGGCGCAGCGAGTCGCGCTGCGCGGAGGCGTGGGCGAGCTGGCGGCGCAGCTTCTGGCTGTCGTCGGTCAGGTCGCGTTTCTTCTGTTCCAGTGACGCGACGGTGCGCTGGAACAGGGCGAGCGCGGCGGCGTCGGGGTCGTGCGGGCGGCCGCAATCACGGCAGCCGGTGGCCTCACTGGCCGGGCCACCGCACGCCGGGCACGGATACGTCTCCACGCGACTCCTCCCCCCGGGCCGCAGCCGGGGGTGACCGCGTGTGCGGCCACCCCCGGCTGTTCACGCCCTACTGGGAAGAATGCCTTGTTTCGACGTGTCGCGAAAGCGAAGCGCCCGTTCGGGAGATTCCGTCGTTTAAGCGACGGTGGGCTTGCCCATGCCGCGGTACTCCCAGCCGGCGGCGACCCACACGGACTGGTCGAGGCAGTTTCGCCCGTCGATGACCCGCCGGGCGGCGACGAGCTCGTTGAGCGCGTTGGGGTCCGTGTTGCGGAACTCCTCCCACTCCGTCAGCACGCAGACCAGGTCCGCGCCGCTGACGGCGTCGGTGAGGGTCTTGGCGTAGGTCACGTCGTCGACGTCGTTGCGGGCGTTGTCCATGCCCTCCGGGTCGTAGACCGTGACGTCGGCGCCGGAGCGGGACAGCTTGCGCACCACCGACAGGGCCGGCGAGTCGCGCACGTCGTCGGAGTTGGGCTTGAAGGTGGCGCCGAGCACGGTGATCCGGGTGCCGGCCAGGTCCGGGCCGGCCGGGCCGTAGCCGCGGCCGAGCAGCTCGGCGGACAGCTGCACGATCTTCTGCCGGCGGCGCTGGTTGATCAGGTCGACCTCGTGCAGGAACCGCAGCGCCTCGCCGACGCCGAGCTCCTGGGCGCGGGCCTGGAACGCGCGGATGTCCTTGGGCAGGCAGCCACCGCCGAAGCCGACGCCGGCGCGGAGGAACTTGTTGCCGATCCGGGCGTCGTAGCCGATCGACCGGGCGAGCTGCGTCACATCGGCGCCGGCGGCCTCGCAGACCTCGGCCATCGCGTTGATGAAGGAGATCTTGGTGGCGAGGAAGGCGTTGGCGGCGACCTTGACCAGCTCGGCGGTGGCGAAGTCGGTGACGACGACGGGGACCTCGCGGTCCTCGGTGAGCGCCAGGTCGAACACGCCCTTGTGGGCGGCGTAGAGCATGCCGGTGGCCCACTCGCTCTTCACGCCGAAGATGATCCGGTTAGGGCGCAGCACGTCCTCGACGGCGACGCCCTCCTGCAGGAACTCGGGGCTCCACGCGACCTCGACGCCGAGCTCGGCGGGGGTGTGGCGGCGCACCAGCTGCTCGATCCACTCGGCGGTGCCGACCGGGACGGTCGACTTGCCGGCGATCAGCGCCTTGCGCTTGAGCAGCGGCGCGAGGTTGGTGACGGCGCTCTCGACGTGGGAGAGGTCGGCGGCCATGCCGTCGGGGCGCTGCGGGGTGCCCACACAGATGAAGTGGACGTCACCGAACTCGGCGACCTCCTCCCACGAGGTGGTGAAGCGCAGCCGGCCGGCCGACAGGTTCTTCCGGAGCAGCTCGTCAAGGCCGGGTTCGTGGATCGGCACGTCACCGCCGGCCAGCTTGGCGATCTTCGCCTCGTCGACGTCGAAGCCGAGCACCTCGTAACCGAGCTCGGCGAAGCAGATGGCGTAGGTCGCGCCAAGATAGCCGGTGCCGAGAAAGGTCAGCCGCGGGCGCGGTGCGCCGGAGGGCGCGGCTGCTACGGGTGGGGTGCTCGGGTACGCGATGGTCACGCCTGTATCTCCGCTCTTCCCGTTTCCGCAAATGCCATCATTTTGGACATTTGTGGCGTATAGGGCTGGGTGTTGCCGACGTTGCTCCGGCGAGAGTAGTCCCTCCCCGCCGACCGCGCGTTCAGCTCCTTGGTTACTCGTCGGTATGCTCACCCCCTGAACGGCGGTTCAGGATCTTTTCTTCGAGGGGGCGTCGGTGTTCGAGGTCTATCAGCTGCCTGAGGAGCATGTCGCGATCCGTGAGGCGGTGCGTGCGGTGTGTGACGGCAAGGTCGCACCGAACGCCGCCGCGGCCGACGAGAACAGCGAGTTCCCGCAGGCCTCCTACGACGCGCTGCGGGCGTCCGACTTCCACGCCCCGCACATCCCCGAGGAGTACGGTGGCGCCGGCGCCGACGCCCTCGCGACCGCCATCGTCATCGAGGAGGTCGCCCGGGCCTGCGCGTCCTCGTCGCTGATCCCCGCGGTCAACAAGCTCGGCACCATGCCGCTGCTGCTGGCCGCCTCGGCCGCACTGAAGCAGCGGTATCTGCCCGCGGTGGCCGCCGGCGACGCCATGTTCTCCTACTGCCTGTCCGAGCCCGACGCCGGCAGCGACGCGGCCGGCATGAAGACCCGCGCTCAGCTGGATGGGGACACCTGGGTCCTCAACGGCGTCAAGCGCTGGATCACCAACGCCGGGGTCAGCGAGTACTACACCGTGTTCGCCGTCACCGACCCGGCCGCCCGCTCCCGCGGCATCTCCGCCTTCGTGGTCGAGCGGTCCGACGAGGGCGTCAGCTTCGGCGCGCCGGAGAAGAAGCTCGGCATCAAGGGCTCCCCCACCCGCGAGGTGTACCTCGACAACGTCCGCATCCCCGCGGACCGCATCATCGGCGAGCCGGGCACCGGCTTCGGCACCGCCATGCAGACCCTGGACCACACCCGGGTGACGATCGCCGCCCAGGCCCTCGGCATCGCCCAGGGCGCCCTGGACTTCGCCCTCGGCTACGTGCAGGAGCGCCGGCAGTTCGGCAAGGCGATCGCCGACTTCCAGGGCATCCAGTTCATGCTCGCCGAGATGGGCATGAAGCTCGAGGCCGCCCGCCAGCTCACCTACGCCGCCGCGGGCAAGTCCGAGCGCGGTGACAAGGACCTCACCTACTTCGGCGCGGCCGCGAAGTGCTTCGCCTCCGACGCCGCGATGCAGATCACCACCGACGCGGTGCAGCTGCTGGGCGGCTACGGCTACACGAAGGACTTCCCGCTCGAGCGCATGATGCGCGACGCCAAGATCACCCAGATCTACGAGGGCACGAACCAAGTGCAGCGGATCGTGATGGCAAGACAGCTGCTCAACGGCTAGTACACCTCGATCTCCGCGAACTGCATCCGGTACGTCGGGTCGTTCGGGTTCGTGTTGCGCAGGCTGGTGCCGACGACCCGGATGTAGCGGGCGCCCTGCGCGCCGAACGTGAACCGCTGCGCACCGGTGCCGGGGACCGCCAGGCCCGTACGGATCAGCGCTGGTGCCCAGGTCTGGCCGTTGGCCGACACCTCGACCCGGAGCGTGACCGGGAAGCCCTGGCCGGCGTTCCCAGCGTCGCTGCGCGCGAACAGGTCGACGCGGTTGACGGCGCGGGCGGTGCCCAGGTCGAGTTGCAGCCACTCGGCGTGGTTGACGCCGAGGTTGTTGTTCGACGACCAGCCCATCGATGTCGGTGTCGAGGTGCGCTGGCCGTCGTTCACCGCCGCCAGTGTCCAGCCCGACGCCTCGGCGCTGCTGCTCGCGGAGCGGGCGGCCGGGCCGGCGAGGTTGGTCGCGCCGATGGTGGTCTCGAACTTGGACGTCCGGTTGGTCTCCGGGATCCAGGTGACGCCGTCGGTGCTGTACGACTCGCCGCCGCTCGGGTACGGGGCCGCATCGTTGTAGGTGAGGCCGTAGCAGCCGGTCGTGGTGGCCGAGGTGACGCGGATGCCGTACCGGGTACCGGCGGTCACCGCCACGTCCGGTGAGATGGTGACGTTGCGCGGTGCCCAGCCGATGTCCGATGCGGGGACCGTGGTGGTGTACAACGGGCTGCCGCTCGCCGTCACGATGCTGATGGTCAGGCCGGCGTTGACCGGGCCGCGTTGGAAGGTGGTGTACGAGGCACTCGTCAGCGTTCCGGTGCGGGTGGCCACGAAACTCTGTGTCCGGCGCAGCAGCGAGGCCGAGATGTCGCACCAGGTGCGGTAACCGTCCACTCCTCCGGTGGAGTCACGGTCCGCTGGTACCAGCTGCGCACCGGCCGCGCCCGTCGTCAGCGTCAGGGTCACGCTGTTGCTGCAGGCGAAGGGGGAGATCGAGCCGTCGCCGGCGAAGCTCAGCGGTGCCCAGTGGAAGTTGGCGAGCGCCTCGTTGTTCTGGCCGTTCCACAGGTCGCTGCCGTAGAGGTACTCGGTGCCGGTGCTGGTGGGGATCGCCGCCACGAACGACGGCTGGCCGCCGCAGGAGTTGGCGTTGATGCTCATCGGCGCGGTCCAGGTGCCCAGCGGTGCGGTGGCGCGCTTGTACCAGGTCTGCGTGCCGGTGCAGTACGCGCAGGTCGGTCCGTAGACGTAGTAGTAGACGCCACCGCGCTTGAACAGTGACGGCGCTTCGGTGTGCGTCGACCCCAGTCGGGTGTAGGCGCCGGTCCCGGTCGTGTACGTGGCGTCGAGCCGCTCGATGATCTGGTCGTGGCTGCCGGCGCCGGCGCCGCGGATGTCGGTGTAGGCGATGTACCCGGTGCCGTCGTCGTCGACGAACAGGTCATGGTCGCCGTTGTTGAACCCGGCGCCGGTGCCCTGCACGGCGAGCGTCGGCTCGGCGACCTCCGTGAACGGCCCGGCCGGGTCGGTGGAGGTGAGGACGCGGTAGCCGCTCGGGTTGTCGTAGCCGTTGACCCACAGCACGTACTGCCCGGTCGCCGCGTTGCGCACCACGTGTGGCCGGTAGCAGCCGAAGCGCGGCGGCGCGCACCGGCCCTGCCACAGCGCGGTCGAGGCGTCGAACAGCGGCCCGCGATCGGTCCAGTGCACCAGGTCCGGCGAGCTGTACACCTTGAACCCGCAGAACGGTGTGCCGTTGGTGTTGAGCGCGTAGCCGCAGTCGTATGAGGTGCCGTACAGGTAGTACACGCCGCCGAACAGCGCCAGGTCACCGTCGTGCGCGTCGACGGCGTTGCCTGCCGTGTCGTACCGGGTGACCTGGTTGCCGTTGCTGTCGAAGTTGACGATCGTCGTGGTGTGCGCGGCCAGCGCGGGCGACGGCAGGGCGAGGGCGGCACCGGACAGGACTAGGACGCCGGCGGCTATGGCCAGGGCGAAGCGGCGAACGGACATGGAAACCTCCACGGTGGCGGCCGGGATCATTCGCTGGGTTGAATCGTTTCAAGAACGCTCGATGCGTCAACGCTAAGGAATCGTCGCCACCCCGTCAATGTCCCGCAGGGGTACGCGCCGAGCGGCGGGGAAGAAACGGCCGGGCTGGCCGCGGGTCCGTGGTCGGAGGACGGAGCTCCACTCGGCAACCGGGTCTTCGTCAGCGTCACCGACAAGTCCCACACCAACAAAGAAGCCGAAGGGTGCGACGAAGCTCGGCCCGCACCCGGCCAGCGTCGAATCCGCAATATCTTGAGCTTGTTGTCCTTGGGCGCCTGTCCACGCGATCTCACGCCGAACCGGTCCGACGGTTCTACCAGCTGCGTTGTTCCCGCTACGCTGCGGGCGTGGAAACCATCTCGGCGACCCTGGCTCACGGCGCGGACGACGGATGGACCATCGACGTGCCGAAGGTCGGGCAGGCGACGGTCGCCGATCCGCGGCTGGCCGACTTCGAATGCCGCCAGTTGCTGCAGCGGAAGCTGGGGATCGACTGGTTTACCGCCGAAGAACTTGACGTCCGCCTGGTGAACGGTGCGGGTGCGCCGCTGTATGTCTTCGACCTGCTGTGCACCGGGCCTGTCGAATCCGGCCGGGTCGCCGCGCTGGCGGCGGCACCACCTGACGGGTGCCGGTTCGCCGACCTCGGTGGGATGCCGGCGCTACGGTGTGTGCGGTCAGGTCCGAGCCGGCTCGCCGCCGTTGCGGCACTGGTCGCGCAACTCCGTGATGAGCACGGCATCGAGGCGGACGACTTGGGCTTCGAGCAGTTGTGGGAGTGGGCAGGCAGCCTGGAGCAGCGGGAGCGGATGGTCGCGCACCTCCTGCTCATGGCCACCCACCGGGCCCGCCTGATCGGCCTGTCCACCGACGACGTGGTGGCGTTCGTTCACACAACGATGGGCTGACCAGCCGCGCGAGAGCGGTAACGGTGGCACTCCCTAAACCTCAGCCCATCGATCACCTTGACTGCAATAAGCGCCATATTTGATACACTTTGCAGATGTCCTCCGTTGAAGTTTTGGCCCGGCTGGCCACCGAGATCGCCGAGGATCAATGGGGGCTGGTAACCCGTGCCCAAGCTCTCGCGGCGGGGGCACCTCGGGCGACCTTCGCTCGCCTGGTGGCGGCTGGGGCGCTGGTGCGCGTGGCGCACGGTGTGTATCGGGTCGCCGGGGGACCGGATGCGGGTCATCTTGATCTGCGGGCTGCGTGGCTACAGCTCGATCCGCTCACGCCGGCGTGGCAGCGGGTGCAGTCCGACCGGGTGGCGGTTGTGTCGCATCGGTCCGCGGCAGAGCTGTACGGCCTCGGGGACCTGATCGCCGACATTCACGAGTTCGCCGTTCCGGTACGAACCCAGACGCGACGGCAGGACGTAAAGCTGTATCTGCGTCAGGTTCCGCCGGAGGACCGGGACCTGGTGGGCGGGTTGCCGGTGACCCGGGCGCATCGGATCGTGGCGGACCTGTTGGACGGGTACGAGGACGGGAGCGCGGTGACCACCATCGCGGTGGAGGCGGTCCGACGCGGGCTGACGACCGTGGACAAGATCGCCGAGTCGGTGGCACCACTCGCCCGCAGATATCAGGCGGACGACGGCCCGGCGCTGGCAAACCAGCTGTTGGGTGATGTCGCATGACGGAGCCATTCCCATACGGGTCGCCCGCAGCGTTGCGCGCCGGCCTGACGGATCGACTGAAGAAGTTGGCAAGCGAATCCGCGTTCACGGTGACCGACCTGCAGCGCCAGTTCGCATACGACCGGCTGTTGGCCCGGGTCTTCAGCGCGCCAGATGCTGATCGATGGGTGCTCAAGGGTGCCGCCGCGCTGCTGGCACGCCTGGAGGTGGCTCGGCACAGCAAGGACATCGACTTGTCCTGGCAATCCACCACCGGGCTCGACGAGGCGGAGCAGGCACTCCGGGCCTGCGCCAGGCGCAACGTGGGCGACTTCCTCAGTTTCGAGATCAAGCCGCCGACCCCGCTCGTCGGCGACAAGGGTCGACGGTTCGCGTGCGTGGCCGATCTGGGTGGGCGGCCGTTCGCGTCGTTTTCGGTGGATCTGGTCGCTGGGCATTCGATGACTCACCCGCCGGAGGTCGTGCCAGCCGTTACAAGGATCTCGTCGACCTGGTTCTGATCGCTCGCACTCAGCAGCCCATCGCTGCCGACCTGCGGCGCGCGTTGCTGTCGGAAACCGCGCGGCGCGGGGTCGGGCTGCCTGCGGACTTCATGGTGCCGGGACCGCTGTGGCCGGCCGGATACGAGGCGAAAGCCACCGAACTACCTCAGTTGATGGAGTTGGGACGGTTCCCGGCGGCGTTGGCCTTGGTGAAGGCAATGCTCGACCCGGTGTTGGCCGGAGTGGCCGCCGGGCGGTGGGATCCGGCGCGGGCAACCTGGGTTGCGTAGGACGAACCACGCGAGCCGATCGATGCACACGCCGTCATCGACCTCGCGCTACTGGCCGGGACCGCCGAGGTCGTCGAATCCATCGGCAAGTGCTTCGGGAAGGACTGCGGTCCCAGCGAGACGCGAAGGGTAGCGATCGACAGGTCACCACCAAGGCTGATTGGCATGTGCCACTGCGCATCCTGGTGGTGGTCGACCATCCTCAGCGAACCGGTCGAGACGGCGCCGGACCTGGCCCGGCAACTCCTCCAGGACTGAACCATCGCATTCCCACTGAGCAGCAGGACGAAACCGCGCTTCTGATGCGCGTGCGGAGCGGGCAGGATGGCGTGGTGCTGCAGATGTCGGGGGACTTCGAGATTCACATCACCGTCAGCGGCTGGGGCGCCGAGCGGCTCGGTGCATTCGCCGCGGAGCACGGCGTGAAGTACGTGCAGATCGAGCTGGATCGCGGCACGAACGCAGTGCAGCCGATGCTCACCTTGCACGCCGACGGCACCCTCACGGAGGTGCGGCAGATCGCGGCGTCGTGGGAGGCCCGGCTGCGCCAGGAGCGCCTGATGCCGAGCCGGGTCAAGATCGAGGCGGCGCCGTGGAACGAGGGGGTGCCGCAGACCGACGCGGAAGCGTTCGGCGACCCGCTGGAGCGGTACTTCGAACATCACGTCAAGCTGCGCCTGCCCGGCGACACCGGGCGGCAGCTGTCGGCGCTGACCAAGCTCGCCGGCACGCACGACGCACGGCTGTCGCGCAACGCGCGCCGGCGGCACGAGGACGGCACGCACGAGCGGTTCGTCACCCAGCGCTGCCGGCGGGTCGGCCTCGCCACCGCACGGCAACGGCTCGACGCACTGGTCGACGACCTGCGCGCGGCCGGCCACGAGGTGCTCGACGTCGAGCAGGAGTACGTGGCTGCCGACAACAACCTAGCCCTCGACCAGGGATGGCTCGACCTGCCCCGCGACCCGTGGACCGACTGGCGGCGGTCGGCGCCGGCGGGGCGGGAGGGCTACCCTGCCACATACCGCCCGCTGGAGCCGGGTCCCGGGATGCGCCAGTCGGCGGCGTTCGACCCGGCGATGAAGCACCACCCGCACGGCTACCGGGCCGGAGAGCCCGAGTTCCTGGACGCGGACGCCGGGGCGGCCTGGCGGGCGGCCCGGTGGGCGGCGATCGAGCACCTGATCGGCCTCGTCGCGCAGGGGCCGTGGGCCGGCGACCTCGTCATGCGGGGCAGCGTGCCGTTGCGGATCCAGCTGGGTGCGGGCGCCCGCGAGCCCGGCGACCTCGACTACGTCGTGCCGCACGGCCACGACGTAGGCGACCCCCGCGCCGGGGCGCCGCTGCAGTCGCTGATCGACGCGGTCCGGGACCGGCCCGGCGCCGGCCTGACCGCCGAAGGCGTCACCGTCGAGGAGATCTGGACCTACGACCGGGTTCCCGGCCGCCGGCTCGCCTTCCCGTTCCGGGTGCCCGGCGTGCCGGCCGGCACGATCCAGGTCGACCTCGTGTTTGGCGAACACCTGCCGGTGCCGCCAGTGCCGCTGCGGGTCGGGCCGTTCGAGGTTCCCGCGGCGCCGCCCGAGCTGGCGCTGGCGTGGAAGCTGCTGTGGCTGGAGACCGACGCCTACCCGCAAGGCAAGGACCTCTACGACGCCGTGCTGCTCGCCGAGCACGGCCCGGTCGACCTGGATCTCATCCGTGCCGTGCTGCGGGAGGACCTCGGCCCCTCGGCGGACGGGTACGGCGCGGCGTCGATCGCACCGTTGGCGGTCGACTGGGCGAACTTCCTCGACGAATACCCGCAGGTCCGCGGCGACTGCGAGGAATGGAAGGAGCGGCTGTCCCGCGCGCTGGACCGGTGAGGCCGGCGGGTTCAGGGAGGGGTCGCCTGGCTCCGGTAGGCGCCGGGTGCCACGCCGGTAGCGGCCGCGAACGCGGCGTAGAACCGGCTCGTCGATCCGAAGCCGACCCTGGCGGCGATCACCGCCGGCGGCAGGCCGGTCGTGATCAGGAGCCGCTTGGCCTGTGCCACCCGGCACTCGGTCACGAAGGCGCCGATCGTCGTGCCCATGACGGTCTTGAACACCGTCATCGCCCGGCTCGCCTGAAGATGGGCGGCAGCCGCGACATCGGCGCTGGAGATCTGATCGCAGTAGCGGGCGGCGACAAAGCTGACCATGGCGGCGGCCTGGGTGACGGCCTGGACTCCGACGCCGTGGTGGCCGGCGTCGGCGCCGGGCCGGGACAGCGCCAGACGGCGCAGGCGGGCCTGGATCTCCAGTTCGGCGATCTGCCGGTGCTCCGGACCGGAGGTGAGGTCCCGGGCCCACTGTGTGAACAACGCCGGGTCCTGGCCGAGGGCAGCGGCCGAGTCGTCGACCAGCGGCCGGGCACCGAGCAGGTCGGTCAGCACCTGCTCGGGCACGCCCCAGCCGAGGAAGGTCCGCAGTGGCACGGTCAGCCAGTGGACCCGGGTGCCGGGACGGAAGTCCAGGAGCTGATGGGGCATCGTCGCCCAGAAGGCGATCACGGAGTCTTCCCGCACTTCGAGCACATCACCGCCGACGGCGTACGCGAGCCGGCCGGAGGTGACGAGGTTGACCTCGATCTCGCCGTGGCGGTGCGGCGACCGCATCGCTGTCGGCGTCCCCGACCAGCAGGCCAAGCCATATTCCGAAGCCGTGGAATCCGGGAACACGACGCGAAGATACCGGAGTTTCCGACCCGCTCCCGGACCTAGCGTCGAAGGATGTCAACGAACCTTCGACCGTCGTTCGCGCTCGATGCGGACCAGCTCGACTTCTTCGACCGCAACGGCTATCTGATGCTCCGGGGCCTGATCCCCCCGTCGACGATCGACCGGCTGCGCGTCGACTCCGAAGCCTGGATGACCGCCGGACCTGACACCGGCAACCTCGCGCCCGGCGTGAATCCCGATGATTTCGACGTCGCCCACCGCGACGGCGTCGACGTGCCGTTCCGAATCAACTATGTACACGACAAGGGCGGTGCGGCGTCCCTGGAGCTGCTCGGCTGCCCCCGACTGCTGGGCGTCGCGCAGAGCCTGGCCGGGCCGAACTTCGTGCCCACGTACGAGTCGCTGGTCTTCAAGGCGGCCGGTGACGGGGCTCCGGTGCACTGGCATCAGGACGCGACGCATCCGCGGCACTGGCGCATCGCCAACCTGGATGTCTATCTCGACGAGTCCCGGCCCGGCGAGGGCGCGTTGCGCGTGCTGCCCGGCTCCCACCGCGACGTTCCCGACCTGTGCCGGCTGGAGACCGACCACGGCTGGGATCCGCCCGGCGCCGTCGAGATCGAGGCGCACCCCGGTGACGTGCTCGTCCACGACGTCATGCTGGTCCACGGCTCGCCACGGGTCCGGGGCAACCGCCTGCGCCGCACCCTGTACTACGAGTTCCGCGCGGCTGAGCAGATCCTCGCGGAAGGGCCCTGGGACGCCGGGTGGATCGAACGCCGGATGCGGTTGATCCCGCTGGCACTGGACGCGTGGGCCCACGCCAATCCCGCCGAGCCGGTCTTCCCCTGGCAGGCAGACGAACGCTGGCGCCCGGGAGCGGGTGCGGATGCGGCGCAGGAGCTACGGATCGTGCACCAGTGGCACTCGCCCGGCAATTACTGCAGTGCCGGTGATGTCCGCCCGGCTCCCGACGAGCCTGCTGCTCCACACTGAGACCGCCAGGATCGGCTCACCGGCTCCACGAAGGGTCCGGGCGGGTGGACGGCCCGGCCGGGGCGCTCGACTCGCGCACGACCAGCTCGGGCTGGAAGACGACGTGCCGGTGCTGGTGCTGCTCGGGTTCGTTGGCCTCTTCCAGCAGGAGCTGGGTGGCCGCGCGGCCGAGCTGCTCGCGGGGCTGGCGCATCGAGGACAGCGGCACCGCCGAGGCGGCGGCGAAGTCGATGTCGTCGTAGCCGACGATCGCGACATCCTGCGGCACCCGCACCCCGCGCATGGTCATCTCCTGGAGCACGCCGAGCGCCACCAGGTCGTTGGCGCAGAAGACCGCGGTCGGCCGGATCTCGGCGGGCAGGTCGGCGAGGTGTTCGCCGGCGAGGCGGCCCGCGGCGGCGGTGAGGTTGGCGGTCGGGATGACCCGCAGCTGCTGCCCACCGGTGAGGGCCTCGCGCAGGCCGGCGTGCCGGTCGGTGACCTGCGCGAGGGTGAAGGGACCGCCGGCGAAGGCGATCCGTTCGTGGCCCTGCTCGACGAGGTGGGTGCCGGCGAGCCGGCCGCCGAGCACGTCGTCGACGGCCACCGAGCAGCGGTTGTGGCGGCCGGAGCCGCGGTCGACCAGCACCACCGGTATGCCGCGCTCGATCAGCTGGTCCAGCCGGGGGTCGACGCTGCCGTCGAGCGGGGTGATGAGCACGCCGAGCACTCGCTGCTCTTCCAGGACGTCGAGGTGGCGGCGTTCGCGGGCGGCGTCCTCACCGCTGTTGAAGATCATGATATTGACGCCGCTCTCCTCGCCCACGATCTCGGCACCGCGCAGCACGTCGGTGAAGAACGGGTTGGCCAGGTCGAGGGCGACGACGGCGATGGTCCGGCTGCGCCCGGCGCGCAGTTGCCGGGCGGAGTCGTTGCGGACGTAGCCGAGCTCGGCGATCGCCTTGAGCACCCGCTGGCGGGTGGTGGAAGCGACCATGTCGGGATGGTTGAGCACGTTGCTCACGGTGCCGATGGAGACGCCCGCCCGCCGCGCAACCTCCTTGATGCTGGTCGCCATGGCTCCTCGAGTACGTGCGGGTGTTGGAAGCGTTGAGCTTACGTCCGAGATGAAACGTGTCAACCCCGGCGACGGTTGCGACACCGGGGCCTGACCCAGCTCGCACCCCGGTCTCCGAAACGATCCATTGACAGCCCTGCAACGGGATCGTAGCGTTCGAGCCGCAAAACTTCGAAACGATTCATTTTGATCTTCAGAGGCTCGGCGTGGTGGAGGGAGGTGGGGACATGACAGCCGACAACACGTCGCCGGAAGATCCGCCGTTGCTGCACGTCGACCGGTTGACGGTGGAGTTTCCCGGGGTCCGGGCCCTGGACGGGGTGCACTTCGACGTGCGCGGTGGCGAGGTGCACGCGCTCGTGGGCGAAAACGGCGCGGGCAAGTCCACGCTGCTGAAAGTGCTCGGGGGGTTGCACCGGCCCAGTGCCGGCGAGGTCAGGCTCGGCGGTCAGCCGTACCGTCCGCGTCGGCCCGCCGACGCGTTGCACGCCGGTATCGCCGTGATCTACCAGGAGTTCAACCTCTATCCCGACCTCACGGTGGCGGAGAACGTCTACTCGGGCCGCGAGCCTTACGGCAGGTTCTCCCGCGGCATCCGCTACGCCGAGATCAACCGCCGCTCGGCCGAGCTGTTCGGCATCCTGGGCGTGCACATCGACCCGGCGGCGACCGTGGACAGCCTCACCGTTTCCGAGCAGCAGCTCGTCGAGATCGCCAAGGCGCTGTCGGTGGACGGACGCATCATCGTGATGGACGAGCCGACCGCGGCGCTGTCCGCCGACGAGGCCACCCGGCTGCTGGACGTCGTGCGGCGGCTGCGCTCCGAGGGACGCAGCGTCGTCTATGTCAGCCACCGCCTGGACGAGGTCTTCGCCGTCGCCGACCGGGTCACGGTGCTGCGCGACGGCCGGCACGTGCGCACCGCGGCGCTGGCCGACACCGACCCGGACGAACTGGTCCGGCTGATGGTGGGCCGCGACATCGCCGCGGCGGCGCCGCGGGCCGGGGTCGCCGGCGACGAAGTGGTGCTCGACCTCGCCGGGGTGAGCGCGGGGCGGCAGTTGCGCGACGTGTCGTTGACCGTGCGCGCCGGCGAGATCGTCGGCATCGGCGGCGTGGCGGGAGCCGGCCAGCCCGAGGTGTCGCAGGTCATCTTCGGCGCGTTGCCGATCACCGCCGGCACCATGACCTTCGACGGCGCGCCGTACCGCCCCGGGAGCCCGGCGGACGCGATGGCGGCCGGCATCGGCTTCCTGCACGAGGATCGCAAGGCCGCGGGCCTGCTGCCCGACCTGTCGGTGCGGGACAACCTCACCATCTCGGTGCTGGGCCGGCTGCGGCACGCGCTCACCCGGCTGCTGTCACCGGCGGCGCAGGCCGGCGTCTTCGCCGACTACCGCAACCGGCTGGCCATCCGCACGACCGGCCCGGACCAGCTCATCGGCCAGCTCTCCGGCGGCAACCAGCAGAAGGTCCTGCTCGGCCGGGCGTTGGCGCCCGGTGGCCGGCTGCTGATCCTCAACGAGCCGACCCGGGGCGTCGACATCGGCGCCAAGTTCGAGATCCACCAGCTGATCAACGAGCTGACCGCCGACGGTGCCGCCGTGCTCATGATCTCCAGTGATCTGCCCGAGCTGCTGGGGATCAGTGACCGGGTCTACGTGCTGGCCGGTGGCCAGGTGGTCGGGCACCTGACCGGCGCCGACCTGACCGAGGAGAACGTCATCATGTGCGCCACCACCGAGCGTCGGATCTTCTCGCCGGCGGGCGTCTGATGTCCGCCGCGCTGCGCAAGGCCCCGCTGGTCGTCCCGCTGCTGCTGGTCGTGCTGTTCCTGGCACTGCGCACCGACAGCTTCCTGTCCGGTGGCAACATCGAGAACGTCCTGGTCAACGCGGCCATCGTGGCGGTTCCGGGGCTGGCGATGACCTTCTGCCTGGCGATGGGAGAGTTCGACCTGTCGGTCGGCTCGACGGTCTCGCTGGCCGCGGTGGTCTGCTGCTCGGCGATCATCGACGGGGTGCCGGTGCTGCTGGCGATGCTGCTGGCACTGCTGGCCGGCGCGCTGATCGGCCTGGTCAACGGGATGGTGGTCACCAAGCTCGGCGTGACACCGTTCATCGCCACCCTGGCCACCCTGGTCATCGTGCGGGGGCTGGCGCTGGCGTACACCGACGGTCACGACCAGATCGTCAGCTCGCCGGCCTTGAAGTACCTGGTCGGTGGCCGGCCCCTGGGGGTACCCATGCCGATCCTGCTGGCCGTGCTGGCCACCGCCCTGGCCTGGTGGAGCATCAACCGGACGAGGTTCGGCCGCTGGGTCTGCGCAGTGGGCTCCAACCGCGAGGCGGCCCGGGTCTCCGGCCTGCCGGTCGACCGGATCAGGATCGCGATCTACGTGCTGGTCGGCACCGCCGGCGGGTTCTGGGGCCTGCTGATCGCCAGCCAGCTGCAGAAGGGCAACGGGCAGCTGGGCCTGGGCTTCGAGCTGGACGCGATCACCGTGGTGGTGCTCGGCGGCACGGCACTGCTCGGCGGTCGCGCCTCGGTCCTGGGCACCGTGCTGGCCGCGGTGCTCATCGAGACCATTCGCAACGGGCTCAACCTGCTCAACACGCCGCCGGCCTACCAGCGCATCAGTGTCGGGCTGCTGCTCATCGCCGCGCTCGCACTGCTCGGACTGCGCCGGCGGGTCACCGCCGGCCCGGCCACCGTCCCCGCTGCCGTGAAGGAGGCTGTCGTATGAGCACCGACACGCAGACGCCCAAGCCGGCCCGGAGCGCCCCGGCCTCCCGCGCGGACCGTGCCGGTCGGCCGACACTGGGCAAACTGTGGGACACCTGGGGAATCACCGCGATCCTGGCGCTGCTGCTGGCGGCGACCCCCCTCGTCGCCCCGGACTTCCTCGAGTTCTCAAACCTGCAGTCGGTGCTGCGGGAGAGCGCCTACCTGGGGATCGTGGCCGCCGGCATGACCTTCGCCATCGCCAGTGGCGCGTTCGACCTCTCGGTCGGCGGGCAGCTGGCCCTGGTCAGCGTGGTGACCCTGATCGGCTATTCGGCCGGCGGCACGGCGCTGGCCGTGGCCGCCGCGGTGGCGACGGGCCTGGCCTGCGGCCTGGTCAACGCCGGTCTGATCACCGGGCTGCGGGTGCCGCCGTTCGTGGCCACCCTCGGGACGCTGTTCGTCTTCCGTGGCGTGGCGTACATCCTCACCCAGGACGGGCCGAAGACGCTGCCGTACGACCAGATCGGTTCGCCGTTCGTCAAGATCGGCGGGTTGAACGTGGCCGGCATCCCGTTGCCGTTCGTCATCATGCTGGTCGTCTACGGCGCCGCCTGGCTGCTGTTGCGCCGCACCGCGACCGGCCGGCGGATCCTGTCCTACGGCTCGTCGCCCGCGGCCGCCAGGTTCTGCGGCATCTCCGAGACCCGGATCAGGATCTTCGTCTTCGCCCTGGTCGGGGTGAGCGTCGGCATCGCGGCGCTGACCTACATCACCCGGGTCTGGACCGCCGACGGCTCGGCGCAGGACGGATTCGAGCTCAAGGTGATCGCCGCGGTGGTGCTCGGTGGCACCAGCCTCAAAGGCGGCAAGGGCACGCTGATCGGGACCTTCTCGGCGGTCCTGCTGGTCAGCGTCCTCAACGACATGCTCGTCAGCCAGGGTGTCCCATCGGCATACCAGCGCATCGTGCTGGGTTGCGTGCTGATCGTCGCCCTGACCATCGACGGGCTGCGGACCCGCTTCGCCGCGCCGGGATCGTTCCGGCGGGCGCTGTCGGTTCTGGTTCAACGGCCTTCACCCGTGGACGGCGCCTGACGATCGGCGCCGATGGCCGCAGCACTACCGTTCGGTTCGAGTTGAAACGTTCAAACACACCCCCGTAGGACACTCGAAAGGAACCTCCACGATGCGCAAGATGGGCCTCCTCCCGATCGCCCTCGCCGCCGCGCTGGTCATGGCGGGCTGCTCCGACTCCAATGCGACCGACCCGAAAACCGCCGGCAAGGACGACAAGGTCGTCGTCGGGTTCTCGGTCTACGACATGCAGTACGAGTTCTTCCAGAAGATGGAGGCCGGCACCCGCGCCGCCGCCACCGCCAAGGGCTGGGAGTTCAAGCTGCACGACGAGAAGAGCGACGAGAACGAGATGGTCACCGGCGCCCAGGCGCTGATCGACCAGGGCGTGGACGTGCTGATCATCAGCCCGTTCAAGCCGAGCGCGCTCGGACCGATCATCGCCAAGGCGAAGGCCAAGGGCGTGCCGGTCATCGTCGACGACATCGGCGGCGGCGGCGCGCCGTACGACGCGATCGTGATCTCCGACAACGCCGGCGGTGGCAAGCTCGCCGCCGACTACATGGTCAAGCAGATCGCCGCCAACAACAAGACCAGCAAGAACGTCGCCTCGATCACCTGCGAGCCGTCCGCGGTCTACGCCGCCCGGCGCAACGCCGGTTTCAAGGAGGCCATCGAGAAGGCCGGCTTCAAGGTCGTCGCCGAGCTCTCGGGCAACTCCAAGGCCGAAGAGGGCTACAAGGTCATGAAGGACATCCTCGCCAAGAACCCTGACGTGGCCGGCGTGTTCTCGTGCAACGACCCGATGGGTGTCGCCGCGGCCAACGCGATCAAGGACGCCGGCAAGAACCCGGTCACCGACATCGTCTCCGTCGGCTTCAACGCCGACCCGGAGGCGATCACCGCCATCAAGGCCGGTGGCCTGGCCGCGACCGTGGCACAGGACCCCAAGGCGATGGGCGAGCTGACCGTCAAGCTGGCCGAGCAGGCCATCAAGAAGCAGGCGATCACCTTCAGCAACCCGGCCGAGCGTGAGGTCTTCAACCCGGTTGCCCTGATCACCAAGGAAAACGCCGACACGGTCAAGTAACCCGGCGGGTCCGGCGGGCGGGCGCCAGCCAAGCACCCGCCCGCCGGGCCCTCTCGAGCCCTTCGGCGCACTACAGGAGAGATTGATGACCGACCACGCCGCTGTTATCGCCGCCGTCGCGGCCATGCGCATCGAGACGCCCTCGTGGGCGTACGGCAACTCCGGAACGAGATTCAAGGTGTTCGCCCAGTCCGGCGTGCCCCGCGACGCCTATGAGAAGGTGGCGGACGCCGCGATGGTGCACCGGCTCACCGGGGCCGCGCCCAGCGTCGCGTTGCACATCCCGTGGGACGCCGTCGACGACTATGCCGACCTCGC
Organism: Dactylosporangium siamense; assembly: GCF_016862795.1. Lineage (GTDB taxonomy): Bacteria > Actinomycetota > Actinomycetes > Mycobacteriales > Micromonosporaceae > Dactylosporangium > Dactylosporangium siamense. The sequence continues at coordinate 107,131 of NZ_BONQ01000024.1, read as the reverse complement.
CCGGTTCGCCGCGGCCGAGGGCATCGCGATCGGCGCCATCAACCCCAACGTCTTCCAGGACAACGACTACAAGCTGGGCAGCGTCTGCCATCCCGACGCCGGGGTCCGCCGCAAGGCGATCGACCACCTGCTGGAGTGCGTCGACATCATGGACGCCACCGGCTCGACGATCCTGTCGGTATGGCTGGCCGACGGCACCAACTACGCCGGCCAGGACTCGATCGCGGCCCGGCAGGACCGGCTGGCCGACGCCCTGAGCGAGGTCTACGACCGCCTCGGCGACGGCCAGCGGATGCTGGTGGAGTACAAGCTGTTCGAGCCGCACTTCTACTCGATGGACCTGCCGGACTGGGGCACCTCCTATGCGCACTGCGTGGCGCTGGGTGACAAGGCGCAGGTCCTGGTCGACACCGGCCACCACGCGCCGGGCACCAACATCGAGTTCCTGGTCAGCGTGCTGCTGCGGTTCGGCAAGCTCGGTGGGTTCCACTTCAACAGCCGCAACTACGCGGACGACGATCTCATGGTCGGCGCCGCTGATCCCTTCCAGCTGTTCAGGATCGCCCACGAGCTGGTGCGCGCCGACGCGATCCGCCCCGAGGCCGAGGTGGCCTTCATGCTCGACCAGTGCCACAACCTCGAGGCGAAGGTGCCGGCGCTGATCCGTTCGGTGCTCAACGTGCAGGAGGCGGTCGCCAAGGCGCTGCTGGTCGACGCCGACGCACTGGCCGCCGCACAGCGGTCCGGCGACGTGCTCGGCGCGCACGCGGTGCTGATGGACGCGTTCGCCGGCGACGTGCGGCCGTTGCTCGCCCAGATGCGGGTCGAGCAGGGTCTGGACCCGGATCCGGTCGCGGCCTACCACCGGTCCGGCTACCAGCAGAAGATCGAATCCGACCGTGTCGGTGGCCAGCAGGCCGGATGGGGAGCCTGACCTGATGAGCAACTCCCCCGCCGAGCTCGTCGCCCGGTCCAACCGGCTGGGCGCCGACCCGCGCAACACCAACTTCGCCGGCGGCAACACCTCGGCGAAGGGCACCGACGTCGACCCCGTGACCGGCAAGGACGTCGAGCTGCTGTGGGTCAAGGGATCCGGTGGCGACCTGGGCACCCTGACCGAGGCCGGCCTCGCCGTGCTGCGCCTGGACCGGGTCCGGGCCCTGGTCGACGTGTACCCGGGGGTCGAGCGCGAGGACGAGATGGTCGCCGCATTCGACTACTGCCTGCACGGCAGGGGCGGCGCCGCCCCGTCGATCGACACCGCGATGCACGGTCTCGTCGACGCCGCGCACGTCGACCACCTGCACCCCGACGCCGGGATCGCGTTCGCCACCGCCGCCGACGGGCCGGCCCGCACGGCCGAGTGCTTCGGCGACCGGGTGCGGTGGGTGCCCTGGCGGCGGCCCGGATTCCAGCTGGGACTCGACATCGCCGAGATCCGCCGCGCGCATCCGGAGGCGATCGGCGTCATCCTCGGCGGGCACGGCATCACCGCCTGGGGCGAGACCAGCGCCGAGTGCGAAGCGCACGCGCTGGAGATCATCGAGACGGCCGACCGGTTCATCCGGGCCCACGGCAGGCCCGAGCCGTTCGGCCCGGTGCTGCCCGGCTACGAGCCGCTGCCCCCGGCCGAGCGCCGCGAACGGGCCGCTCAGCTGGCGCCGGTGCTGCGCGGTCTGGCCTCGACCGACCGCCCGCAGGTCGGTCACTTCACCGACAGCGACGAGGTGCTGGACTTCGTCTCCCGCCGTGAGCACCCGCGGCTGGCGGCGCTGGGCACCTCGTGCCCCGATCACTTCCTGCGCACCAAGGTCGCCCCGATGGTGCTGGACCTGCCGCCGACCGCGCCGCTGGCCGACACCGTCGCCCGCCTGCGCGAGCTGCACGCCGCGTACCGCAAGGACTACGCCGGGTACTACCACCGGCACGCGGACGCCGATTCGCCGGCGATGCGCGGTGCCGATCCGGCGGTCGTGCTGGTGCCGGGCGTCGGCATGTTCACCTTCGGCGCCACCAAGCAGACCGCCCGGGTGGCCGGCGAGTTCTACGTCAACGCCATCAACGTGATGCGCGGCGCGGAGGCGCTGTCGTCCTACGCGCCGATCGACGAGAGCGAGAAGTTCCGCATCGAGTACTGGGCGCTCGAAGAGGCGAAACTGGCCCGGCTGCCCAAACCCAAACCACTGGCGGCGCGGATCGCGCTGGTCACCGGCGCCGGGTCGGGCATCGGCCGGGCCATCGCGCACCGCCTGGCGGCCGAAGGCGCCTGCGTGGTCGTCGCCGACCGCGACACCGCCGCCGCCGACCGGGTGGCCACCGAGCTCGGCGGGCCCGACGTCGCGGTCGCGGTGACCGCCGACGTCACCGACCCGGCCGCGGTCGGCGGGATGGTCCGGGCGGCCGCGCTGGCCTTCGGCGGCGTGGACCTGGTGGTCAACAACGCCGGCCTGTCGGTCTCCAAACCGCTGCTGGAGACCACCGAGGCCGACTGGGACCTGCAGCACGACGTGATGTCCAAGGGCTCGTTCCTGGTCGCCCAGCACGGCGCCCGGCTGATGATCGAGCAGGGGATGGGCGGCGACATCGTCTACATCGCCAGCAAGAACAGCGTCTTCGCCGGGCCGAACAACGTCGCCTACAGCGCCGCGAAGGCGGCCCAGGCGCACCAGGTCCGGCTGCTCGCGGCCGAGCTCGGCGAGCACGGCATCAAGGTCAACGGCATCAACCCCGACGGCGTCGTGCGCGGCTCCGGCATCTTCGCCGGTGGTTGGGGCGCCCAGCGGGCCGCCGTCTACGGGGTTCCCGAGACCGAGCTCGGTGCCTACTATGCCCAGCGCACCCTCCTCAAACGGGAGGTGCTGCCCGAGCACGTCGCCAACGCGGTGTTCGTGCTCACCGCCGGCGAGCTGGCGCACACCACCGGCCTGCACATCCCCGTGGACGCGGGTGTCGCCGCCGCGTTCCTGCGCTGAACCGATCCTGAGGAGCGTAGCCAATGACCGCCACCGATTCGCCATCCGTCCTGCTCGAAAGGGTGCCGGCCCGGCCGGTGCGGGTCGGCCTCGTCGCCGGCGGGCTGGGCGCCTACTGGCCCCAGTTCCCGGAGCTGCTGCCCCAGTTGCAGGACAGCGCCCGGGTGGTGAGCCGACGCCTGTCGGGCATCGGCGCCCAGGTGACCGACGTCGGGTTCATCTCCGACGCGCCCGAGGCGGCGCGGGCCGGCGAGCAGCTGCGGGTGGCCGGCTGCGACGTCGTCGTGATCTTCATGACCACGTACATGACGGCCAGCATGGTCCTGCCGATCGCGCAGCGGGTCGGCGCGCCGGTGCTGTTCATCAACCTGCAGCCGACCGAGGCGATGGACCATCCGGCGATGACCACCGGCACCTGGCTGGCCTACTGCGGGGCGTGCCCGCTGCCCGAGGTGGCCAACGCGCTGCACCGGTCGGGGATCGAGTTCCGCTCGGTGTCGGGGTACCTCGCCGACGAGCAGGCCTGGGAGAAGATCCTGCGGTGGGTGCGCGCCGCCGGTGTCCGGGGCTCGCTGCGCGACTCCCGCCACGGTCTGATGGGGCACCTGTATCCCGGCATGCTCGACGTGTCCACCGACCTGACCATGGTCAGCGCCCAGTTCGGCGGGCACATCGAGGTGCTGGAGGTCGACGACCTGCGGGTCCGGGTGGCCGCGGTGAAGCCGGCGCAGGTCGCCGACAAACTGGAGCAGGCCCGGCAGGTCTTCGAGATCACCGACAGCGTGGTGGACGAGGACCTGCAGTGGGCGGCGACCGTCGCCTGCGGGCTCGACGCCCTGGTCGCCGACTTCGGGCTGGACTCGCTGGCCTACTACCACCGGGGGCTGGAGGGCGAGCTGCACGAGCGGCTCGGCGCCGGCCTGATCCTGGGCGCGTCGCTGCTGACCGCCCGGGGCCTCCCCGCGGTGGGCGAGTATGAGCTGCGCACCAGCCTGGCGATGCTGATGATGGACCGGCTCGGGGGCGGGGGCAGCTTCACCGAGCTGCAGGCGCTCAACTTCCGCGACGGCGTCGTCGAGATGGGCCACGACGGGCCCGGCCACCTCGCGATCAGCGACAGCCGGCCCCTGCTGCGCGGCCTGGGGGTCTACCACGGCAAGCGTGGCTGGGGTGTGTCGGTGGAGTTCGCGGTCGCGCCCGGCCCGGTCACGGTGTTCGGCGTCGGCCAGCGCCGGGACGGCCGCTACGTCTTCGTCGCCTCCGAGGGGACCGTGGTGACCGGACCGCTGATGCGGATCGGCAACACCACCTCGCGCGTCGACTTCGGCTGCCACCCCGGCGAGTGGACCGACCGGTGGAGCGCCAGCGGGGTCGGGCACCACTGGGCGCTGGGCACCGGGCACCGGGTGGCCGACCTGCGCTGCCTCGCCGAGCTGCTCGACATCGACCTCGTCGTCGTCGCACCGTGAACCAGGCGAGTGTCGCCGCGGTCGATCTCGGTGCGTCCAGCGGCCGGGTGATGCTGGCCCGCGTCGGCCCCGACGTGCTGGAACTGACCGAGGCGCACCGCTTCGCCAACCGGCCGATCCGGGTCGGCCCGACCCTGCACTGGGACGTCCTGGGCCTCTACCAGGGCGTCCTGGACGGGCTGCGGACGGCCGGACGGACCGGCGCGGGACTGCACAGCGTGGGGATCGACTCCTGGGCCGTCGACTACGGGCTGCTCGACGCGACCGGCGCCCTGATCGGCAACCCGGTCTGCTACCGCGACAGCCGCACCGACGGCGTGATGGACCGGGTGCTGGACCAGCTGGGAGCGGCGCGGCTGTATGCCGGCACCGGGCTGCAGAACCTGCCGTTCAACACCATCTTCCAGCTGGTCAGCGCGGCCGGCACACCCGCCGCGCGGACGGCCCGGCGGATGCTGCTGCTGCCCGACCTGATCGCGTACTGGCTCACCGGCGAGCAGACCTCCGAGATCACCAACGCGTCGACCACGCAGCTGCTCGACGCCCGTTCCGGTGGATGGTCCGCCGACCTGATCGCGGACCTCGGCCTGGACCCGGGGCTGTTCGCGCCGCTGTGCCGGCCCGGTGACCGGATCGGCGAGCTGACCGCGCCGGTGTGCGCCGAGATCGGCCTGCCGGGTCCGGTGCCGGTGATCGCGGTCGGCTCGCACGACACGGCGTCCGCGGTGGTGGCGGTCCCGGCGCGCGGCGACCGCTTCGCCTACATCTCCTGCGGCACCTGGTCACTGGTCGGCGTGGAGCTGGCCGCGCCGGTGCTCACCGACGCCAGCCGGCAGGCCAACTTCACCAACGAGACCGGCGTCGACGGCACCGTGCGCTACCTGCGCAACGTGATGGGGCTGTGGCTGCTGCAGGAGGCGATCCGCGGCTGGCAGGCCGACGGCTCCACGGTGGACCTCGAGGCGCTGCTGGGCCGGGCGGCGGCCGAGCCGGCGCTGCGCAGCGTGGTGGACCCGGACGACCCGGTGTTCCTGTCGCCGGGCGACATGCCGGCGCGGATCGACGAATGGTGCCGGCGGACCGGCCAGCCGGTGCCGTCGTCGCGGGCCGCGACGGTGCGCTGCATCATGGACAGCCTCGCCGTCGCCCACGCCCGGGCCGTCCGGCAGGCCCAGCACCTGGCCGGCACCACGGTCGACGTGGTGCACATCGTCGGTGGCGGGGCCCGCAACGAACTGCTGTGCCAGCTCACCGCCGACGCGTGCGGCCTGCCGGTGACGGCCGGCCCGGTCGAGGCCACCGCGCTGGGCAACGCACTGGTGCAGGCCAGGGCGCTCGGCGCGGTGCACGGCGAGCTGGACGACCTCCGCCGGCTGCTCACCCGGCACCTGCCGGTGCGGCACTTCCAGCCGCGGCCGGAGACCCGCGGGGACTGGGCCGGCGCCGAGGCCCGGCTGCACGCCTGACGTCAAACGGCGAAGGACCGGGACGCTGTCGGCAGCGTCCCGGTCCGTCCATGTGCCGCGCCGGACCTTACGGGGTCAGGTAGCAGGACTTCGCGATGCCGAACGCCGGGTCACCGCCGAACGCCGCCGCGGTGCACGCCGTGCCGCCGGTGAACGAGCGGTACGCGTACTGCCCGGCCGCGCCGTAGGCCACCGTGCGGAAGCCGCCGAACGAGCACGTGCCGCCCTCGCCGGAGCACGTGGTGCCGAAGCCGGCCGGTGCGCCGCCGCGCACGTAGCAACCCTTCACCACCCCGTCGACCGGGTCGCCGAACGTCGCGTTGTCGCAGGCGATCGAGCCGGTGCTCCACCGGGTGCCGAACGCGCCGCGGGCGCCGTAGATCACCCGCTGACCGCCGCTGACCGTGCACGTGCCGCCCTCGCCGGCGCAGGAGGTGTACCCGGGCGGCGCGCCGGCCGGGGGCAGGTAGCACGCCTTGGCCACGCCCGGGATCGGGTCCACCCCGCCGAACGCCGCCAGACCGCAGGCCGCGCCGCCGCTGAGCTTGCGGTGCACGAACGCGCCGTTCGCGCCGTAGGCCACCACGTTCGACCCGCTGAACGCGCAACTGCCGCCCTCGCTCCCGCACTGGGTCCAGCCGCTCGGGCCGCCCAGCGGGGCGACGTAGCACGACTTGAGCACCCCCACCGCCGGGTCGCCACCGAACGCCGCGATGCCGCACGCGGTGCTGCCCCCGGTCCTGTACGCGTAGGCGCCCGCGCCGTAGGCGACCCGGCGCGTCGCGGTGAAGGTGCAGGTGGCCCCTTCACCGGCGCAACTGGTCCAGCCCGCGGGCAGTTCGTCGGACACCAGCGCCGGGGTGGCGCTGACCTCGGTGGAGAACTTGAGGTCCCGGCCGTTCTCGGCGGTGAACGAGCCGCCGGCGCTGGTGCTGTACGACTCGACGCCGCCCGCGTACGGGTTCCCGTCGTTGTACTCCCAGCCGTAGCAGCCGCTGGTGGTGGCGGAGTGCGCCCGGAGCAGGTACTGGTGCCCGGCGGTGACGGTGATGCCCGGTCGCGCGGTGATGCCGGTCGGCGCCCACGGCACGGTGTTCACCGCGAACGTGGACCGGCCCAGCAGCACGCCGTTGGCCGCGTCCACCACGTCGAGGAGCAGCGGGGCGTTGGGCTTGCCGCTCTGGAAGCTCGTGACCGAGGCCGCGCTGAGCGTGCCGGTGCGCGACGGCGTGAAGCTCTGCTGCCGCCACACGGTGCCGGCGATGTCGCAGTAGTGCCGGAACCCGTCGAAGCCGCTGCGCTGGTCGAGGTCCGGCGGGTTGAGATAGGCGCCGCCGCTGCCCGGCAGGGAGATGGTGAACGAGTTGACGCACTGGATGTCCTGCAGCGTGCCGGCGCCGTCGAACGTCATCGGCCCGATGTAGAGGTTGGCCAGGGACTCGTTGGGCGCCCGGTTGTTCCAGCGGTCGGACACGAAGTAGTACCCGGTGCTGCCGTCGGCGTGCACGATCGGCAGGCTTGCCAGGGGCTGGCCGCCGCAGTTGGTGGCGTTGACGATCCGGGACCGCCAGCGCGGCTGCGGCCGGTTGTCGTTGAAGTTCCAGCCGTTGGGGTCGTACCACCGGCCGTTCCACGCGCCCAGCATCGAGGTCGCCGTCATCTCGCCGGTCTCGCCCGAGCAGTACGCACAGGTCGGGTCGGACATCAACGCGTGGTAGACGCCGTTGCGCTTGAAGACGGTGAACCCCTCGACGTTGCCCAGCCCGAGCCGGACGTACGCGCCGGTGGTGTTGAGGTAGTCGGGGGTGAGCTGCTCCACCACCATGTCGGCGGTGTCGCCGGCGGGCACCTGGACGGTGTTGTGGATGACGTAGGCGGTGCCGTCGTCGTCCAGGTACAGCGCCTCGTCGACGGCACCGCCGACCGCGAGGTTCGGGTCGGGCTGCCGCGTGAACAGCCCGGTCGGCGTGCCGCTGGTGTAGACGAGGTAGTGCCCGCCGCCGTCGGCCCACAGCACGTACTTCGCGGTCGCCGCGTTGTAGATGACGTGCGGCCGGAAGCAGTACCCGCAGGCGTCCGGGGCCACGACGTATCCGCGGTCGGTCCAGTGCGCCAGGTCCGGCGAGCTGTACACCTTGAACCCGCAGAAGTTCGAGTTGTGCTGGTACTCGTACCCGCACGAATAGCTGGTGCCGTACAGGTAGAACGTGTTGCCCACCTGGATCAGCGAACCGTCGTGCGCGTCGAGCGAGTTGCCGGCGACGTCGAACCGGCTGAGCTGGTTGCCGGCGGCGTCGCTGTTGGCGATGGTCGTGGTGACGTCGGCGTGTGCCGGCCCGGCCACCACCAGCGACGCGACGAGGACGAGCAGGGCGGCGACGGCCACCCGCAGGCGATGGGTCATCTCAGGCCACCTTCAGCTCGGCGAGCTGCATCCGGTACAGCGGGTCGTTCGGGTTGGTGTTGCGCAGGCCGGTGCCGACGACGCGGACGTAGCGCGCGGCCTGCGTGCCGAAGTCGAAGTGCTGGGCGACGGCGGCCGGCTTGGGGTAGCCGGTGCGGGCGGCGAGCACCGTCCACGTGACACCGTCCACCGAGGACTGCACGGTGAAGTCGGCCGGGAAGCCCTCGCCGGCGTTCCCGGCGTCGCCGCGCGGGAGCAGGGTGACGCGGCTGATGGCCTTGACCCCACCGAGGTCCACGGAGACCCACTCGGTGTGGTTGACGTTCAGCGAGTTGGTGCTGCTCCAGCCCATCGAGGTGGGTGTGGAGGCGTCCTGGCCGTCGGTGAGCGCGGTGAGCCGCCAGCCGCAGCAGCCCTCGAACGAACTGCTCGCGGTGGCGGTCGCGGTGAGCGCCGGGTTGGTGGTGCCGATGGAGGTCTGGAACTTGACGGTGCGGTTGCTCTCGGCGCCGAACGACGCGCCGTTGTTGCTGCTGTACGCCTCGCCGCCGCCCGGGTAGGGCGCACCGTCGTGGTACTGCAGGCCGTAGCAGCCGGTGGTGGTGCTGGACGACACGACGATGGCGTAGCGGGTGCCGGCGCTGACCGACAGTCCAGGATGGACGGTGATGTTCCGCGGTGACCAGCCGACCGCCGAGGCCGGCACCACGGTGGAGAACAGCGCACCGCCGGTCGGCCGGTACGCGGAGTCCGCAGTGTGGACGGCGATCCGCAGCCCGGCGTTCGGGTAGCCGCGCTGGAACGTGGTGTAGGAGACGGCGCTCAGCGTGCCGGTGCGTGACGCCACGAACGACTGCGAGCGCTGGACGTTGCCGCCGACGTCGCAGTACGTGCGGTAGCCGGAGACCCCGCCGTCCTGGTCCAGGTCGGCCGGGTGCACCTGGGTGCCGGCGGCGCCGCCGGTCAGGGTGAGCGAAGCCGTTGCCGAGCACGCGATCGCGTTGACCGAGCCGTCACCGGCGAAGCCGAGCGGCGCCCAGAAGAAGTTGGCGAGCGCCTCGTTCGGCGCGCCGTTGCTCCACAGGTCGCTGCCGTAGACGTAGGTGCCCTCGATGTCGGCGACGAAGGAGGGCTGGCCGCCGCAGGAGTCGGTGGTGAGCTTGGTGCCGGCCGACCACGGCCCGAGCGGCGAGGACGCCCGCTTCACCGAGGTGCCGGTGGTGCAGTAGCCGCAGTTCGGGTCGGAGTAGGCCAGGTAGTAGCCGCTCCCCCGGCGGAACAGGGCCGGCGCTTCGGTGGCGGACTGGCCGAGGCGGGCGTAGGTGCCGGTGCCGGAGGTGTACGCGCTGTTGAGCCGCTCCACGACGATGTCGCCGCCGGTCCGCCAGTCGGTGTAGGCGAGGTAGCCGGTGCCGTCGTCGTCCACGAACACGTCGTGGTCGCCGTTGTTGACGCCGGGCGGGATGCCGTTGTTGACCGCGAGGGTCGGGATCGCCTGCTCGGTGAACGGCCCGGTCGGGGTGGTGCTGGTGAAGACGTGGTAGCCGACGCCGATGTCGTACGTGTTGATCCACAGCACGTAGCGGGCGGTGGCGGCGTTGTAGACGACGTGCGGCCGGTAGCAGCCGAACGTGTTGCCGTTGCACCGGCTCTGCCAGGTGCTCGTGGTCGCGTCGAACAGCGCGCCGCGGTCGGTCCAGTGCACCAGGTCGGTGGACGAGTAGACCTTGAAGCCGCAGAACGGCGTGCCGCCCTGCTGCCAGCCGAAGCCGCAGTCGTACGAGGTGCCGTAGAGGTAGTAGCTGCCGCCGGCGGCGAGCAGGTCGCCGTCGTGGGCGTCGACCGCGTTGCCGGCGGTGTCGAAGCGGGTGACCTGGTTGCCGGCGGCGTCGAAGTTGGTCACGGTCGTGGCGTAGGACGCGGCGGCGGGTTGCGCGCCGACGAGTATCGCCGTGGCGAAGACGAGCAGGGCGAGGACTTTGCGCATTGGTTTCCTCCGTGGCGGGCGGAGCTGATGAAACGTTTCAATACGTCAGGCGTAATCGAAAGCTAGGACCGGCCGACCGGCCTGTCAAGGGGTGGCCGCCGGCGGGGCCCTCCCGCACCGGTCGCCATCGACCGGGATTGACGAGTGCGAGTCGAAGGCTTAGTTTCGTTGTCTAACTAACCGAAAATTCGGTACCCCTGCCCGCTCGGCGGCCGGCAGTCCCCCTGTCCCTGGACACACCCCACCAGGAGCTGAACCGTGGCACCCTCATCCGTGCCGCGCAGATGGGCGACGGCTGCTGCCGCCATCCTCTGCGCCGCGACCACCGTCTTCTTCGGCCCGGCCACCCCCGCCGCCGCCTACGCCCCGTTCAAAGTGCTCGTCTTCTCGAAGACGACCGGCTTCCGGCACGACTCCATCCCCACCGGCATCCAGGCCATCCGTGACCTCGGCGCGGCCAACGGGTTCACGGTCGACACGACCGAGGACGACGCGCAGTTCACCGACGCCAACCTCGCGCAGTACCAGACCGTGATCTTCCTGTCGGCGACCGGCGACCCGGTCGGCACCCAGGCCGGCAAGGACGCCTTCCAGCGCTACATCCAGCACGGCGGCGGATACGTCGGCGTCCACGCGGCCGCCGACAGCGGCTACTCCTGGGCCTGGTACGGCGGGCTGGTCGGCGCCTACTTCAAGCAGCACCCGGCGACCCAGGCCGCCCGCCTGGTGGTCGAGGACACGGCCCACCCGGCCACCGCCGGCCTGGCCACCTCCATCACCCGGACCGACGAGTGGTACGACTTCCAGGCCAACCCGCGCGGCACCGTCCACGTCATCACGTCGGTGGACAACTCGTCCTACAGCGGCTCGTCGATGGGCGCCGACCACCCCACGACCTGGTGCCACAACTACGACGGCGGCCGCGCGTTCTACACGGCGCTCGGTCACACGACGGAGAGCTACAGCGAGGCCGCCTTCCTGCACATCCTCCTCGGCGGCATCCTCACCACGGCCGGTGCCGTGGCCGCCGACTGCTCGGTCGGCACGCCGCCCGCGCCGTCCGTGATCAGCATCCGCGCCCGGGTCAACGGCAGATACGTCACCGCCGAGAACGGCGGCGCGGCGGCGCTGATCGCCAACCGGACCTCGATCGGGCCGTGGGAACAGTTCGACCGCGTCGACGCCGGCAACGGCCGCATCGCGCTGCGCGCCCACGCCAACAACCAGTTCGTGTGCGCCGAGAACGCCGGCGGCTCGGCCCTCATCGCCAACCGGGGCGGGGTGGGTCTCTGGGAGCAGTTCGACATCGTCGGCAACGCCGACGGCTCGGTGTCGCTGCGGGCGGCCGTGAACGGCAACTACGTGACCGCCGAGAACGCGGGCAACAGCCCGCTCGTCGCCAACCGGACCGCCATCGGCCTGTGGGAAGAGTTCGACCTCATCAGCTGACCCCGCCGCTTTCGCTCATCTCCCGGGAGAACCCGTGTCACCCTTCACTCGCGGGCTGCGTCGTGCTGCCCGTGTCACCGTCGCCACCTTGGCCCTGTCCACCGCCGTCGTGCTCAACACGGCCGCGCCGTCGGCGGCAGACGCCCCACCGGACAGCAGCTTCCAGAAGGTCCCACTGGACACCAACACGTCCAACCCGATGATGCTCGACATCGCACCCGACGGCCGCGTCTTCTACATCGACCGCCTCGGCGACGTCAACGTCATCCGGCCGGGCGGCGGCACCGTGCCGTCGGCCCACCTGGACGTCTTCACCTCCAACGAGAGCGGGCTGCTGAGCATCGCCCTCGACCCCGGCTTCGCCACCAACCACTGGCTGTACCTGTTCTACTCGCCCAGCGGCGCCCCGGTGGACCGGCTGAGCCGGTTCACCGTCACCGGCGACACCGTCGACCTCGGCAGCGAGAAGATCGTGCTCGATGTCCCGGTCCAGCGCGGCGACTGCTGCCACCACGGCGCCGGGCTGGCCATCGACCGGAACAATGGCAACCTGTGGCTGTCCACCGGGGACACCACCAACCCGTTCGCCTCCGACGGCTACACCCCGATCGACCACCGGCCGGGGCAGGCGAACTTCGACGCCTCACGCACCTCCGGCAACACCGACAGCCTCTCCGGCAAGGTGCTGCGCATCCACCCGGAGGCCAACGGCACCTACACCATCCCGGCCGGGAACCTCTTCCCGCCCGGCACGGCCAGGACGCGGCCCGAAATCTTCGCGATGGGTGAGCGCAACCCGTTCCGGCTCGGGCTGGACCCGAAGACCGGTTACGCCATGGTGGCCAACTATGGTCCCGACGCGGGAACGCCCAACGCGGCCCGGGGACCCGAGAACACCGTCGAATGGGACATCCTGAGCTCGCCGGAGAACTCGGGCTGGCCGTTCTGCATCGGGAACAACACGCCCTACATCGCCTACGACTTCGCCAGCGGCGCGTCCGGTGCGCCGTTCGACTGCGCCGGCGGTCCGACGAACAGCTCGCCGAACAACACCGGGCTGACGAAGCTGCCGCCCGCCGCGCCGGCGACCATCTGGTACCACTACGCCGCGGACCCCGCGCACTTCCCACAGCTGTCCGGCGGCGCGCCGATGGCCGGACCGGTGTACCGGTACGACGCGGGCCTGGTGTCCGACCGCAAGTGGCCGGAGTACTTCGACGGCCGCGCCCTCTTCTCCGAGTGGAACACGAGCCGGATGTACACCTTCCAGCTCACCCCCGACGGCAAGGGTGTCAACGCGATCGACTCCCTGCTGACATCGATGTCGTTCCTCAAGCCGATGGACTTCAAGTTCGGCCCCGACGGCGCGCTCTACATCATCGAATGGGGATCGGGCTTCGGCGGGGACAACACCGACTCGGGCATCTACCGCATCGACTACGTCACCGGCGGCGCCTCTCCGGTCGCCCGCGTGACGGCCGACCGCACCAACGGCCCCGCCCCGCTGACGGTGAACTTCTCCGGCGCCGGCTCGTCCACCCCGGACGGCGGTCCGCTGACGTACAGCTGGACCTTCGGCGACGGCGCCAGCTCCACGGCGGCGTCCCCGGCACACACCTACACCGCCAACGGCAACTACACCGCCGTGCTCACCGTCACCAACGCCGCCGGCAAGACGAACTCCGCGAGCGTCCCCGTCACGGCCGGCAACACCGCGCCGTCCGTGACGCTCAACGCGCCACCGGACGGCGGCTTCTTCCAGTGGGGCGACAAGATCAACTTTTCGGCGACCGTGACCGACCCCGAGGACGGCACGATCAACTGCGGCGACGTCCGCCTGCAGGCCATCCTGGGCCACGACACCCACGGCCACCCGCTCGAGGCGTACACCGGCTGCAACGGCACCGTGAGCACCACGCTGTCCAGCGGCCACTCGGAGGGCGACAACGTCTTCTACGTCTTCGAGGCGACCTACACCGACCGGGGCGCCCCCGGCGCCGCCCCGCTGACCACCCGCAGCCAGGTGATCCTGCAGCCCAAGCGCAAGGGTGCGGAGTTCTTCACCAACACCGGCCGCACCCCGGCCGGCAAGGGCGACGACAGCCCCGGTGTCACGGTCGAGCCGGGATCGGACAGCGCCGGCGGCGGTCCCGACATCGGCTTCATCCAGGACGGCGACTGGTGGAGCGTCGAGCCGGCGGCACTGACGAACATCAACCAGATCCGCCTCCGGGCCGCGTCGGCCGCCGCCGGCGGCATCGCCGAGGTGCGGTGGAACTCCCCCACCGGAACCCTGCTCGGGTCGGCCACGATCCCGGGCACCGGCGGCTGGCAGACCTACACCGACGTCACCGTCGACCTGACCAACCCGCCGGCCGGCACCGGGAAGCTGTACTTCGTCGCCCGCAACCCGGCCGGCACGCCGGGGTACCTCTTCAACGTCAACTGGATGGACTTCGTCGGCGCCGGCGTGGCCGCCCCCGCCGGCCAGGTGATCAGCCTCCGCGCCCACGCCAACGGCCAGTACGTCACGGCCGACGACGGCGGCAACAGCCCGCTCATCGCCAACCGGGGCGCTGTCGGCCCGTGGGAACAGTTCGACGTCGTGGATCTGGGCGACGGGTTCGTGGCGCTGCGCGCCCACGCCAACGGCCAGTACGTCTGCGCCGAGAACGGCGGCAACAGCCCGCTCATCGCCAACCGGGGCGCCGTCGGCGCCTGGGAGAGGTTCCAGATCGTGCACAACGGCGACGGCAGCGTCTCGCTCAAGGCCGGCGTCAACAACCAGTACGTCGCGGCGGAGAACGCCGGCGCCGGCGCGCTGATCGCCAACCGCGGCGCCATCGGCTCCTGGGAGGAGTTCGACCTGATCACCTCCTGATCACCTCCTGAAACACGACCGCCCGGCCCCCGCGGGGGCCGGGCGGTCGGCCGCCTACAGCCGGGCGGTGGGCACGGGCTGGTCCAGCAGCACCGCGCCGGCGAGTTCCAGCACGTCGCTGCCGACCATCGCGTGCTGGGTGGCCGCGTGGACGTCCCGGAAGTGCCGCTGGAGCGGGCTCGACAGGAACAGCGACGAGCCGCCCGCGGCGTCGTAGAGCAGGTCCACGGCTCGCGCCGCGCCGCGGGTCGCGTAGGCGACGGCCAGCCGCAGCCGGGCCCGCTCGGCGGCGCCGACCTCCTCACCGGCGGTGACCCGGCGCCAGACCGACGCGAGCTCCCCGGTCAGGAAAGCCCGCCCGGCGCCGACCAGCGACTCGGCCTCCGCGAGCGCCGTCCGCGCGGCCGGCTTGGCGGCCAGCACCTCCCCCGTCGCGGGATTGCGCTTGCCGGCGGCGAGCCGGGTGAACTCCGCCACGGCGGCCCGGGCGATGCCCAGTGACACCGCCCCGATGCCGAACGCCAGCAGCCCCGGCACCGGGAAGGCGAAGAGCGGCCCGGGTCGGGTCGCCGGCCGCTGGAGCGAGAAGGCCCGCTCGGCCGGCACGAAGATGTCGACGGCTTCGATGTCGTGGCTGCCGGTGCCACGCAGGCCGACCACGTCCCAGGTGTCGTGCACGGTGACGTCGGCGGCGGGCAGGATGACGTGCAGCGGCTCCGGCTGCTCGCCGGTCATCACCAGGCAACCGCCGACCAGCCAGGTGGCCTGGCGGCTCGCGCTGGCGAACGGCCAGCGGCCGCTCACCCGGTAACCGCCGGGAGCCGCCACGGCCCGGCCGAGGGGGGCGGCCACCCCGGCGATGAGGAAGCGGGGGTCGGCGAGCAGTTCGGTGGCGGTGCTGTCGGCGAGGCGGCCGAGCGCGATCCCGGTCGCGGCGCCGATCATGGCGAACCAGCCGACCGACCCGTCGGCGTGGCCCAGCTCCTCGAAGACCTCGAACATGGTGATCGGGTCGGCCTCCCCGCCGCCCGCCGCCCGCGGCGCGGCGAGACGGAACACACCGAGCCCGGCGAGGCGATGGACGAGGTCCCCGGGCAGGGACCGGTCGCGTTCGATCTGCTCGGCGCTGGCGCGGACGTCCGGGGTAAGGGCACGAACCTCGTCGAGGATGGGCATCTGCCGCCTGCTCACTGTGGGATCGGTGGATAGGGGTGTGGAGGCGCCGGGAGCGCGGTGGGTCAGAGGTTCATGGTCCTCGTTCCGGTGGCCGTCCGCGTGCCACGTCGCTTCGGGAGAAGACGGGCGGCGGGCGCGTTCCGGACGTCAGGTAGCCGACACCCGAAAGCCGGCCCTGCACCGGGGGGGCGCGCCGCGACACTGCGACCAGCAATCAGCGTGTTGCGATCTGTCGATACGATGACCGGCGATTCGGGCGATGGGGGACGCGATGCGGGTTCGGGTGCTGGCGGCGCTGTGTGTACTGGCCGGGCTCAGCGGATGTGGCGGCAGCAGCGGCGGGGCGGCCGCGACACCGGAGGCCGGAACGGCGAGCCCGCCGGCGGCGGCGCGGAAGTTCGACCCGCCGACCAGGTTCGACCCCGCGACCGGCGTCGCGTTGCCCCGGGAGGCGATCGAACCGCAGGTCAACCTGGCGGGCGCGGCGGTGGCGCCGCTGACGATCGCGCTGGTCGACTCGACGGCGTTCATCGTCACCGCCGTCCAGGTGCTCGTCGTCGACGTGCTGACCGGGAAGACCACCGCGACGGTCACGCCCGAGCACAAGGCGGCGCCGGCCGGGCTCGGCAACACGGTGTGGGCCGGGCCCAACGGGGCCAGCATGCCGCTGCTGGCGAAGGTCGACGGCAGGACGCTGGTGCTGGCGACGTTCCGGGTCGACGGATCGGCGTCCTCCGAGCTGGTCGCCATCGACGCGCAGACCGGAGCGCGGGCGTGGACCCTGCTGCTGGACACGGCGACGACGCAGCTCGGGGTCCACGACCGGACGCTGATCCTCGGCAATTTCGGCACGAACGCCGTCACCACGGCACTGGACCTGTCCACCCGGAAGGTCGTGTGGAGCAAACCCGGCGTCGAGACCACGGCGGTCGCGGGCGACTCGGTGATCGTCATCGACGGGCGGGCACGGGCGGCGCTCAGCGTGAGCGACGGCGCACAGCGGTGGCGGACCCCGGCGGACGTCGAGGTGCAGAGCGTCACCCCGGCCGGCGACAGGCTTGTCGTGATGCAGTGGATCACCAAGGAGAACAAGCGGCGGTTCAACGTGCTCGACACCGCCACCGGCGCCGTGAAGACGGCCGAGGACACCGGCAACCAGCGCGTCGACTGTGTCGATGACCAGGCCGGTGTGGTTGTCTGCCACGCCGGCGGCGGGCCCGTCGCCGACTGGGTGGGTGCGCTCGACCCGGGCACCGGCACGTGGCGGTGGGAGCTGCCGGCGCAGGGCCGGGAAGCGCCCGGTTTCACCGCCGCCTGGCACGGCGCCGTCTACGGCCGGGCCGGCGGCAAGCCCGTCGTCCTGGACGCCCGGACCGGCACGGAACGCGAGGCGAGCCCGGGCATCGCGCCGCTGTTCGTCAGTGCGTACGCCGGCCTGGCGATCGCCGGCGAAGCGGGGAACTACGACCTGCGGGCGTTCCACCCGACGGCGTGACCTCGCCGGGTCCGGGGCGGACGCCGGCCCGCCCCGGACCGGCGATCGTCAGAGCTCGCGGTAGTAGACCGTGACCGGGAACGGGGTGCAGCCGAGGCGTTCGTAGAGCGCCCGGGCCGGAGCGTGGAAGGCGTCGGCACCCGTGCCGATCTCCACCACCTCCGCGCCGTGGGTGCGCATGTCGGCGAAGGCGTGCTCACACAGGACGGTGGCCGTCCCGTGGCGGCGGTGCCCGGCGGCGACCGCGAGGTGCGAGACCGTGCCGTTGCGCCGGTCCGGGTCGACGCTCCACGCGACGTACCCCGCGACCGCACCGCCGGCCTCGGCCACCGCGACGTGCCTGTGCGCCTCCGGCTGGTGCAGCTGTGCGACCTGCGTGCGGTAGTCGCCGCGCCAGTCGCCGTGCTGGTTGGCGAAGACGACCTCACCCACCGCGGGGCGGAAGGACTCCTCGTAGAACGGCCCGAACGTCTCGATGGTGAGCTCGACGAGCGGTGTCAGGTCATGCGGCAGGAACGAACGGATCAACATGGAATGGTGCCTTTCGGGCTGAGGGTCGGGTACCGACAGGGTCGGCCCACTCGCGCCCAGCAACGGCGACGAGCGGACCCTCAGCGACGGGTGCGATCGGCGGCGAAGCATTCCATGCCCCGCACTGTACCGGGTCGCTCCGTGCGGGAGCATGGTCGGATGACGCCTGCCGAGCCGCTCACGGTCGACGTGCCCGACGGGCTCGGTGTGGTCGAGGTGCTCGGCAACGACGCGGCCAGTGTGCTGTACCTGGCGGGGGCGCCGGTCTGGGTGCACGCCTACGACGACCACGGCAGCGTGGGCGAGCTCGCCGCCCGGGCCGGTGCCGCCGGCTGGGACGCGCCGCGTCCGGCCGAGCTGAGCGCGTTGCGGGACTGGCTCGCCGAGCCCGGCCTGACGGTGGAGCGCGGCAGGCGCGGCAAGTGGCCGGTGGACCGGGTGCACGGCCTGCGGACCGAGCCGCTGCTGCCGCTGCTGCGGTTGTTCTGCCGCGGCCGCTACCTGGTCTCGGCCCGGACGATGTCGCCGACCGTGACGGTGTTCGACCGGGGCGAGGCGGACTGGTTCGGCTGGTATCCGGACTACGCCGACGAGGACGAATACATCCTCGCCACCGACCGCTGGCCACCGCCCGGCCTGGGCACCGTCGAGGAGCACCGGGCCAGGATCGCCCGCGGCATCCGGCCGGCCCTGGTCACCGCCGGGCCGCCCGGCGGCGCGGGCCGCTACCTGATCGACGGGCACCACAAGCTCGCCGCCTACCGCAGGGCCAGGGTCCGGCCCCTCGTCATCGACATCGTCCCGGCCGAACCCCGCCCGCTGCCCAAGGCCCTCTTCGAGGATCTCCTGCCACCGGCGGCCCGCGGCGAGTTCAGGCAGGCCCTGAACGGCTGGCACTCGGGCGGCCCGCTCCCGGACGGTCCCGGCACCTGACCGGAGCGGCACCCGTCTACGATTCGCGCCATGGCTGTCGCTGAACCGCCCTTCGGCTGCGTCGGCGAGTGCTGCGGCGGTTGCCTCTCCACCGATCTGGTGCACGCGGCCGCCAAAGGTGCGCTGCTCTGCGTGGGCGACCTCGCCGCGACGGTGGTCCACCATCCACTGTGGATGCTGCGGGTGCTCACCGCACCGGCGAGCGTGGCCGGGCTGGCGGCGGCGATGATCCGGCGATACCAGACCGGGATCTCGGCACATCGTCCGGCGCGTTGCCCGTTCACGCCCAGCTGCAGCAACTACGGCCTGGCGGCGTTCGAGACGCACGGGTTCCGGCGCGGGCTCGCCCTGACGGCCGGCCGGCTGTGGCGCTGCCGGGCCGGTGTCGCGTGGGGCACCCCGGATCCGGTGACGGCGGCCTGACCGGTGCGGCGACCGCCCGGACCGCAGATCACGGTCTGCGGGAGGAGCCGGCCCGCCGGACGAGCGCACCGGCGACGAGCAGCAGCAGGCCGCTGAGGACGATCGGAGCCACGGGCACCCCGGTGGTCGCGAGCCCGCCGGCCCCGCCCGCACTGCCGGCCCGCCGGGACGGGGCCGGGCCGCGCACCGGGACCGTCGCGGGCGACGTCACGGGCGTCACGGGCGTCGTCAGGTCCGGCGATGTCGGTGTCGGTGCCGTCGGGTCCGGCGGGGTCACCGGGTCGGTGGGGTTCGCCGGCGTGCTCGGGACGTTCGCCCACAGCACGAGGCTGCGCACCGTGTCGTCGGGTCCGACGCCGCGGGCCAGGTACGCGAAGGCTTCCACCGCGTCGTGTGCCGCCGGCACCGTCGTCTGCAGCCGGACCGTCCCGTCGGGTCCGACGGTGGGCGTGCCGAGCAGGTCGATCCGCACGCCGCTGCCGGACGCGCCCGCGTCGGCGCGCCCGCTGGCGGGGGTGGCGTACAGGGCGAAGCGCACCGAGGAGTTGGGTGCGAACCCTCTCCCGGTCAGTGTGATCGGCTCGCCGTGGGTGAGCCTGACGGTGGCGGCGCCGTAGGTGCTGTCCAGCGGGCCCGCCCCGGTCGAATCCGGTGCCGTCGGCGGCATGTCCGGGAACGTCGGCCGGGTCCGGGTCACCGCCCGGACCGGCGGCGAGTCATGGCCGTAGACGCCGTTGGCGACGACGCTGACCTGATAGTCGGCGCCGATCGGCACGAACATCATGCACTGGCTGGCGGTCGCGGTGGTGGTGACGCAGCGGCCGTTGCTGGCGTTGGACGTCGCGGTGAAGTGGTCGATCCCGGACCCGGTGGCGGCGGGCAGCCGCCAGCGCACATACAGGCCGCTGTTGCGGGCGACGGCGACGACCGCGGTCGGCACGTCGGGTGCGACGCCGGGATAGACCGGCGCGCTCGGCGGGCTGGGCGGCGAGTTGCCGTCCGGGGAGTGCGCGACGACGGTGAAGGTGTAGGCGCGGCCGTTCGTCAGTCCGGTGATCACGCACGTGGTGCCGGTGGTGGTGCAGGTCAACCCGCCGGGGGCGGCGGTGACCGTGTAACCGGTGGGCGTCGCGCCGGTCGCGGCCGGGGTCCACGTGACGGTGGCCCGCCCGTCGGCGGAGACCGCCGTGACCGTGACCGGCGCGTGCGGCACGAGGCCGGACTGGCCGTAGGGCGCGGTGGGCACGACCGGGTTGGACGGCGCGCTGCCGGCCGACGTGCCGGACGGGCCGTGCGCCACGGCGGTGAACTCGTACGCCTGGCCGTTGACCAGCCCGGTGATCACGCACGTGGTGCCGGTGGCGGTGCAGGTCAGGCCGCCGGGCACGGCGGTGACGGTGTACCCGGTGACGGGCGGCCCGCCGGACGGGGCGGTCCAGCTGATCGTGGCGGCGGCGTCGCCCGGCACGGCGGAGACCGCGGTCGGGGCGAGGGGCTGCCCGGCGCTCGGCGTGACCGGCGCGGTGAGGTCGCCCGAGATCGGCACGCCGGGATCGTCGACGGCCACGACCCGCACCCGGAACCGGTAGGCCCGGCCGTTGGTCAGGCCGGTCACCGTGCAGCTGATGGTCGTCGTGACGCAGCTCTGCCCGTCGTCGGTGACGACCTCGTAGTGGTCGACGCCGTCGCCGGTGACGGCCGGTGGGGTCCAGCTGACGTCGGCGGAGCCGTTGCCGGCCGTGACGGTCACCGCGACGGCCGGGCCGGGCCGCGTGCCGGCCGGGGTGACCGGCGCCGACGCCTGGCTCGGCGCGGACGACCCGGCCGCGCCGACGCCGTGCGCGACCACGGTGAAGGTGTAGGTGACGCCGTTGGTCAGGCCGGTGACGGTGCAGCCGTACGCCGCGGTGGTGCAGCCGGCGCCGCCGGGGGCGGCGGTGACCGTGTAGACGTCCACGCCCGCCCCGCCGCCGGTGGGCGGGTCCCAGCCGACGCTCGCGGTGCCGTTGCCCGGCGTGGCGGCCACCCCGTCCGGCGCGGCCGGCGGGCCGGGCACCACGGGCGCGGTGGCGGCCGGCAGGGACGCGCCGCCGTTGCCGTACGCGACGACGGCGAAGCTCACCGGGGTGCCCGGGGCGAGGCCGCCGACGACGCAGCTGGGGCCGCTGGTCGTGCACGTCTGCCCGCCGGGTGTGGCGGTCACGACGTAGTGGGTGATGCCGGCACCGGCGGTCGCCGGCGTGGTCCAGCTGACGGTCGCCGCGTTCGGCGCGGGCGTCGCCGTGGCGTTGCCGGGCACCCCGGCCGGTCCCGGGACGGCCGGCGCCGCGGCGGTGGCCCCGGAGGTGCCGCCGGGTCCGTCGGCCACGACCGTCACCGTGTACGTGACGCCGTTGCCGAGCCCGGTGATGGTGCAGCGGGTGCCGGTGCCGGTGCACGTCAGGCCGCCGGGCGAGGCGGTGGCGGTGTACCCGGTGACGCGCGAGCCGCCGGACGGGCCGCTGCCGGGCACCCAGGCGACGGCCAGCTGACCGTTGCCGGGCGTGACGGTGACACCGGCCGGCGCCGCGGGCGGGCCGGGCACGACCGGCGCCGACGTCACCCCGGGCGCCGACGCGCCGGCGGAGCCGGTGGCGACCACCGAGAACGTGTACGGGGTGCCGTCGAGCAGCCCGTTGACGGTGCACGACGTGCCGGTCGTCGCGCACCCGGCGCCGCCGGGCGACGCGGTCACCGTGTAGCCGGTGATGCCGTCGCCGGTGACCTGCGGCGCGCTCCAGCTGACGGTCGCGGAGGCCGTGCCGGGCGCGGCGGTGACGTCGGTGGGCGCGCCCGGCAGCCCGGCGGTCGGCGTCGCCACGGCCGACGGCAGCGAAGGCCCGGAGTCGCCGCCGGGGCCGGTCGCGGTCACCGTGAAGGTGTACGAGACGCCGTTGATCAGGCCGGTCACCAGGCAGTTGGTGTCCGTCCCGGCGCCGGTGCAGGTGGCGCCGCCGGGCGACGCGGTCACCGTGAAGCGGGTGACACCGCCGGCGGCCGGCCCGGTCCAGGACACGTTCGCCTCGCCGTTGCCGGCCACGGCGAGGACCGCGGTGGGCGCGGCGGGCGGCCCGGGCACGACCGCCGGCGACGCGGCGCTGGCCTGGGACGTGCCGCCGGGGCCGGCCGCGGTCACCGTGAAGGTGTAGGAGAGGCCGTTGGTCAGCCCGCTCACGGTGCAGGTGGTGGCGCCGGTCGTGGTGCAGGTCCCGCCACCCGGCGCGGCCGTCACGGTGTAGCCGGTGACGACCCCGGTGGCCGGCGGCTGCCAGGACACGACGGCGCTGCGGTCGCCCACAGCGGCGCTCACCCCGCCGGGCGCGGCGGGCGGACCGACGACGACCGGGGCCGCCGTGGTCACGGTCGCCGACGTGCCGGTGCCGGCCGGGCCGGTGGCCACCACAGCGAACGTGTACGAGGCGCCGTTGACCAGGCCGGTGACGGTGCAACTGGTCGCGATGCTGGTGCAGCCGGCGCCGCCGGGTGAGGCGGTCACGGTGTAGTGGTCGATGCCGGCGCCCTGGTTCGCCGGCGGCGTCCAGGAGACGGTGGCGGCGCCGTTGCCGGGTTCGGCGGTGAGTCCGCCGGGTGTGCCGGGCGGGCCCGGCAGGATCGCGACGGACGGCGTGCTGGCCGGCGAGTCGCCGCTGACCCCGTTGGCGGTGACGGTGAACGTGTAGCTCACCCCGCCGGTCAGGCCGGTGACGGTGCAGCTGGTCGCGTTGCGGGCGGTGCACGTCATGCCGCCGGGATCGGCCGTGACGGTGTAGTGGTCGATGCCCGCGCCCGCGAGGGCCGGGGCGAGCCACGTGACGGTCGCGGTGCCGCTGCCCGCGGTGGCGACGACGGCGGCGGGAGCGCCGGGCGGGCCTGGGCTCACCGACGCGGACGCGACCGCGGGCGCCGACACACCGGTCCCGGCGACGCCGGCCGCCACCACCGTGAACGTGTAGGCCACGCCGTTGGTCAGGCCGGTGACCGTGCAATGGGTGAGACCGGTGGTGCAGTTCAGGCCGCCGGGCGCGGCGGTGACGACGTAGTAGCTGATCCCGGCGCCGGCGCTGACCGGCGGGGTCCAGGCCACGCTGACCTGTCCGGCGCCGGCGGTGGCGATGACGGCCGTGGGCGCGCCGGGCGGTCCGGGCACGACCGGAGTGGACGCCCCGGAGGGCGCGGAGGTCCCGGAGGTGCCGACGCCGACGGCGGTCACGACGAACGTGTACGGGACGCCGCGGGTCAGCCCCGTGACGGTGCAGCTGGTCGCCGAGGTGTCGCAGGTCGCGCCGCCGGGGCCGGCGACGACGTGGTAGTGGTCGATCCCGGGGCCGGTGACCCCGGACGGCGCCCATGAGACGACCGCGCTGCCGTTGCCGGGGACGGCGGTCGGCACCCCGGGCGGTCCGGGCGGTCCGGGGGTCAGCGAGCCGGGGGCGGCCGCGGCGGAGGAGACCCCGGTGGCCCCGGTGCCGACGGTGACGACGCTGAACGTGTAGGCGGTCGCCGGGTCCAGGCCGGTGACGGTGCAGCTGGTCGACGTCGTGTTGCAGCTCGCGCCGCCGGGCGCGGCGGTGACCGTGTAGCGGGCGATGCCGGCGCCGGCGTTGCCGGGCGCGGTCCACCGCACCGTGGCCGAGCTCGGACCGGCGGTGACGGTCACCGCGGTCGGCGGCCCGGGCGGCCCCGGCACGACGGGGGCGGTGGCCGCGCTGGCCGGTGCGGCGCCGCCCGGCCCGCTCGCCCGGACCGTGAACGTGTAGGGGTCCCCGGCGGTCAGCCCGGTGATGGTGCACGACGTCGCGGTCGTGACGCAGGTCTGCGCGCCGGGCGTGACGGCGACCTCGTAGGAGGTGACACCGGCCCGCGTGATGCCCGGCGGCTGCCACGACACGGTGACCGCGTGGTCCCCGGGCACCACGGTCACGGCGGTGGCCGCGTCCGGCGGACCCGGCGTGACGGGCGCCGACGGCGCGCCCACCAGCGACGTGCCGGTGCCGTCGGCGCCGACCGCGGTGACGGTGAACGTGTACGCCACACCGTTGGTCAGGCCGGTGACGACGCACTGGGTGGCGCTGGAGGAGCAGGCGCCGGCGCCGGGTGCGGCGGTGACGTCGTAGTGGTCCACGCCGCCGCCGGTGTTGCCGGGCGGGGTCCAGCTGACGGTCGCGGTGCCGTCGCCGCCGGCCGCGGTCACGCCGGTCGGCGATCCCGGCGGCCCGGGCACGTCCGCGGCCGACGGCGCGCTCGCCGGTGACGTCCCGCCCGGGCCGACCGCGACGACGGTGAACGTGAACGGGGTGCCCGGCGCGAGGCCGGTCACGGTGCAGGCGGTGCTCGCCGCTCCGCTCGCGGAGCAGGTGCCGGACGGGGAGCCGGTCACGAGGTAGCCGGTGATGCCGGCGCCCGGGTTGGCCGGCGCGGTCCACGACACGTCCACGAGACGGTCGCCGGCGACGCCGGACACGGCGGTCGGCGCGCCCGGCGCGCCGGCCAGGCCGCCCACCGCGACGCTCGGCAGCGAGCCGCCGGTGCCGGTGACGCCGGTGGCGACGACCGTGAACAGGTAGGGCACGCCGCCGGTGAGCCCGGTGACGACGCACGAGGTGCCGGTCGTGGTGCACTGCGCGCCGCCGGGTGCGGCGGTCACCGTGTAGGAGGCGATCCCGGCGCCCAGGTTCGCCGGCGCCGTCCACGACACGGTGGCGCTGCTGGCCCCGCCCTGCACGGTGACGCCGGTCGGCAGGCCCGGCGGGCCGACCGCGACGCTGCCGGAGGGGTCGCTGGCCGACGAGCTGCCGCCCGGCCCCAGCGCGACGACGTCGAACGTGTACGCGGTCCCCGGGACCAGGCCGGCGACGGTGCAGCTGGTGCCGGAGGTGGCGCAGAACGCACCGCCGGGCGACGCGGTCACCAGGTAGCTGGTGACGCCGGCCCGCACGACGAGCGGCGCGGACCAGGACACGGTCGCGGAGGCGATGCCGGGCACGGCCGAGACCGCGGTCGGCGGGTCGGGCGCCGTCACCGGGACCAACGCGGCCGGCAGGGACGGCAGGGACGTGCCGGTGCCGGCGACGCCGACGGCCACGACCGTGAACAGGTAGCCGATCGAGCCGGACAGCCCGCCGACGGTGCAGCTGCTGCCGGAGGTCGTACACGAGGCGCCGCCCGGTGCGGCGGTGACCAGGTAGTGGTCGATCCCGGCGCCGAGGTTGCCCGGCGCGGTCCAGCTGACGAGGGCGTCGCCGCCGCCGAGGTCGGCGACGCCGGTGCCGGTCGGCGCGCCGGGCGGGCCGGGCACCACCTGCGGCGACGGCAGCGAGGGCCCGGAGCCGCCGCCGGGGCCGGTGGCGACCACCGTGAACGTGTAGGCGACGCCGCCGGTCAGCCCGGGCACGGTGCAGCCGAGGGTCGCGGTGACGCAGGTGGCGCCGCCGGGCGACGCGGTGACGGTGTAGGTGGTGACGCCGGCCCGCACGACACCGGGCGCGCTCCACGACACGTCGGCGGAGCGGCTGCCGGCGGTGGCCACGACGGCCGTGGGCGCGTCCGGCGGCCCCGAGGTCACGGGCGCGCCGGTGCTGCCGGCCGCCGAGGTGCCGGTGCCGAGCAGTCCGTTGGCGACGACCGAGAACGTGTACCCGGTGCCGTCCGTGAGCCCGGTGACGGTGCAGGAGGTGCCGATGGTGCTGCACTGCGCACCGCCGGGCGCGGCGGTCACCGTGTAGGAGAGGATGCCGGCGCCCGGGTTCGCCGGTGCCGTCCACGACACGGTCGCCGTGCCGCTGCCGCCGGTCGCGGAGACCGCGGTCGGCGCGCCGGGCGGCCCGGCGTGGACCGGGTTGGAGGGCCCGCCCGCCGCCGACGAGCCGCCGGGACCCCTGGCGACGACGGAGAACGTGTACGTGGCGGCGTTGCTGAGCCCGGGCACGGTGCAGGTGACGCCGGTGGTCGTGCAGTTCGCGCCGCCGGGCGCGGCGGTGACGAGGTAGTCGGTGACGCCGGCCCGCGCGATCAGCGGCGGGGTCCACGACACGGCGGCGGAGCGGTCCCCGGCGACCGCGACGACGACCGTCGGGGCGTCCGGCGGCCCGATGACCGTCAGGCCGCTGACCCCGGCGGCCGACGTGCCGGTGCCGGTGACGCCGTTGGCGACGACCGAGAACGTGTAGGCGAGGCCGTTGCCGAGGCCGGTGACGGTGCAGCTGGTGCCGGCGCTGGTGCAGACGGCGCCGCCCGGTGAGGCGGTGACGGTGTAGCCGGTGATCCCGGCGCCCGGGTTGGCCGGCGCGGTCCAGGACACGGTCGCGGTGCCGTTGCCGCCGATCGCGCTGACCGCCGTCGGCGCGCCCGGCGGCCCGGGGGTGACCTGCGGCGAGGCGGTGCTGGCCGGCGAGTCGCCGCCGGGACCGCTCGCCACGACCGTGAACGTGTACGCGGTGCCGCCGGACAGGCCGGGCGCGGTGCAGCCGAGGGTCGCGGTGGTGCAGGACGCGCCGCCGGGGCTCGCGGTGACGGTGTAGGCGGTGATGCCCGAGCCGGGCTGCGCCGGGGCGGTCCAGGACACCGCGGCGCCGCCGCTGCCCGCGGTCGCACCGACGGCGGTCGGCGCGCCGGGCGGGCCGGGCCGCAGCACGGCGGACGTGCCGGGGTCGGAGTCGCCGGTGCCGGGCACGCCGTGGGCCACCACGGTGAACGTGTACGCGACGCCGTTGACCAGGCCGGTGACCGTGCAACTGGTGAGCAGCACGGTGCCGCAGGTGGCGCCGCCGGGGTTCGCGGTGACCGTGTATCCGACGATCCCGGCGCCCGGGTTGGCCGGGGCGGTCCACGACACGGTCGCGGTGCCGTTGCCGCCGGCGGCGGTGACCCCGGCCGGCGGGTCCGGCGGGCCGGGCAGCACCGGCAGCGACGGCAGCGACGGCCCGGAGCTGCCGCCGGGGCCGCTCGCCACGACCGTGAACGTGTACAGGGTGCCGCCGTCCAGGCCCGGCACGGTGCAACCGAGGGCCGCGGTGGCGCAGCTGGCGCCGCCCGGCGAGGCGGTGACCGTGTAGCCGGTCACGCCGGCCCGCCGCACCAGCGGCGCGGTCCACGACACGGCCGCCGCGCCGTCGCCGCCGGCGGCGAGGACCAGGACGGGCGCGTCGGGCGGGCCGGGGCTCACCGGGACGACGGTCACGCCGGGCAGCGAGGCGCCGGTGCTGCCGGTGCCGACCGCCACGACGGAGGCGGTGTACCCGACGCCGTCGGTCAGGCCGGTGACCGTGCAGGACGCGCCGGAGCTGGTGCAGGACGCGCCGCCGGGGGTCACGGTCGCCACGTAGTGGTCGACGCCGCCGCCGAGGTTCACCGGCGCGGTCCACGACACCGTGACCGCGGCGCTGCCGCCCTGCACGGCGACGCCGGTCGGCGCGCCCGGCGGTCCCGGCCGCGTCACGGGCGACGACGCGCTCGGCGGCGACGTGCCGCCGGGGCCGGTCGCGGTCACGGTGAACGTGTAGACGGTGCCGCTGACCAGCCCGGCGACGGTGCAGCCGAGGGTCGCGGTGGTGCAGGACGCGCCGCCGGGGTTCGCGGTGACCGTGTAGTTGGTGAGGCCGGCCCGGGTGGTGACCGGCGCGGTCCAGGACACCGCCGCCACGCCCGCGCCGGGGGAAGCGGTCACGGCCGTCGGGGCGTCCGGCGCGCCGGGGGTGACGCCCGCCGACGCGGAGCTCGCCGCCGACGTGCCGGTGCCGGGGAGGCCGTTGGTCACGACCGTGAAGCTGTACCCCGTGCCGGCGGTGAGACCGGTGACGGTGCAGGTGAGCAGCACGGTCGTGCAGGACGCGCCGCCGGGGCTCGCGGTGACGGTGTAGGAGCCGATGCCGGCGCCGGGGTTGGCCGGCGCGGTCCACGACACGGTCGCGGTGGTGCCGGCCGCAGTGGCGGTCACGCCGGTCGGCGCGCCGGGTGGTCCGGGCGTGACCGGGGTGGTGCTCGTGCCCGTCGAGGACCCGCCCGAGCCGGTGGCGACGACCGTGAACGTGTACGCGGTGCCGCCGGTCAGGCCGGTCACGGTGCAGGCCGTGCCGCTGGTCGAGCAGCCGGCGCCGCCGGGGGACGCGGTGACCGTGTAGCCGGTGACACCGGCCCGCTGGATCAGCGGCGGGATCCACGACACGGCGACCGATCCGTTGCCGGCGACCGCGAGCACCGCGGTCGGCGGGTCGGGCGCGCCGGGCGCCACGAGCGCGGTCGGCTGGCTCGGCGGGGAGTCCCCCGTGGCGGCCACGCCGTTGGCGACGACCCGGAACGCGTAGCCGATGCCGTTGATGAGCCCGGTGACGGGGCAGCTGAGGCCGCTGGTGACGCAGGTGGCGCCGCCGGGCAGCGCGGTGACGGTGTAGCCGGCGATGCCGCCGCCCTGGTTGGCCGGCGCGGTCCACGACACGGTCGCGGTGCCGCTGCCGCCGGACGCCGTGACGCCGGTCGGGACACCGGGCGGGCCGGGCGTGACCGCCGCCGACGGCGTGCTCGCCGGCGACGAGCCGCCGGGGCCGGAGGTGAGCACCGTGAACGTGTACGCGGTGCCGCTGGTCAACCCGGACACGACACAGCTGACCGCGGCCGTGGTGCAGGTCGCGCCGCCGGGGCTCGCGGTGACCAGGTAGGTGTCGACGCCGGCCCGGGCGGTGCCGGGCGCGGTCCAGGAGACGGTCGCGCTCGTCGCGCCGGCCACTGCGGTCACGGCCGTGGCCGCGTCGGGCGGACCCGGTGTGACCGGGGCGCTCGGGGTGCTCGGCGCCGACGACCCGGTCAGCCCGAGGCCGACGGAGACCACGGCGACGGTGTAGGCGGTGCCGTCGTCCAGGCCGGTGATGGTGCAGGTGTGCTGCGCGGCGTTGACGGTGGCGCAGGCGTGCAGGCCCGGCAGGGCGGTGGCGACGTAGATGTTGACGAGGTTCCCGGACAACAGCGGCGGGGTCCACGACACGGTGAGCGCCCCGCCGAGGGCGACGGCCTGCACCCCGGTCGGCGCTCCCGGCGGCCCGGGGGTCGCGGTCGCGGCGGCGGCCGCCCCGCTCGAGGCGCCGCCGGGTCCGTTGGCCACGACCGAGAACGTGTAGGCGGTCCCGGCGCTCAGACCGGTGACGGTGCACGTGGTGCCGCTGGTCGAGCAGCTGGCCCCGCCCGGGGACGCGGTGACGGTGTAGCCGCTGAGCCCGGCGCGGGTGATGAGCGGCGCGGACCACGACACGGTCGCGGTGCCGATCCCGGCGGCGGCGACGGGCAGCACCGGCGGGTCGGGTGGCCCGGGGACGACCAGGGCGGACAGCGCACTCGGCAGGGACGTGCCGGTGCCGCCGGCGCCGGTCGCGACGACCGCGAACGTATACGCCACGCCGTTGGTCAGGCCGGGCACGGCGCAGCTCGTGCCGGTGGTCGTGCAGGTGGCGCCGCCCGGCGCGGCGGCGACGGTGTAGCCGCCGATGCCGGCCCCGGTGGCCGCCGGCGCGGTCCACGACACGGTCGCGGTGCCGTTGCCCGGGGTCGCGGAGACCCCGGTGGGCACGCCGGGCGGCCCGGGGGTCACCGCGTTCGACGCGGCGCTGACCGGGGACGGTCCGGCGAGGCTGTTGGCCACGACCGTGAACGTGTACGACGTCCCCGGGGTCAGCAGCGGCACGGTGCAGCCCGGGCCGGCGCTGACGCAGCCGCTGCCCCCCGGTGCCGCGGTCACGGTGTAGCCGGTGACGCCGGTGCCGGGGTTCGCCGGCGCGGTCCACGACACGGCGGCCGAGGCGTTGCCCGGGGTCGCGGTGACGGCGGTCGGCGCGCCGGGCGGCCCGGGGGTCACCGGGGCGCTCGCCGGGCTCGCCGCCGAGGTCCCGGTCAGCCCGACCCCGACGGCGACGACCGTCACCGTGTAGCTGGTGCTGGGGATCAGGTTGAGGATCGTGCAGTCGTGGTCGGCGGCGGTGAGGGTGCCGCAGGGCAGCAGCCCGGGGCTCGCGGTCGCGACGTAGCTCCCGATCCCGGCGCCGTCCTCGTCCGGCGGGTCCCACTCCACGTGCAGCGTCAGGAAGCCCGGGGTCACCCGGACGTTCTTCGGCGGCCCGGGCGGCCCCGGCGTGACGGCGGAGGACACCGTCGCCGTGGAGGTGCCGGTCGTCCCGGGGCCGACGGAGACGACGGAGAACGTGTAGTCCGTGCCGCTGGTCAGCCCGGTGACGGTGCAGGTGAGCAGCACGCCGGTGCAGGTCTGCCCGCCGGGGCTCGCGGTCACCAGGTAGTGATCGACGGGCGCGCTGAGCAGCGGGCCGACCCAGGTGACCTGCGCCGAGGTGGGCAGCGCCACGACGACCAGGGCGGTCGGCGGCCCGGGCGGCCCGACGGTGGTCAGCGGCGACGGCAGGCTCGACCCGGAGGTCCCGGCACCGTTGACGGCGGTCGCGGTCACCTGGAACACGTAGGTGCCGCCCATGGTGAGTCCGGTGACGGTGCAGCTGGTCGCGCTCGTGGTGCACGAGGCGCCACCCGGGCTGGCCGTCGCGGTGTAGCTGCTGATGCCGGCGCCCAGGTAGGCCGGCGCCGTCCAGGAGACGGTGGCCTGGCGGTTGCCGGGGCTCGCGATGACCCCGGTCGGCGCGCCGGGCGGGTTCGCCGGGTCGACGACGGTGGCGGCGACCGCGCCGGAGGCGACCGAGGTGCCGCCGACCCCGGTGGCGGTGACGGTCACCGACCAGGCGCCGGCGGTGACGTTCGACATGGTGCAGCCGATGGCGGCGGCGGTGCAGGTCTTGGTGAGGGCACCGCTGGTGGCGGTCGCGGTGTACCCGGTGGCGCCGGACGACCCGGCCCAGGTGACGACGATGGTGTTGACGCCGCCGACGGCGCCGATGCTGCCCGGGGGGTTCGGCGCGGCCTGGATGCCGCCGACGCCGCCCGGATCCCCGGCGACCCGGGCGGAGGGCTTCGCGGTGGTGACCGGTGATTTCGATGCGGAGGGTTTGGTACGGGTGACTGCCGGTGGCCCGCGCGGTGCCGGAACTCCTGCCGAGGTGGTGGGTGGGCGGCTGACCACGGGCGGGGCGATCCGCGCCGTCGTCGCGTGCGGCCCGGGATGGGCCGGCGGCGAGACCTGGACCGCCTGTCCCGTGGAAGCCACCCGTGTGGTCCCGACCTTCGTCGCGACCGTCGCTTTCGGAGCCGGCGTCGTCACCGTCTTCCCGGCCGTCTGCGCCGCCGTCTGCGCCGCTGTCGTTGCCGCCGTCTTCGTGGCCGGCGCGTCCTTGGCGGCGGCGGTGGCCGCGGGAGGTTTGTGCCCGCCGGGCGGGTCTGACGGGGGGACCTCGGCGGCCATGGCCCGTAGCGCGAACCCGAGAACGGCAATACCTGCACCGGCGGCGACACTCACGCCGAACATGACCAGCCGCGACACGTCGCGACGCCCGTACGCAGGCAATTTGCACCCCCCGAGGCTTCAACTCCGAGACTTCCTCACAACTCGGTCGAATACATCGGGAATTCGTGACGTCTGATGTTTCAGAACGGCCGGACACCGAGCCGGCCGCGACGGGTGTGGCCGTGGGTACGGATGGGACCCGTCGCGGCCCGGCCGGTGCCGGCTCAGGACGCGACGTCGACCGCCAGGATCAACAGCAGCAGCGCCGCCGTCGTGAACGCCCAACGGCGGTCCACACCGTGCCGCCGCGCCGAGCGCAGGTACAGGACCGCTCCCGTCAGGACGAGCGCCAGTTCGACCGCCGCACTGGCCCACGGGGTGCGCCACAGGCCGAGGCCGAGCAGCGGCAGGTCGCCCGCGTTGCCGGGCAGGATCGGCAGGTCCGCGCGGTGCACGAGCAGGTCGAGCAGCCAGTGGCTGAACACCGTCGCGCCGATGACCAGACCGGGCCGGCGGCCCCAGCGCCACCCGGCGACACCCGCGGCGGCCGCCGCGATACCCAGGGCGCCGATGAGCGAGTGCGTCCAGTACGCGTGGATCAGCGCCTCGCCGTAGCTGCCGCCGGTCACGTCGGTGAGCCCTTCGACACCACCGGCGAGGAACAGGATCACGAAGATCACGTCGAGGAGCTGGGTCGCGAGCATCAGCGCCCAGAGCGGCGTGCGCGGCTGGCCGGCCTTGACGGCGGCGGCCAGCGCGAAGTGGCCCGCCATCATCGCGCGGCCCTCCGGTGGCCGGTCGCCCGGCGGTCGAGCCATCCGCGGAGGACGACGAAGCAGAGCAGGAACAGGATGAAGTCCATGCCGGACAGGCTCGCAACGCGCGGCCGCCGGTGACAGTGCGCCGGTCACGGGTCCGTCCGTGACGTCCGCACGCTGGTCAGCCCACGGATCCAGGTGTTCGTCACGGGTCGCGCCATGAGATCATCACGGGCGGTTCGAGGGGGGTGGTCGCGTGGACGGGCAACCGGGCGTCGCCGCGCCCCGGCTCGGCACCGCCGTCGTCGTGACCGTGCTGAGCTGCGTGTTCGCGGTGTCGGCGTATGACGTGCTGGCCCACGTGCCGGCACCGGCCGGCCTGGCCGCGCTCGCCCTCACGGCGGCCGGCCTCGCCCTGGCCGCCGTCAACGTGGTGGGCGTGCCCGTGCGCCGGTGGCGGCTCGCGCTGGCGGTGCAGGCGGTGCTCGCGTATCTGCCGGTGCTGCTGTGGCCGCAGGCACGCACCCTGTGGGGGCTGATCGCCTTCCTCGGCTGCGCGTGCCTGGTCCGGCTGCGCGCGCCGTGGTCCTGGACCGGTTTCGCGGTCGCGTCCGGGTCGTCGGTGCCGGTCATCTGGTGGACCGAGCCGACAGTGCCCGCGGTCTGCTACGGGCTGGTGTTCACCGCCACGCTCGGCTACCTGTTCGCCGTGCTGGCGTGGCTGCACCGGCTGGCCGTCGAGATGCCGCTCACCGAGGCCCGGCTCACCGCCGTCGAGGTGGCCCGCGAGCGCCGGCGCCTGCTGCGCGACGCCCACGACGTGCTCGGCTTCCGGCTCTCCGCGATCGTGCTCAACCTGGAGCTGACGCGGCGGGCCGGTCCCCCGGCCGCCGGCCGGGCCCTGCGCGAGGCCGGCGACCAGGCCGCCGCCGCCCTCGCCGAGATCGAGGCGCTGACCGCGGACCGGCCCGGTCCCGGGCTCGCCGCCGAGCTCACCGCGGCCCGCGCCCTCCTCGCCCGCGCCGGCGTCGCGGTCGTCGCGCCGCGCGACGTCGCGCCCTTGCCGGCCGACGTCGACGCCGCGCTCGCGCTCGTGCTCCGCGAGGCCGTCACCAACGTCCTCCGGCACGGGACCGGCGGGCCGTGCACCATCGCCCTGCGCTCGACCTGGCGGCGGGCCCGCCTGGTCGTGACCGGCCCCGCCTCGTCACCGGCGACGGCCCCGACCGGCGGCAACCGGCCGCACAACCCGCCGCCGGCGACGGCCCCGACCGGCGGCAACGGACCGCGCAACCCGCCGCCGGCACCGGCCCGGACCGGTGGCAACGGGCTGCGCAACCTGACCGAGCGGGTCACGGCGCTCGGTGGCCGGCTCGGCACGACCGTGCGCGGCGGGGAGTTCCGGCTCACCGCCGAGGTGCCCGTGCACCGGTACCGCGGCCCGGACCCGACCACGCTGCTCCAGACGACCGGCGGCACCCTCGCCCTCGTAGGGCTCTACCTCTCGGCCCTCGTGCAGCTCCCGGCCGATGCCCGGACCCTGGCGCCGGCGCTGGTGTTCGGCGCGGGGCTGCTGCACCTGTGCCGGCCACGGACGGACGCCCGGCGCCCGCGGGCCTGGGCGGTGGTGCTCGCCGGTCAGGTGCTGCTCGCGTACCTGCCGCTGGTGCAGTACCCGCCGGACGCGTGGGTGCTGCGGCACTACGTCGGCGGGATGCTCCTGGTGCTCGTGCGGGGGCGGCTGCGCTGGCCGGCCGCCGCCGCGGCCCTCGCCGCCGAGGTCGCGATCGCGCTCGGCACCGGCAACACCGGCACCCTCGCCTACCACCTGGCCGCCGACGTCGACGACACTCTGCTGATCTTCGCCGTGGTCCAGTTGCCGCTGCTCGCCGGGGCGCTGATCCGGGGCCGGGCCGAGCTCGCCGCCGCCGAGGTCGCCAGGGAACGCACCCGCTTCACCGACCGGCTCGGCGACCACCTCGGCGCCCGGCTGGCCGAGGTGACGCGGGTGCTCACCGGCCCGGAGCCCGGCGTGGAACGGGCCCTGGCCCTCGCCCGGGCGGCGGCCGACGACGTGCGCACGGTGGCGGCCCACGACGTCCGCCCGGTGGCGGCGTGATCAGCGTGCTGCTGGCCGAGGATCAGCACCTGATCCGTGGTGCACTCGCCGCGCTGCTGCGCCTGGAGGCCGACATCACGGTGGTCGCCGAGGTCGGCGACGGTGACGCGGTGGTCGGGCTGGCCCTGCGGACGCGGCCCGACGTGGCGGTGCTCGACCTCGGCCTGCCCGGCCGGGACGGGCTGAGCGCGGCGATCGAGCTGCGTTCGGCCCTGCCGTCGTGCCGCTCACTGCTGGTGACGGGCGTGGCACGCCCCGGCGACCTGCGGCGGGCGATGGCGGCGCATGTCGCCGGCTTCCTGCTCAAGCACGCCACGCCCGAGCAGATGACCGACGCGATCCGCCGCCTCGCCGCCGGTCAGCGGGTCATCGACCCGGCGCTCGCGGTGCTCGCGTGGGAGACACCGGACAACCCGCTGACCGAGCGCGAGCTGCAGGTGCTGCGCCTGGCGGCGACGGGCGCCCCGGCGGCCGACATCGCGCGGCAGCTGTTCCTGTCGGTCGGCACCGTGCGCAACCACCTGACCGCGGCGGCCACGAAACTGCACGCCCGGAACCGGGTCGACGCGATCCGGATCGCGACGGAGACCGGCTGGCTGTAGCCCGCCGCCCAGCCGTCAGGGCGTCCCGTCGGTGCCCGGCCCGGTGGCCTCGAGAAGCTCGGCGGTGACGGTGGCGAGGCGGGCGGCGGCGGCCGGATCCAGGGTCGGCAGGTCGAGCGGCACCGACCGGCCGCGGTCGACGGCGGTCAGCGGGGCCGCCGGGGGCGCGTCGATCCAGTCGACGACCGGCCGCACGGACGCCTCGACGGGCCGGGCCGCGACCTTCGCCGCCACCCGGATCACCGCCCGCAGCGGGGCGGGCAGCGGGCTCAGGTCGCCGCTGCGGGTGAAGCCCGGGTGGTAGAGGACGTAGCGCGCCCTGGCGCCCGAGGTCGTGGCGAAGTCCACGCCCAGCAGGTCGTTCGCGCGGCCGGCCTGCAGTTGGGCGGTGATCATCCGGTACCGGCGGCGCAGTTGCAGATCGTCCCACTGGATCGCGCCCTTGGTGATGCCGACGCCGGCCACGTTGACGATCACCGGGGTGGGCGCCCGGTCCAGCGCGTCGCGCAGGCCGTGACCGAGCAGGTGGCGGCTGAGGTAGTACAGCGCGAACGTGGCCTCCAGGCCGTCCACCGTCGAGACCCGTTGCGGCGTCGGCCGGTTGGCGAACAGTGCCAGCGCGTCGACGACCGGCCAGCGCTCCCGGACGGTGGCGATGACGCGTCGCGTCTCGGCGATCGAGGTGAGGTCGGCGCGCAGGAACGTGATCCCGTCCGGCAGGGTCCGTCCCTTGTCGGGGTTGCTGCCGATGGCGACGACCCGGTCGCCGCGGGCGAGGCGGGCGAGCGCGAGGGCCCGTCCCATGCCGTCGGTGCCGCCGCTGATGACCGTCACGCGGCCGTTGGTTCCTGTGCTCACGCGGGCTCCTGGTTACGATCGGTGGGTATCCCCATCGTCAGGAACCGGTCCGGAACCCGGAAGAAGGCAGTTTCATGTCGGCAGGGAACACCGCTGTGCCCTCCATGCTCGGCACCCGCCTGCCGATGCCGGTGCCGGCGGCCGAGCACGAGCAGTGCCCGGTGACCGACGTCCTGCGCCGGGTCGGCGACAAGTGGACGGTGCTCGTGGTGGTCCTGCTCGGGCAGCGGCCATTTCGGTTCAACGAGCTGCAGCGCGGCATCGAAGGGATCAGCCAGCGGATGCTGACCCGGACCCTGCGCGGCCTGGAGACCGACGGGCTGGTCCTGCGCACGGTCCATCCGACGGTGCCGCCGAGCGTGGAGTACCGGCTGACCCCGCTCGGCGAGAGCCTCCTGCACCCGCTGTCCGCGCTCGCCGACTGGGCGGTTGCCCACCAGCCGGAGATCGCGGCGGCCCGCGCCCGCTAGCCAGGCACGGCAGGGCCGCCGGACCCGGAGGTCTGGCGGCCCTGGCCCGCGTGCGCTCAGGCCGTTGTCGAAGGTGCTGCCGAAGGTGCTGCCGAACGTGTGCTCAGGCCTTGTCGAAGGTGCGCTTGGCCCAGAGGTACGACACCGCGGCGATGCCGGCGCACCACGCGACGGCGATGCCGCCGCTGTTGCCGATCGGGGTGCCCAGCAGCAGCCCGCGGACGGTTTCCATGATCGGGGTGAAGGGCTGGTACTCGGCGAACCAGCGCAGGGCGGTGGGCATGGAGTCGGTGGGGACGAAGCCGCTGCCGAGGAAGGGCAGCAGGATCAGCGGCATCGGGGCGTTGCTGGCCGCCTCGGGGGTCTGGGCCTTCAGGCCGAGGGCGACCGCGAGCCAGGTGACGCCCACCGCGAACAGGGTGAGCAGCCCCGCCGCGGCCAGCCACTCGAGGACGCCGGCGGCCGGGCGGAAGCCGATCGCCAGGGCGATGCCGATGAGGACCGCCATGCCGAGCAGCTGCTGGATGACGCTGCCGACGACGTGCCCGGTGAGGACCGAGGCCCGGGAGATGCGCATGGTGCGGAAGCGGGCGACGATGCCCTCGGTCATGTCCGAGGAGACCATGACGGCGGTGCCGGTCGCGGCCGTGGCGACCGCCATGAGCAGGATGCCGGGGACGACGTAGTTGACGTAGGCGCCGCGGTCGCCGCCGAGCCCGGCGCCGAGCGTGCCGCCGAGGACGTAGACGAACAGCAGCAGGATGATGACGGGCGTGATGATGAGTTGCACGGTCATCGACGGGTACCGCAGCAGCCGCCGGAGCTGCCGCCGGACCATGGTCGAGGAGTCGCGCGCGGCGAGGGCGATGGTGCTCATCGGGTGGCCTCCTGCCGGCCGGTGAGGGTGAGGAAGACGTCGTCGAGGTCGGGGGTGTGGACGCTCAGGTCGTCGATGTCGATCGAGCGTTCGTCGAGGCGGGCGAGCAGTTCGCGGATCGCACGGACCCCGCCGTCACTGGGCACCTGCAGGGTGAGCGCGTCCGGGTCGGCGATCCCCGCGCCGAACAGTTGCCGGGCGGCGTCGAGCCGGACCTGGTCGGCGAAGGTGAGCGCGATGTGCCCGCCGGGGATGCGGCGCTTGAGCTCCTCCGCGGTGCCCTCGGCGATCAGCCGGCCGTGGTCGAGCACCGCGATACGGTCGGCGAGCTGGTCCGCCTCCTCCAGGTACTGGGTGGTGAGGAAGATCGTGACGCCGGTCGCGACGAGGTCCCGCACGATCTGCCACATGGCGCGGCGGCTGCGCGGGTCGAGCCCGGTGGTGGGCTCGTCGAGGAAGATCAGGCGCGGGTCGCCGACCAGGGTCATCGCCAGGTCGAGCCGGCGCTGCATGCCGCCGGAGTAGGTGCTGGCCGGCCGGCCCGCCGCCTCGCCGAGGTCGAAGCGGTCGAGCAGCTCGGCGGCCTTGCGGGCGCCGTCCCGGCGGGACAGGTGCCAGAGGTCGGCCATGAGGAGCAGGTTCTCCTCGCCGGTGAGCAGCTTGTCGACGGCCGAGTACTGGCCGGTGACGCCGATCGCGCCGCGCACGTCGTCCGGGTGGCGGTCCAGGTCGTGTCCGGCGACCCGGACCGAGCCCCCGTCGGCCGGGACGAGCGTGGACAGGATCTGCACGGTGGTGGTCTTGCCCGCGCCGTTCGGCCCGAGCAGGGAGAAGATCGTCCCCTCGGCGACGGCGAGGTCGACGCCGTCGAGCACGACCTTGTCGCCGTAGGACTTTCGCAGGCCGTGCGCCTCGATGGCCAGGTTCGTCATGGCTGATACCTCTGTCGGTGTGGTTGCGGTCAGTTGCTGCTGGCGGTGATGTCGCCGTAGGCGGTGCTGGCGTTGATCGCGAGCTGGGCGGCCGCGCCGTCGGTGTTCTTGAGGGCGTTGCTGATCCGGCCGAACCCGGTGCCGGCGTCCAGCGAGGCGGAGACCCCGGCGGCCGCGCCGACCGTCACCGCGCCGGCCTCGGTGCGCAGCACGACCGCGCCCCGCACCGCCTCGGCGACGTGGATGTCGCCCTTGCCGACGGTGATCTCGGCGGGGCCGTTGAGGCGGCCGACGAAGATGTCGCCCGCCGAGGCGGTGAGCCGGACGCTGCCGGCCTCGTCGAGCTTGACCGGCCCGTAGGCGCCCTCGAACGCGACGTCGCCGAGCCGGCCGACGCCGCGGAACTCGGCGGCGGCCGCCTTGGCCTCGACCCGGGACCCGGCCGGCAGCTGCACCGTCACCTCGACGGACCCGGTCGCGCCGAGGATCCGGTGCTTGGCCGGCAGCTCGACGCGCAGGACGCCGTCGCGGTAGTCGACCTTGGCCTGCTCGGCCGCCTGCACGTCGCGGTGCTTCGTGGGGTCCGCCGGCCGGATCTCGACCGTGGTGTCGGCGCGGTCGGCGGCGATGAGCTGGATACGCCCCGCGGGGATGTCGAGGACGGCGGCGATCGGGGCGGGAGTGGCGAACTGCTGCATCGTGAGCTCCTGATGTCTCGTTGTGCTGTCCGGTGTTTCGAACAATGGAAACGCTACGTTGCCTTTCTATTTTAGGCAACACGCTCGTTGCGCACTGCCCTTATAACAGCAGCTCAGAGGCTGATAATCGTTGCAACAGTTGTACATTCAATGCAACGTTGCGTTGCAATGAAGTACGATGAACGCCATGTCTATGACCTGGGAGCCCAGCATGCCGGCCCGGCCTGATGCTGATCAACGACGACCTGCAGCACAGACTGTTGAGCGAACCGGCAATAATCGCCGCATGATCGACCTGCGGGACATCGAGATCTTCCTTGTCCTGGCGGAGGAGCTGCACTTCGGCCGGACCGCCGCGCGGCTGCACCTCACTCCGGGCCGGATCAGCCAGTCGATCGCGAAGCAGGAGCGGCACGTCGGTGGCCTGCTGTTCGAACGGACCACGCGCACGGTCCTGCTCACTCCGCTCGGCGAGCAGCTCCACCGGGACTTCAGCGCGGGCTACCGGCGGATCATGGCCGGGATCGACGCGGCCGCCGCGACCACCGCCGGCATCTCCGGCGCGCTGAAGCTGGGCCTGATGGGTCCGATGGCGCTGGTGCTGAGCGACGTCCTCCGCCGGTTCCAGGACCGCCACCCCGCCGCGCAGATCCACGTGCGCGAGGTCCAGCCCCCGGATCCCCTCGTCCCGCTGCGCTCCGGCGAGGTGGATCTGGCGTTGCTCTGGCTCCCGGTGCGCGAACCGGACCTGACCGTCGGGCCGGTCCTGCGCACCACCGAAGTGATGCTCATGGTGGGCGCCACGCACCCCCTCGCGGGGCGCGGCTCGGTGTGCCTGGAGGACCTCGGCGACCACGCGGTCGTGGGCGGGGGTTCGATCCCCGCATACATGGAGGAGGTCCTCAACCCGTTCCACACCCCGTCCGGCCGTCCGATCGCCCGCGGCCCGCGCGTCACCACGCTGCACGACGCACTGGCCGCCGTCGGCTCGGGACGGGTCGTCGCAGCCGTCACCAGCGACATCCCCGCGTTCTACTCCTGGCCCAACCTGGTCTTCCTGCCCGTCCGCGACGCCACACCGGTCGGGTGGGCCCTCGTCTGGCGCACCGCCGCCGAG
The DNA here is from genome assembly GCF_016862795.1 of Dactylosporangium siamense. Classification (GTDB taxonomy): domain Bacteria; phylum Actinomycetota; class Actinomycetes; order Mycobacteriales; family Micromonosporaceae; genus Dactylosporangium; species Dactylosporangium siamense. Next base: position 67,090 of record NZ_BONQ01000024.1, on the reverse strand, counting down.
AACCGGCTGATCCGCGCCTTCGTCGACCTGGCCGGGGCTTCGCCACCGGGGGCGGCGGAGGCGTGACGCGGACCGCGGGTCAGCCGGCGCTTCGCCGCTCAGCGCGGTGTGACGCGGACCGCGAGTCAGCCGGCGCTTCGCCGCCGGGAGCGGCGGAGGCGTGACGCGGACCGCGGGTCAGCCGGGTCCGAGCAGGTGGCGCCACCGGTCGCGAATCGCGTCGAGGCCGGCCGGGCCGGGCAGGCCGCGGTGGATGCGGATCTCGCGGCACAGCAGCAGGCCGAGGTTGACCGTGAACGCCTCCCGCAGCGCGGCCGTCTCGGCCAGGATCGCGGCGGCGAGGGACGGGCTGCCGGTCGCGCCGGTGACGAAGAGGACGGCCCAGTCGTATCCGGGCAGGCGCGGGCCGGCCAGCTCCCAGTCGACGAGCGCGGCGCCACCGTCGTGCAGCAGGACGTTGGTGGGGATGGGGTCGCCGTGCGCGAACACGCGGGCCGGGCCGAGCCGCTCGACGAGCCGGTGCAGTTCGCCGCGTTCCGGCTCGCTCAGCAGGCCCGCGGCGTGCTCCGCCTCGATCGTGTCATGCGGGTCCGGCAGCCGCTCCGTGTCACCGGGCGGGGTCCAGGTCGCGACGGCGGCCACCGCGGCGCGGACCGCGGCGACCGTGGCCGGCGGGAGGTCGGCGTCGAGGTGGCGGCGGTCGTGCAGCCGTGCCCCGGGCAGCCGGGCGAACACCGTGGTCCGCTCCCCGGCGAACAGCACCTCCGGAACCCGGAACCCGGGCGGGCGCTCGGCGAAGGCGGCATGGACGGCCAGCTCCCGCGACCGGCACCGCACCCAGTACGGGTCGTCGGTGGTGATCGTCTTGATCACCACGGGCGCGCCGGCGGTGGTGGTGCCGGCCCTCACGACCGACTTGTCGGTCCGGTGCAGCAGCTCCCCCACCCGCATGGATGTCATCGTCGCAGGTCCGGCGGGCGCGCCCGCCGGACCTGCGGGTGGGTCAGTTCGCCGGCACGACGTCCGCGGGGCGCTCGACGTGGACCGGCAGCCCGTAGTCGGACAGTTCGAGCGTGGCGTGCACGGTGCCGGTGTCGAGGCGGCCCTTCGCCGTCGTCTGCCAGGTGCTGACGAGGGTCACCTTCGCGATACGGCCGTCGGCGTTGAGCGTCACGTCGCCGGCGTTGGTGGTCGAGTCCAGCTCGTGCTGCGTCGAGTAGGTGAAGTGCAGGGTGCCGTCGGCGGCCTGCGTGATGGTCGCGTTCACCTGCTCCAGGGCCTTCACCAGCACCGCCGGATCGGGTGCCGCCGCGCTGAGCAGGCTGTTCTCGCCGAACAGCGACAGGCGGTCGTACCTGCCCGGATACTGGCCATAGCGGCTGTACTTCTCGCCGGGTCCCTTGTCCGGGGGCAGCGGGGCGAGCGGCGGCTCGGCGCCCATGTACCGGGTGCCGTCGATGAGCAGCTCGACGGCGACGGAATCGTCCCTGGAGTTGCTGACGCGCCCGGTGGCGGTCAGCGGGTCGAAGGCCCCCTCGTAGACGTTGAACACCTCCCCCGCGGGGTTGGTCATCGTCAGTTTCATCCGGTAGCTGATGTTGTCGCTGGCCGCGGCCGCCTTCTGCAGCCGCAGCGAGGCCGGCGCCCCGGCCTGCACCGCGGGTGGGTCCTGGGTGGCACGGCCACCGGTGCCACCGGCCGTCAGCCCGACGGCGAGGACCCCGGCGAGACCGGCGACGCCCAGCGCGTAGCCGGTGCGGATCACGGCGACACGGCGACGGTGCCGCCGGGTCGCCCGCCCGAGAACGGCGGCGCCGTCAACGGTCAGATCCGTGACGTGCTCGTGCATGCCGGCCGCGAGCTGCGTTTCAAGGTCGATGCTCATCGTTGCGCTCCACTGGAGATGGGAAATGGCTGGAGGTCCCAGGTCGCGGTGAGCTCGCGGAGGCGGGACAGACCCCGCGAGGCGGTCGATTTGACGGTGCCCACCGAGCAGCCGAGGACCTCGGCGGCCTCGGCCTCGCTGAGCTGCTCCCAGTACCGCAGCACCAGCACCGCGCGCTGCCGCGGCGGCAACTGCGCGAGCGCCTGCATCAGCGCCTGCCGCAGCGCGACGGTGTCGGTCGCGTCGGGCTGCCCCTGCGGCTCCGCGTGCACGAACACCTCGGGCCGCCGACGGCGCACCCGCCACTGATCGACGGCGAGGTGATACATGGTGCGTCGCAGGTACCGTTCGCGGTCCTCACGGACCCGCCCCCACGAGCGCATCAGCCGCTCCAGCGCGCCCTGCAGCAGGTCCTCCCCCGCCGCGCGGCTGCCGGTGAGCAGCACCGCCGTGGCGAGCAGCGCACTGCCACGCTCCGCGACGAGGGCGTCGAGGCCATCGAAGCTGCGTTTCCAGAACACGGGCTCTCCTTTCGTCGCGGTCAAGACGACAGCACCACCCGGAAGGTTGAGTGCCCCGCCGAGAAACCATTGGCACCCATCAGGTAAGGTTGAGAAACCGACGCGGGGTGGAGCAGCTCGGTAGCTCGCTGGGCTCATAACCCAGAGGTCGCAGGTTCAAATCCTGTCCCCGCTACAAAGAAGATGCAGGTCGAAACGCCGCACCTCGGTCGAGGGCGGCGTTTTTGATCTCCTTCCGGGCGCTGTCCGGGCAAACGAGACAGCACGAGATGTCATGGGCCAGCACGATTTTGTTCTCAGCCGATCGGGACGGCCAAATTGGCCTGCACCGGGGTGTGACTTAGGCAACCGTGGTCGGCTACGTACTGTAGGCCCGAAGTTCGGGATCGTTCGGTGGATCGCACCGCGGCACCGATGAACGGCGGCGAGGCGTATGCAGGGAACGGCTGAGGATGAGACCGGGGAACTGGGTGTCGATGCGATCTCGTTCGATTTCAGGCGTATCCACTGGTCACCGATGGTCAACGCGCGAGGCGACCTGGGCACGGATATGTTCGTGCAGGTCCGCGACGCCCAACGGTTCAGTCTTGGCCTGATGGTTGGTGTACAGGCGAAGGCCGGGCCCAAGTGGTTCAGACAACCTGTCCATGGCGAGGACGGTGCGTTGGTCGGATGGTGGTTCTACGAGGATCACAAACGCCATTTCGACAAGTGGGTCCAGCACGGCCTTCCGCTCATGTCGGTCGTCTCGTACCACCAGGACGCCGCCGGCCGCCAACACGTCGTCCACCAGCCGCTGCGCTGGCCCGGTTCTCCGCGGCGCGGACTCAGGTGCGGTCGCCGACATGTCCGACGCCGGACCCTGTGCTGGGCCTCACGCTGGGTCTTGCGCTGGTTTCCGTGCCGGGCGCTGCCGGGTTGTGGCCGCGGTGCCGGCACGCCCCTTGCCCGGGTGGGCGGCGACGGGCACGGTACAGGCCGGCACCGGGACGGCGACCTGAGTCAGGCCCGCCGGACGCCGCACGAACGAACGACCCCGGGACCCAGGGCCTGGGATCCTCGCGCCTGGTGCGTCGTTGTCCATGAACGTTCACCGGGTCAGCGGCGTCACGCATAGATCACCGGGCTTCGAGTCCCCGGAGTCAGTCCCCGGACTCTGCTCCGGGCCCGCTCACGAAGCTCTTCGGCTAGATCGGCGTCGGTGAAGTCCTGCAGCCTGAGGTTCCAGATCCAGCGGTTGCCCGACACCCGCTCCTTGACGGGGCCATTGGGTGAGATCTGGTAGATGCCGACCACGTCGTCTCGAAAGGTCGCTACGACGTGCCTGACGGCGGCAACCTTTCTCTCGTCCAGGATCCACCCTTTGCTCGCGGAGTCCTTGACCTGCTGAGGGTTCATGTCCGGGCTGTAACCGATCCAGCGCCCGTCCGGTGACTCCCTGGTCGTTCCAAGTCGGACGATCAGGATTTTCCTGTCGTCACCGGCCGCCCCTCCTCGTCGGGGGGATCGATTCGGCGCCTCCACCACAGCGGCCCGGCCGTCGTCGATCGAGACGGCGGCCTGTCCGGCAGGCAGTGGACGCAGATCTTCCTGGGGTTGGTAGCCAGGAAAATCCTGATGGACAAACGCGAGGGCAGCGTCGAAGGTCACTGCCGTGGTGCGGGTTCCGCAGCAAGGGCACCCGGTCATACACAGGAGAGGGCGGCCGACCGCAATCGCATCCTCGGCCCGGGAATTGAGGAGTCCGCGGTCGGGGTGCGCGGGGGCCAGGACGATGGCTGTATCGGCTGCGGACTCGCTGGTGTAGGGGCAACGGGTCTCCGACACTCTGTGCGCGTCAGGGTGCTGAACGTAAAGGGCGTAGTAAGGGACGGCACCGTATTCGTCGGCGCTCGTGATGAGCTGCCTGAACTGTCTGTCCTCAGCAGGAGTCGTCAGGATCCGGCCCACCGGGAGGACTGCTCGCTTGGCCTGGATCAGAAGGCGGACGCCGGGGGCGCCGCCGGTCGCTGTGGAGTTATGGAAGGTCATCGCGAAATCCGCTCCGACGGCCTTCTTCTTGCGGTTGCCGCCTTCCTCGGCCTTCGTCAACGGCCGGATCAGCAACCTGGCTTCCGAAGACTTGGCCACGCCGTTCCAATGAGCGCAGTCAGCACTCTCGGGTAAACAATCCGGGCAGGGTCCTGCCACCTCGTACGCGACCCCGGCCATGTCGGCGATGAGAAGGTCCGTGATCGTCTCTTCGGCCAACGTATAGCCCCGCCCAGGGGAGTCCGCCTCCGAGTCGCGGTTGCGGCCCAGATGCTCCAGCCGGTGGTATGAGCGACTTCCGCGAAGTACGGCGCTTCGCAGATTGACGAAGACGTCTGGGTATTCCATCTGCCCTCCTGGTGAACCCGATACTGAACTGCGATGCGGCTGTGGTCGATCACCAAATTGCTCACCGGGTCTCTCTCTGGGGAGGGTTCGGGACCGCCGCAGCGAAGGTACCTCCGGTTCCGACCCGGATGGTCTCCCGGTTTCCGGCGGACACGTACCGGAACCGCCGCGTGCCGTCCACGTATCAAGCCCGCCGAGGCAGACTTCGTTGGCTGACGACAAGGTGGAATGATCGATGGCTTCGGCACGTCGCGGGGCGGGGGGAGTTCGTGAGCAGCGAGGCCAAGGATCTGAGCGCGCTGGTCTGGTCGATCGGAGATCTGCTGCGGGGTGACTACCGGCCGTCGGAGTACGCCAGTGTGGTCGAGCCGTTCACCCTGTTGCGTCGGCTCGACCTGTTGCTGCAGCCGACGGCGGGGGAAGTGGTCCATCGTTTCGGTCAGCTGCATGCTGAAGGTTTCGCCGATCTCGATGCCGTGTTGTGCGAGACGACGGGCCTGCCGTTCTACAACACGAGTCAGATGAGCTTCCAGTCGGTGGCGTCGGATCCGATGGAGGTTGCCAGGAATCTCCGGTATCACGTTGCCGGGTACTCGGAACTCATCGCCGACGTGCTACGGGCGTACGACTTCGACCGGCAGATCAGCCGTCTGGACAGGGCTCGGTTGCTGTATCCGGTGGTGCGTCGGTTCGCTGACCTCGATCTGGGCCCGCAGGCGGTGAGCGCCCGCCGGATGGGCGCCGTCTTCGAGGAGCTCGTACAGGCCTTCGCTGCGGCCAACTACGACGCTGCCAGCGAGAACTTTACACCGCGGGACGTTGTTCGGGTGATGGTGGAGCTGCTGGTGCCGCAGGACAAGGGCACCGGTCGGCGGACCGTCCACGACCCCGCGTGCGGTATCGGGGGAGCGTTGTTGGAGGCGCGTCGGCAGATCGAAGTATGCAATCCGTCCGTCGTCGTCGAGACGTTCGGTCAGGAGATCAACGCGCGGACGTACGCGATCTGCCGTTCGAATATGTTGATGCGGGGCGACGGCGGCGGTCGTGTCGTGCATGGCAACTCGTTGAGTCAGGACGGTTTTCCCGGCGAGGTGTTCGACTATTTGATCTCGGCTCCGCCGTTCGGTCTGGACTGGCGAAACGTTCAGGACGTCGTCAGGCACGAGGCCGAGATGCTCGGGTCTGGCGGCCGTTTCGGCGCGGGCCTGCCTCGCATCGGCGACGGGTCGTTGCTGTTCCTGCAGCACATGGTAGCGAAGATGAAACGGCCGGAGGACGGTGGCAGCCGCGTGGGCGTCCTGTTCAGCGGATCGCCGTTGGACGTGGGCGGTCCCGGATCGGGCGAGTCGGAGATCCGTCGGTGGATCCTGGAGAACGACCTGCTTGAGGGCATCGTCGCGCTGCCGGAGCAACTGCTGTACAACACGGCCATCGAGCCGTACTACTGGCTCCTGAGTAATCATAAGGACGTCGACCGTCGCGGCAGGGTCGTGCTGGTGAACGCCCGCGACGAGTGGCAGCAGATGCGCCAGTCGCGCGGCAGGAAACGCCGATACCTTGCGCCGGACCAGATCGCCGCCGTCACCGACGCGTATCAGAACGCGGTCGCCATCACGCGAGATCCGCAGCATCCGTGGAACGCCCGCGTGCGGTTGCTGCGCACAGAGGAGTTCGCGGTCCGTAGGATCGTCGTCGACCGGGCGCTGCGAGCCCGGTTCGATCTGACCGAGTCGACCGCTCGCCGCCTGGCCACCGAGGCTCCGTGTCGCAACGTGTTCAGCCGAGATACCCTCGCCGAACCGTTGCGCCAGCTTATCGGGTCCTCCTGGGCGACCAGGAACAAGGCCCTCGGCGTACTGCGTGCGGCGGTGCGCGACGCCGGCGAGACGTGGCCAACGACGGCCGGGTTCCAGAACGCGGTGAGTCGACTGCTGCGGGTGCCGGACCCGGCTGGGGAGATTCAGAAGAACGGCCGGGACGTCGAGGCGGACCCGGCGTTGAGCACATCGGTCGACCTTCCGGCCCACCGCGATCCGCAGGATCACCTACGCGACGAGGTCTGGCCGACGGACCCGGACGCATGGTTCGACCCCGGCAAGACCCGGTTCGGCTACGAGATCTCGCCGACCCATTTCTTCGTCGCCCGGATCAACGCGGACTTCGACTCACTAAAGCGGTTCGCGCGGCGGGAGACGGCCAGGGTTCGGATAGTCGGGGAGAACAGCGGCTGGCGGCACCTGAGCGTCAGGCACCTGCACGACGTCGAGTCCGCTGCCGCCCTGCCGGAGGCCTCCGAGGCCCGCCTGCCGATGACCGTGTGCCGCGACGGTGACCTGGTTGGCTGGCCCGGCAACTGGCGACTGCTTCCGCCGAACTTCGGCGAGGCCGTCACCTCGATGTTCGTGCTCCATCCCGTCGAGGGGCGCGGCCGCCTGCTGTGCGAATGGCTGAACTCGCGTCCGGAGGACTCGTCGGCCGCGTTGCGGATGACCGGCCGCAAGCTGATGGACATCCAGGTCCCCGTCGACCTGTTCGACGGAGAGATCGAGCGCGACCTCGAGGCGGTGCAGGAGAGCCGACGTAGGATCCGGGCGGCGGCGTCGAACACCCTGCCGAACGTGTTCAGCGCAGGCCAGACGGACGTTCAGCGGCTCCGTGACGAAATCCGGTCGGCCGCCTCCGAGGCCGCGCTCGTCGCCGACCTGATGCGGCCGGTCGAGGACCCGGTCGGGCGAGCCGAATGGACTTACCCATTTCACATCGCGTCCCTCGCCCGGCGGTACCGGATCAGCACCCATCCCGCCGAACAGCAGGACGGCCTGCTGAAACTCGGCGAAGGCGTCGCCCGCGTGCTCGGCATCCTCGCGCTGGGCGAGCTGATCGCCGACCAGGGCGGGTTCACCGCGGCGCTACGCGGCCAGTTGCGGACTGGCGCCACCTTCGGTACCTGGACGACGTTCATCGGCCGGTTCGCCGACGGCGCCGCCACGCCGCAGGTCACCGACCTCGGCCGGCTCCGTGACGCGGGTGGCATCCGCGACGCGCTCGCCGCGATCAAGCAGGTCCGCAACCGCACCCACCACTCGCACGGCGTCCGCGCTCACCATGAAATCGAGAAGGACGTGGAGACCCTCGAACCCCATGTCATCTCGGCGCTCACAACAGCGAACTGGCTCGCCGCGAACCCCTGGGACTGGGTGGAACGCTGTGAGTACCTGGACGACTCCTCGTACCGGATCGTCGGGCTGACACTGAGGGGCAGCCATCCCAGCTGGGAACCCTTTGACCGGCCCAGCCTTTCCCCGCTGCGACCGGACCGGATCTACGTCAATGGCGCCGGTGGGAACCCCGTCGACCTGTGGCCGCTGGCCGCGGTCAGACTGTGCCCGCAATGCCAGACCCGCGAGCTGTTCCTGCTCAACCAGTGCCAGGACGAGACCCTGATCCTGCGAAGCCTCGAAGAACACGAACTACAGATCAGGCACCCGCTGCCGGTGCCCACATAGCCGGTGCCGGCCGCAACAGACGACATGCCTGCATGGTCGGCGTGCGTCGGTCGTGAATTATCCGAGCAGTGCTTGGACGACGATCTGGCGGTCAGCCGTCGGCCAGGCCGCGAACATGGCGAGGATGGCCTGGGCGACGACTGCGCGGGGGAGCCGTCCTGGCGTAGGTGTCGCGGAGCAGCGTGACGCACGTCGGCAGCAGATCAGGACTGGGGACGTCGTTCGGCGGTCCGTCCGCCGACGTAGACCCGCTGATCTGTGGGTCGGCGGCAAAATGGAGCACTCCGGCGGGCGTGCTCGATCGTCAGTATCGAGTCCGGCTGGCTGACGACGATCCGGAAGACGACGTCAAGGCACAACGGGCAGGTGTACCAGTATTACCGATCGGGAGCTGCTCCCCTTGACCCCAGGCGGGCAGCTCGGCGCGCAACGCGCGAGCCCCGACCATGAAGCCCGCCCGACCTGCCCAAACAGCACCACCACCGTCTGCAGCTGACTTCCGGCCGTTCGGATGGCGCCTGATGCGCATCGGTTGTACCGGGGGCCAGCAGAACCTGCCCCCGTGCAACCGATGCGCATCAGATCGACCGAAGGTCGGCGAGCAGGATGCCGCTGGCGAGGAGCAGGCCGATCAGGTTCTCTGGGGTTGGGTTGGCACGTACCCGCCGTGCGTTGTTCGCCCACCGCTCGGCGTCCCTGGACAGCGCGGCGAGGTGGTAGAGAGTGGCACCAACCGCGACCAAGGCCAGGATCTGCTTGCTTTTCATCAGGATCTCCCTTGCTACTTCTTGGTGGACAGATAGGCGATCGCAAGCACTGCACCGAGCGCGCCGACCAGCAGCAGCATCTCCCGCTGGTCGAGCGTCGAGACAGCACCAGCCTTCGGCGCGAGCAACTCGGTCAAGGGCTGCTTGCAGGCCGGGCAGCGAGTAACAGCGAACAAGTCGGCTCCAGTGATCGGCTTGCTGCAGCTCGGGCAAGTGCCAACGCGCTGGCCCGCTCGATCGGCGAAGGTTGACAGCGTGGCCAATTGCGCTCGTGCGGTCACTAGTTCGGCTTCGACGTCGGCCTTCTCAGCGGTGGTACGGGCCAGGTTCGCGAGCAGGTCGTTGATGGATTTCTCATCGGCGACCGCTTCAAGCCCGCGTCCGAGCAGATCCACCACTGCGCTGGTCAGCTTGGTGCCCCGCTCTGTGGCGTAGGTGTCGATCGCTTCCTTCATCGCGGTCGGGACCCGTGCGTAGATCGTCTCGGAGCTCATAGGCAAATCCTAACGTCGAGCGTTAGAAAACGCCAGAGAATGCCAGAGAATGCCAGGATTACTGCTGGGTCGCGCCACGTCGCAAACGAGGCACTGGGTCGGCCTTGTTGACTGCCGCGAGCGGCGGGGTGGCCGGCGACGACTCTGGCGCCTCGAACAGCCGTCCACCCGGCCGACCGCAAGTCCACAGAGGTTCCATGTCCAGTGCGCGACTGACGGAGACTCTCGACAGGCAAGAAGCTCCGTTACGGTGAGTAGCTGAAGTTGGGTGTGCATCAATCGGATCTTGATCCTGCGCGGCCTCCACGCAGATCATTCCGTCTGGGCAAGATCCGGGCAGAGGTCCCACCACGAGGCATCACGAGACGCAGAGGTCGCAGGTTCAAATCCTGTCCCCGCTACAACCCTTGGTGGCCCCTGCTTCGCGGCGGGGGCCTCTTGCGTCCGGGGGTTCTCCGCGTTCTTCGCGCTTGGCTTCGCCTTCGCTCCCCGTGGGGGAGCTGCGCTCCACCCACACCCCCTCAACCGCGTCCGGGGCGCTCTTCGTTGGAAAGGCGCTGTGACTCCATCCGGCCAGCCGGCTGGGCGATCGCGAATCCGCATCTGGTTCAGGTAGCCGGGTGCGGCTACGGGTCGTGATGTGCCGGGCGGTCGGCTTGGCATCGATGTCTGCCTATGGTAAAAATTGCACTGGCCGGCCTCCGCTTCGCAAGAAAGTTACCCCTCTGCTGCGAATCAGGAGATGCCCCATGCCTATGACCCTGCGCGCCGGGCGCCGCGTGCTCACTGTGTTGCTCGCCAGCTTTGGTGCGATCGCGATCGTCCTCGGTTTCGGGACGCCCGCGTTCGCTGTCAGTCACTCCAGCGCTGCCTCGCAGTTGCGTGCCGCTGGGATCAGCTGGACCTCCAGCGGCAACTGCAGCGACCGCAACAACGCCACCTGCACCTCGTTCGAGGGCATTCGGCAGGCCACGATCACCGGCATCATCACGTTCAAGCGGGCCAGCGGCTGCGCCGTCACCATCACCGCCGGCACGGAAACCGGTCACGCCGGTGGCACGTACAGCCACTGGAACGGCTACAAGCTCGACATCCAGAAGACCTCGTGCGTCAACGGCTACATCACCGGGCACTACGCCTACGTCGGATACATCCCCGGGTGGGGTTACCAGTACCAGGCCGCCTCGGGCAACCTCTACACCGACGAGGGCAACCACTGGGACATCCTCTACTACACCTGCGGCTGCTGACCCTCAGGCACGAGGGCCGGGACGCCCCGCGGGGCGTCCCGGCCCGGGCACCGTGGACAGGCCGCGGCGGGTCGCGGAGGAGGCGGTGACGGGGCAGGATCGGGGGTATGACGGAGTCGCGGCATGTCAGCACGCACATCGATCGGTCGGCGGCGGAGGTTTACGCCTATGCGTCGGATCCGAGGAACCTGCCGGCGTGGGCGCCGGGGTTGTTGAAGTCCGTCGAGCAGGTCGACGGACAATGGGTCGCCGAGTCGGACATGGGGCGGATCCTGCTGGACTGGGCGCCGGAGAATCCGTTCGGTGTCATGGATCACCACGTGACGGTGCCGTCGGGGCAGACGTTCTACAACCCGATGCGGGTGACGGTCGACGGTGACGGCAGCGAGGTCGTGTTCAGTGTGCGACGGCAGCCGGAGATGACCGACGAGGAGTTCGAGCGGGACTGTGGCGCGGTCCAGGCCGACCTCAACGCCCTGCGGGACATCCTGGAGCGTTAGGCCGACTCCCGGACGACCAGTTCGGTGGGGACGATGACGGCGGCGGGGCTCTCCCCGTCGATGAGACTCAGCAGCAGCCGGACCATTTCGGCGCTGATGCGGGGGTACGACTGGCGCACCGTCGTCAACGGCGGCTGGGTCGTCAGGGCGACCTGACTGTCGTCGAAGCCGCCGACCGCGACGTCCTCGGGGATGCGCTTGCCCGCGAGTTGCAGCACGGTGATGGCGCCGGCGGCCATGAGATCCGAGGCGACGAAGACCGCGTCCAGGTCCGGGGTCTGCGAGAGGAGGCGGCGCATCGCGGCCTCGCCGCCGGCGCGGGTGTAGTCGCCGTGGGCGATCAGGGCCGGGTCGGAGTCGCCGAGCGCCTCGCGGTAGCCGGCGAGGCGTTCGATGCCGCCGGGGGTGTCGAGGGGGCCGGTGATCGTGGCGATCCGGCGGCGGCCGGTGGAGCGCAGGTATTCGACCATCTGCCGGGCGCCGTCGCGGTCGTCGGCGGCGACGTAGGCGGCCTGCCGCTCGTAGCCGAGGGGCTTGCCGCACGCGACGACCGGCAGGCCGCGGCTGAGCAGCTCCGGGATGAGCGGGTTGCCGCTGTGGGTGGAGACGAGCAGGGCGCCGTCGACGTGGCCGCCGGTCAGGTAGCGGCCGAGGCGCTTGCGGTCCTCGAGGCTGCTGGCGAGGGTCAGCAGCAGGGTGATGTCGTGCTTCGCGAGGGCCTGGGTGCAGCCGTGCAGCAGGACGTTGAAGTTGGGGTCCTCGAAGAGCCGGTCCTGCGGCTCGGACAGGATGAACGCGACCGACTGCGAGCGCTGCGTGACGAGGCTGCGGGCGTGCTGGTTCACGACGTAGCCGGTCTTGCGCATGGCCTTCTCGACCGCCTCCTGGGCGGCGTCGCTGACGTCGCGGCCGCCGTTGAGGACGCGGGAGACGGTGCCCCTGGACACCCCGGCCGCCGCCGCCACATCGTTGATGGTGGGACGGCGGGCGGGGCGGCGACGCGGTTCGGGCACGACGACATTGTGCACCAGCGCTAGCCCTTGACCGCTCCGGACAGCAGGTCGACCCGCCAGTACCGCTGCAGCGTCAGGAAGAGCACGACCAGCGGCAGGATCGACAGCAGCGCCCCGGTGACGACCAGGGTGTAGAGCGCGGGCGTGGTGTTGCCCTGGTTGAGCATCGTGTAGAGCCCGACGGTGACGGGGAACCGGTCGTCGGAGGTGAGCATGATGAACGGCAGCAGGAAGTTGTTCCAGATCGCGACGAACTGGAACAGGAACACGGTGACCAGTCCGGGGACCATCGACGGGGCCGCGATGCTGGCGAAGATCCGCAGTTCGCCGGCGCCGTCGGCGCGGGCCGCCTCGATGAGCGAGTCGGGCACCGCGGCGGCCGCGTAGATCCGGGCGAGGTAGATGCCGTAGGGGCTCAGCACGCTCGGCAGCAGCACCGACAGGTAGCTGTCGGTGAGCTGGAACTTCGCCAGCAGCAGATACTGCGGGATCGCCAGGACCACGGCCGGCACGAGGACCCCGGCGAGCAGGACGTTGAAGACCACCGAGCGGCCCGGGAAGCGGTACTTGGCGAGGGTGTACCCGGTGAGCCCGGACACCGCGGTCGACAGCAGCGCCCCCACGCCGGCGTAGAGGGCCGTGTTGAGGATCCACCGCCAGTACATGCCGGACTGGTAGCTCGACAGCTCGCCGATGTTGTCCAGCAGCGCGGTGCCGGGGGCGAGGGTGAAGCTGTGGAACAGCTCCGCGTTGGTCTTCGACGCGGCGGTGACCACCCACACGATCGGCAGCAGGCAGTAGAGCGCCCCGATCAGCAGCACCGCCGTCGGCAGTGTGAAGAAGCGCGGCTTCACTGCTCGGATCCGAACGCGCGGCGCTGCACCAGTTGCAGGAAGCCGAACGAGAACACCAGCGTGACCAGGGCGAGCACGACCGAGGCGGCGGCCGCCGAGTGGATGTCGTCGCGGGCGAAGGCATCCTGGTAGATCTTCATCAGCGGGGTCCAGTTCGACGGGAGGGCGTTCGTCAGCGGGCGCAGCGTCGTCGGCTCGCTGAACACCTGGAGGGTGGCGATGAGCGAGAAGACGAAGGTCATGATCAGCGCGGGCATCAACATCGGGATCTTGATCCGCCAGGCGATCTGCGCCTCGGTGGCGCCGTCGAGGCGGGCGGCCTCGTACATCTCGGTCGGCACCGCCCGCAGCGCGGTGTAGATCACGATCATGTTGAACCCGGTGCCGCCCCACACGGCGATGTTCGCGATGGAAAAGTAGATGCTGGTGGGGCCGAGCAGGTTCACCGGGTCGCCGCCCGCCTGGACCAGCAGCCACTGGCCGGGGCCGACCGACGGCAGGTAGATGAACCCCCACATGAGGCTGGCGATGACGGCCGGCACCGCGTAGGGCAGGAAGATCGCGATCCGGGAGAACCGCCGGGCCCGGGCCCGGGGCAGGTCCAGCAGCAGCGCGAAGAGCAGCGCGAGGCCGAGCATCGTCGGCACGAGCAGCCCGCCGTAGATGAGCACCCGCACCGCGCTGCGCCAGAACTCGTCGTCGTCCAGCACGGCCCGGTAGTTCGCCAGGCCGGCGAAGGACTCGCTGCGGGCGGCGGCGCCGAGCCCCAGCCCGGTCACCTTCGCCCGGCGCAGCGACAGGTAGACGGTGTAGCCGATGGGCACGACCATGAAGACGGCGAAGAGCACGATGGCCGGGCTGAGGAAGGCGTACGGCACCCGGGCGGGCGCCGTACGCGTCGGACGTCGTGTCATCCCGAGACCTTGAAGCCGTTCTTCTTCAGGTCGTCGACGGTGGCCTTCTGCATCTGGTCCACGGCCGGACCGAAGGCGGTCCTACCGGTAATGGCCTTGGCGAAGGCGTCCTTGTACGTGGCGTAGGTGACGTTCACGTTCGGGCCCCACGTGACGCCGGCGGCGGTGCCCGCGAACTGCTGGGCGAGGGTGTAGAACTCGGGCTGGTTGCTGAAGAACGCCGGCGGCTTGGCGAGGGCCCCGCCGGACTGCGCGGCGGTCGCGGCCGGGTAGATGCCGCCCTCGGTGATCAGGCCGGTGACGGCGGCCGGGTCGGTGTTGAGCCACACGGCGAACTGGGTGGCCTGCGCGATGTGCTTGCTCTTCGCGGCCACGGCGGTGGACGAGCCGCCCCAGCTGCCGGTCTTGTGCTCGCCGGCGGTCCACTGCGGCAGCTCGGCGATGGCCCACTTGCCCGCCGTGTCGGGTGCGTTGCCGGCCAGGACGCCCGGGCCCCAGACCGCGCTCGGCCAGGCGATCAGGGTGCCGTCGTTGAGTGCCTTGTTCCATTCGGGGGTGTACATCGGCTGGCTGTCGACGTCACCCGCGGCGACGAGGCCGCTCCAGTAGTCGGCGAGCTTCCTGGTCGCCGGGTCGTCGACGTGCACCGACCAGGTGTCGCCGCTGACGCCGAACCACTGGGCGCCGGCCTGCTGGGCGAGGCCGGCGAACCAGCCGGGGTCACCGGCGGAGAACGTGGTCAGGCGGCGCTTCGGGTCCTTCTGCTTCACCTGCTTGGCGACCTGCGCGAACTCGTCCCAGGTCGTGGGGACCTGCAGGCCGAGGTCTTTGAACAGGTCGGCGCGGTAGTACAGCATCATCGGCCCGGAGTCCTGCGGGATCGCGTAGACCGCGTCGGTGCCGAGCGTGATCGTGCTCCACACGCCGGGCGCGAACTTCGATTTGGCGTCGCCGGCGTGCTTGGTGAGGTCGGCCGCGGCACCGTTGCTGACCAGGGTCGGCAGCGCCTGGTACTCGGCCTGGAAGAGGTCCGGCGGGTTGCCGGCCTTGTGGGCGGTGAGGACCTTCGTGACCTCCTCGTCGCCCTGCGCCTGCTTGCTGACGGTGACGTGGATGTCGGGGTGGGCGGTGTTCCACTGCGCCACGACCTTGTCGATGCCGGGCACCCAGGACCAGAAGGTCAGCTCGACCTTGCCGCCGGTCTCGGCGGCGTCACCGGAGCCGCAGGCGGAGGCGGAGGAGAGCAGGAGGGTGCCGGCCGTGGCCGCGAGCAGGAGTGCGCGGAACTTCGGCTTCATGAGGTCTCCAACTAAGCGATCGTCGTCGGGGGAAGACGGGGGTGAACGACCGTGAGCGCTCCCAGTTTTGGCTCGGTCCTGCACGGTGTCAAGACGTTGCGCATCCCCGAATTGAACGGGTAGAACATGCGATACTGATTCTGGGAACGTTCACGGTAAGCGGTAGGGAGCACGAGATGGGGCCGTATCCACGAGGGCTGGACGCGATCGCGTACGGCGGTGACTACGCCCCGGAGCAGTGGCCCGAGGAGATCTGGGCGCAGGACGTCGAGCTCATGCGGGTCGCCGGCGTCAACCTCGTCAGCATCGGCATCTTCAGCTGGGCGCTGATCGAGCCCGACGAAGGCCGCTACACGTTCGAGTGGCTCGACCGCGCCCTCGACCTGTTGCACGGCAACGGGATCCGGGTCGACCTGGCCACGCCGACGGCGGCGCCGCCGCCCTGGTTCGCGCACCGCCACCCCGGCGCCCGGCTGGTCGACCGCGCCGGGCACGTCCTCGGCCAGGGCGGCCGGCAGAGCTTCTGCCCCAGCTCGCCGGACTACGCCCGGGCCTCCGCCGCCGTCGCCGAGCAGCTCGGCCGGCGGTACGGCGCGCACCCGGCCGTCGCGCTGTGGCACGTGCACAACGAGTTCGCCGGGGTCAACGCGCACTGCTACTGCGACACGTGCGCGGCCGCCTTCCGGGAGTGGCTGCGGGACCGGCACGGCGACCTGGCGACGCTCAACGCGGCGTGGGGCACCACGTTCTGGGGGCAGCGCTACGGCGACTGGGCCCAGATCGAGCCGCCGCGGATCGCGCCGACCGCGGTCAACCCCGCCCAGCAGCTGGACTACCTGCGCTTCTGCTCCGACACGCACCTGGCCAACTACCGGCGCGAGCGCGACGCACTCCGGCGGCACTCGCCGGGCGTACCGATCACGACCAACTTCATGATCGCCAACTGCAAGTGGCTGGACTACTGGAAGTGGGCCGGCGAGGTCGACATCGTCGCCAACGACCACTACCTGGACGCCGCCCGCGAGGACCGGCACGTCGAGCTGGCCATGTGCGCCGACCTCACCCGCAGCCTCGCCGGCGGCGAGCCGTGGCTGCTGATGGAGCACTCGACGGGGGCGGTCAACTGGCAGCCGCGCAACATCGCCAAGCGCCCCGGCGAGCTGGCCCGCAACAGCCTGTCCCACGTGGCCCGCGGCGCCGACGGGGTGCTGTTCTTCCAGTGGCGGGCCTCGCGCTTCGGCGCGGAGAAGTTCCACTCGGCGATGCTGCCGCAGGGCGGCACCGGCACCCGGATCTGGCGCGAGGTCACCGAGCTCGGCGGGCGGCTGGCCGGGCTCGGCGCGCTGCGCGGCACCCGGGTCGCGGCCGACGTCGCCGTCGTCTGGGACTGGGAGTCGTGGTGGGCCCTGGAGCTGGAGTGGCGACCGTCGGTCGACCTGCGGTTCCGGGAGCGGGTCGAGGCCTACTACGGGCAGCTGTGGCGGGACCACCTGACCGTCGACTTCGTGCACCCCGAGGCCGACCTCGGCCGCTACCGCCTGGTGGTGGTGCCGACGCTGTACCTGACCACCGAGGCCGCCGCGAAGAACCTCGACGCCTACGTGACCGGCGGCGGGACGCTGCTGGTGTCGTACTTCTCCGGCGTGGTCGACGCCAACGACACCGTGCCCGACGGCCCGTATCCAGGCGCGCTGCGCGACCTGCTCGGCCTCACCGTCGAGGAGTTCCTGCCGCTGCGGGCCGGCGAACGCGTCGCGCTCAGCGACGGCTCCACCTGCGACGTCTGGGCCGAGGACGTCGTCGTCACCGGCGCGGAGACGGTGCTGCGCTACGTCGACGGACCGGCGCCGGGCGGCCCCGCCGTCACCCGGCACGCGCACGGGCGCGGCACCGCCTGGTATGTCTCCACCCGCCTCGCCGAGGAGGATCTCGCGCGGCTGATGCGGCAGGTGTACGACGGTGCCGGGCTGGACGCGCGACCAGACCTGCCGGACACCGTCGAGCTGGTGCGCCGACCACCGTTCCGGTTCGCGATCAACCACGGCACGACCCCGGTCGACGTGCACGGTGTCACCGTCGAGGCCGGCGCCGTCGCCGTGGTCGAGGAGGGGTGACGTGCTCACCGATCTGCGCCGCGCCCAGATCCTCGCCGACGCCCGGGCGCAGGGCGGCGTCAGCCTGCGGGAGCTGAGCCACCGGTTCGAGGTGTCCATCCCGACGATCCGCCGCGACCTGTCCGCCCTCGCCGACCAGGGTCTGGTCCAGCGGGTGCACGGGGGTGCGGTCGTGGTGCGCGCCCGGGCGGAGCGCGGCCCGGTCAGGATGCGCACCGCCGTGACCCACGCGCCGGTTCCCGCTGCGGGGGGTGCTGCGGCGCCGCCCGCCGGCGAGGTCTTCGTGGCGCGGCCGGTGCTGGCGCCGGAAGAGGCCGCGGCGCTGGTGATGCCCGGGATGGCGGTCGGCATAGCGGGCGGCTGGGCGGCGGTCCGGCTGGCGGAGCTGATCGACGGGGTGGCCGACCTGACCGTGGTGACGCCGGTCGTCGCCGTCGCCGCGGCGATCCGCAACCCCGCGACGGTCGTCGTGCTGGTCGGCGGGGTCCGCACCCCCAGCGGCAGCCACGCCGGCCCGCTGACCCAGGCGACCCTCGCCGCCCTCAACCTCGACCTCGCGGCGGTGGAACGTTCGGACCCGGCGACGACCGGTGACGCCCTGGCCGCCCAGACCGACCTGGCCCTGGTCCAGCGCGCCACCGCCGCCGTGTTCGTCCAGGGCGCTACGGGGTCCAGACCACGTTCGGGTTGACCTGGCCGGTCCAGTTGAAGACCGCCATGTTGTCCCACTGGTTGCCGGTGCCGTTGATGTTCGCCGGGTCCCAGCCGTTGCCGGGGACCGCATACCAGGTGGGCTCCCAGTAGAAGACCCCGATCGCGCCGGCGCCGCGGGCGGTGTTCTGCACGGCGGTGAAGTTGGCCGCCTGCCCGGCCCAGGTCGCCGGGTAGCCGGAGCACGTGCTGCCCACCGAGTTGGCCTCGCCGTCGGCGTTGGCCGAGGTGAACGGATACGCGGTCTCCGCGAGCACGACCGGCTTGCCGTAGCGGGTGCGCACGTCGGTGATGACCGTGGCCAGGTTCGACAGCGTGCCGTGCCACATGCAGTAGTACGACAGCCCGGTGAGGTCCCAGGCGACACCCTTGGCGGTGATGCCGTCGTAGAACCAGCGGGCGTTGGCCTGGCTGTCGGCGTCGGCCGTGTGGATGATGACCTTGGTGGCGCTGTTGCACGCCTTGGTCGCGTTGTAACCGGCCTTCAGCAGCAGGCTGAGGTTGGTGAAGTTGTTGTTGACGACCTTGCCGTCGTTCCACAGCATGCCGACGTTGATCTCGTTGCCGATCTGCACGCTGTCCGGCGTGGTGCCCTGCGCCTTGAGCGCGGTGCAGACGTTGTACGTGTAGTTGTAGACGTCAGTCTGCAGCGCCGCGATGCCGTGGCTCGCCCACGCCGCCGGCTTGTACTGCTTGCCCGGGTCGGCCCAGGTGTCGGAGTAGTGGAAGTCGACCATCAGCGCGAGGCCCTTGGCCTTGACCCGCTTGGCGTCGATCAGCACCTTCGCGAGGTTGTTGTAGCCGCTGGCGGGGTTGTTCCAGATCCGGAGCCGGGCGTAGTTGACGCCGGCGCCCTTGAGCACGTCGAGCGGGTCGGCGGCGGCGCCGGCCGCGGTGTAGTACCTGGCGCCCAGGTCGAGGCTGCGCTGCAGGGACGAGACGTCCGCGCCGCGCATGGTGAGGGTGGTGGCCGCGGTGGCGGGCGCGGCCGGGGTCAGCGCTGGGGCGGCGGCGCCCAGCAGGAGCGCGCCCATGAGGGCGGCCAGGCGGGGACTTCTGCGCACGGGAACTCCTTCGGGGTGATGTTCCGTGAACGCTCCCAGTCTCAATTCGGCCATCTACATGTGTCAAGGATCCACGTGGCGCGCTGATTCCGGGAGCGCTCACGGAGTAACGACACACGGACCCGCCGCAGGGCGGGTCCGTGTGTGCGAGGGTGCTCAGGCCTTGGAGGTGGCGTCCTGCAGGGTCGCAGCCAGGGCGAGATAGCGCGTGGCGATGGTGTCCCAGTCGGTGCCGGCGGTGCGCCGCAGGCCTTCGGCGCGCATGCCCGCCACCAGGTCCGGGTCGGTGAGCAGCCGCTTGAGCGCGGCACCGATCGCGGCGCCGTCGCGGTGCGGCACGAGCAGGCCCGCGCCGGTGCCGAGCAGCTCCACCGCGTGCTGGAACTTGGTCGCGATGACGGGCTTGCCCGCCGCGACCGCCTCGTGCAGCACGCCGGAGGACACCTGGTCGGTCGTGTCGTAGGGCAGGACCACGACGTCGGCCCGGTCGACCAGGCGGGCGAGCGCCGACGGGTCCGCATACGAGCGCTCGAACCTGACCAGGTCCGCCACGCCGAACGCCCGGACCTTCTTGTACAGCCCCAGCCGGTAGGACTCGCCCTCCTCGGCGAGCACCTTCGGATGGGTCTGGCCCGAGATCACATACCGCGGGCGCGGCGAGAGATGCCTGACCTCGCGCATCCCGGCGATGGCCCACTCCACGCCCTTGCCCGGGCCGAGCAGCCCCCAGGTGAGGACCATCGGCTCCCCGGACGAGCTGATCGTGCGGATCGCCGGCTGCACCAGCGCACCGTGCGGGATGACGTGCACCTTGCCCGGGTCGACCGTGTAGGTCTCGTGCAGGCGCGTCCTGGCCGACTCGGTCGTGATGACCACCGCGCCGGCGAGCGACGCCACGGTCTCCAGGACCCACTGCTGGTGCGGGGTCGGCCGGCGCAGCACGGTGTGCAGCACGATGATGCTGGGCGAGCGGAGCCGGTGCAGCAGGTCGAGCACGCCGTCGCCGTCGTTGCCGTCGAAGATGCCGTACTCATGGTTGACGATCACCACGTCGTGCCGGTCCAGCGCGGCGGCGGCGACCTCGGCGGAGCCGGCCGCGTTGGCCTGCAGGTGGGCGATCACCTCGGGCCGGTCGGTGAAGGTCGGCGAGTCGACGACCCGCACGACACCGACCCGGTCGACGCCCGCCGCGGCGGACAGCGCGGTGCTGAGCGCCCCCGCGAACGCGGCGACACCGCACTGGGTCGGCGGGTATGTGCTCAACAGGCCGAAGGACGTGTTCACCGCGCCCACCTTTCGTCGGCGGGCTCGGCGCCAGGGATGAAAATGGCCGGACCTTCCGGGGTCACGGTACACCCGCCGGCCGGAACGGTCCTCGTCCGGTTCCCTCGTTCTGGCCGTTAGGCGGCTTTTGCCGTGGTAGAGTGTGAAGCGTTGCAGTTTTGGTTTCCGCATACTTTGCCAGCGCCTGGGTGGGTATCAGATGCCCTGGGCGCTTTTTTGCGTTCCAGCCCTGTCTTGGGATGAGGGTAATCAGCCGCAGCGACGCGGCGTCCGCACGGTGTGGACGCCATCAACCTGCGAGGAGCATCAAATGACTGTCGGCACCGTGAAGTGGTTCAACGCCGAAAAGGGCTTCGGATTCATCACGCCGGACGGCGGCGGCGCGGACCTGTTCGCGCACTACTCGGCCATCGCCACGGGCGGCTTCCGCAGCCTCGAGGAGAACCAGCGGGTCGAGTTCGAGGTGACCCAGGGCGCCAAGGGCCCCCAGGCCTCGAACATCCGTCCCGTCTGACAGCACCACGCTGAAAGCTCACGCGCCCGCACCACGGGTGACGTGAGCTTTTTCGTGCCCGCGTGTGATGGGTTTTGTTTGATTCTTGGGCACATGTGAGCTGTTCCGTTCGGGAATGTTTCATGTTACGTTCCCGGAACCCGGACTCCACCCAAGTCCGTCGATGTTCACTGCCACGCCCGCCACCAGCGCGCGACCGACCGCCAACCGGCCGCGCGCCGGTTCCGCGTGCTCTTTCCCGCCAGAAGGAGTTCGATGCGTCATCTTCTCGCCCGTACCCTCGCCGCCCTGACCCTCGCATCATGTGCGCTGGTCACAGCCGGTACACCCGCCTCCGCCGTGGTGCCGAAGACGCCGCCGCTGACGACCCCGTGGACCAACCAGGTCTCCACCACGAACCCGCTGCCGGAATACCCCCGGCCGCAGATGACCCGCCCGGACTGGCAGTCGCTCAACGGCGAGTGGGAGTTCCTCAACCCCGCCACCGATGGCGCAGGCAATGTGAACCGCAACGCGGCGCCGCCGCTGGGCCAGACGCTGCCCGAGCGGATCCTGGTGCCCTACCCGGTCGAGTCGGCGCTGTCCGGCATCATGCGCAACGACAACCGGGACCTGATGTTCTACCGGCGCACGTTCACCGTGCCGGCCGGCTGGACCGGCCGCCGGGTCCAGCTGCACTTCGGCGCGGTGGACTACGAGGCCACCGTCTGGGTCAACGGCGTGCAGGTGACCACCCACAAGGGCGGCTACGACCGGTTCGAGGTCGACATCACCCCGCAGCTCAACGGGGGCGTCAACGAGATCGTGGTCCGGGTGTACGACCCGACGGACGGCCGCGGCGAGAAGCAGCCGATCGGCAAGCAGACCAACAACCCGAGCGGCATCTTCTACACCCCGACGTCCGGGATCTGGCAGACGGTCTGGCTGGAGCCGACCCCCGTGTCGTCGATCTACTCGGTCGACATCTACGCCAACCTGGCCGGCAACACCGCCCGGGTCCG
Organism: Dactylosporangium siamense; assembly: GCF_016862795.1. Taxonomy (GTDB): domain Bacteria; phylum Actinomycetota; class Actinomycetes; order Mycobacteriales; family Micromonosporaceae; genus Dactylosporangium; species Dactylosporangium siamense. The sequence goes on along the minus strand of NZ_BONQ01000024.1, from coordinate 45,021 downwards.
GGTGTTCACCCGCGGCGACGTCACCGGCCATACGGTCTTCGCCGAGGCGCTCAACGGTTCGACCGTCGTCGGCAGCGCCACCGGCGGGTTCACCGAGTTCACCGTGCCGGTGCCCAACGCGCGGCGCTGGTCGCCCGACGACCCGTTCCTCTACAACCTGCGGGTCTCGCTGCGCAATTCGAGCGGGGCGACCGTCGACCAGGTCGTCAGCTACTTCGGCATGCGGGAGATCGGCAAGAAGCTGGTCAACGGCGTGCTGCGGCCGACCCTCAACGGCGAGTTCATCTTCCAGGCCGGCACGCTCGACCAGGGCTTCTGGCCCGACGGGCTCTACACCGCGCCGACCGACGCCGCGCTCGCCTCCGACCTGCAGAAGCACAAGGACCTCGGCTTCAACATGGTCCGCAAGCACATCAAGGTCGAGCCCGCGCGCTGGTACTACCACGCCGACCGGCTCGGCCTGCTGGTGTGGCAGGACATCCCGTCGACCCAGGCGTTCGACGCGAACCGCACGCCGGCACAGATCGCGGAACTGGAGTCGGAGGCCCGGGAGATCATCGACGAGCACCGCTTCTCCCCCGCGGTCGTCACCTACGTGCCCTTCAACGAGGGCTGGGGTGAGTGGAACCTCGCTGACACTGCTCGGATCACCACGGATCTCAAGAACTACGACCCGACCCGCCTGATCAACCCGCACAGCGGCTACAACTGCTGCGCGTCCAAGGGCGATCCCGGCACCGGCGACATCATCGACTGGCACATCTACACGGGCCCGGACGCCCCGCTGCCGTCAGGCAACCGCGTCTCGGTGCTCGGTGAGTTCGGCGGCATCGGCCTGCGCTCCCCCGGCAACGAGTGGAGCCCGGACAACCAGTTCTTCGCCTACGAGCAGGTGTTCAGCAACGCGCAGCTCAACGACCGGTTCACCGGCATGATCCGGGACACGCAGGCGCTCATGACGACCAGGGGACTCTCGGCCTACGTGTACACCGAGATCACCGACGTCGAGGGCGAGTACAACGGCCTGCTCACCTACGACCGGCGGGTGCAGAAGGTCGACACCAACCTGGTCCGGGCGGCCAACACCAACCTGATCAACGCGTCGAAGAACCTCAACGCGGCGGTGCCGCTGACGCTCGGGCACGTCCGGTCGTTCCAGGTCACCACGGCCGGGCTGACGAACCGCTACCTGCGGCACTCGAACTCCTTCGCCCGCACCGACGTGCTCAGCTCCGCCGGCGCCGACGGGGCGCGGCAGGACGCGTCGTTCCGCACGGTGACCGGCCTGGCCGACCCGCGGTGCTCCTCGTTCGAGTCGGTCAACTTCCCCGGCCAGTACCTGCGGCACAGCAACCTGCGGGTCCGCATCGACGCCAACACCGGCGGCAGCTTCGCCGCGGACGCGACCTGGTGCAGCCGGCCCGGGCTGGCCGCCGGGGGCACGTCGTTCGAGTCGCTCAACTTCCCCGGCTCGTACATCCGCCACTACGCCGACAACGTCTACCTGGCCCGCAGCGGCGGCCCCAACGCGTGGGACACCGCGTCCGGCTTCGCCGCCGACGCGACCTGGAACACCGCGGTGCCGGCCCTGTGGCGCAGCTCGGTGCTCCTGCAGACCGACGTGCGCAAGTCGCTGCAGGTCACCACGTGGGGCTTCACCGACCGGTACCTGCGCCACGCCGACAGCCTCGCGTACACCGAGATCGTCAACGGTGGCAGCAGCGCGTTGCTGAAGGCCGACGCCACGTACACGGTCCGCCGGGGTCTCGCCGACTCGTCCTGCTACTCGTTCGAGTCGGTGAACTTCCCGGGCCAGTTCCTGCGGCACGCCGACAGCCGGGTCCGCAACGCGGTGAACGACGGCTCGGCGCTGTTCTCCGCCGACGCCACCTTCTGCGCCCGCCCGGGCATCGGCGGCACCGGCATCACCTTCGAGTCGATCAACATCGCGGGCGCATACCTGCGGCACTTCGAGTCGGCGGTGTACATCTCCGCCGGCAACGGCACCGGCTTCCAACGGCCGCAGGCGCTGAGCGCCGACAGCAGCTGGAACCTGGCTAACCCCTGGAGCCCGTGACCTGCTGAGTGAGGGCGGCGTCCTTCTCCGCCACCATCGTTCGCAACGCATCCTGGAAGTCGCGGACCTTCGCCCGCAGGGCCGGGTCCGCGGCGGCCAGGATGCGCACGGCCATGAGGCCGGCGTTGCGGGCGCCGCCGATCGCCATGGTGGCGACCGGGATGCCGGCCGGCATCTGCACGATCGACATCAGCGAGTCCATGCCGTCCAGGTACTTGAGCGGCACGGGGACGCCGATGACCGGCAGTGGGGTCACGGAGGCGACCATGCCGGGCAGGTGCGCCGCGCCGCCCGCGCCGGCGATGATGACCTTCAGCCCGCGGTCGGCGGCCTGGCCGGCGTAGTCGAGCATCAGGTGCGGCGTGCGGTGCGCGGACACGACCCGCACCTCATGGGCGATGCCGAACTCGTCCAGCGCCTCGGCGGCCAGGCGCATCACGGGCCAGTCCGAGTCGCTGCCCATGATGATGCCGACGTCGGTCAATGCTCATACCCTTCTTCGAGGATGCGGGCGGCCCTGGCGGCGCGCCGGCGGCAGTCTTCCAGGTCGTCGCCCAGGACCGTCACGTGGCCGATCTTGCGGCCGGGGCGGACCTGCTTGCCGTAGAGGTGGACCTTGGCGCCGGGCTCCTCGGCGAAGAGGTGGTGCAGCCGCTCGTCGATCGACATGCCGCCAGGTGCGCCGCCCAGCACATTGGCCATCACCACGGCCGGTGCGGTGAGCCGGGTGTCGCCCATCGGGTAGTCGAGCACGGCCCGCAGGTGCTGCTCGAACTGCGAGGTCCTGGCGCCCTCGATGGTCCAGTGCGCGGAGTTGTGCGGGCGCATCGCCAGCTCGTTGATCAGGATCCGGCCGTCGGTCGTCTCGAACAGCTCGACGGCGAGCACGCCGACCACGCCGAGGCGGGTGGCGAGGTCGATGGCGAGCCGCTGCGCCTCGATCGCGAGGTCCTCGTCCAGGTCCGGGGCGGGCGCGAGCACCTCGACGCAGATGCCGTCCTTCTGGACGGTCTCGACGACCGGGTAGGCGGCGACCTGGCCCAGCGGCGACCTGGCGACGACGGCGGCCAGCTCCCGCTTGAGCTGGACCCTTTCCTCGCCGATCAGGTCGGGATGGTCCGGGATGTCGTCTTGTGAGTTCGCCACGAAGACTCCGCGGCCGTCGTAGCCGCCGGTTGCGGTCTTCACGATGATCGGCCAGCCGACCTCGTCGCCGAAGGCCTTGATGTCCCCCGCCGTCCACCTGGGCACGGGGAAGCCCAGCTCGGCCAGGTGCGTGCGCATCTCGCGCTTGTTCTGGGCGAACCGCAGCGCGTCCGCGCCGGGCAGCAGGGTGACGCCCTCGGCGGCGAGGGTGCGGATGAGGTCGCCGGGCACGTGCTCGTGGTCGAAGGTGACCACGTCGCAGCCCTTCGCGAAGGCCCGGACCGCGTCGAGGTCGTCGTGCCGGCCGATGACCACGTCGGCGGCGACGAGCGCGGCCCCGTCGTCGGCGGAGACGGCGAGCACGCGCAGCGACTGGCCGAGGGCGATGGCGGCCTGGTGGGTCATGCGGGCCAGCTGGCCGCCGCCCACCATGCCCACGACGGGGAGTCCGGTTCGCGAGTCCATAGGCTGGTGAGCCTAACGTTTTCCGGTCGCGGCGCCCGCGTCGCGGGCGCCGCGACCGGCGCGGATCACACTGTGGGGCCTTGCTTGCGCAGTTCCTCCACCTGGGTCATGGCCTGGCGGAGCTCGGCCAGCCAGGACTCGGTGTGCTGGCCGACCAGCGCCACGCACCAGGCCAGGGCCTCGGATCGGGACCTGGCCACACCGGAGTCGACGAGCGTGTCCAGGACCTGCCGCTCCGCCTGCCGGAGGCGGGTCATCACCGGCGCGGAGAACGTGGTGAACAGCTCGCGGGTCTCGCCGACCCGCACGCCCCACGCCACCTTGCGCTGGTAACGCCGCTCCAACTGCTGCGCGATGCCGATCCGCTGGTCCCGGGTGGTCTCCCGGAACCCGGCGATGCGGCCCTGCTCGGCGGCGGCCCGGTCGCCGTCGCTCGCGTCGTCGGCCAGGGTGGGCTCGCTGAGCCGCCCGACGATGGTGATCTCGTCACGGTCGATGGTGATCTCGGCGGGCCCGGTGAACCAGCCCTCGGGCAGCGCGCCGCCGATCCAGGCGGGCGCGTCGGTGGCCGGCGGTGGCTGCTCGGCGCGGGGCCGCCATTCTCCTCGTCGCATGTGCTTACTCCCTTGCTCGCGTATCGCTGATTACACGATTACACCGTTACAAGGGCATGCCAAGGGCAGGCGTGTTCGCCTGACGCTGAACTGTTCGTCTCAGCCCAGACCCGCGACCAGGTCCTCCAGGGCGGTCACCGGCGTGTCGCACACGAAGTTGCGGCAGACATAGGCGGTGGGCAGGTTGTCGCGCTGGATCCGCGCCTCCAGCAGCGGCACCCCCGGCGCGTCCGGCGGGCCCGCGACGACCACGGCACCCGGCGGCGCGTGCCACCAGGCGGCGGCGACGAGCGGGTCGTTGCGGTCGTCGGTGGCGATGGCGATCTCGTACGGGCCGGACAGCAGCGCCTCACCGACCGAGCAGGCGTAGCCGGTGAACCGGCCGTGGGTCGCCGCGACCATCGCCACCGTGGCGAGTGCCCGCTCCGCCGCCTCCCGCCGGGTCACGTCCGCCGTCAGCGCCGAGTACGTGACCAGCGCGGCCGCGATCGCGGACAGGCCGGACGGGGTCGCGTTGTCGGTGACGTCGGCGGGCCGGCTGACCAGTTGCTCCGCGTCGTCGGCGGTGTCGAAGAAGCCACCGGCCGGGTCCGCGAACCGTTCCAGGGCCACGTCCAGCAGCCGTCCCGCCAGGGCCAGCCACTCGCCCTCGCCGGTCGCCTGGTGCACCGCGCAGAACGCCTCGGCGACCGCGCCGTAGTCCTCCAGGACACCGGCGGGCGTCCCGACGACACCGTCACGGGACACCCGTCGCAGCCGGCCGTCGACGATGTGCACGTCGGCCAGGTACCTGGCCGTGTCAATGGCGAGCTGGACGGCCTGCGGATCGCCGTACACCTGGCCGAACTCGACCAGCGCGGTGATCGCCAACCCGTTCCACGCCGCGACGATCTTGCCGTCGCGGCCCGGCTGCGGCCTGGCGTCCCGGGCGGCGAGGAGGCGTTGCCTGATGTCCAGCCAGCGCTCCAGGTTGAGCGGGTCCTCGGGCAGCTGCAGCACCGAGGCACCGTGCTCGAACGTGCCGTCCGCGGTCACCTCGAGCAGGTAGCGGGCCCAGGCGCCGTCGATCTCGCCGAGGACCTCGTCGATCTGCGCCCGCGTCCACGCGTAGGTCAGGCCCTCGACGCCGTCGGTGTCCGCGTCCAGCGCCGAGATGAACCCGTGCCCGTCGTGCAGGTCACGCCGCAGGAAGTCGGCGACCTCCCCGGCGACCCGCCGCGCGGTGCCACCGCCGGCGATGCGGTGCAGCTGCACGTACACCCGCAGCAGCAGCGCGTTGTCGTAGAGCATCTTCTCGAAGTGCGGCACCGTCCACGTGCCGTCCACCGCATACCGCGCGAACCCACCGGCGAGCTGGTCGTACATGCCACCACGGGCCATCCGCTCGCAGGTGTACCGCACGATGTCGAGCACCTCGTCGTCTCGGGTGCGCTGGTAGTGCCGCAGCAGAAAGAGCAGATTCATGTGCGGGGGGAACTTCGGCGCGCCACCGAACCCGCCGTGCTCCTTGTCGTAGCTCTTGACGAGGCTCTGCGCCGCCGCGTCCAGCACGCCCTCGTGCATCGGGTTCGCCTGCGGTTTCGCGGCGATCTGCCGGATCGCCTCGACCACTTTCGCGCTCTGCTCCAGCACCGCTTCCCTCTGCCCGCGCCACGCGTCGGACACCGCTCGCACGAGTCGCTCGAACGCGTCGCGCGGGAAGTAGGTGCCGCAGTAGAACGGCTCCCCGTCGGGCGTGGCGAACACGGTCATCGGCCAGCCGCCCTGCCCGGTCATCGCCTGCGTCGCGGTCATGTACACCGCGTCGACGTCGGGCCGCTCCTCCCGGTCCACCTTGACCGGCACCGTCAACTCGTTGACGAGCGCGGCGACGCCCTCGTGCTCGAACGACTCGTGCGCCATGACATGACACCAGTGGCAACTTGAATACCCAACTGAAATCAAGAGGGGTACGTCGCGTCGTTTTGCCTCGGCTATCGCCTCCTCCCCCCACGGCCACCAGTCCACGGGATTGGCGGCATGCTGCTGGAGGTAGGGCGACTGGGAGCCGGCCAGTCGATTCATTTGCCCATCCTGCCACGAGAGGTAGTCCGGCATCCGCCGTGTCACGACCCGTGACCGATACCCAGTGAGAGCCGCGCGGCACCTAATCCGGGTAGGGCTCGACCGGCGGTGCGGTCACCGCCGCGCTGATCTCGTCATGAGCTCGTTTGAGGTCGCCTGCGGCGACGTAGTGCAGCGTCGCACCGTATCCGACCGACTCCACGAGTCCCGCCTGCTCCAGCCGCCGGATGTCACGGATCGACTGGTCGCGGGACAGCCCCTCCTCGTTTTGATAGACATCCCGCCGCAGTTGATCGGTGGCGGCCGCATAGAGCGCGGAGACCGTCCGCTCGTTCAGCGCGAGCCGGTCGGCCATCTCCTCGGCCGCTGTCCATACATCCCGCCCGAGCTTCAGCCTCTTTCCGACCAGCTGGGCTTGGAGGTGGTGGGCCCGCAAGCAGAACCGCACCCATCCGCTCGCGCTGAGTTCCGGCTGGTAGGTGCCACGGTTCGTCTCGCGGAGCACCCGGTAGTAGTCAAGCGTATTGACGTCGTGTCCCAGCCATTCCTCAATCGAGCAGAATTCCGGGTACACCCGGCCGTCTCGCGCGATGACCAGCGTTTGCACACACCGTGACATCCGCCCATTCCCGTCGCGCCAAGGATGGATGGCGACGAGGTTGAGGTGCGCCATCGCGGCCCGTACCAGCAAGTGGGTGTCCAGGTCGCCGGCGTTGAGCCATTCGACCAACTCGCGCATAAGACCGGGCACCTCATCCGCGCCGGGCCCGACGTAAGCCGGCGCGAGCGGGTCCGTGCCGGTAACAACGATGCCTTTCCGGCGGTATCGCCCCGGAGACTTGTCCTTCCAGAACCGGGTCATCATGAAGTGCAGCGCCGACAGCACGGTTTCGCTATGCGCAAAGAAGTCCATATCAGGGGTCTGCATGACCCAGGTGAGCGCGTCCCGGTAGCCGACCACGGCCTCCCTGGACTCTTCCGGAACACTCGCTGGAACCGGCGCCCCGGTCACGATCGCCGACGCGGTACTCAATTCGACCGTATAGCCCTCAATCGTGTTCGAGCCCCGAATCGCCCCAGCGACGAGTCGCTTCCGAACGCCACTGATCCACTCGCTTGCCTTGGACCCGCCGGTCGAACGCTGGAACTCAGCGTAGAACTCGTCGATCTCGGCCAGGACCCGTCGGTCGTCAGCGGTCACAGGCGGCACGGCGTACAGCATGCGACAATGCTACGACGATCATAGCAACCGCGCCAACGCCGCCGACGTTTCGCCACTCTGCGGCTTACGCCGCAGCACACAGCGATGCCGAACGAGCAGCGCATAGTCGCCGGAGAACAGCCACTAGGTTGACAACTTCACTGACACCAGTGGCACGCGGAATACCCCACGCCGATCAGGACCGGCACGTCCCGCCGCCGGGCTTCCGCGAAGGCGTCGTCCCCCACGGCCACCAGTCGACCGGGTTGTCCTTGTGCTGCTGCAGATAGGGCGAGGTCGCGTCGGCACGACGGTTGGCCATGCCCCCAACCCTATGCTCATCCCGTCCGGCGACCTTGGGTCAGCCGCCGCGTTGACGGGCGGGTCATCAGCCTTGCGCGGCCCTCGCCCGGACCTCGTCCCAGGGCATGGCCCGGACGGCGCGGGTGAGGCGGGTGGACCAGGCGACGATCGTGTCCGGGTCGCCGGGGCCTTCGCACAGCAGATACTGGCCCTCGATCCACCACGGCGGGACGGACATGAGCAGCTCGGGGAGCGGGACCCGGCCGGCGAAGAGGCTCGCGAGGGCCGGGTCGGGCGCGGCTGCGGTGACCTGTCCGGCGCCGTCGAAGGCGGTGTGCGGCAGGAAGGGCAGCGGGGTGGGCAGCGGCACCATCCAGATGGTCTGCACCGGGTCCGAGCGACGGGGTTTACGCCGGTACCGGTCGCCGACGAGCACCGGGACGCCGTCGACGGTGCCCCGCAGGACGTCGTACAGCTCGACGGACTGCGCGCCTTCCTGGACCCCGATGACCTTGCGGGCGCTGTTCGGGCCGGGGATGGGGACGGGCAGCGTCGGCAGGTACTCCCAGCTGTAGCGGGCGGCGATGCGCTTGCGGCCGCCGGTCGGGGACAGCGCGGGAAGTCGCCGGTACGCGTTGAGGACGGCGGCCAGGATGCCCATCTCGATGATGAGGACGACGGTCGCCACGAGGTATCCGTTGAGCTGTGGCAGGGCGCGGGCGGCGGCGATCATGGCGACCAGGCCGCCGATGGAGGCGTGGATCCCGCCGACGACGGCGAAGCGTGGGTCCAGTCGCGCGCCGAGCAGGCCCGTGGCGGTGCCGATGACCAGGAAGCCGATGACCGCGGCGACGGCGCCGGGCAGGCCGGCCTTCGCCAGCGGGACGGCGACCGCGGCGATGAGGATGCCACCACCGATGACGGCGATGCCGGCGATCGCCTTGTCGCTGATGCCGAGGCCGACGGCGCCGCGGGCCGGGGGCTTGCGGCGCTCGGGCCGGATCAGGCGGCCGCGGGCGGTGAGCTCCGCCTCGATCCGCTCGACGAAGGCCGCGTAGTCCGCCTTGTCGGCGCCGGTGATGTCGACAGCCCGCCCGTCGAGCGTGACCAGGCCGGCGGCGGTGATCTTCGAGCCGGTCGCGGCGTCGCCGGTGGCTTCCTTGCGGGTGACGTACATCTCGTCGATCCATGAGAACGGGACGGCGTCGACGCTGCGGTTGCGGGTCCACACCAGGCCGTGCTGGTAGTGGTGGACGATCACGTAGGCGCCGAAGAGCCGGAAGAAGGCGTAGCCGGCCGCGGCGAGGCCGCCGATCGCCAGCAGGACCACCGCCATGGCGAGCAGCTTGAACTGCAGGAACTCGACATTCGAGACGATCCAGCTGATGCCTGCGGCGGCGCCGAAGAGCACGGCCGAGATGACGAGGCCGGTGCCGCACTCCACCAGCGGGTGGTCACCCTTGTGCGCAGCGATCAGGCTGCCGAGCTGCTGGCGCTGGGCGAGCGCCGCGACCCGTGGCGGCACCTGGTAGGTCGATGCGTCCATGTCTCCCCCGTGCTGTTCGAACAATCCGATCGACGCTGGACAGTACGCCACCGCGGCGGGCGGCCGCTGCCCCGCCCGTTTCGCATCCGCTTTACATCCGCGCCCGAGTCTGTCACTGTTCTAGAACAGTCACGACAGTTCTAGAACTCTTGGAGCGACCACACCATGGGTGATCTGCTGATCCGGCCGCACCGCGCGCCGGCCCGCGTGCAGCTGATGGACGATCCGGGACCGCTGGGCAGGTTCGGGGAATATGGCGGGCGCTATGTGCCCGAGTCGCTGATCGGCGCCTGCCGGCAGGTCGAGGAGGCGTTCCGGTCCGCGTGGGCCGACCCCGCGTTCCGCAACCAGCTCGCCGGACTGCTCGCCACGCACGTCGGCCGGCCGACGCCGCTGACGCCGGCGGTGCGGCTGTCCGCCGAGCTCGGCGTGACGCTGCTGCTCAAGCGCGAGGACCTCACCCACACCGGCTCCCACAAGATCAACAATGTGATCGGTCAGGCGCTGCTCGCGACCCGGATGGGACACAAGCGGCTGATCGCCGAGACCGGGGCGGGGCAGCACGGGGTGGCGACCGCGACCGCGGCGGCCATGTTCGGGCTGTCGGCGACCGTGTTCATGGGCGAGCGCGACATCGAGCGGCAGGCGCTCAACGTGTTCCGGATGCGGATGCTCGGCGCCGAGGTCGTGCCGGTCCGCACCGGCGCCAGGACGTTGAAGGACGCCACCAGCGAGGCGATGCGCCACTGGGTCGGCGCCACCGAGGACAGCTACTACTGCATGGGTTCCGTGCTCGGCCCGATGCCCTATCCGTGGATGGTGCGCGAGTTCCAGCGGGTCATCGGCGACGAGGCCCGTCGCCAGTGCGCCACCGCCCTGCCGACCGCCGTGCCCGACTACGTCGTCGCGTGCGTCGGCGGCGGGTCCAACGCGGCCGGGACGTTCGCCGGGTTCGTCGACACCACGGCGAAGCTGGTCGGGGTCGAGGCCGAGGGCGGGGCCGGCGCCAGCCGCGGCACCCTGGGCGTGCTGCACGGGGTGCGTTCGATGTTCCTGCAGGACGACGACGGGCAGGTCCTGGAGGCCCACTCGATCGCGGCCGGCCTGGACTACCCGGGCATCGGCCCGGAGCACGTGCACCTGCGCGACCTCGGCCGGGCGCGCTATGTGACGGTCGACGACGCCGAGGTCGTCGAGGCGGTCGTCCGGCTCGCCCGCACCGAGGGGATCGTGGCCGCGCTCGAGTCCGCGCACGCGGTCGCGTGGGTGATCCGCGCCGCCGCCGACGGCACGCTGCCCGCCGGTTCGACTGTGGTGCTGACCCTGTCCGGCCGGGGCGACAAGGACATCTCCGCACTGAAGGAGCTGCTGTGAAGCTGCCGAGCGACCACAAGATCCTCATGCCGTATCTCACCGGCGGCGCCGTCGCCGACTGGACCGATCACCTGCGTGCGCTCATCGACGCCGGCGCCGACGCGATCGAGATCGGCCTGCCGTTCTCCGATCCGACGCTGGACGGCGCCACGATCCAGGAGGCCACCCACGCCGCGCTGACCCGGGGTGCCACCCTGCGCGGCATCCTGACCCGCGTCTCGGAGGTCGCCGGCACCGTGCCGCTCGTCGCCAGCACGTATGCCAACCTCGTCGTCCGGGACCGCGACTTCTGCGGCAACCTCCGCGACGCGGGCTTCGACGGGCTGATCGTGCCCGACCTGCCGCTCGAGGAGTGCGCCGAGTTCGAGAATCAGGACCTGGACCTGGTGCTGCTGGCGTCCCCGGCCACGACGGACGAGCGCCTCGACGAGATCGCCCGCCGCAGCCGTGGCTTCGTCTACGCGGTCACGGTCATGGGCACCACGGGCGAGCGCGAGACACTCGCGGCGTCCGCCGCCGACCTGGCCCGGCGGCTCACCAACCGCTGCGAGCTGCCAGTGTTGCTAGGATTCGGCATCTCCACTCCGGCGCAGGCCGCGCAGGCCGCCCAGCTCGCCGACGGTGTCGTCATCGGCGCCGCGATCATGCGCCGGGTGCTCGACGGCGCCGGACCGGCCGAGCTCGGGGCCTATCTCCGGTCGATCCGGGAGGCCATGGACGAAGGGTGAGCCGATCAGCTCCGAGCCGCGCTATCGCAGCATCGCCGCCGACCTGGCCGAGAAGATCCGCGCCGGCCAATACGCGCCGGGCGACGCCCTGCCCGCGCAGCGGGACCTCAGCCACAGCTACGGCGTGACCCTGATGACGCTGCGGCAGGCTCTGCGCCACCTCAGCGACGAGGGGCTGATCGTCCAGCAGGCGGGCAAGGGCACCTATGTGTCGCCGCCGCACCTCGCGTATCGGCTCGGGTCGCTGCGCAGCCTCGCCGACGACCTGCGCGACCAGGGACACGAGGTGCACACCCGGGTGCTGGACAGCAGCCTGCGCCGCCCGCCGTCCGCGGTCGCGGTCCAGCTGGGGGCACCGGCGCTGCGGCTCGAGCGGGTGCGGGAGTTCGCGGGGCGGGCCGCCGTGCACCAGGTGTCGTGGGTCCGCAAGCCGTTCGGCAACCGGCTGCGTCCGGTCGACTTCACCGTCAAGTCGCTCTACGCGGCCCTCGCGGACGCCGGGGTCGCGGTCGCCCGGGCGACGGAGACGATCCGGCCGGATGTGCTGGACGAGACCGTGGCGGGACACCTGCGGGCGGCGGTGGGCACGCCGGTCTTCGTCAGTGACCGCACCACGTTCTCCCTCGACGACACCATGGTCGTCGTCGACCGGGCCGTGATCCTGGGCGACATGATGGAGATCCGGGCGGCCCGCGCGGCGACTGGGCTGTCGCTGACCTGGTCCGGTTCCCAGCCGTAGCCGACCCGGCGACGTCCGGATCAGCCTCGCCGCGCCAGGAGCGGATCTCCCCTGGCTGTCGGGCCGGCTGTGACGCCGTCGGCGGGGGTGAGGGTCAGACGTGGCCGCGGAGGGACTCGTCGTAGATGACGGCGGGTGGGGTGTCGAGCAGGTCGTGGGCCGCCCGGCTGAAGGTGCTCGCGTCGCGACGCCGGCGCAGCTCCACCGTCACCGCGTCACAGGGCGCCCCGCCCTCCAGCGCCGCCACCGCGCCCGCGGGGAGCAGGAACACCGCATCGCGCGCGCCGACGGCGTGGTCCGTGGGGCGGGCCGCGATCCCGACGACCGCTGCGTTGGTCACGACCTGCCCGCGGGAGAGGGTGACCCGCTCACCGGCACGGATGTCGTGGGCGGTGGCGGTCCGCTCGTCGATCAGCAGCTGCGCGTCCGTCGCCGGATACGCCCCCGACCGCAGCTCCGACCAGCGCAACCCCGGCCGGTTCGCGGCGGTCAGCACCGTCGCGCCGTTGAGCACGCCGCGGGAGGTGACGGCCGTGACGCCGTACAGGGTGGCGCCGCACTCGACGGCGGCCGCTTGGGGCAGCGACGCCAGCCGGTCGACCTGCCGGGGCGTGAACTTGCCGACGAGTTTCACGTCGGCATCGCCCGGCAGGTCCGCGAACTGGGCCGATCCCCCATACCGGTCGAGGACCACGAAGGCGGCGACCGCGACCACCCCGACCACGAAGACGGCGAGCACCGTGCGTTCCCCGCGCATGCGGCCGACGGTACCGGAGCCATCACCCCTGGTCGGGGCGCCACGCGGCCGAACGTCAGGCGGCGCGACCCAGGTAGCGCAGGAGCGTCACGGCCGGGCCGCCGGCGTCGGCGGCGGAAAGCGCGGGGGCGTAGGCGCCATACGCCCGCAGCGGCTCGACGATCTCCCGCGCGACCGGCAGCAGCTGCTCCGCGAGGGCGTCGGACAGCGGCGAGGGCTGGCCGGTGGCGACGGCGACGTCCCAGGCGTGGACGGCGGCGTCGAGACCGCACGCACCGGCGCCGATCCAGCCGGCCAGCTTGCCCTGCGGCAGCGGCGTGGGCGCCTCCGCGGCGTCGGTGGCGATGGTCGACCAGGCCGCGGCGGACGCCCGCATGGTCTCCTCGATGTACGCCACGAACGCGTCGAAGTCGCCGTCGAGCTCGCCCGACGGGGCGAACGGGTCATACGTCGGCCAGCCCTCGCCGGTGATCGTCGCGGCGAAGCCGAGCTGGTCGCCCGCCGCGTGCTGCAGGACCTGGGTGACGTTCCACCGCTCGCACGGCGTCGGCAGGTGCAGGTCCGACGGCCGCAGACCGGCGAGCACCGCCCGCAACGCGGCGTGCGACTCGTCCAGGACGGTCCAGGTGTTCGAGCTCATCGCGCACTCCTCAACTCGGTGACTGCGTCCAGTCTATCAGAACGGAATACTCCATTCCATTAATTGGCGCGCAGACTTTCCGCAGTGGAGCGGTGACGGTCAGGCGACGTCGAGGGTGGCCCTGCGCCGGCTCTCCCGCTCGAACCAGGCGAGGAGGATCAGGCCGACCAGCACGTACAGGGTGCCGAGCGCGGCCTCGGCGAGCACGTCGTCGCGGACGGAGGCCAGGCCCGCACCGGCCGCGACCTCGCGGGCCGCGGCGATGCCGTGGGTCAGCGGGAGCCACTGCGCGACGGCGGCCATCCAGCCGGGCAGGTCGGACAGCGGGACGTTGACGCCGGCGAAGACCAGCAGGACACCGACGACCAGGTTGGACAGGACGGCGACCTCGCGGACGCGCAACGACAGGGCCGCGTTGGCAAGGCCCAGGCCGGTGCACGCGAAGGCCGACACGGCCACCACGCCGGTGAGGGACAACAACGACGAAGCATGGATCGGCACGTCCAGCAGCACCGACCCGGCGCCCAGCGCGACGAGCGCGACGGCGAGGCCGTTGACGACGACCGGCAGCGCCCGGCCGAGGAAGAGCGGGATGCGGCGCGCCGGCGAGACCAGCAGCAGCCCGAGCGTGCCCTGGCGGCGCTCGTCGCCGACGGTGATGCCCATCGCGAAGATGCACGGGATCGCGGCGTTCTGCACGGCGTTGCCGATGACGTAGAACGCGTCGTCGCCGACTCCCGCGGCGCGGCCCGCGTAGGCGAAGAAGAGGATCTGCGCGATCGGCCCGACGATGAACGTGGGGATCAGGATCCACGGGCTCAGCCACGAGAACAGCGCCCGGTAGCTGGTCAGCCCGCCCAGCAGGAACAACCTGAAGCTGCTCATGCCTCCCCCTCCACCGCGCTCCGGCGCCGACCTGAGCCAGACCTGCGCCCTCCGCTGCATTCCGGACCGCTCATGTCAGCGCCAGGGTGGCGTGGCGGCGGGCGGCGTCGACGAGGCGGACCGCCAGGAGCGAGCCGATCACGCCATACGCCACGGCGAGGCCGAGACAGGCGGCCAGCGACGGCAGGGTGTCGCGGCCCTCCGCGGCGGCACGGATCGCGTCGATGCCCCAGGTCGGTGCGAGGAGCCAGGAGATCGGCCGGGTCCAGGCGGGCAGCAGGTCGAGGGGCACCAGGAAGCCGCAGATGAGCCAGACCGGCATCTCCAGGGCCGTGCCGAGCGCCCACGCGGTGCGGTATCGGACCGAGGAGACCGCGAGCAGGAAGCCGAGGACGCCGATCGAGACGACGGTGACGACGGCCGCGACGACGAACTGGACCGGGCGCTGGACGGCGAGGTCGACGCCGAACACGAACCGGCCCCACAGGAGCGTGACAACGAGGCTGTAGGCACCGATGGTGGCCATCGACAGCGTGACGGGCAGGATCACCACCGGCAGTGGGGTCGGCGCCGCGACCAGCAGCTCCAGGGTGCCCTGCCGGCGCTCCTGCTGCAGGGCGGCCGAGGCGGTGGTGCTGGTCGAGGACCACACCCCCATGACACTGGCGCCGACGGCGGCACTGAGCAGGGCCGGGCCCTGCGCGCCGCCGTGGGTGAACATCATGAACACGACGGTGGAGAAGAACAGTGGATACAGGATGCCGAGCAAGCCGTCGAAGGCGGAGCGGCTGCGCATCTTCAGCTGCAACCACCACGCGACGCCGATCACGCGGAAGACCGTCACGCCGCCACCTCCGCGGTGCGGCCGGCCCGCCGGGATGCGGTCACGCCCCACCGACCAGCTCGACATAGGCGTCCTCGAGGGTCGGCTGGCGGGTCGAGACCCGGCCGACCTGGGCACCGTCGAGGGCGCTGAGCACCGGCTGGGTCAGCTCGGAGCCGGGCTCGGCGTGCACCAGCAGGACCTGGGCCGGGCCGCGCTCCTCGACGACCAGCGAGCGCACCCCGGGCAGCGCACGGATCCGCTCGTCGGTGCCCCCCGGCAGGCCGAAGACCTCGACCTCGACCACGCTGCCGAGGCTGACCTTCTGCTTGAGCTGCTCGGGGGTGCCTTCGGCGACGATCCGCCCGCCGGCGAGCACGGCGATGCGGTCGCAGAGCTCGTCGGCCTCGAACATGTAGTGCGTGGTGAGCAGCACCGTGGTGCCCTGCTCGATGAGGGCCTTGACGGTCTGCCGCAGCTCGCGGGCGCCGACGGGGTCGATGCCGATGCTGGGCTCGTCGAGGAACAGGACCTCGGGGCGGTGCAGCAGCCCACGGGCGATGTGCAGGCGCTGCCGCATGCCACGCGAATAGCCCTCGACCCGCTCCCGTTCGCGGCCGGTCAGGCCAACGAGCTCGAGCAGCTCGCCGATGCGGGCTCGCTGCTCGCGGGCGGGCACCGCATACAGCTCGGCGAAGTACCGCAGGTTGTCCAGACCGGAGAGGCGCTCATACAGGCCACGGTCGCCGCCGAAGACATAGCCGACGCGCCGCCGCACCTCGCGGGGCTTGGCGACCACGTCATGGCCGAGGACCTCGATCCGCCCGCTGGTCGGCAGGAGAAGCGTGATGAGCATCTTGATCGTGGTCGTCTTGCCGGCGCCGTTGGGCCCGAGCAGACCGAACAGCTCACCTCGCTCGACCTGGAACGATATGCCGCGCACGGCCTCGACGACCTTCTCCGTGCGGCGCAGGCCGCTGCGCGAACGGAACGTCCGCCCCAGGTCCGATACATCGATGACGCGCAATCCCAGCCCCCGCTCAAGGAATGATGCGGCGACCTTAACACCAGCGCCCGGACACCGAGGTCCCTCGATCCGGAGCGTGACAGATCGCTAACCGGCGCCTTCGGCGCGCAGGTGACGGCGCTGGACCTGGCGGCGTTCGCGCAGGACGGCGGCGAGCCGGTCGGCCGACAGCGGCGGGTGGAACAGGAAGCCCTGCGCGGACGTGCAGCCCAGCGTCGCCAGGGCGGCGCGCTGATCCGGGTTTTCGACGCCCTCCGCGACGACCCGCAGGTTGAGCCGGAGCCCGAGCTCGACGGTGGCCCGGACGATCGCCTCGGCCTTCGGCGAGTCGATCATCTGGGCGACGAACTCGCGGTCGATCTTCACCTCCTGCACGGGCAGCCGCGTGAGCACCGTGAACGACGAGAACCCGGTGCCGAAGTCGTCGACCGCGAGCTGGACGCCGAGCCGCCGGACCCGGGC
This sequence comes from Dactylosporangium siamense, assembly GCF_016862795.1. Lineage (GTDB taxonomy): Bacteria > Actinomycetota > Actinomycetes > Mycobacteriales > Micromonosporaceae > Dactylosporangium > Dactylosporangium siamense. Next base: position 28,170 of record NZ_BONQ01000024.1, on the reverse strand, counting down.
GAGGACGTCGTCGATGACCGGCGACTTGGACAGCATCACGGTCTCGGTGATCTCCAGGACCAGCAGCTCGGCGGGGAGGCGGTGCCGGGCGAGCAGGTCGCTGATCGTCTCCGGCAGCTGCCGCTCCAGCAGGCTGCGGGCGGAGATGTTGACCGACACCGGGACGGCCAGACCGGCGCGCCGCCAGCCGGATGCCAGGCCGATGGCCCGGTCCAGGACCCACCTGGTCAGCGGGCCCATCAGCTCGCTGGCCTCCACGACCGGCAGGAACTGGTCGGGGGCGAGCCGGCCGCGCCGCGGGTGCTTCCACCGGATGAGGGCCTCGACGCCGGTGATCTGCTGGGCGCCGGCGGCGAGGGACACGGCCGGCTGCAGCTCGACGGTCAGCTGCTCCTCGGAGTGCAGCGCCTCGCGCAGTTCGGCGAGCAGGGCCAGCCGGTCGGTGCTGGCGTCGTCGCGGGCGGCGTCATACCAGGCGACCGGCTGCACGGCGCGCTTCGCCTGATACATCGCGATGTCGGCGCGGCGCAGGAGCTCGGTGAGGTCGACCTCGCCGGCCGCGGCGACGACCACACCGATGGACGGTTCCTTCGACAGCAGCACCCCGTCGATCCGCATCGGCACGGCGAGCTGCGCGCCGAGCTTGCGGGCCCGCTCGACCGCGGCGGCGAGGGCGAGGTCGGCGCCCCCGGTGTCCAGGTCGGTGATGAGCAGCGCGAACTCGTCGCCGCCGAGCCGGGCGAGCAGGTCACCGGCGTTGCCGGCCTCGGTGACCCGGCCGGCGATGACGCGCAGCACCTCGTCACCGGCGGCGTGGCCGAGGGCGTTGTTGACCTCTTTGAAGTCGTTGACGTCCAGCAGCAGCATCGCGACGGGGTCGTCGACGCCGCGGCGGCGCAGCAGGGCGTTCCCCCGCGACAGCAGCGCCGCCCGGTTGAACAGGCCGGTCAGCGGGTCGTGGATCGCGTCGTACGTGGTGCGCTCGCTCATCGTGCGCAGCGCGTCCTGGGTGATCGCGTCGTGCAGCGCGGCGGCGAGGGCGTCGCCGAACGCGTCGAGCATCCGCTGGTCGCGGGGCCGTAACCGGCCGACGCCGGTCAGCTCGAGCTCCCCGACCGCGAGGGCGCCGACGGCGAGGGCGTGCCCGACCGGGGCGGCGGAGGACGCGGTGGAGGACATGTCGGAGGACGTGGAAGCGGCGGAGGCGGTGCCGAAGACGGTGCCGTCGGCGAGAATCACCCGCGCGCCGGTGACGCCGAAGAGCCGCCGGGCCCCGTCGATGCCGGCGTCGGCGGTGCCGCGCACGTCGAGCCGGTTGAGGTCGCGGGTCGCCTCGGCGAACTCGTGCCAGGTGCGGCGCTCCTCGCGGTCACCGATGCGGCTGGCGTAGAGCTGCTGCAGCAGCCACAGCACTGGCGGCAGGAGCAGCAGCAGGAGCGCGTCGGTGAGGCAGGACCAGACGATGACCAGGCCGACCGCGATGTTGCCGACGACCATGAGCAGCTTGCCGCGCAGCAGCTCGACGGCGACGGTGGCCGGCCGGCCGCCGCGCGAGGTCGCGACGTGCGCGGCGACCAGGCTGATCGCGACCACGCAGTACACCAGCGCGCCGGCGCACAGGGCGAGGACGCCCCGGGTCGTGAGGGGGACGTCGTGCACCGGCTGGACGAGGACCGTGGTGAGGGCGGCGAGGCTGCCGGCAACGGTGAGCGCGGAGACGCTGTAGAGCAGGTCGCGGGCGCTGCGGACGCGGCCGGCGCGGGCGTCGACGACGCGCAGGACGGCGTGGGACACACCCACGCCGGCGAGGATGACCAGCGGGATCACCGCGGGCGGCAGGTTCACGCACAGCACGACCATCGCCGCCTCGCCCCAGGCGAGGGTGGCGTGCCCGGCCCCGGCGCGGACCCTCAGGCGGGCGAGCTGCGCGATGACCACCACGCCGAAACCCGCCGCGACGGCGGCGAGGACACCTTGGGATGCGGCATACGGGGTGGTCGGGAGCCCGGCGGTGAGCAACGCGGCGAGGACCACGCTGACGGCAGCGGCGGACGCCACGGCGGCGGTCAGCCGCGCCGGAACCGGTCTCATCGATGCGCCGAATCGATGAACGACAATAACGCTAGGCGCTGGCGCGAATGCGCAGCGTGAGCAGATATACGGACAAACGGGGTGTCCACCATTTGCCCCCCTTCCCTGCCCCACAGGGAGACGCGTCCAGCGAAAGGAACGCGCACCCCGTGAAGGCTAAAGCACGGAAGAAAGGCACAACAGTGGTCAGAGCCGCGCTTCTGGCTCCGATCCGCCGCCAAGGTCACGCTCGTCGGCCGAGGTGGCGGGTTTGTCGGGATCCGGGAACTCGGCGGGAAGCCGGCGGATCCGGGCGGTCATGTTGCGGATCAACAACACCGTCGCGATCGCGAGCAGCACGATGATGAGCAGCCCCATCGGACCGGCCAAACCGCCCGAGCGGGTGTCCCCGAAGTTGTTCTCGGCGAGGATCTGCAGGGCGTGCATACCGCTACCTTACGCCCGCGAAAAGATCGTCTTCCGGCGTGCGGGTGTCGACGTGCGACTTCACCAGCTCGTAGTCCTCGGTGGGCCACACCTTCTGCTGGATGTTGAGCGGGACGGCGAACCAGAAGCCGTCCGGGTCGACCTGGGTGGCGTGCGCGCGCAACGCGTCGTCACGGGCCTCGAAGAACTCGCCGCACGGCACCCGGGTGGTGACCCGGTCGCCCTTGTCGGTGCGCTCCTCGTCCCACTGCTTCATCCACTCGGTGTAGGGCGACTCACCGGTGGCCTCGATCATCGCCTCGTGCAGGGCGAGCATGCGGGCCTTGGACCAGCCCATGTTGTAGTAGAGCTTCAGCGGCTGCCAAGGCTCGCCCTGGTCCGGATAGCGGGTCGCGTCGCCGGCCGCCTCGAACGCCACCATGCTCACCTTGTGCGTCATGACGTGGTCGGGGTGCGGGTAGCCGCCCTCCTCGTCATACGTGGTGACCACGTGCGGGCGGAACCTTCGGATCAGCTCGACCAGCGGCGCCGCCGCGTCCTGCGGGTCCATCAGGCCGAAACACCCCTCGGGCAGCGGCGGCAGCGGGTCACCCTCCGGGAAGCCCGAGTCGACGAAGCCCAGCCACGCCTGATCCACCCCGAGGATCTCCCGCGCCCGGTCCATCTCGGCGCGGCGGATCGTCGCGATGTTCTCCCAGACGTCGGGCCGGTCCAGCTTCGGGTTGAGCACGCTGCCGCGCTCGCCGCCGGTGCACGTGACAACCAGCACCTCGACGCCCTCGGCGGCATAGCGCGCCATCGCGGCCGCGCCCTTGCTCGACTCGTCGTCGGGATGCGCGTGCACCGCCATCAATCGCAGTTGCTCGCTCACGAGCTCTCCTCAAGGTGTCCGTCAACCCCGCTGCCGGGGCTCCCCGGGTTACGACCCTATTGTGGTCGGTACCTCCGACGAAACGACGAGGACCTCCTTCCCGTGACCGAGACGCACGCCACAGCCAAGTACCCGCCCGGCCGCTACGGCCGCCGCCGGGAGCCCCGACCACGCCGCACCTGGCTGGTCGTGCTCGTCGCCGCCGTCGCCGGCATCGCCGGGGTGCTCATCGCCGTGAAGCTGTTCCAGCAGTACGGGCCGCAGGAGTACGAGCCCCAGGTGCAGCGCTTCTACGCGATCAGCGACGACGGCATCACGGTCGACTTCGTGGTCCGCAAGGACGCGGAGAAGGAGGCCACCTGCCGGGTCCGGGCCCGCTCCGCCAGCGGCGAAGAGGTCGGCCTGGCCGAGGTGAACGTGCCTCCGGGCGCCGAGGCGCTGGTCACCTACCGCCTGGCGACCAGCGACCGGCCGGTCACGGTGGAGGTCCCGGCCTGCGGCCCGCGCCGCGCCCGCTGAGCACCCGGCATTTTCCATGCCGGCGGTGATGCGGCTCACTGGTACGTTGGTGGTTTGACCCAGCGTGCCCGTAAGGAGATCTTCAGTGTCGACCACCGACGGCGACCAGGGGACAACCTGGCTGTCGCAGGAAGCATATGACCGGCTGCAGGCCGAGTTGGACGAGCACATCGCCAACCGGCCGGCGATCGCCGCGGAGATCAACGCACGCCGCGAAGAGGGCGACCTGCGCGAGAACGGCGGCTACCACGCCGCCCGCGAGGAGCAGGGCAAGGCCGAGGGCCGCATCCTGTACCTGAAGGAGTTCCTGCGCAAGGCGGTCGTCGGCGATGCGCCGACGACCAACAAGGTCGCGCCCGGCACCGTCGTCACGATCCAGTTCGACGACGACGACGAGGACGACACCGAGACGTTCCTGCTGGGCTCCCGGGAGATCGCGGCGACGACGGATCTCACCGTCTACAGCCCGGAGTCCGCGCTGGGCAAGGCGATCCTGGGCGCGAGCAAGGGTGACCAGGTGAAGTACACCGCCCCGAGCGGCGCCCAGATCAAGGTGAAGATCATCAAGTTCGAGCCGTTCGGCGGCTGAGCCTCACAGCGCTTTCAGGGTCCGCGCCGAGCTGGCGCTGTGTTTGGCCAGCTCGGCGTCGATCCGCTCGTTGCGGATCGGGTCGAGCACCACGGCGGCCGACTCCAGCGCGGTCGCCTCGACCAGCCGCGCCCGCAGTCCCGACGGCGGGTGGCTGGCGAAGAGCGTGGTCTCGCGCAGCGTCGCGGCTTCGCGCCGCACGGCCAACTGCGGGCGGACCTCCGCCAGCAGCCGGAGGGTGGTCTGCGGCCACTCGGCGACCGGCCGGCCGGCCCGGGCGTCCCGCAGGATCAGCATCGCCAGGCTGTCCATGACGACGAGCGTGTCGAGCAGCTCGACGGTGGCCGCGCGCCCCGCCATCCGCGCCGCGACCAGGTCGGCCCGGTATTCCGCCCGCTGCCCCTCCCGCAGCGCCAACACCGCCAGTGCGGTCCGGGGCGCCCAGAGCAGCGTCCGCAGCACCAGCTTGACCAGGTTCAGCAGCGGCCGGACGATCCAGACGACGAGGAAACCGTCGGACCAGCCGCCGGTGTCCCGCGCGGACTCGGGCTCCAGCAGGGCGTCGAGCTCGGCCAGGCTGGTCAGCGACGGCTGGGTGAGCAGGCGGCGGCGCGGATCGCCGTTGACGAAGTGGCCGAGCTCGTGGCCCAGCAACGCCACCCGCGACTGCCGCGGCAGCGCGTTCCACAGCGGCAGGCCCAGCACCAGGACCGGACGCCGGCGCAGGCCGACCATGCCGGCCGCGGCGTCGAACGCGTCGCCCTCGACGTAGATCCGCGGGACCGGCGCGCCGGCCGCGCCGGCCGCCTCCCGCACCAGCGCGTGCAGCTGCGGCGCCGCCGCCTCGGTGATCTCGTCCGCGTACTTCGGCACCCGGCCGAACTGGGGGCGTAGCAGGACCGCGACGCCGATCACGAGCAGGCCGGCGACCGCGCCGGGGACCGAGATCGTGCACAGCCAGATCCCGGTCGCGAGGAGGGCCAGGATCAGGCCGTACAACAGGATCGACGAGATCAGCAGGACCCTGGATCCGGCCGTCCCGGCCCGACCGGCGCCGCCGCTGAAGGCCTCGAAGGTGGCGAGGGTGTGGCGACGGGCGGAGCGGTGCGCGATGCGGTCGAGCCAGCCGAGAGTCACATTGATCTTTTACGCGCCGAAGGTCACCGTGTATCCAGCCGAACGGAGCGCGTTGACCAACCGGTCAGAGTGTTCGGAGCCGCGCGTCTCCACCGACAGGTGGATCTCGACCTCGCCGAGCTGCAGCCGCGGGTCCTGCCGCCGGTGCGCGACGTCGACGACGTTGGCGCCGTGCTCGGCGATCTGCGCGAGGATCTTCGCCAGGTGGCCGGGGCGGTCGCCGCAGCGCACGGTGAAGGCCAGGTAGCGGCCGGCGGCGGCGAGGCCGTGCTCGATCACCCGGAGCATGAGCATCGGGTCGATGTTGCCGCCGGACAGCACGGCGGCGACCGGCGTCTCGACCTGGACGGCGCCGGCGAGCAGGGCGGCGACGCCGACGCTGCCGGCCGGCTCGACGACGGTCTTGCCGCGCTCCAGCAGCATCAGCAGCGCCCGGGAGATGTCCTCGTCGGTGACCGTGACGATCTCGTCGACGAGCTTGCTGACGTGCGCGAACGTCAGGTCGCCGGGCCGGCCGACCGCGATGCCGTCGGCGATCGTGCCCAGCGCCGCCAGCCGGACCGGACGCCCGGCGCGCAGCGACCCCGGGAACGCGGCGGCGCCGGCCGCCTGCACCCCGATGATCCGCACGTCCGGCCGCAGCGCCTTGACCGCGACGGCGAGCCCGGAGATGAGTCCGCCACCGCCCACGCCGGTGACGATGGTCCGCACGTCGGGCAGCTGCTCGATCAGCTCCAGGCCGAGGGTGCCCTGCCCGGCGATGATGTCGGGGTGGTCGAACGGGTGGATGAGCACCGCTCCGGTCCGCTCCGCGAACTCGTGCGCGGCGACGAGCGCCTCGTCCACCGACGATCCGGCGAACTGAACCGCGGCGCCGTAGCCCTTGGTCGCGGCGATCTTCGGCAGGGGCGCGCCGACCGGCATGAAGACGGTGCTGGTGGTGCCGAGCAGCCCGGCGGCGAGGGCGACGCCCTGCGCGTGGTTGCCGGCGCTGGCCGCGACCACGCCCCGGCTCCGTTCGTCGTCGCTGAGGCGGGAGATCCGCACGTACGCGCCGCGGACCTTGAACGATCCCGCGCGCTGCAGGTTTTCGCACTTGAGCCAGGCGGGGCCGCCGAGCTTCGCGGTGAGGGGCCGGTTGGGCTCGACCGGCGTCCGGCGGGTCACACCGGACAGCAGGTCACGTGCCGCTTCGATGTCAGCGAGCGTCACGAGCCCAGACGCGAGTTCAGTCATTCCCTGATCGTGCCACCCACCGAGAGCGGCAGCACCACCGTCCAGTCCTCATCGCCTGCCCGCAGTGCCTGCAGGGTCGCCCGGGAGGCGGCGGCGCCCCGGATGCGGGCGACGCGGCCGTACTGGGCGCTGGTCACCCTCGCGATCAGCACCAGGGCGAACGCGGCCGCGGCGATGCCCAGCGCGGCCCCGGGCAGGCGGAGCAGCAGCTGCCGGCCGAACAGGTGCGACACCAGCGCCCGGTCGACGGTCCCGCCGGCCGCGACCCGCTCGCGCACGTCGTCGATCTCGCGCAGGTTGTCGAGCCCGGCGAGGACGCCCAGCCCGACCGCGGCCAGCGCCAGCAGCAGGCTGAGCCACCACAGCCAGGTCAGCGTGTTCATCCTGCGACGCAGGGCCGGTGCCCGGCCGACGCTGCCGACCGCGACGTCCATCAGCGGCAGTTTGGATGTGGTACGGATACCGAACGCGACCAGGTTGGACCGGGCCCGCCTGGACCACCCGGCGAACACCACCCAGGCCGTGACCACCGTGGTGGCGAGGACGGCCCAGGCGGCGATCCGGACGGCGCCCACGTCGCTGCCGGGCCGGTGCGCGGCCCAGACGTCCACGAGGGGCAGGAACGCCACGCACAGGTGGGTGAGCGCCGCCGCGGCGACGGCGAGCATCGCCGCGGTCGCCCAGCTCGAGATGGCCCTGATCTGCCGCACCGTCACCGCCGGGCGGCCACGCGCGGCCAGCCGGGCGCGTGCCGTCGCCAGGGCGCGGCCTGCTCCACCTGCCCCGCGAGGGCGAGCAGCAGCAGCTCGCTGCCCGGCGGCCCGACGAACTGGACGGCGACGGGCAGGCCGTCGGGGCGGACCCCGACCGGGACCACGATCGCGGGGAAGCCGGCGAAGTTCCACGGCGCGTTGTAGGGCGCGTATCGGGCGTTGACCAGCATGTTGGCCGACCAGGACCGCTCCGACCAGCGGTAGGCGCGCGGCGGGGCGGTGGCGAGCGCCGGGGTGACGAGGACGTCGAAGCCGCCGTCGATGAACCAGTTGTGGCAGCGTTCGCGCCACTCGTCACGGTCGGCGGCCCGGACCAGGCCGCGCCGGATCGCCTGCTCGCCGAGCTTCGCGTGCTGGCGGGTGCGCCGCTGCAGCCGGATCGGGTTGAGGCCCTCGGCGTCGACGTGGGCGCCGGCGAACCAGGTGGCGAGGACCTTCGCGGCCAGCGCCGGCGGGTACACGGGGTCGGCCCGCACCGCGTCGTGGCCGAGGCGCAGCAGCAGCCGCGCGGCGTCGCTGAGCCCTTTGCGCGCGCCCGCGTCGGGCCGGACACCGGCCGCGGGGCTGCGCGGGGACACCGCCACGCGCAGCTTGCCCGGTGTTTTCAGGGCTTCCGGGGCACGCCCGGCGAGGACCGAGAAGCCCAGCGACGCGTCGCCGACGGTGGTGGCGAGGATGCCGTTCTCGGCGAGCCCGTGCCAGTCGTTGGCGCCGATGCCGGCGGGGACCACGCCCCGGCCGGGTTTCAGCCCGACGAGCCCGCAGCAGGCGGCCGGGATCCGGATCGAGCCGAGCCCGTCGTTGCCGTGCGCGATCGGCACCAGCCCGGCGGCGACCGCGGCGGCGGAACCGCCCGAGGAGCCACCGGGGGTCCGGTCGGTGCGCCACGGGTTGCGGGTGATCCCGTCGGCGTCGTCGGTAAGGGCCCAGATGCCGAGCTCCGGCATCTTCGTCACGCCGACGACGATCGCGCCCGCGCCCCGCAGCCGCCGCACGACCTCGTGGTCGCCCTCGGCGACGGGCCCGCGGGCGGCCGCCGAGCCGTTCCAGGTCGGCAGGCCGGTGACCGCGATGTTCTCCTTGACCGCGATCGGCACCCCGGCCAGGGGCAGGTTGCGCAGCTCCGGCTGGTCGTCGACGATCTCCGCCTCGGCGATCGCCTCGCCGGCCCGGACCTGCCGGAACGCGCCCACGACCCGGTCATACGCCCGGATCGAGTCGAGGTGGTCGGCGACGACCTCCGTGGCGGACGTGTCACCGCGGCGCACCGCGCGGGCGATCTCCCGCGCGGTGCTGCCGACCCAGGTAGTGATCATCTCTTGAAACACCTTCCGGCCGAGGGGGCACCAAAGTGTCTCAACGAGCGAGGGCCTGCTCCAGATCGGCGAGAAGATCGTCGATCGTTTCGATACCGACGGACAGCCGGACGAGGTCCCCGGGGACCTCCAGGGGCGAGCCGGCGGCGCTCGCGTGCGTCATCCGCCCAGGGTGCTCGATCAGCGACTCCACGCCGCCCAGGGACTCGCCGAGCACGAACAGTTTCGCCCGGTTGCAGATGTCCACGGCCGCCTCCTCGCCGCCGGCGGCCCGGAAGCTCACCATGCCGCCGAAGCGCCGCATCTGCTTGGCCGCGATCTCGTGCCCGTGGTGGTCCGGCAGCCCCGGATACAGCACCTGGCTCACGGCCTTGTTCCTGGTCAGGAACTCGACGACCTGCTCCGCGTTGTCGCAGTGCCGGTCCATGCGGACACCGAGCGTCTTGATGCCGCGCATCGTCAGCCACGCGTCGAACGGGCCGCTGATCGCGCCCATCGCGTTCTGGTGGTACGCGAGGCGCCCGAGCAGCTCGTCGTCGTTGCCGACCAGCGCGCCGCCGACCACGTCGGAGTGCCCGCCGATGTACTTCGTGGTCGAGTGCACCACCACGTCGGCGCCGAGGTGCAGCGGCTGCTGCAGGTACGGCGAGGCGAACGTGTTGTCGACCACCAGCAGCGCGCCCCGGTCGTGCGCGACCTGCGCGAGCGCGGCGATGTCGGCGATGCCGAGCAGCGGGTTCGTCGGCGTCTCCAGCCACACGATCTTCGTGCGGTCGGTGATCGCGTCACGGACCGCGTCGACGCTGTGGATCGACGCCGGCGTGAAGTCCAGCCCCCAGCGCTGGGCGACCTTCGCGAACAGCCGGTACGTGCCGCCGTAGGCGTCGTCGGGGATGACCACGTGGTCGCCCGGCTGGCACACCGTGCGCAGCAGCGTGTCCTCGGCGGCGAGCCCGGACGCGAACGACAGGGCCTTGCGGCCGCCCTCGATCGCGGCGAGACACTCCTGCAGCGCGTCACGGGTCGGGTTGGTGGTCCGGCTGTACTCGTAGCCGCGGCGGGGGTGGCCCACCGCATCCTGCGCGTACGTGCTGGTCTGGAAGATCGGCGGGACCACCGCACCGGTGGCGGGGTCCGGCTCCTGGCCGGCGTGGATGGCGAGGGTCTCGAAGCCGTGCGTCATGGACCGACCATAGTGGGGGATCGCGTGAGCCGGGTCACTGGCCGTCCTTTCCGCCCGATCGCGACCCGTCCTGCCGCCCGGAATGGCCCGACGCCGTAATGGCTTGATAAGGCGGACGGCGTTTCCCCGAGGCAGACTTGAGCCCAAGCACCTCAAGTTGTATAGGAGCTGATCGTGTTCCCGTGGTCCCGCAAGCCGCTCGACCTGCCCACCGCCGAGACCGCCCTGCCCGGCCGCGACACCGAGATGCCGGTCGCCGCGACCCACACTGTGCTCGGCACCCCGCTGCGCGGACCGTGGCCCCTGGGCCTGGAGGTCGCGTACTTCGGCATGGGCTGTTTCTGGGGCGCGGAGCGCATCTTCTGGCGCATCCCCGGCGTCCACTCCACCTCCGTCGGCTACCAGGGCGGTTTCACCGCCAACCCGACGTATGAGGAGACCTGCTCCGGCAGGACCGGCCACACCGAGGCCGTCCAGGTGGTCTACGACCCGTTGAAGGTCTCCTACGAGGCCCTGCTGAAGGCATTCTGGGAGAACCACGACCCGACCCAGGGCATGGCCCAGGGCAACGACGTCGGCACCCAGTACCGCTCGGCGATCTACACCACCACCCCCGCCCAGGCCGCCACGGCCGCCGCGTCCCGGGAGGCGTTCGCCCCGGTCGTCCGCGCCGCCGGCAAGGGCGAGATCACCACCGAGATCACCACCGCCGGCCCGTTCTACTACGCCGAGGACTACCACCAGCAGTACCTGTCCGACGTGAAGAACCCCTACGGCTACTGCAACCACGGCCCGAACGGCATGACCTGCCCCATCGGCGTCGGCTCCCTGCCCACCCTCTGACGAGCCCACCGACGGTCGCCTTCGGATCAGGCGCTGATCAGGGTCAGGGTCAGCGTGCCGGTGTAACGGCCCCTGGGGGACGTGTCGGGCATCCACAGGTGCACGGTGGCGGCGACGTGCTGCACGCCGAGGCCGGCGCCGCGGGGTGCGCCCGCCAGGACGCCTGCCTCGGCGAGGCCGGGGCTGGTCGCGGTCTGCAGGGCCGGGCGGACCGCAGGGCCGGCGGTGACCGCGCCCTCCGCGTCGCTGCCGGCCCGGACCAGGACGGGTGACCAGCCGAGGTTGCCGGCGGCGACCGTCGTGGTGCCGTTGACCATGTCGGTGGCCTGGCCGGTCACCGTCCAGCCGGGCTGCACCGGTCGGGTGTCGACGACCGCGACGCCGGCGAGGTCACCCTGGAAGACCCACGCGTGGCGGTGCCCGGTCGGGTCGATGGCCTGCGCCGGGTGTCCGCCCGGGGTCGCGGGGTCCACCTGGGTCAGTGACACCCGGGTGCCCAGCGTCACCCGGATGCTGACCTCGCCCGCGCACGGCGCGGTGTCGTTCTGTGCCAGTGCCGGCACCGCGCCGGGCACCCCCGCGTCGGCGCCCGGCGGCATCGGGACGATCTCGCCGAGCCGGTCCCGGGCCACGTCGCCGGTGGAGAAGGTCGGGTTGTTGCAATGGGCCGGGTCCAGGGTGCTCACGTCGACCGCGGGATCGATGTCGTGCAGCGTCCTGAGCTGGTCGAACTGGGCGCGGACCAGGTTCAGCGGCAGCGGCGCGTAGCCCATCGAGCCCACGCTGTGCTGACCGCCGCACGCGGTGTAGGCGAAGAAGTCGACCATCGTCTGTCGCTTCTCGGTGGTCATCCGCGCGTCGTTGCCGGTCGGCAGGATCAGGTACGTGTACCCGGACAGCGGGTACACCCGGGGGTCCTCGGACGCGTAGACGCCGTCGAGGTTCACGGTCAGGTCCGGGTTCAGGGTCGCGCGGGTCAGCGAGAGGCTCACGTTGAGCGGAGCCGGCGCGATGAAGTAGCCGGCGGCGTTGCCGACCTTCGCGACCGGGTAGCCGGCGCCGAGCGCGTAGGAGTTTTCGGTGTACCCGATGGCGCCGTTGCTGCTCCCGGCGGAGACGGTGTTCATCACGCCGTCGGAGCCGTTCACGGCATACGCGCGGGGGCGGGTGCCTGTGTTCGGCGTGGTCGGGAAGTACTCGGTCCACGCCGACGTGCCGTAGTACTGCTGCCACAGGATCGGGTACTGCTTCGCGAGGTACGCGGTCAGCTGGGCGGTCGCACCGGAAGCCTCCGAGTGGACAACGACGATGATGGAAAGCGACGGCAGTTTCCGTCCGGCGTTGTCGGCGGTGATCTGCGGGTCGTTCCAGTTCGTGATCTGCCCGAGGAAGATCCTCGCCAGCGTCAGTCCCGACAGCCGCAGGTCGCGCACCATGACGCCACCGATACGCACCTGGTACGGGAAGGCGACCGCGCCCGCGACCAACGGCGCGTACGCGTACGGCCGGCCCTGTGCGTCGTCGATCTGGTTCGTCCTCGGATCCCTGCCGCGGAACGGCAGGTCGGAGACGCCGAAGTCGTTCGCCACGGCGGCGAAGTCCCTGCGCCCCGTGGCCGAGCCGGTCGGGGTGTAGTCGGCCGGCAGGCCCTGGAGCTGCGCTCGGGCGACCCAGTCGTTGAGCGCGTTGCCCGCGAACGACGAACCGGTGCCCTCGATCCGGGCGTGCCCCGCAGCGGCCTGGGCGGTCCCCGGAATGGTGGCCACGACCAGGACGGCCGCCAGACACGACGCGACGATGCTCTTCCCCCGCATGAGCAAGATCCGATCGCGGCCGGGTGAACGGGGCGGAAACGACCGGCGTGCGGCGGACACGGCGTCAACGGCGCAGCGGCCCGGGAACCTGAGGTGGTTCCCGGGCCGCGCTCTTGCCGACAGGGTCAGCTGGTGATCACGTAGTCACCAACGGTGAAGGTGGAGCCGCTGGAGATGACGGACTGGTTGTAGTTGGGGTTGCTGGCGACCGCGTTCAGGCGCCCGTCGTTGACCACGGTGACCACGTAGGCACCGTCCGGCAGGACGTTCTTGAGCACCGTGGACGCCGACGAGAGGTCGGTCGCCAGCGGGCCGGACAGGACCGCGGTGTCGGTGTCCGTGATCGACGTGATGTAGACACCGGTGTTGTTCACCATCCGGCCGATGTCGGCATTGGTGAACAGGCCCGTGCCGACGGCCGCGGCGAGCGTCGTGACGCCACCGGTGGTGGCCGTCGTGCCGGACGCGATCGTCCGCGTGCTGGCGATGGTGACGAGGTCGACCAGGCCGTTCGTGCCGGCCGCGGACAGCGTCGCCGACGTCGGGCTCTGCACCGATGCGATCGTGGTGCTCGCGGCGATCACGCCGGGACCCGCGGTGGCGGTGACCGAGCTGGTGATCGCCAGGCCGACGTCAGCCTGCGTGAAGTTCGCCGTGGGCGACGTGATGGTGGTGCTGGCGACGGTGACGTCCGTCGCCGTCCGGGTGAACGGCACCATGTTGACCTTGCAGATCAGCAGGCCGTCGTTCATGACCAGCACGTCTGAGCACTCGGTCATCTGCGCGTTGGTCTTGTGGCCGGCCACGGTCGCGCTGTTGTAGGCGCCGCGGCTCAGGAAGACGTGCGCGCCGAGGGTGTCCGGCGTGGTGCCGCCGGCGGTGTTCTGCGGGTTGAGCGAGGAGAACCCGACGCCCGTGATCTCGATGACCCTGCCCGTGCCCGCCTGCACCTTGGGCATCGTGCTCGGTGAGACGTTGATGCCGTTGGAGTACGTGAACGCGCCCGTCTTGTTCACCGTGCCACCGGCGGTGGTGACCGAGAGGGTCACCGGCTGGCCGTCGGCCGCGTGGGGCGGCGTGACCGCGGTGAAGCTGAGGCCGTCGGAAGCGATCGTCGGCGTCATCGAGACACCGCCGAGCGTGACCGTGGCGCCGGTCAGGCCCGTGCCGGTGACGACGATCGGTGTGCCACCGCGGGCGGGACCGCTGGCCGGGGACACCGACGTGACCTGCGCGGCCGCGGAGACCGAGTAGCCGCTCGAGAGGTTGGCGAGCAGCGCGCTGCCCGGCGCGACGGCAGACACCCACGGGTCAGCGCCGGCGTAGACGCAGACGTTGTACTTGGTCGGCGCGGTGCCGACGATGGGCAGGCTCGGCACCTTCACGTACAGCTTCGTCGACGAGAACATGGCGACGCTCGTCGAGTTGACGACACCGGCCGCCGCGGCCGTGGTCGGGGTGATGTTCGCGGCGTAGCTCGGCCAGCAGCCGTTCAGCGAGGTGGGCGGCGCCGCGGCCACCTGCGGCGTGGCCGGCACTGCCGTGCCGGCGAGCTGGAAGCTCACCGTCGGGGTACCGCTGAACACGGCCGTCGTCGTGTTGATCGTGACGGTCGGGCCGTTCGCCGATGCGGCGGGGCCCGTGGCCGGGACGATCGTCAGCGGCACGGCGGCCGATGCCGGGTTCCCCGTCACGATGACGGCCGTTGCTACGACGCCCAGCACCACCCCCGCGCGGGCGAGCTTCGAGCGTGTGAGTGATCGGAAATGCATGTGGTCTCCTCCGGTGGTCACCACGGCATGAGCAATGAGGGCGTGCGATCACCAAGGGACCGTTGATACACCCAACGTCACGCAACGTAACAGCACAAATGCTGAAAGTGACTCACTTTCGCCCAACTGACCGGGTGGACCGCCGTCATGGCGAGTGCGCCGCAGACGGCCATCTAAACCAGCTACACAGCGTGATTCTAATGTTACTTTGGGTTGTCCAGTGGATCGTGCGGCCGGCCGCACCGGATGCGCCGTACAGCACTCGAGAGGACCTCGCTCAATGTCCCATGTCCATTCCTGGCGGCACTCCCGCCTTGCCAGAGCCGTGAGCATCGGCGCCGCCGCGGCGACCCTCCTGGTGGTCGTCCAGCCACTTCCCGCGCATGCCGCAACCCTGACCGGCACGCTGGCCCTGACCTCTCCAGCCAACGGCAAGCTCGCCGCACTCACGAAGAACCAGGTCGTCACCCTGACCGTCTCCGGGGCCGGCGCGACCGCCCTGTCGGAGGACAACGTCGTCGCCGTCAAGCTCGGCGCCGACCCCAACTGCGACGACCTGACGAACTACGTCGTCACCAGCGCGACGACGATCACCGTCAAGACCCCCTCGACCGGCTGCATCGCCAGCAGCGCCGCGGAGGAGGTCGCCATCCTGTTCAACGACATCGCGTCGCCGGACACGATCGCGAAGGCGTCGGCCATCACGTTCGTCTCCCCGCCGAAGCTCGGCCTGCTCGCCACCAAGCCGGTGATCAACGACAACAGCAGCGCGATCTCGGACGTCACGAAGCAGGCGCAGCGGTTCCTCACCAGCGGCGCCCAGGTCGTGCGGGTCAAGGCCGCCGCCGACTTCGCCTTCGACCCACGCACCACCGCCGGTCTGAAGGCCAACCTGGGCGGTAAGGACGGCACCGACGTCAAGGTGTACGACGCCACCACCGGCCTCACCCAGCGCACGGCCGCCACCGCGACCGACCAGACGGTGACCGCCGACGTCGGCAACTACCTGACCTTCAAGACCGCGACCGGCATGGACGCGACCAACGACACGATCGTCATCACGCAGAACGGCGTGAGCAAGTCGTTCCTGAAGGCGGACACCGGCGCCGACGTCGTGCTCGGCCCGTCCATCACCTCGCTGAACGTCACGTCCGGCAAGGCCACCGGCGGCACCGTCGTCGCCATCACCGGCGCCAACTTCAACAAGACGCTCAGCGCGTACGCCAATGACGGCAGCAACACCGTCAAGGTGATGTTCTGCGGCATCGAGGCGGACAACTACGGCGTGACGTCGCCGGCCACGCCCGCGGTCAACAGCACCGGCACGATCATCACCGTCATCACGCCGAACGTCACCGCCGACGCCCTGGGCGTCGGGGCCACCAACTACGCCGGCGTCTGCCCCGTGTCGATCCAGGAAGGGTCATGGGTCAGCCCCCTCAACGGGGCGACCTCGTTCTCGTTCCTGAACGAGTAGGCGCTCGCACCCAGACACACGAACGGCCCGGTCCCCGCAATGGGGCCGGGCCGTTCGTGCACAGGTTTTGGCAGGCGAGGGCACTCCTGTCGCGATATATGCGGGGGAACCACGAAGGTGTGCCCTCGCCTGCCGTGTAGACCCGCCCGATCCCTGGGGAGGACGCCTGGCCGGAGGCGTTCGGAGTCGGCGGAGGCATGCCGACAACCGTGCCCGGGCGGGTCTTTGTGTCGCGGTGTCCACAGGGCGTGGCGGGCGCGCCCAGGTCACCGCTGAGATCAACGATCGTGCTAGAGAAAGGTTCCCCGGTTGCCGCCGGCGCGATGCCATCCACCCCGGGACCGCTGCGCGGCGCCGAGGTCGATCCGCCAGTCGGGCATCGTCCGTAGGCTGTAGAGGTCGTGCCGGGCGGTCCAGGCCTCGTTCCACGGCCGCCGGGAGGCGGCTTCCGCGTTCTCGGCGAGCCGGCGCGGCGCGCAGGGCCACTCCCGCCCGCACCAGATGCACTGCCCGTCACCGTCCGACTCGTTGTGCCGGCTCAGGATCTGCGTGGCGTCGCGCCACAGCAGCCGATCGACGACGTCTGTTGGCTCGGACTGGTCAACACTGACCAACTTCCCTACCCCCAAACTCTGCGAAACCCTGAGAAGGCCTCTGAGAGTGCCTCTGAGAACCTCCGGACGAAACGTTAAACAGTCGGGGTGCTCGCGTGGGCGGACAGCCTGTGCGATTCCGGTGTGACCACCCGAAAGTGGCGGCGCGGATAATGGCGGCCATGGAGAGCCCCCTGCTGCAGCGGATCCGCGATGCCGTCATCGGCGACGACCAGGTGATGTGGGGGCCATACGGCGCGCGCCGCGTCACCTACGCCGACTACACGGCGTCAGGACGGGCGCTGGACTTCATCGAGCGGTTCATCCTTGACGAGGTGTTGCCGCGGTACGCCAACACGCACACCGAGTCCTCCGGAACCGGGCTGCAGACGACCCGGCTGCGGGAGGACGCCCGCCAGATCGTCAACGACGCGGTCGGCGGAGACGCGGAGACGGTAGTGATCTTCACCGGATCGGGGTCGACCGCCGCGATCGACAAGATGGTGCACATCCTGGGGCTGCGGGTGCCCGCGGAGCTCGAGGACCGCTACGACCTGTCGGCCCACATCCCGCCCAGCGATCGCCCGGTGGTGTTCATCGGGCCGTTCGAGCATCACTCCAACGAGTTGCCGTGGCGGGAGTCCATCGCGGACGTCGTCGTCATCCCGGAGGATCACAACGGTCACATCGACCTGTCGCGCCTGCGGGCGGAGCTCGCGCGGCACGCCGACCGACCACTGAAGATCGGGTCGTTCTCCGCGGCCTCCAACGTGACCGGGATCGTCAGCGACACGCACGCGATCTCGGCGCTGCTGCACGAGCATGGCGCGCTGTCGTTCTGGGACTTCGCGGCCGCGGCGCCGTACGTCGACGTGGCGATGTACGGGTCCGGGCCGGGCCAGTACAAGGACGCGGTCTTCATCTCGCCGCACAAGTTCGTCGGCGGGCCCGGGACGCCCGGGGTCCTCGTCGTGCGGCGGGAGGTGCTGCGCAACCGCGTGCCCACGGTGCCCGGTGGTGGCACGGTCGACTACGTCAACCCGACCGACCACCACTACATCGCCGACGCCGCGCACCGTGAGGAGGGCGGCACGCCGGCAATCGTCGAGTCGATCCGGGCCGGCCTGGTGTTCCAGCTCAAGCAGGCCGTCGGCACCGACACCATCCGGGAGCTCGAGGAGGGCTTCCTGCGCGAGGCGATCACCTCGTGGAAGACGAACCCGAACATCGAGATCCTCGGCAACCTCGACGCGTCCCGGCTGTCGATCGTGTCGTTCGTGGTCAAACGACCCGGCGGCCGGTACCTGCACCACAACTTCGTGGTGTCGCTGCTCAACGACCTGTTCGGGATCCAGGCGCGGGGCGGTTGCTCGTGCGCCGGCCCGTACGGTCACCGGCTGCTCGGCATCGACATCGAACGCTCGCAGCGCTTCGAGCAGGAGATCATCGCCGGCTGCGAGGGGATCAAGCCCGGATGGGTGCGGGTCAGCTTCAACTACTTCATCTCCGACGCGGTGCTGCGCTACATCGTCGACGCCGTGCACTTCGTGGCCACCCACGGCTGGTCGTTGCTGCCGCAGTACCGCTTCGACCCGTACACCGGACTCTGGAAGCACCGCGACGGCCTGGTGGAGCCGCCCCTGCGGCTGTCGGAGCTGCACTACGACGCCGACGGCGAGCTGCGCTGGCCGGCCCGGCACGAGCGGGCGTCGGAGTCGGCCCTCGCGGGCTACCTGCACGAGGCGGCCCGCATCGTCGAGGCGGTCGAGCAGCACGAGCAGCCCGACGGCGTGGTCTCCGCGAACTTCGAGGCCCTGCGCTGGTTCGACCTGCCCGCGATATCGCTGTCGGCATAACCGGGTATGGATGTCGCGGGCGCGGTGTTGCCAGCGACATGGAACCCGAAACCGACGCGCTCGACGCGTACAGCCGGGTCGTCACCAGCGTGGCGGCGGCCGTGCTGCCCAGCGTCGCCAGCCTGACCGTGCGCAGCCACCGCGGCGAGGGCGCCGGCTCGGCCGTCGTCTACACCCCGGACGGCTTCGTGCTGACCAGCGCCCACGTCGTGGCGGGCGCGGACGGCGGCGTCGCCGAGTTCACCAACGGCACGTCCAGCCGCTTCGACGTCGTCGGCGCCGATCCCCTCGCCGACCTGGCGGTGCTGCGCATCCACGAGACCGGGGTGCCGCCGGCGACCCTCGGCAACGCCGACGACCTGCGCATCGGTCAGCTCGTCGTGGCCGTCGGCAACCCGCTCGGCCTGGCCGGCTCGGTCACCGCCGGCGTCGTCAGCGCCCTCGGCCGGTCGCTGCCGGTCCGCGACGGGCGGCACGTCCGGCTCATCGACGACGTGGTGCAGACCGACGCCGCGCTCAACCCCGGCAACTCCGGCGGCGCCCTCGCCGACTCGACCGGCAAGGTCGTCGGCATCAACACCGCCGTCGCCGGCATCGGGCTCGGCCTCGCCGTGCCGATCAACAGCACGACCCGCCTGATCATGTCGGAGCTGATGTCGACCGGGAAGGTCCGCCGTGCCTGGCTCGGTGTCGCCGGCACCCCGGTGGCGCTCGCCCAGCCCGTCGCGGACCGGGTCGGCCAGCGCAAGGGCCTGCGGCTGGTCGAGGTGGTGCCGGGCAGCCCCGCGGGCCAGGCCGGCCTCTACGTGGGCGACGTGATGCTGTCCGCCGGCGGCCGGCCGATCCTGGGGGTCCAGGACGTGCAGCGGCTCATGCTCGGCCCGGCCATCGGGCAGCGCCTGCAGATCACCGTCCTGCGCAAGGCCGCGCTGGTGGACGTGGTGGCCGTGCCGGAACCCCTGTCGTAGGGGTTCCGGCTTGGTGGAAGCTCAGCTCAGGTGGGTCAGCAGGTCCTGCCGGGTGATGACGCCGGCCGGCTTGCCGTCGACCAGGACCACCGCGGCGTCGGCCTTCTCGAGCAGGGCGACGGCCTCGCTCACCGGCTGGCCGCCGCCGATCATCGGCAGCGGGTCGCCCATGTGCCGCTCCACGATGTCGTGGAGGTGGGCCTGGCCGGTGAACAGCGCGTCGAGGAGGTCACGCTCCGCGATCGAGCCGGCCACCTCGCCGGTCACGACGGGCGGCTCGGCCTTGAGGACGGGCAGCTGGGAGACGCCGTACTCACGCATGTAGTCGATGGCGTCGCGGACCGTCTCGTTGGGATGCACGTGCACCATCTGCGGCAGGCCGCCGTCCTTGCCGACGAGGACGTCGGCGACGGTCGGCAGCTCGGCGGCGGTGCGCAGGAAGCCGTAACGGGCCATCCAGCCGTCGTTGAAGATCTTGCTGAGGTAGCCGCGGCCGCCGTCGGGCAGCAGGACGACCACGACGTCGTCGGGGCCGGCCGCGCGGGCGACCTTCAGCGCCGCGGCGACCGCCATGCCGCAGGAGCCGCCGACGAGCAGGCCCTCCTCGCGGGCCAGGCGGCGGGTCAGCTCGAAGGACTCCTTGTCGGACACCTCGACGATCTCGTCGCAGACGTCGCGGTCATACGTAGTGGGCCAGAAGTCCTCGCCGACACCTTCGACGAGGTACGGCCGGCCGGTGCCGCCCGAGTAGACGGAGCCCTCGGGGTCGGCCCCGACGATGCGGACCGCGCCGCCGGAGACCTCCTTGAGGTAGCGGCCCACGCCGGAGATCGTGCCGCCGGTGCCGACGCCGGCGACGAAGTGCGTCACCTTGCCGGCCGTCTGGTCCCAGACCTCCGGCCCCGTGGTCTCGTAGTGCGAGCGGGGATTGGCCGGGTTGGCATACTGGTCGGGTTTCCAGGCGCCGGGGATGTCCCGGGCGAGCCGGTCGGAGACGTTGTAGTAGGACCGGGGGTCCTCGGGCGCGACCGCGGTCGGGCAGACCACGACCTCCGCGCCGTAGGCCCGCATCACGTTCTGCTTGTCCTCGCTGACCTTGTCGGGGCAGACGAAGACGCACCTGTACCCGCGCAGCTGGGCGACGAGCGCGAGACCGACCCCGGTGTTGCCGCTGGTCGGCTCGACGATCGTGCCGCCGGGCTTGAGCAGGCCGGCCTTCTCTGCCTCCTCGACCATGCGCAGCGCGATGCGGTCCTTCACGCTGCCGCCCGGGTTGAGGTATTCGACCTTCGCCAGGACGGTCGCGGAGATCCCGGACGTCACGTTGCGGAGCCGGACAAGGGGCGTATTGCCCACCAATTCGACGACGTTGTCGTAGTAGCGCACGCGGCCAGCGTATAGCGCCGGAATCGGCTACTTGACGACGTGCCCGGGAATCACGTTGTCGCGCTGCTTCTCCCACTCCAGGAAGCGCTCCGTCTCGTCCAGCAGCGCGCCGGCGAAGTAGGTCGCCATGGCGAGGTCGTCGACGACGCCGAGGATCAGCAGGAACAGCTCCGGCACGGCGTCGATCGGGGAGATGATGTAGACGGCCGAGGCGGCCAGCAGCGCCAGGCGGGTGCCGCCGTCGTATTCGCCCTTCAGCGTGGCCTTGATCATCCGCGGGATGGCACCGAGCCGCTTGCCGAGCCCGGGCGTGCCGGGCTTGAACACCCTCAGCAGCGCCGTCCACGCCATCCGCCGTCGCAGCGTGCTGTCCGCCATGATCGCCGCCCTCTCTCGTCTGGCTATGAATGTAACGGTGCCGGGCCACAACAGCGCGCGGTAGAAATGACGCGTGGAGCGCGGAGGTTTGGTCGGCCGCCACCGCCGGGCAACCGAAAGTGACCACTCGCCTGGGACGATGGCCGTGCGGCGAAGATCCGGGCCGGTGAGGGCCCCGATCGGTCGGGATGAGGACGATCGGGATCTTTACTTCAGCGTGGCGGATACTTGCGGAGTGGGGGTTAGCCTCGGAGGTCGCGCGGATGGCGGGAGGCGGGAAGGGCAGTGGGGGCGTTGAAGCTTCGGTCGGAACAGGTGCGGCGGATCGCCACGGCGGCCGCGGTCGGTGGCGGTGGGATCGCGGGCGCGAGCGCGCTGTTCTACGGCGTGGTCATCGGGCAGGCACTGCTGGCCCGGCGGGTCATCCCCCAGGTCGTGAGCCCTCCCCCGCGCGCCGACGGTACGTATGGCGCACACTTCGACGGTGAGCCGATCCGCCTGGTCGTGCTCGGCGACTCCTCCGCCGCCGGGTATGGCGCGGAGCTGCCCAGCGAGACCTTCGCCGCGGCGGTCGCGGCCGGCCTCGCGCAGCAGCAGCGGCGTCCGGTGTGGATGCGCTGCCTCGCGGTCGTCGGCTGTGAGTCGCGCGGACTGTCGCCGCAGGTGGACGTGGCGCTCCGACACCGGCCCGACGTCGCGGTGATCTGCATCGGCGGCAACGACGTCACGCATCGCGTCAGCGTGCCCCTCGCGGTGCGGCACCAGGTCGACGCGGTGCGCCGGCTGCGGACCGCGGGCATCCAGGTCGTCGTCGGCACCTGCCCCGACCTGGGCACGATCCGGCCGATCCAGCCGCCGCTGCGCTGGCTGGCCCGGCACTGGAGCCGGCAGATGGCGACGGCGCAGACGATCGCGGTGGTCGAGGCGGGCGGGCGGACCGTGTCGCTGGGCGACCTGCTCGGCGAGCTGTTCTACGCCGAGCCGGACCGCATGTTCAGCTTCGACCGGTTCCACCCGTCCGGCGCCGGCTACCTGGCGGCGGCGCAGGCGGTGCTGCCGACGGTGGTCGCGTCGCTGACCGAGCCCGACGTGGCGGCGCCGCTGACCGCCTCGCTGCGGGCCGGCGAGGGCGTGCGGTCCCTGCCGCGCGCCGCGGCGGAGGCGGCACAGCGCCCCGGCACCGAGGTCAGCGCCGCGCAGGTGGCCGGCAGCGAGCGCGGCCCGGCGGGCCGCTGGGCGCAGCTGCGCCACCGGGTCTGGCACCGGCTGCCGCAACAGGCGGCCCGCGAGCCCTCCCAGACTGAGGACCGCTACCCCCAGGAGTCGACATGATCACGATCAAGCGGCTGGCACGGATGGCCACGGTCACCGTGATCGCCGGCACGGTCGGCGGCGCCGCGGTCCTCGCGGCCCAGGCGATGGCCGCCCGTGCGAGGTCCTACGCCAAGCCCGACATGCGGCTGGCGATGCGCTCCTCGGTGGGCGCGGTCGGGAAGCCGCCGATGCGGCTGGTCCTGCTCGGCGACGCCACCGCGCTCGGCGTCGGCGTCGACCGGGTCGCCGACACCGTCGGCGGGCAGCTGGCCGCGCTCCTCGCCGAGGGCACCGCCGGCCGCCGGGTCGAGCTGTCCAGCGTGGCCGTGGCCGGCTCCCGCTCCGCCGACCTCGCCACCCAGGTGGCGCGGGCGCTGGTCGGGCCGGCGCCGGACGTGGCGGTCATCCTGGTCGGCACCAACGACGTGACGCACCTCGGCCGCGGCTCCGACGCCGCGGAGTATCTCGGGTCCGCCTGCCGGCGGCTGCGTGACGCCGGCATCCCGGTCGTCGTCGGCACCTGCCCCGACTTCGGCGCGCTGCGGGCGTTCGCGCCGCCGCTGCGGCAGCTGCTCGGCTGGCGCAGCCGGAGCGTGGCCCGGCAACAGGCCATCGCCGCCGCGGCGGCCGGCGCGGTCGTCGTGGACCTGGCCGCACGGACCGGTGCGGTGTTCCGGGCCGACGCGGGCACGCTGTGCCACGACGGGTTCCACCCGTCCGCCGACGGCTACCGGGTGTGGGCGCACGCGCTGCTGCCCGCCGTCGAGGAGGCCGCCGCGGTCCGCGGCTTCCTGCACTGAGAAAGATGCACGGATGATGCACTGAATCTGCAGATTTCTCACAGCCGCTCGCCGGGCTTCGTTACCCTGCAGTAGCGTCAGTGACATGCCGGAAGCTGTCATTGTCGCCACCGCCCGGTCCCCGATCGGCCGTGCGGCCAAGGGATCTCTGCGCGACCTCCGCCCCGACGACCTCGCCGCGACCATCGTCCGCGCCGCGCTCGCCAAGGTCCCCGAGCTCGACCCGCGGGACATCGAAGACCTCTACCTCGGTTGTGGCCTGCCCGGCGGCGAGCAGGGCTTCAACATGGCCCGCGTGGTCAGCACCCTGCTCGGGTTCGACCACCTGCCGGGCGCCACCACCACCCGCTACTGCGCCTCGTCGCTGCAGACCACCCGGATGGCGTTCCACGCGATCAAGGCCGGCGAGGGCGACGTGTTCATCTCCGCCGGCGTCGAATGCGTGTCCCGCTACGCGCGGGGCAACTCCGACGGGCTGCCGGCCGAGGCGCAGGCGGCCGTCGGCGGCCCGTGGCAGAACCCGGCGTTCGCGGACGCGTACGCGCGCACCACCAAGCGCGCCGAAGGCGGGGGCGAGCAGTGGCACGACCCCCGCGAGGACGGCGCGCTGCCCGACATCTACGTGGCGATGGGCCAGACCGCCGAGAACCTCGCCGAGATCGAGGGCGTCACCCGCGCGGACATGGACGAGTTCGGCGTCCGGTCGCAGAACCTGGCCGAGGCCGCGATCGGCAGCGGCTTCTGGGCCCGCGAGATCACGCCGGTGACGACGCCCGACGGCACCGTGGTGAGCACCGACGACGGCCCGCGCGCCGGGGTGACGCTGGAGGCGGTGGCCGGGCTCAAGCCGGTCTTCCGTCCCGACGGCCGGGTCACCGCCGGCAACTGCTGCCCGCTCAACGACGGCGCCGCCGCGGTCGTCATCATGAGCGACGTCAAGGCCCGCGAGCTGGGCATCACGCCCCTGGCCCGGATCCTGTCGACCGGCGTCACCGCCATGTCGCCGGAGATCATGGGCATCGGCCCGGTCGAGGCGTCCCGCAGCGCGCTCAAGCGGGCCGGGATGAGCATCGACGACGTCGACCTGGTCGAGATCAACGAGGCGTTCGCCGCGCAGGTCATCCCGTCCTACCGGCAGCTGGGCATCCCGATCGAGAAGCTCAACGTCAACGGCGGCGCGATCGCGGTCGGTCACCCGTTCGGCATGACCGGCGCCCGCATCACCGGCACCCTGATCAACTCGCTGAGCTGGCACGACAAGTCGATCGGCCTGGAGACCATGTGCGTCGGCGGCGGCCAGGGCATGGCCATGGTCATCGAGCGCTTGTCGTAGATGCGCCACAGCGTAGATTGACCGCAGCCGGGCGCGGGTGCTCTCAGCCTCACTGAAGCGCAGGCGTCAGAGCTGCCCGCGCACGGCCCGCACTTTCTCGGCGGCCTCGTCCACCAGGGCGGGGCCGCCGAACCGGGTCAGGTCCGCCGCCACCACCCGCAGCTGGTCCGGCAGGGCGAGGTCGTTGTCGAGGCGGGGCACCGGCCGGCGGTCCCGGCCCTCCGCGTCGGCGCAGCGGTCCGCCAGCCACTGCACCAGGTCGTGCACCGTGTCGGCGCGAGGGACCCCGGACGCACCGGACGCCGCCCATCGGGACGGCGTCCAGTGTCCGACCTGCCCGACCAGCCTGCCCACCGTCACGGTGAGGCGGTCGTCGGGCTGCATCAGCGTCGCAGGTAGCTGAGCATGCGCAGGATCTCCCAGTACAGGAAGATCAGCCCGACCAGGATGCCGAACGAGCAGTACCAGGCGTACTTCTCCGGCAGCCCCTGCCGGACGCCCTGCTCGACGGCGTCGAAGTCGAGCACGAACGTGAGCGCCGCGACCACGATGATCACGAGGCTGAACACGATCGGCAGCCAGCCGACCTTGCCCTCGGTGCCGTAGTCACGCAGGCCGAGGTTGAGCCCGAACAGGTAGAACACGAAGTTGGCCAGGCTCAGCACCACGACGCCGACGAGGGCGCCGATGACCATCTTCGTGAACCGTGGCGTGGCCCGCAGGATCTGCAGCTTGTAGAGCACCGCCATGATGGCGAAGATGCCGAACGTGCCGATGACCGCCTGGATGACGATGCCGCTGTAGGCATGCTCGTACCAGCGGCTGACCACGCCGAGCAGCACGCCCTGCAGGGCGGCGTAGGGGATGATGACGGCCGGGTTGGTCACCTGCGCGAACGAGATGACCAGGCCCAGGACCAGGCCCGCGATGAGCGAACCGAACAGCGCGAGGGTGGTGACGCCACCGGTGTCCGGCAGGAGCGCCCAGGCCCCGGCACCGAAGATGCCGGTGACGCCGAGCAGGGCGACGGTGCGCACCACGACGTCGTCGATGGTCATCGCCCGGGTGGCGGACGGGGCCGTGTAGCCGGACTGGGGATACCCGTAGCCGGGAGGCGCACCGAAGCTCGGCGGTTGCACTTGCGACCGCTCCTGTCGCGCCGCCTGTCCTAGGCGGTTGAGCACCGGGTTCGAACTCTGCACGATCAGCCTCCAGAGGCGTCGCATTCATGTGTACGACCAGCGTACCGCGCCTGCCCGGATCAAGTGGATCTCAGTTTCGCGGGGGCCGGAGCAAACCGCCCCGGCCCCCGCCGGTCGGGTGCTATACGCCGAAGGTCTCGCAGCGACCACCGGTGTTGGTGTTGTTGCCGCGGCCCGCGGCGGCGGTGTCGGCGCCCGCGCCGCAGTCGACGGCGTCGTTGCCGCTGCCGGTGCCGATCACGTCGTTGCCGGCGCCGGTGGTGACGGTGTTGTTGCCGTTCCCGGCGTCGACGCGGTCGTCGCCGGCACCGGTGGTGATGCTGTCGTTGCCCGACGCGGTGACGACGACGTTGGTGCCGTCGCCGGCCCGGATGACGTTGTTGCCGCCGCCGGCCTCGATCCGGTCGTCGCCGGCGCCGGTGGTGATCACGTCGTTGCCGGAGGCCGCGGTGATCGTGTTGGTGCCGGCGCCCGCGTCGACGACGTTGTTGCCGCCGCCGGCGTCGATCCGGTCGTCGCCGCCCGTGGTGGTGATCACGTCGTTGCCCGGGCCGGTCACGACGCAGTCGGCGCCGCCCCCGCCGGTGACGACGTCGTTGCCGCCGCGGCCGACGATCAGGTCGCCGCCGGCGGTGCCGGCGAGGCGGTCGTTGCCGGTGGTGCCGACCACCACGGTGTCGACGGCGCCGCACAGCAGCCCGGCGGCCTGGACCGTGACGGCGCCGGCGTGCTGGATGCCGGTCAGCGTGTCGGTGAACGCCAGGGAGCCACCGGCCGGGACGCCGAACGTGACCGGCACGGAGCGGAAGGTCACCGCCACGACCGCCGGGTCACCGGCGAGCGTCGACACGCCGACGGCACCCGTGATCAGGTACGACCCTTCGCCGAGCGTGATCGTGGCGAGGCTGCCGGTGACCGCGAGCTGGACGGGCGCCGTACCGCCGCCAACATCGAAACGGACCGCACCGCCGGAGCCGGCGGACACCGCGACCGCCCTGTCCCCGCGGGCCGTGATCCGGCCGGAGACCGCGGCGGCGGCGAATGCGGCCGAGTCGGTGGGTGCCGGGTCGACCTCGTCGAGGATGCCGTCGTCGTCCGCGTCGAGGTCGGTGCAGGCGATCGTGCCGCCGCGCAGGGCGTGCCCGTCGGTGCCGCTGTCGTCGGACCAGAACACCGGCTTGCGACCGGCGGCGCACGCCGACTGCGGCGCGATCGCGAAGCCCTCGTTGTTGAGGTTCGGCATGCCGGCCGGGCGTTCGTACAGGCCGCTGACGGCGAACGTGCCGGCGGTCACGTCGAGGGTGGCGACCCGGCCGTTGCAGGTGTCGTCGCAGACCGCCCACAGGTGCCCGGTCTCCGGCTCGAACTCCAGGTCCATCACGGACGGGAACCCGCTGGCGAACGTCGCGACCCGGGTGAAGCCGCCGCCCGGGGTGAGGGCGTAGGCGTACACGGCGCCGTTGGCCTCCAGGCCGACGAGGAACAGCCCGTCGCCGTGACCCGGGTACGCGGCCGGGTCGTACGCGCCACCCCGCTGGTCGGCGAACCCGTGCGCGGTGAGGTACGCGTCCGGCACCCAGGTGATCGCCTCGAGGCCACTGTTCGCGGCGACGGCGGGCAGGTCCGCGGTGAGGTTCCACTCGGCGGTCGCGGTGCCGCTGACGCCGTCGTACCGCTCGATCGTCGGCCGGCTGACGCCGCTCACGGCGTTGTTGCGCTCGGTCGACACGTAGATGCCGTCGGGCCGCCAGACCACGCCTTCGGCGTCGACGTCGCCCGTGCCGTCGGCGTAGTGCAGGACCGTGGTGGTCGCCGGCGTCCAGGCCGCGCCGTCCCAGGTCAGGCGGTACAGCGTGCCGGGGCCGTTCTTGACCGCCCAGAGGGTCGAGCCGCCCTGGTATGCCAGGCCGCTCAGGTTGCCGCCGAACACGTTGAGCTGGTCGGCGGTGGTGACCTCCGCGCCGCCCGGCCACGCCGTGGCGGGCGTCTGGCCGGCGCACGCGTTGGCCGCGCCCCTGGTGGCCGCCGTCGTCGCGGCGAACTGCCCCGTGCCGTCCGGGCAGCGCCCGTAGGTCACCGCCGCGTGGGCGGTCCAGGTGTACGAGTCGAGCAGCTGGACGCCGTCGGCCGCGAACAGGCGGGCGGAGTCGGCGCCACCGAGCCCGTACGCGGTCTCGACGTCGACCGGCAGGTAGCCGCCGGCGGCGATCGTCGTGCCGGCCGCGATCGTGAACACGTGGGTGTCGTCGTTGTCCTTGACCTGCCACCCCGAGATGTCCACGGCCGCGGTGCC
>NZ_BONQ01000023.1 GCF_016862795.1 Dactylosporangium siamense | reverse complement strand
GGCGCGGGTCGACGACGCGGTCGTGACGAACGCGCCGCTACCGTCCGGGCACCGGCCGTAGGTGGTCGCGGCGTGCGCGGTCCAACTGTAGGAGTCCACCGGCGTCACCCCGTCGGCGGCGAACAGCCGGGCGGAGTCGGCGCCACCGAGCCCGAACACCGGGTCGACGTCCACGGCCAGGTAGCCGCCCGCGGCGACGCTCGTGCCCGCGGCGATGGTGAACACGTGGGTGTCGTCGTTGTCCTTGACCACCCAGCCGGACACGTCGACGGCCGAGGCGCCGGTGTTGACCAGCTCAACCCAGTCACCGGGCGTGCCGCCGTTGGACTCAACCTCGTTGATACGGATGGTGGACGCTTCCTCCGCCACCGCCGGCGTATATCCGACGGTGATACCGGCAAAAGCGGTCGCTAACGCAACAATCACTCGGAACTGGGTGCGCAATGTCGCAGGCCCTTCACGGAAAAGGTGTTTTCCGCGAGCCTCGGCCATCACCACGAAGGGAACATGAACGCACGGCGAAACAATGAGTCCTCGGTGCGCCGCTTACGGCGCGTGGAGGGCTTGTGGGGTGGGAACCCCCCGCGCAGGACCCGCCGCGCGGTGGGGCAGCTAGTAGTGGTGTGCCCGGGGCGGGGTTCGAACCCGCACGCCTCGCGGCAGCCGCTTTTAAGGCGGCCGTGTCTGCCGTTCCACCACCCGGGCTTAGAAACGCGTCTCACGGTAGCCCGTCCGACGAACCCTCAACACCGACAAGGGGACCGCCGTTACTGTCATCCGGGTGAGCAGCACCCCACTGACCGACGAGGTTGAGATGGCGCCGCCGGAGACCTTGACAAATGAAGGTCAGCCGATGCATATGCGTCACCGCTGGGCGGTCGACGCCGGGGTCGGGCTGCTCTTCGTGCTCGCCGCCGCGTTCCTGACGCACCGCCTGTGGCCCGGTCCGGCGGGGCGGGCGCTCGCCCTCAACCCGAGTGACCAGGCGCTCGACGAATGGTTCCTCGCCTACGCCACCCGAGCGTACCGCGGCGACTTCTCCCTCGTGACCGGCATGCTGAACGCGCCCGACGGGGTCAACCTGCTGTGCAACGCCTCGCTGATCGGCATGGGGCTGCTGCTCGCGCCGGTCACCCTCGCCTTCGGCGCGCCCGTCACGTTCAGCCTGCTGGTCGCCGGCAACCTCGCCGCCACGGGGATCGGGTGGTACCTGCTGTTCGCCAGGACCCTCGCCGTGCACCGGGCGGGCGCGCTGATCGGCGCGGTCTTCGCCGCCTTCGCGCCCGGCATGGTGTCGCAGTCCAACGCGCACCTGCACATGACGGCGGCGTGGCTGGTGCCGCCGATCGTCTGGTGCGTGGTCCGCATCGCCCACCAGACGGAGGTCACCTGGCGGACCGCCCGGACCGGGCTGCTGCTCGGCGCCCTGGTCACGGTCCAGTTCTTCGTCGGCGAGGAGGTGCTGTTCCTCACCGCGGTCACCCTCGCCCTGTTCACGCTCGTGTTCGTGGCGGTGGCCCGCCCATCACGGCGGGTCGCGCCGCCGTTCGTGTTCGGGCTCGGTCTCGCCGCCGGGCTGGCCGCGGCGCTGCTGGCCTATCCGCTGTGGCTGCAGTTCCACGGGCCGCAGAGCGTCGAGGGCGGTGTCTTCCTGCCGTCGTTCTTCTCCGCCGACCTGTTCAGCTTCACCGCCATCTCACCGCTGTCGCTCGCCGGCGACGACAGCGCCGCGCGGCTGGTCAGCGGCCCGGCCGAGTACACCACCTTCTTCGGCGCACCGCTGCTGCTCGTCGCGCTCGGGGCGACCGTGTGGATGTGGCGGCGCCCGGCCGTCGTCGCGGCGGCGGTCACCGCGGTCGTGCTGTGCCTCTTCGCGCTCGGACCGTTCATCGCCATGGACCGCGAGCCGACGTCGCAGCGGGGGCCGTTCTCCCTGCTGTCGGGTCTGCCGGTGATCGAGTCCGCGCTGCCGACGCGGTTCGCGCTGGCCGCGATCCCGTTGCTCGCCGTGATCCTGGCGCGGGTCGTCGACGCGGCGATCACGCAGACCGAGACGCTGCGGCTGCTCGTGCCGGTCGCGGTGGTCGCCGCGCTCGTGCCCCTGGCGCCGGCGCCGCTGCCCGTGATCGACCGGGCGCCCGTGCCGCGCTTCTTCACGGAGGGGTACTGGAAGGTGTACGCGCCCGAGGACGGCGTGGTCGTGCCGGTGCCGCTGCCCGACCCGCGGGATCCGGACGCCATGCGCTGGGCCGCGGCGACGAACGCGCGGATAGCCACGCCGCAGGGCTGGTTCATCGGGCCCTACGGCAAGGGCGGCGCCGCGGCCGTCGGCGTCTACCCCCGCCCGACGTCGCAGCTGCTGCAGCGGGTCGCGAAGTCCGGCCGGCCGGCGGAGGTCACCGCCCCGGACCGGGAGGCGCTGACCCACGACGTCGAATACTGGCGGGCGGCGTCCTTCGTGCTGGACCCGCGCCACCCGAACGCCGGGGCGCTCAAGCAGACCATGGACGGCCTGCTCGGCCCCGGCGAACTGGTGGAGGACGTCTGGGTGTGGCGGGCGGCCTAGGCCGCCTTGGCCGCCTTGGCCTGGTCCTTCTGCTCCACCTTCGTGGGCAGCGGGATCGGCGGGGCCACGGTGAGGAACGGCTCGCGCGGCTCGTGCAGCGACCCGAGCGCGACGACCTCGCGGCGCAGCACCAGCTGCAGCGTCCAGTCGACCAGCACCCGGATCTTGCGGTTGAGCGTGGGGATCCGGCTCAGGTGGTAGGACCGGTGCATGAACCACGCCGGCAGCCCACGGACCTTCACGCCGTAGACGTGCGCGACCCCCTTGTAGAGGCCGAGCCCGGCGACCGAACCGACGTGCTTGTGCTTGTAGTCGACCGGCCTGCGCCCACGCACGACCGCGGCGATGTTGTCGGCCAGCCTGGCCGCCTGGCGCACCGCGTGCTGCGCGCTCGGCGAGCACAACGCCCCCGGCACCTCGGACGTGAGGTCCGGCACGGCGGCGCAGTCACCGGCGCTCCAGGCGCCCTCGACGACGTTCTGGTTCTGGTCCACCACCTGCAGCGTGGGCAGGCAGGTGATCGCGCCGCGCGGGGTCCTCGGCAGGTCCGTGTCCTCGAGCATCGGGTGCGGCTTGACGCCCGCCGTCCACACGATCGTGTCGGCCGGGAACTCGTCGCCGTCGGACAGCTTCACGATGCCGTCGACGCACGACTCCAGCCGCGTGCCGAGCCGGATGTCGATCGCCCGGCGGGTGAGCTGCACGACCGTGTAGGCACCCATCTCGGGGCCGACCTCGGGCAGGATCCGCTGCGCCGCCTCGACGAGCACGAACCGCACATCCTCCTGCGGGATCTCCGGGTAGTAGCGCAACGCCCCGCGGACCATGTCCTCCATCTCCGCGAGGGCCTCGATCCCGGCGTACCCACCGCCGACGAACACGAACGTCAGCGCCCTCTTGCGGGTCGCCTGGTCACTCGTGGTCGCCGCCACGTCGAGCCGGTCCAGCACGCTGTTGCGCAGGAAGATGGCCTCGCCGATGGTCTTGAAGCCGACCGCCTGCTCGCGCAGCCCCGGGATCGGCAGCGTCCGCGACACCGAACCCGGCGCCACCACGATGTGGTCGTACGGCACCTCACGGGCCGGCCCGACGATCGGCTGGACGATGGCCACCTTGCGGGCGTGCTCGATCCGGGTGACCTCACCGGAGAGCACATGGCAGCGCTTGAGCTCGCGCCGCAGCGGCACGACCGTGTGCCGCGGGGAGATGTTGCCGGCCGCCGACTCCGGCAGGAACGGCTGATACGTCATGTGCGGCTGAGGGTCGACAACCGTCACCTCGGCCTCGTGCCGGTGCAGCTTCTTGGACATGCGAAGAGCGGCGTAGAGCCCGACGTGTCCGGCACCGACGATCAGGATTCGCTTAGCAGCCACATCAACAACGCTAACGACGAAACCCGCTCACGTTCAGTCAGGCCACAGACATGTAACGACCGTTACTGTTTCTAGCT
>NZ_BONQ01000022.1 GCF_016862795.1 Dactylosporangium siamense | reverse complement strand
ACCTGGTTGTCGCAAGATCGCTGGGGGTGCCCAGATTGGTGATCGACGGGTTTTTGTGGTGGACGGCCCGCCCCCGTCGTCTCGCGCGCATGGCGGGCGAGGAGGACGACAGACCTTGACTGCCTGGAACCTGGACCCCCGGTCTTCAACTTGCCACGCGCATGCGTTCCAGTCGGCCGCGCCCGCCAGGGCGCAGGTCGTGCGAGCGCAAGCGAGCATTGGGGGTCCGGGGTGAGAATCCCCCGGCGGGACCCGCCGCGCCAGCGGTGGGGCAGCGAGTTACAGGCTTGAGTGCGAGCAACGCGAGCATGGGGGGTGTGGGGTGGCGCAGCCCCCCGCCGGGGTCGCGGCGCCAGCCGTGATCCCAGCTAGCACAGTGGCCCAGCTGGCACAGCTCAGCACAGCTCAGCTGGCCTTTCGGGTTATCAGCCAAGCCAGCGCGCCGGCTGCCACAACGCCGGCCAGGGAGGCGACCAGGAAGACCGGGCCGATGACGGCCTTCACGACGGCGAGGAGCAGGACGCTGACGATCGCGCCGGCGCTGACGACGGCGATCGCGCGGAGCAGCCAGCCGACGATGACGCCGGGCGAGACGATCGCGTCGTAGGGCAGGGCGGCGGCGAGGGCGGCGAGGGAGTGCGTGAGGTACAGGACCGTGGCCAGGGCGATGAGGCGCGGGATCGTGATGACCTGGTCGTAGAGGTAGGTGCCCAGGAGCCAGCCGAACACGCACAGCAGGATCGCCAGGCCGACCAGGCGGGTGCGGGGGAAGAGGGCGGGCAGCGCTGCCAGCACCGCGGCGAACAGCAGCGCGACGGGGCGCAGGATCACGTCGGCGGGGAAGGCGACCAGGGCCGAGACCAGGGTGAGCAGGAACACCATGAAGCGGACCAGCATGGGGCCGGCCGCGGCGCGTTCGAGCATGTCCTTGAGCCGGCCGAGGCGGGCCAGCAGGGCGTCCTGGAGCTCCTCGATCATTTGGTGACCGTCCGGGAGAGGGCGACGCGGGTCACGCCGCGCAGGATCTCGTCGAGGCTGCCGGCGCCGCCCCAGGGGACGACGGGGACGCCGTGCTCGCGGAGCTGGCCGATGACGCTGTCGCGTTCGAGGGCCCAGAGGCGGTGGGCGACGTGGCCCCACGGGCCGGTGCCGCGCAGGGCACTCGACGGCGCCGTGAGGGTGTCGACGGCGACCACGAAGCGGCCCGCGCGGGCGAGGTTGGCCAGCATCGCGGCGGAGCGCGGGTCGAGCAGCGGGGTGAGGACCATGACCAGGGCGTTGTGCTGCACCATGTGCGGGCCGAAGACCGAGGGCGGCGGCTCGTCGGCGACCTGGGCGGGGGCGATGTCGAGCAGCCATTCCAGCGTCGTCATGTAGTGCCGGCGACCGCTGGCGGCGCGCAGCTGGCGGACCTGGCCGCCGTACTGCAACAGGGCGACCCGGTCGCCGCGGCGCAGGTAGTGCTCGGCGATGCCGGCCGCGGCGCGCACGGTGGTGTCCAGGACCGAGGCGCGGCCGTCGATGCCGCCGGAGCGGCCCGCCTCGTGCAGCGCGTCGAGCAGGACGACGACCTCGGCGTCGCGGTCGGACAGGGTGCTGACGACGTGCAGCTCGCGGGTGCGCAGGGAGACCCGCCAGTCGATGCGGCGCAGCCGGTCGCCGGAGCCGAAGCGGCGCACCCCGGCGAGCTCGCCGCCTTCGCCGGGGCGGCGGGAGCGGTGACCGCCGACGTGCCCGGCGGCGCGGGGCATGGCCTCGTCGGCGTCGAAGTGCTCGATCGCCGGGTACGCCTTGATCGGCAGCGCGGGTGCCTGCACGGCCCGGCTGATGAGCAGGCCGTCGGCGGCGAAGCCGTGTGCGGTGACGGGGCCGAGCAGGTGGCGGCCCCAGCGCAGGACCCGGCCGTGCAGGTCGACGCCGGCGATGGTGCCGGGGTCGACGTCGACGACGTACGGGCGGTCACTGCGCTCGAGGCGGACCCAGCGGGGCACGGCGAGCCGGACCACGACGAGGTCGAACCCACCGGGGTTGGGGTTGCCGACGCCGATGTTCACGTCGAGATCGGCGCCCTCGACCACGAACGGCTCGGCGGCGGTGACCTCCAGCGTCGGCGCGCGGCCGGGGCGGCGCATGAGGGACAGGGCGGTGCCGACGGCGAACGGGGTGGCCAGCACGACCAGGTCGAACCGTCCGATGAGGACGGCGACGAAGACGAGCAACCCGGCGATGAACACCGCCCGGCCGAGTGCCCGGGTGGGCTCAAAGGCACGGGCGTGCGTCCGGCGCGGCCGCGGCTCAGCCACGCCTTCCGCCGTAGGTGGGCAGCGCGCCGCTGGCCGGCGCCGGGGTCTGCGCGAGCACCTCGCCCACCACGGCCCGGGGGTCGATGCGCTTGAGCCACATCTCCGGCAGGAGCGTGATGCGGTGCGCGAGGGCCGGCACGGCGACGGCCTTGACGTCCTCAGGGATGACGTAGTCCCGGCCGCTGAGCGCGGCGGCGGCCCGGGCGAGCAGCAGCAGGGCGAGCGAGCCGCGGGGGGAGGCGCCGACGAGGACCTGCGGGTGCGAGCGGGTCGCCGCGGCGAGCGAGACGATGTACCGCCCGATCGAGTCCTCGACGCTGACGTCCTCCAGGGCGCCCTGCATCGCGAGGAGGGTCTCGGAGTCCACGACGGGCTCGATCACCGCCTCCTCCTGCCGGCGGGTCATCCGGCGGCGCAGGACCTCCCACTCCTCGTCGGCCTCCGGGTAGCCGAACGAGACGCGCAGCAGGAAGCGGTCGAGCTGGGCCTCGGGCAGCGGGTAGGTGCCCTCGTACTCGATCGGGTTGGCGGTGGCGAGCACGTGGAAGGGAGGGTCGAGTCGGTAGGTGGCGCCCTCGACGGACACCTGCCGCTCCTGCATCGCCTCCAGCAGCGCCGACTGCGTCTTCGGCGGGGTGCGGTTGATCTCGTCGGCGAGCAGCAGGTTCGTGAAGACCGGGCCGGCCCGGAACGTGAACTCGTGCGAGCGCTGGTCGTAGAGGAACGACCCGGTCACGTCGGCGGGCAGCAGGTCGGGCGTGAACTGCAGCCGGCGGAACCCGATGCCGAGCGTCTGCGCGAACGACCGCGCGGTCAGCGTCTTGGCCAGGCCCGGCAGGTCCTCCAGCAGCACGTGACCGCCGGCGAGGATCCCGGCCAGGACCAGCTCCAGCGAGTCGCGCTTGCCGACGACCACCGTGCCGACCTGGTCGAGGACCACCTTGGCGATCCGGCCAACCTCGGCCGGTGCGAGCGTCTTCATAGCTCCTCCACCTTCGCGACGATCGATGCTACGTCCCCTGGGCTCGGCACGCGCGACGGCGGCTGATGCAGCAACGTCCACAGCTCCTCCCCCAGCAGTGCCCGGGCCTGTCTCGGCGAGCCCGCCAGGGTGATCCCGTGCCGTTGCCGCAGCCTGGTGTCGACCAGGTCGGCGATGCGGGGCACGACGAGGGCCCCGAAACGCTTCGCGTCCCGCTCGCCCCATACCAGGCGGTCCTCCCACCGGCCGACGGCCAGCCGCAGCCCGTCGAGCACCGGGATGCCGTCGAGGACCTCGCCGGTGCGCCGGGTCTTGGCGAGGGCCTTCTTCCTGGCGAGGGTCGGCGGCCGGACCGGGGTCAGCCCGCGTCCCGTGACGGCGACCGGCAGCTCGTCGGCGCGGACCTGCCGCAGCCCCTCCTGGATGATCCCGGCCGAGAGGATCCCGAGGAAGACGAGTGGGTACGACACGGTCAGGCCGAACACGTACAGCAGGCCCCACCCGACGGTGGTGAGCGCGAACGCGATGAACAGCCGGCGGATCCACCACCGGGTGTCATACGGCCGGGACGGCCGGCGCACCGGGCGCGGGTCGGCGGCGACGGCGGTGCGGCCGGCGTCGAACAGCTCTTCGAGGCTGACCATCTCGTCGGGGTTACGCGCCACGGACGGCACCTCCGCGCAGTGCCAGCTCGGCCCGCAGCTGCCGCAGCGCCTCGATCGCGCCCTGCCGGGACCGTTCGTCGACGGGGTGGGTGGCGTACCGGGCCTCGCGGTACACGAACGCCAGGCCCTCCAGGGTCGGCCGGCTGATCTGGTGCCCGGCGAGGAGGCGGGTGACCAGGTCGGTGGGGCTGTCGCCGGTCTCCCGCGGGGTGCCGGCGGCCGCGGCGGCCCGCTCCAGGCGGACCCAGCACGCGATGACGGCCTTGCGCGGGTCGGTGTCGGTGTCGGAGAGCTCCACGAGACCCGCTTCGACCGCGGCGATCACCGCGGCGCCGCCGTCGTCCGTCAGCTGGGCCGGCCGCTTCGGCTCGACGAACAGCCTGGCCTTGCGCTTCGGGTCGCCGTTGCGCAGCAGCGACCAGATCAGCACGCCGGCGGCGATGACCAGCAGGAGCACGCACAGGACCCCGGCGGTGTACGTCACCCATTCGGGGAACTCGTAGGACGACGCCTGCTCGGCCGCGGGCGGCGGCGGGAGGGTCGCCACCGCGGTGCTGGTCGGCAGGTCGGACGGCACGGGCGGGCTCTGGTCCAGCGGCGGCACCGGCAGCTTGTTGATCTCCGGCGAGGAGGTGGCCGCGGCGACGGCGGCGACACCGAGGGCGGCGATGACGGCGAGCACCGGCAACCAGCGGTTGAAGGTGCGGTCCATGACATCCCGTCGGTCAGCGTCATCCGATCCCGGCGAGTGCCTTCGCACGGGTGAAAACCTCGTCCAGCATTCCTGGCGTGAGCCTGCCGGTAAAGGTGTTCTGCTGGCTCACGTGGTAACAACCGAGCAACGCGGGGGCGGCGCCGGGTTGCCACGGGGCATCGCCGGCCTGCCACAGCGCGCCGTGGCCGAACGGTACCTTCCGTGCCGGTGCTACACCGTAGACGGCGCGCAGGGCGGGCCAGAACGCGGCCCACGCGAACCCGCCCAGCGCGATGACGACCCGCAGGTCGGGCCGGATGAGGGCAAGCTCGCGGTGCAGGTAGGGCGCGCACGTGTCGCGCTCCGCGGGGGTCGGCTTGTTGTCCGGCGGCGCGCACCGCACCGCGGCGAAGATCCGGGTGCCGGTGATCGTGAGGCCGTCGTCGCGGCTGACGCTGGTCGGCTGGTTGGCCAGGCCGGCCCGGTGCATGGCGGCGAAGAGGACGTCACCGGACCGGTCGCCGGTGAAGATGCGACCGGTCCGGTTCCCGCCGTGGGCCGCGGGTGCCAGGCCGAGGATGCCGATCCGCGCGTCGTGGGCACCGAAGCCGGGGAGCGGGCGGCCCCAGTACTCCTCGTCGCGGAAGGCGGCCCGTTTCGTCGCCGCGACCTCCTCCCGCCACGCGACCAGCCGGGGGCACAGCCGGCAGTCGCAGATCTCGGCGTCGAGGAGGTCGAGGTCGTCGGTCACGCCCCAAAGCTAGCGGGACGGCGACGGGCTCACGGCGGGCGGCGACACCGACGGCGGTGGCGAGGCGGTGACCGAGGGGCTGGCCGGGGAGCTGACCGGGGGGCTGGCCGAAGGAGTGGCGGACGGTGGCCCGCTGTCCGCCGGCTCCGGGGTCTCGGCCGGCCGCGGGGTGCCGAGGCACAGCGGGTAGGCCGCCGGTTTCGACCCGTCGCCGGTCGTGCAGCGCCAGTAGTCGCCGACCTGGATCGGGTTGCCGTTCTGGTCGTACAGGGTGACGCGCTCCAGGTGGCGGCCCTGTTCGTCGACCGGGAAGACGTTGGTCACGCCGGACAGCGGGCCGCCGGCGGTCGGGTAGTAGTCCGGGGAGGTGTACTGCCGCAGCAGCCTGGGCGCGTTGGCGACGACGAACAGCGTGCCGACGACGGCGACCGCGGTCGTGGCGAACCCGATCCAGCGCGGCAGCCGGGGCACCCCGGTGGCGCCGATGCGGATCGACACGACGATCGCCACCGCGATGAGCAGCCAGCCCAGTGGGTCGTCGAAGCGCTCCGTCGGCAGGATGTCGGTGGCGAAGATCAGCACCACGATCGCGACCGCGCGGGCAATCCACCAGGCGGGGCGCAGCAGCCGCAGGAACTCGGTGGCCCGCGGGTAGCCGATCACCTTGCCGGCGCGCTGGTCGAGGTCCGGCAGGGCGGCGACGAACCGCTCGTAGTAGACGACCAGCGGCGCCCGGTCCGCGCCCTCGGCCGGACCGGTGTCGAGGCCGGCGGCGGCGCGCAGCTCGGCGGCGTACGTCGCGGGCGGGCCGAGCCGGTCCACGAGCGGGCCGCCCTGCTCCTCGATCACCTCGGCGAAGTGCGCGGGCAGGTCCTCGAGCAGCTCCTCGCGGGCCTCCTTGGGCAGGTCGGCGAGGGCCGCCGCGACCCGCTCGTAGTAGTAGTCGATCTCGATCGTGGCTGCCTCGGTCACGACGTCTCCCCGATGAGCTGGTCCATGGTCGTGGCGAAGCCCCGCCACACCTTGCCCGAGGCGCCGAGCTGCGTGCGGCCGGCCGCGTTCAGCGCGTAGTACTTGCGGTGCGGTCCCGACTCGCTGGGGACCACGTAGGTGGTGAGCATCCCGGCCTGGAAGAGCCGGCGCAGGGTGCCATACACGGAGGCGTCGCCGACCTCATCGAGCCCGGCCGACCGCAGCCGGCGCAGGATGTCGTAGCCGTATCCGTCCTCGTCCCGCAGGACGGCGAGCACGGCCAGGTCGAGGACCCCCTTGAGCAGCTGGGTGGTGTCCACGTGAAGCAGAGTACTGTGCATTGCACACTACTATCAAGTGCGGGCATGCAAAAAGGCGGCCCGCGTGTCGCGGGCCGCCCTTCTCGCAGCAGGTTTCGAAAGAGGCTTCGCCGGCTACTTCGCCGGGCCGAGGCAGAGGGCCTGGCCGCTGGCGGTGTCGGTGCCCTGCCAGAGCACGGTCTTCGCGCCCTTCTCGATGTAGTCGTCGCAGACGGTGGTGTCCTGCTTCAGCGTCTCGGCCTGGCTCACGCCGTTCTTGATGCCGACGACCTTGTACTTCGCCTTGGCGTCGGTGCAGTCGACGATCTTCAGGCTCACCTCTTTGGTGGCGGTGCCGGTGATCTCGTCACCCTCGAGGCAGTTGCCGACCTTGGCGTTGGTGGAGCTGTTCTTGATCGAGTCGAAGATGCTGTTGCCGGTGAACCACAGGACCGCGCCGCAGGCCAGGCACAGCGCCACGACGATGCCGATGATGATCAGCGCGATCTTGCCACCGCGGCCCCGGCGGGGCGGGGGCGGCGGGGCACCGAACGGCGCGCCGGGCGGCGATCCGAACTGCGGCTGGTCGCCGTACTGCGGGGCGCCGTACTGCGGCTGCTGACCGTACTGGGGCTGCTGACCGTACTGCGGCTGCTGGCCGTATGGGTCGCCACCACCGGGAGGCGGCGGGTAGCTGCCGGGCGGCGGATACTGATCTGACATGTGGTTCCTTCCGGGTATGCCGCAAAGATCACCCTAACGGGCGAAGTGGTCCTGGGCCCGCAAAAGCGACCCACCGGCCCGCGGGAGACGGCTCACGATAACCGCAGACGGGTGATGCATACAGTCCAGTGCGCGGGCGTATTACGGTGTGCGCCGTGACCGATCTGCTGAAGCGCCTCGCCTCGGGCCCCGGTGTCTACCGTGGGCGCGGTGACGGGCTGGAGTCCGGACCGTTCGTCGCCCGCATCAAGGTGACCTCGGTGGTGCGCGGCAACGCGATCACCCTCGATTACGAAGCAGTCAGCGACAGCAAGGGGCTGCAACACGTTGAGCACACGATCCTCACAGCGAGTGAGGCCGGACGGCTCGAACTGCATGTCACGTGCCTGGAATTGCCCGGTGTGACCAGGTTCGTGGAGCACGAGGCCGGCGTCTTCAACGCGTATGAGGGACCCATGCCGGCGAGGATCATCATGACGATGCCGGCCGAGGGCGTGCTCACCTACGGCTGGTGGTGGTCCCGCGACGACGCCGAGCCGCGCGAGCAGTCCCGCGCCGAGGTGCGCCGCACCGGCTGAGGCCGCCGATCAGGACTGACGTAAACATGACATAGCCACGCCGTCCAGAATGTCCGACTCCGAGGCGACCACGGCCTCGGCGCCGGACCGCTCCAGGATGATCCGCAGGATCAGCGCACCCGCGCCGATCACGTCGGCGCGGCCCGGGTGCATGACGGCGTTCTCCAGGCGCTGCTCCGGCGTGGCGGCGAGCAGGTCCGCGGTCACCTTCGCCACGTCGGCGGTGGAGACCCGGGCCCGGTGGATGTGCTCGGGCACGTATTCGGTCAGGCCCAGCGCGAGGGCCGTCACGGTGGTCACCGACCCGGCGAGCCCGACGAAGGTGCTGGCCCGCCCGGCGTCGACCGCGGCGAGGGCCCGGTCGACCGCGCCGATGATGTCCTTCTCGGCGGCCAGGATCTGCGCCGGCGTCGGCGGGTGGTCGTGCAGGTGGCGCTCGGTGAGCCGGACGCAGCCGATGTCGACGCTGATCGCGGCCTCGACGCCGGCCGTGGTCCCCACCACGAACTCGGTCGAGCCGCCGCCGATGTCGAAGACCAGGAACGGCGGCTTCGCCTGCAGGCCCTGCACGGCACCGGCGAAGGTGAGCCGGGCCTCCTCGTCGCCGCTGACGACCTCCGGGGCGAAGCCGAGGGTGGCGGTGACCATCGCGCGGAAGTCGTCGGCGTTGGACGCGTCCCGGCTCGCGCTGGTGGCGACCATCCGCGCCCGGCCTTCAGTGGGGTCGACCCCGGCCGCGGCGATCTCCGCGGCGTAGTGGACCAGCGCCACCCGGGTGCGCTCGATCGCCTCCTCGGCCAGCCGGCCGGTGCGGTCGACGCCCTGGCCGAGCCGCACGATGCGCATCTGCCGGGTGACGTCGACCAGGGACCCGTCGGGCTGGCTGTCGGCGATCAGCAGGCGGACGGAGTTGGTGCCACAGTCGATCGCGGCGACACGGGTCATGCGGCCAACCTACAGATGCAGCAGCATCCGGTGGTTGCCGAGGGTGTTGGGTTTGACCCGCTCCAGGTCCAGGAACTCCGCGACACCCTCGTCGTAGGAGCGCAGCAGCTCCTCGTAGACCTGGTGGGTGACGGGGGTGCCGTCGATCGGCACGAACCCGAACGAGCCGAAGAACCGCGTCTCGAACGTGAGGACGAACACCCGCCGCACGCCGATCTCCCGGGCCGCCGCCAGCAGCTCCGCCACGATCCTGTGCCCGATCTTGTGGCCGCGGGTCATCGGGTCGACGGCGACCGTGCGCACCTCGGCGAGGTCCTCCCACATCACGTGCAGCGCGCCGCAGCCCACGATCACGCCGTCGCGTTCCGCGACCCAGAACTCCTGGACCGCCTCATACAGCGCCACGGTCGGCTTCGACAGCAGCCGCCGGTCCGCCACGTACATGGCGACCAGTCTCCGGATGCCCCGCACATCTCCGGTCCGGGCCCGCCGGACGGTTACCTCCATGACGGTCAGGGTAGTGGCGCGCGGATGTGGCATATGACACGTGAGCGCGTGCTTGTCGTCACCGCGGCGGTGGCGACCGTCGTTGCGGGCACCATGACCGTCATGTACCTGACCCGCGACCCCGGCACCCGGGTGGTGACCGTCGAGCGGACCCAGCTGGTGACACCCAGCGCGAGCGCCGCCCCGGTCCGCAGCGGCGGGGGCGTGAAGGCGGGCTACGCGGTGCGCAGCAAGTGGAAGGACGGCTTCAACGCCGAGGTGACCGTCACCAACATCGGCAGCCAGCCGCTGCAGGGCTGGACGGTGCAGTTGCAGCTGCCGCCGGGCGTGGATCTCACGTCGACCTGGGGCGCCGCCGCCGAGCACAAGGCGAACAAGGTGACGCTGCGCTCCCAGTCGTGGAACACCTACCTGGAGCCCGGCGGTTCGATCCGGATGGGCTTCGAGGCCAAGGGCAAGGCCGCCGATCCGGTCAGCTGCACCGTCAACGGGTCGCCCTGCTGACAGTTCGTTGAAAGACCGGGTGACCGGCCCCACATTGGCGGCATGCATCGTGCCGGTTCCCGAATCCTCGCCGTCGTGCTCGCGTCCGCGCTCGGCGCCGGCGCGCTGGGCTGCGGCCTCCTCAACCAGGTCAAGCAGACCGTCGACAACGTCTCCGCGATCACCGACCTCGCCGATCGGATGGGCAAGTCGGGCAACCTGACCTTCACCGCCGAGTACAAGACCGACGACGGCACCGCGACGACCGTGGTGCAGCAGCCGCCGAAGGCCGCGTACATCGGCAAGGACGGGCGCTTCATCCTCACCGAGGACACGCTGCTGGTCTGCACCGGCAAGACCGGCCAGAAGGTCGTGTGCCAGAAGAGCGCCGTGCAGACCGGCCAGCTCTCCTCCGCCGACCAGGCCGCCTACCTCTCGGCCGTCGCCGGCGGCGGCTTCATCAACACCGAGATGGCGCTCGCCCTGATGACCGCGGCGGCCGTGGTGCCGGGCGTCAAGATCGCCAAGAACTCCGCGACGATCGCCGGCCAGAAGAGCGACTGCCTCGACGTCACCGGCATCCCGCAGGACGCCAACGCCGGCCCCAACGACGTCTCGGCGAAGGAGTTCCACGTCTGCGTCGCCGAGAGCGGCCTGCTCACCCGCTTCAAGGGGGTCGGCACCGACGACAAGGCGATCGGCGTCGAGCTCAGCAAGTACAGCGAGAAGGTCGACGCGCAGGCGTTCGTCGCGCCGAAGGGCGCCCAGATCGTGCAGAGCTCCGCACCGCCGGTCGCGGGTAAGTAATCTTTCCTGTCCTGCTCTGTAGACGTCGGGCGGCGGAGGTGGCGGTGCTGCCGTAACGTGCAGAACCGTGCTGACGCCGCCCGCTGGTCTCACCGAAGCCGCGCTCGAGGAGGCCCTGCGACTGCAATGGGGTCTCCCCGTCGCGTCGCTGGGATACCGTGCGGTCGGCTTCGGCAGCCACCACTGGGAGGTCGCCGACGACGGCGGCAACCGCTGGTTCGTCACCGTCGACCAGGACGCCGACGTCGGGCGGCTCACGGCGTCCCTGAGCGTCGCGGTGGACCTGCACGCCATCGGCCGGACCTTCGCGGTCGCCCCCGTGCCGACCCGCGCCGGCGCGCCGCTGTTCGTCCTCGGCGACTTCGCCGTCACCGTCTACCCGTTCGTCGACGGCCAGAGCTTCGACTGGAACGCGTTCCGCGGCCCCGACCACCGCCAGGCCACCCTCGACATGATCATCCAGCTGCAC
Organism: Dactylosporangium siamense; assembly: GCF_016862795.1. Lineage (GTDB taxonomy): Bacteria > Actinomycetota > Actinomycetes > Mycobacteriales > Micromonosporaceae > Dactylosporangium > Dactylosporangium siamense. The sequence goes on along the minus strand of NZ_BONQ01000022.1, from coordinate 50,947 downwards.
ACCGCGCCCGCGATCGTCCACCGGCACGCCCGCGTCGACGACTTCGCCGTCCCCGGCCGCGGCGAGATCGAGGCGGCGCTCAAGGCCCCGGGCCCCGACTGCGGCCCCTACGCCCGGCTGGCCGCGGAGCTGCTCGCCGGGCACCGCGAGGCCCTGGCCGGCCTCCTGGCCCGCTATGACGAGCTGGTGCTGGACAGCCACGGCGAACCCGTCCGCGCGGTGCTCACCCACGGCGAGCCGCACTCCGGCAACACGATGCTCACCCCGAGCGGCTGGCGCCTCATCGACTGGGACACGGTCCTGGTCTCCCCACCGGAGCGCGACCTGTGGCTCATCGAGCCGGGCGACGGCTCGATCTTCTCCGCCTACGCCGCCGCGACCGGCGTCCTGCCCCGTCCCTCGACGATCATGCTGTACCAGCTGCGATGGGCCCTGACCGACATCGCCGTCGAGGTGCGCCGCTTCCGCCGCCCGCACACCGGCACCGCCGACGACCTGGAGGGCTGGGAGATCCTCCGGTCGGTAGTCACCCGCATCTGAACTGTTACCCGCCAGTGGCTTCGCCAGAGCTCGCCGCCCCACCGCTGGCGCGGCGGGTCCCGCCGGGGGATTCTCACCCCGGACCCCCAATGCTCGCTGCGCTCACACAGCCGCGCGTGCCGCGCTGGCTGGGATCGCGCATACGCGCCCGTCCCGCGGCCGGCCACCGCCTCAGGGCGCCGCTCTCGTGGTCCGGTCGACCTTGTGTACCCCTGGTGCACAAGGGTTACCGGATCACGGGACGTCTCAGGTCGGCGGGGCGTCGACGCAGGGGCCAGCGGACCACCAGTCGGCGGCCAGGGCGAGGGTCTCGTCGCCGAACGGGTTGACGCCCGGGCCGACCGCGAGCGCGTGGCCGAGGTGGACGTGCAGGCACTTCACCCGGGTCGGCATGCCGCCGGCCGAGACGCCGTCGATCTCGTCGACGTGGCCGACCTGCTCGCGGCGGCGCAGGTAGTCCTCGTGGGCCGCCTCATACGCCTTGCGCAGGTCAGGATCCTCCGCGAGACGGGCGCCCATCTCGCGCATGAGACCCGAGGACTCCAGCCGGCTGCACTCGTGCACCGCCCGGGGGCAGGTCAGGTAGAACAGGGTCGGGAACGGGGTGCCGTCGGGCAGCCTCGGGGTGGTCTCGACCACGTCGGGCAGGCCGCACGGGCAGCGGTGCGCGACCGCGCGCGTGCCGCGGGGGGCGCGGCCGAGCTGGGCCGCGACCACCGCGAGGTCGGCGTCGGTCGCCGGTTCGAATTCCGAAGTCATCCTCAGTCCGCCGCCTCGACGCTCGACCACAGTTTGCTGTACCAGGGGCGCGGCGCCTTCTCGGCGCCCGGGATCGCCGTCGGGTCGATCTGCTGGCTGCGCGCCGGGTCGACCACGACGAACGGCTTCTCACCCGGCATGACCATGTGCAGCCGCTGCCGCGCCTGGCTTTTCACGTATTCGTTGTCGTCCCACTTCGCCGCCCGCTCCGCCATCTCGGCGATCTTGGCGATCTGCCGCTCCTGGCTCTGCTCCAGGGCCGTGATCTCGGCCTGCTGGGCGAGGTAGACGCGGACCGGATACGCGTAGGCCAGCAGCAGGACCAGCAGGACCAGGCCGAGGACCACGGCACGGTTGGTGAAACGCCTCGGCTGCGGGGCGCGGGTGCGCAGCGCGGCACCGCCGGTGGACACGGCCCGCCTGGCGACCGTCGGCCGGACCGGTGCCCGGCCCGCCCCGGCGGCCCCGGCGCGCTGCGCGCCACGGGGACCCGAGGCTCTGGTGGGCGCGCCGCGGCCGCCCGGCCTGGTGCGCTGCTGCATGCCTCCCCCTTGCGGAACACACCCGCGGCCCTCGGGAAGAGGGCCGCGGACATGAAACCGGACTAACGGTACCGCGGGAACGCGCCCCGACCGGCGTAGCGCGCCGCGTCGTCGAGCTCGTCCTCGATGCGCAGGAGCTGGTTGTACTTGGCGACCCGCTCGGACCGGGCCGGGGCACCGGTCTTGATCTGGCCGCTGCCGACCGCGACGGCCAGGTCGGCGATCGTGGTGTCCTCGGTCTCACCCGAGCGGTGGCTCATCATCGTGCGGAACCCGGCGCGGTGGGCCAGGTCGACGGCGTCGAGCGTCTCGGTGAGCGAGCCGATCTGGTTGACCTTGACGAGCACCGCGTTGGCGGTGTCGGTGGCGATGCCCCGGGCGATGCGCTGCGGGTTGGTGACGAACAGGTCGTCGCCGACGATCTGGATGCGGTTGCCGATCGCGTCGGTCATCGCCTTCCAGCCGTCCCAGTCCTCCTCCGACAGCGGGTCCTCGATGGACACGATCGGGTAGGCGTCGACGAGCTGGGTGTAGTACGCGATCATCTCGTCGGAGGACTTGGAGCCGCCCTCGAACTTGTAGCCGCCGTCCTTGTAGAACTCGGTCGCGGCCACGTCGAGCGCGAGCACGATGTCGCTGCCGAGCGTGTAGCCGGCCTTCTCGACGGCCTCCGCGATCAGGTCGAGCGCGGCGGCGTTGGTCGGCAGGTTCGGCGCGAAGCCACCCTCGTCGCCCAGGCCGGTGGACAGGCCCTTCTTCTTCAGGACCGACTTCAGCGAGTGGTACACCTCGGCGCCGGTGCGCAGCGCCTCACGGAAGGTCGGCGCCCCGATCGGGGCGATCATGAACTCCTGGACGTCGACGTTGGAGTCGGCGTGCGAGCCACCGTTGAGGATGTTGAGCATCGGCACCGGCAGCAGGTGCGCGTTGGGGCCGCCGAGGTACTTGAAGAGGCTCAGACCGGCCGAGTCGGCGGCGGCCTTGGCGACGGCCAGGGAGACACCCAGGATCGCGTTGGCGCCGAGGCCGGACTTCTCCGGGGTGCCGTCGAGGTCGAGCATGGCCTGGTCGATGAGGCGCTGCTCGGTGGCGTCGAAGCCGCGCACGGCCTCGGCGATGCGCTCGTTGACGTTTTCGACGGCCTTCTCGACGCCCTTGCCGAGGTAGCGCTTCGAGTCGCCGTCGCGCAGCTCGTTGGCCTCGAAGGCGCCGGTCGAGGCGCCGGACGGGACGGCCGCGCGGGCGAGGGTGCCGTCGTCGAGGACGACCTCGACCTCGACGGTCGGGTTGCCCCGCGAGTCCAGGATCTCCCGCGCGCCGATTGCTTCAATCGTGGCCACTGTCACTCCTTGCAGACAAAGATTGGTCGGCCGCCACGGTGCGGCACCCTGAGCCTATCGGTTGCACGGATCTTGCTGACCCGCACCTACAGGTTGAGCAGGGTGCGCAGGTGGCGGGGCGGGGGCGAGCCGTGCGCGAGCATCCGGTCGTGCCAGTCGCGCAGCGTGACGTCCACCGGCCGTTCACCCGCGATCTCACGCACCTCGGTGTAGCCCACGAAGTAGGTCGACAGCTGCGTCGAGGACAGCAGCGCGCGCCGCCACTTCCCGGCCGCCTCCCCCTCCTCCTGGAACCCGGAGTCCATCATCAGCGCCATCGCCTCCCGCTCGGTCATCCCGTCGCAGTGGATCCGCTGGTCGATGATCGCGTTGATGCTCATCCGCAGCTGCATCTTCAGCTGCTGCAGGCGCACCGGCAGGCCGCCGAAGCCACGCTCGGCCATCAGCTCCTCGGCGTAGACCGCCCAGCCCTCCACGAACGGCCCGGACCAGCCGATCGCCCTGGCCCGGGTGCGGCCCCGGAAGCGGCGGGCGTGCGCGAGCTGCAGGAAGTGCCCGGGGGTCGCCTCGTGCACGGTGAGGTCGACCAGCATGTGGTTGTTGTACTCGCGGTAGAACGACGCGACCCGCTCCGCGGACCAGTCCGACGGGGTGGGTGAGATGCAGAAGAACGTCGGCAGCTCGGCCGTCTCCAGCAGGCCCGGCGGGTCGCAGTACGCGACGGCGACGCCCCGCGCGAACTCCGGCATCTCCATGATCACGAGCGGGTCGTCGATGAGGGTGACGAGGTCGTGGTCCCGCACGAACGCGGTCGCCTCGTCCAGGGACACCTTCGCCAGGTCCACGATCGAGTCGTTGTCCGGCACATCGAGCGCCGCCTGCGCGAACGCGGCGCGCACCGTGTCGTCGGTCTCCGGGCCGCCGGTCAGCTCGGCCGCCGCGGCCCGCAGCTGAGCCGTGACCCGCGCCAGGTTGGCCTCGGCACGGTCCAGCACCGTCGCCGCGCCGAGCTCGGTGTCGAGGGTGTGCCACAGCCGGGCCTCCCACAGCCGCCGGCCGAGGCGCGGGTCCCGGTCGGCGGCGTCGACCCGCCCGCGCAACCAGGAGGCGAAGTCGTCGAGCTCGGCCGCGGCCCGTTCCTGCAGCGGCCGCACCACGTCGGCCAACCCGGGCGCCTCTTGCAACATTTCGCCGAGCTCGTCCCGTACCAACCGCGCAGTGCCCTGGAACTGCCCTTGTGCGGTCTCCACGTGCACTTTCGGCATGTCCGTGAGCATGTCGCGGGCGGTCGCGAGCGCGTCGGGGATCGCTGCCAGCCGGGCCGCGATCGACACCAGCCGCTCCTCGGCGGGCGCGAACGGCCGCGAGATCAGCGCGTCGAGCAGCGTCGCCGGGTTGTGCACGAGCGGGTTCCACTCGTGCTCGCGGACCTCGGTCCGCTCGAACAGCATCCGCTCGACCCGGGCGAGGAGCACCGCGTGGTCGACCTGCTCCTGCGGGTCGAGCAGGTCCAGGTCGACCTGGGTCAGCGCGGCGGAGGCGTCGCGGAGCATGTCGACGTCGCCGGCGACCGCCTCCGCGGACAGGTCGGGCAGCCGGTCGTCGAACCGGTGATCGCCGGCCGACGCCGCGAGCCTGGGATCCGACTCCAGCAACGCGTCGGCGATGTGCTCGGCAAGGGGCACGAAGTCATGCGACATGCCCTGAACCTACTCCTGGACCTACACGAGTCCGGCGAGCGTCCGCACCGCTCTCGCGAGCTCGTGGGGCGTGTGCGCGGCATATCCGAGGACGAGCCCGGGCGGCCCCTTGCGCACCCGCAGCGACGACAGCGCGAGCGGGCCGAGCCCGTGGTCGAGCGCCCGCTGCGCCAGGTCCCGGTCGTCGGTCCCGGGCGGCAGCTCCACGACCAGGTGCAGTCCCGCGGCGATCCCGCCGATGCGGGCCCGCGGCAGGTGCCGGCGCAGCGCGGCGACGACCGCGTCCCGGCGTTCGCGGTGCAGCCGGCGGGCCCGGCGCAGATGCCGGTCGTAGCCGCCGCTCGCCAGGAACTCCGCGAACGCCAGCTGCTGCAGCGCCGGGCCGCCGTTGTCGGCGTCGGCCTTGGCCGCGCACAGCGCCGGAAGGACCGCCGCCGGCGGCGCGAGCCAGCCGAGCCGCAGCCCCGGCGCGAGGACCTTGCTGACCGAGCCGACCAGGGCGACCCGGTCCGGGGCGAGGCCCTGCAGGCAGGCGACGGGCTCCCGGTCGTAGCGGTGCTCGGCGTCGTAGTCGTCCTCGACGATGAGCCCGTCGACCCGGCGGGCCCACGCGATGAGCTCGGTCCTGCGCTGCGGCGCCAGCACGACACCGGTCGGGAACTGGTGCGCCGGGGTGACCACGACCGCCTTGCACCTGCTGCGGCCGAGCGCCCGCACGTCGAGGCCGTCGGCGTCGACCGGCACCGGGACGACCTCGAGCCCGAGCCGCCCGAGGTGGTCCCTGAGCGCCGCCGGGCCGGGGTCCTCCAGCGCGATCCTGCGCACGTCCTGCTCCCGCAGCACCTTCGCCAGCAGCGCCAGGCCCTGCGTCACGCCGGCGGTCACGATCAGCCCCTCCGGTGCCACCAGGGCGGCGCGGACCCGTCCGAGGTAGCCGGACAGCTCGCGGCGCAGCCGGGGCGCGCCGGTCGCGTCGCCGTAGTCGAAGTCGGCGTCCAGGGCGCTGGTCAGCGCCGTCTCGTAGGCCCGGCGCCACGCCGTGCGCGGGAACATCCCCAGGTCCGGCACGCCCGGCCGCAGCGGCGCGACCGTCGCCGGCCGGTCCGGCGGCTCACTGCGCCGGCGCGGGACGGCCGTGGCGACGGCGGCGACGACGGTGCCGGACCCGCGCCGGGTCAGCAGCCGCCCCTCGGCGGTGAGCTGCTCATACGCCCCCACGACCAGCCCTCGCGACACACCGAGGTCCGCGGCCAGGTCCCTGGTCGACGGCAACCGCGTCCCGGGCGCCAGCCGCCCGCGGGTGATCGCCTCCCGCAGCGCGCCGACGAGCTGGTCGCCAACCCGCGGCCGAGTGCGGTCAAGCTCGACCAACGCCTCCCAGACCGACAAAGTGGACCTCCAAACACGGGGCTCGGTGGCACTGTAGCGTGGACCACTGCCGATCGTAAGTTCACCGTCATGAACCGGCTCTACACCTTGTACTGCGTGCTGACCTGCGCGATCCTCGGCTCCTCGTTCACCGTCAGCCGGTCCCTGGTGGACTATCCGGTCCTGACCGGGCAGGCGCTGCGCTACACCCTCGCCACGGCCGCGCTCGCCCTGCTCACCTCCTGGCTGCGCCCCACGGGACGCGAGCTGCTGCGGCTGGCCCTGGTCGCCGCGACCGGCCTGGTCGGTTTCAACGTGCTGCTCATGTACGCCCTCCGCCACGCCGACCCGGCCGCCATCGGCACGATCGTCGGGGTCAGCCCGCTGCTGCTCGCGCTGCTCGGCCCGCTGCAGGAGCGCCGCCGTCCGTCACCCCGCCTGCTGCTCGCCGCCACGGTCGTGGTCCTCGGCGCCGTCCTCGTCGAGGGCGGTGGCCGCATCGACGGTCCCGGCCTGCTCGCCGCGGTGGGGGTGCTGCTGTGCGAGGCCGCGTTCTCGCTGCTCGCCGCGCCGCTGCTGCCCCGCCTCGGCCCGGTCCGGGTGTCGGCCTGGAGCACCGCCCTCGCCGTGCCGATGCTCCTGGTGGTGCTGCCGTTCAGCGGCGAGCTCCCCCGGCTGCCGACCGTGGGCGAGGGCTCGGCGCTGGCCTTTCTCGGGCTCGTGCTGACGGTGGTCGCGTTCGTCTGCTGGTACACGGGCGTCGCCCACCTCGGCGTCGAACGCGCCGGCGTCTTCGTCGGGCTGGTGCCGGTGTTCGCCCTCGCCACGGTCGCCGTCACCGACCGGGTCGCCCCCGACCCCCGCCAGCTCGCCGGCGTCCTGGCCGTCGCCGCCGGCCTGGTGATCGGCCTGAGGCGGGCGGGGCGGGATGCCTCGAACCCGGCCGCGACGCCGGCGCCGGCGACCGCCTGATCGACGAGCGCGTCGAACGCGTCGCGGCGGGGATCGGGAAGGCGGCGCCGCTGCGGGATCCCTACTCGGCGCGGCGGACGGCGTCCATGTAGGACAGGGCGGCGATGCGCAGCGCGGCCTCCGCGTCCTGGCCGGTCTCGTGCGCCTGGACGACGAGGGCGAAGAGCGCCGCCCCGAGCGGGTCGGCAGGGGTGAAGGGGACCGTCAGGCCGGCCCGGGCGACGCGGTGCAGCAGCTTCGCCACGAGGGCCAGGGCCGGCTGGGAGAGGGCGACCCCGTCGACGGCGGAGCCACGGGACTTCTCGGCCTGCTTGATCTGCTCCCAGTTGGCGATGATGTCGTCGATGCCGCCGACCTCGGTGTCGGCGAAGACGTGGGGGTTGCGCCGGATGAGCTTGTCCACCAGGTCGCCCGCGACGTCGTCGAGGGTGAATCCGGCGGTCTCCTCCGCGAGGCGGGCGTGCAGGACGACCTGGAGCAGGACGTCGCCGAGCTCCTCGCGCACCGCGTCCAGGTCTTCGTCGCGGATGGCGTCGTAGAGCTCGTAGGACTCCTCCAGCAGGAACGGCGCCAGCGAGGCGTGGGTCTGGGCCCGCTTCCACGCGTCGCCGGTCTCGGGGTGCATGAGCCGGTCCATGACCGTGACGGCGTCCAGGACGCGGGCGCCGGGCGGGTCCCAGGAGCCGTAGAGCAGCTCGAGGTCGGCGAGGCCGGGCTCGCGGGCCAGCCGGAGGCCCAGGGACCGGGCGAGGTCCTCGTCGCCGTCGGGTGAGGCGAGCCAGACGAAGGTGCCGTGCTCGGCCAGGGCGTCGAGCAGGACGTCGACGGTGGGCTCGACGACGGTGACCGAAGCACCGGCGGCACGCAGGGCGTCGACCTGGGACGACCCGAACGCGGACCCGGAGGCGGTGAGCACCGGGTGGGCGCGGACGAGGTCCCACGCCTGGGCGGTGAGCACGCCGGCCGGGAGCCGGGGTGACGTCACCAGCAGGATCACGCTGCCCGGCACGGTGCCTCAGACCTCCTCGAAGGACCCCGCGGAATCCGGGGCGACAGTCAGGTGCACCAGGATACTGGCCCGCGCGGGGCCGCCGGACTGGCCGAGGTTGACCTCCACCGGCAGGCCGTAGGTGAGCCCGGCGTAGCGCGGGTTGACGGTGATGCCGGAGGTGGCGACGGCCTCGTCGAGCAGCCGGCGCAGGGCGATCATCCGGCCGATGCTGTCGCGGTTGAGCAGGTACTGGACCTGTTCGAAGGTGTACCGGTCGGAGACCGGCCGGCCGGTGGGGAAGTACAGCGCGTCGAAGGCGGCGCGCTGCTGGTCGCGGGTGGGTTCGACGGGGGTGACCGACTGGGCGAGGGTGAGCAGGACGTTCTGGGTGTCGGTGACGAGGGACACGATCGGCGCGTCGGTGGGCAGGTCGTAGTACTCCGCGACGGCCGACGGGGTGGTGGTCCGGGACAGCGGGAGCGAGCCGGCCGCGGCGAGCCGCCCGCCGACCTCGCGGATGATCATCGAGCCGAGGACGTAGCCGGTGACCTCGCCGCGCTGGGCCGCGGCGAAGGGCAGGTCGGCGGCGACGCTGCGAACCTCGTCGATGGTGACGGTGTCCCCGCCGAGGTACGCCGCGACGTTCGGGTCGGACCGGCAGCCGGCGAGGGACGCGCACGCGAGCGCCGCGACCAGCGCGAGGACACGGAACCGGGACATGATCACTTCTTCCTGGCCTTGCCGGCCGCGGCGGCGGTCATCGGCGTGTAGTGCGGGTCCTGGGCGAGCGACGTGCGGAAGGCGCCGAGGACCGTAGGGTCGTCGGAGACCTGGAACTGTTGCGTGGGGCCCTTGTTGTCGGTCGGGTCGGACTCGAAGTACATGACGGCCCGGATCTGCGGGTTGGCCTTGAAGGTCGCGGACGCGTCCGCGAGCCAGGTGGCGCGCTGCTCGGTGCCCCAGGCGCGGGCCACCCCGAACTCGCCGATCATCACGGGTTTCGTCGGGTGCTGCGCGCAGAACTGCAGGAACTCCCGCATCAGCGTGCCGATCGTGTCATACCGGCTGCCGGCATAGACGTCGACGCAGTTCCAGTCGACCTGGTCGTCGCCGGGGTAGAACTCGTCCGCGTAGCCGCCCTGGAAACCCTCCACGGTCGGGCACCATACCCAGGAGGCGTTGGTGGCGCCCTCGGCGGTGAAGATGGCCCGCACATGTTTCCACGCCGCGGCGTAGTCCGCGCCGGACCACATCTGGGCGCGCAGGTTCGGGCGGTCCATCTCCCACCGGTACCGCAGCAGCACCGGACGGCCGAACGCCTTGAGCTCGCGGGCCCGCTCGCGGATGAGGTCGTCGTAGCGGCCCATGGTGATGAGGCGGGTGTCGCCGCCCGCCCACGACAGCATCAGCGTCGTGCCGCGAGCGGCGAACTGCTCGTCGGAGGCGTTGAAGAAGTTCTCGTCGAAGCGGCGGTACGTGTTGACGATCGCCATCTTCCGGCCGACCGACTTCTCCCAGGCGGTCATCGCGGTGAGCCGGCCGGACTCGGTGAGGTGTTCCGGCCGGACCCACGCGCCCAGGTAGGAGCCGCGCTTCGGGGGCGCGATGGGGCCGGCCGCGAACGGACCGGTGGAGGTGGCGATCGCCGGAGGAGCGCCTGGCGACGCCGGTCCGGCCGAAGGCGTCGGCTGCCTGGGTGCCGGCGCGTCCTTCGTGGGCATGACGGTGAGGGTCACCGCCGTCGCCCCGGCCACGACGGCGACCACGACGGCGGCGATCAGCCCGATCCGCTTCACTACGAGCACTTCCCTCCGAGAGCTACTTGGGTATCCGGCGGGCCACGTACAGCACGTCGGTGGCCACGCCGGACAGGCGGCCGCTGCGGGCGGCGAGGTCGTCGGCGCGCCGGGCGACCGGTCGCAGCCATTCGCGGCGGTACGCGCCGGCCGGGCACAGTGCGAAGCCACGCCGCTCGACGACCTCGAAGCCGTGCCGGGCGAGGAGCTGCTCGACCTCGGCGTGGTGCAGCTCGGCGAACCACTGGTTGGCGCGGTTGGAGCGGTGCCGCAGGTGCCGCAGCGACGAGCGGTTGCCGTGGTTCTCCACGACCAGCAGGCCCGAGTCGGCCTCCGGCAGGATCTTCGCGGCGAACGCGATCGCCCGGTCCCGGACGTCCTTCGGCGCGTTGAGCAGCAGCCGGAACACGGTGACGAGGGCCGGTCCGTCCACTGTGGCCGGCTCCGGGACCGGCCCTTCCCCGTCGACCTGGTGCAGTTTCGCGTAGACGCCCGCCTCCTGGGCCTTCGCGAGCATCTGGGCGGAGACGTCGTAGCCGTGCGCCGCCCGTACGACACCGTGCAGCAGCTTGATCGCCCGGCCGGTGCCGCACGCGAAGTCGTGCTGGACCGGCCGGCGGGCGGTGAACTCGCGGCGGACCAGGCGGCGCAGGAACGCGCGTTGCCGGCCGCTCACCGCCGTCGAGTAGGTCTCCGGCGCGTAGACCACCCGTTCGTACTTGTCGACCGCCTCATCGGACTGGAAGACCTCCGCGTAGTCAGTTCTCATCGTTCCCCCTGCATCAGAACGTGCCTCAAACGCACGGCCGCGTAGCAGTACGCGGCCGCACCCGCCCCCGTGGCGGCGAATTTCACGAGCAGTCCGTGGACCGGCAGCACGGCCAGCTGCGGCACGGCGAAACACGATGTGGCCAGCCCGCAGGCGAGCAGCGTGGCCCGGCCGAACGGGTGCAGGCCGAGGCCACGCACCACCTGGACGAGGGGGACCAGGTTGTTGACGAGCACCGCCGCGCACAGGCCGACGGCGGCACCGAACGCGCCGTGCCGGGGGATCAGCAGCGCGTCGACGCCGAGCATGGTGATCAGGGCGAGGCCCACGTTCAGGAGGTTCCACCAGGTGCGGCCGGCCATGGCGAGCACCACGTCGACCATCCCGCACGCGGTCGCGACCATCATCGTCACGGCGAGCAGCCGCACGATGTGCACGCCGCCCTCGTAGTGCTCGCCGAAGAGGTCCAGGTACTGGTGCGCGTAGGTGAACATCAGCAGGTACAACGGCCAGCAGGCGAGGACGACCCACGCGGTGGCCTGGCGGTAGAGCAGGTTCGCGCCGGCCTGGTCCTGCACCGCGAGGCGTTCGGCGAGGCGGGGCTGGACGGACTGGGTGACGCCCTGGTTGACGAACTGGCCGAGAATCACGAAGCGGCCGGCAACGGCGTACATCGCGGCGGGAGCGAGGCCGGCGAGGGCGGCGACGAGCAGCACATCGACCCGCTGCAGCGCCATCTGGGCGAGGCTGGCGACGGCGCGGGGCGCGGTGAACGCCCAGAACCGCCGAGGGGTGAAATCCGAGATATCGACTTTGGCGGGAGACACCGCCGCGCGCAGCCGCGTCAGCGCGACCCCGGCCAGCAGCGCGGCGGGCAGGTAGGGCAGCGCCCACAGGGCGGCGAACACGTCCGGGCCCCAGCCGAGCGCCCAGACGAGCGCCAGCAACACCAGCTGAAGACCGGGGCGCATGACCCGGTCCAGCAGCACGGTGGGCCGCATCGCGCGAAGACCGCGCGTGGCGGCGAGCAGCGCGTCGCTGAGCGCGGCGAAGGGCAGGAACACCGCGAGGGTCCGCACCAGGTCGGCGCGGCCGGGCAGCAGGTCCGCGGTGAACCACAGCCCACCGCCGATGACCAGCGCGGCGACGGCCAGCGGGACCAGCGCGGTGCGCAGGCACTGGCCGAGGCGGGACAGGTCGCCGACGGCGCGCATCCGGGCCGGCCAGTACACCAGCGACGTCTGCACACCCAGTTTGGCGACGGTGACACCGAGGCCGAACACGGCCGTGGCGGCGAAGAACGCGCCCGCGCCGTGCGGATCGAGGGCGCGGGCGGCGAGCCAGGTGACGCCGAGCCCGGCGACGCCGGTGCAGACGGTGCCGGCGAGGTTCGCCAGCCCACCCCGGGCGGCGCCGCGCAGCATGCCGCTGGGCGTCTCCAGGGTGGGTTTGGAGAGCGTCGCCGTCACGCCGGACTGTCCGCTGTGGACAGCCAGGAGGGGCGGCGGCCGAGCCAGGTGGCCAGGCGCTCGTCGAAGGGTGCGTAGTGCGCCGCGAGCTGTGAGGCGATCGAGTCGTCGAGGCGGTTGCGGGGGCGGGCGTTGTGCCGTTCGAACGCCGGGTACTGCCCGACCCGCGGCAGGCCGAGGAAGTCCAGGACGGCGTCGTACACCGGCTCGGGGCGCAGGAAGAACTCGGTGCTGTCCACGACGTGGATCCGGTCGCGGCCGAGCAGTGCCGCCATCGGCTCGATGTACTCGATGTACTCGCCGCGGGCCCGGTAGGCGTGGTGCTGGTGGGCGAAGCTGTACGCGCCGGGGTCGTTGAGCAGCAGTTCGCGCTGCCCGGCGAGCCGGGAGGGCTCCAGGGCGAGGGCGCGGCCGAAGTCGACCTCCGGCTCGAAGCCCCGGGCGACCTCGTGCGCGTGCTGCGAGTAGGCGCGCTCCACCGGGTCACGGACGAGCACGACGAGCTTCACGTCGGGCAGGTCCGCGGCGATCCTGGCGAGGGCGTGCGGGTGGTACATGTAGTACGGGCTGGACTCGAACGTCTGCGCGGGGACGCCGAGCTCGTCCTGGATCCGCAGCGCCCGCCGCTGCAGCGGGAAGTGTCCGCGATACCAGCGCAGCCCGTGGTGGTAGCCGATGTCGAAGTAGTGCACGCCCTTGTGCAACACGGCCTTGATGACGGCGGGGTGCGCGGCGAGGGCCCGGTAGAGCGACGTGGTGCCGCAGCGCTGACCGCCGCAGATCAGGAACTGCGGCAGCATCCGCCGGCCGGCGGTCAGCTGCCCGTAGTTGCGGGATCCGAAGTGGACGATCCGCTTCATCGTGTCGGGAATCTGCACGGGCATGGTTACAGTGCCTCCACTCGCGCGACGAGAACGGGCAGCAGCCAGCTGCCGAGCACGCCCAGCCGGGCGCCGGCCTCCGCCTGCCGGTCGGTGACGTACCGGGTGGCCAGGTCGATGAGGTACAGCAGGGTGGTCACCTCGACCGCCTGGCGGTGCACCACGCCGAACGGCAGCAGGAGCTCGGGCGCGGCGTCGATGAGGTCGTTGACGGCCTGCCCCGCCGACGGGGACCGGCCGATGCCGACCTGCAGCGCGTGGTGCAGCGCGTCGTAGCCGATCGGGACGCCGGGGGTGAAGCGTTCCCAGTCCCAGACCAGGATCGTGTCGGTGAGGGAGGCCATGTTCCACGGTGACCAGTCGCCGTGCCAGGAGCCGTACGTGAGCTGGACGCCGCCGGCGGAGCGGGCGATCCGCTCGGCCGCGGCCCGCAGCGCGCCACCCTCGGGGTGCTCGGCGACGGCGTCGAGCCGGGCGCGCAGGCGGGTCCAGTAACCGCTGTCGTCGAGGCGGCCGCGCCGGGTGCCGCAGCAGGCGGCGACCTCGCGCATCGCGTTGGCCAGCCGGGGCGCGGTCAGCGGGGCCCTGGGCCGCCACACTGGCAGCGCCGACTGGACCAGCACCTCGTGCTCGCCCCACTGTCCGATGTGGAGCGCGCCGGGCACCCGCAGCGCCTTGAGCCCTGCGGTCGACACGGCCGCGAGGGCGTTGCCCTCGGCCTTCACCAGGGCCCGGGTCAGCGACGACGTGCCGAGCTTGGCGAACGCCGTGGTGGTGCCGTCGGCGGTGAGCAGCTGCAGCACCGGCTTGCGGTTGGCCCGCGCGGGTCCGATGTGGACGCTGAGCCGCACGTCGGCCTCCAGCACGCGGCGCAGGTAGGTGTCGATGGTGTCCGCGCCCGGCGTCACCCGCAGCCGGTCCCGCAGCAGCACCGACGACGCGCCGGTGCGCAGGGCGGCGACGACCGCGTCGCGCTTGAGCTTCGCCACCCGGGACTGCGGCTCGGCGTAACGGCGCACGGCGGCGGCGGCGAGGCGGCGGTCGTCGGCGGGCACCAGCAGCCGCGGCTTGCGGGCGTTCGGCACGACCAGGAACTCCACCGTCGCGGTCCCCTGTCCCGGGTACAGCAGGGCGAGGACCTCCTCGATGTACTGCGCGCGCAGCTGCTCGTCGTCGACCCGCAGTGCGGCCGGGGCGGTCTTCACGGGACTCATCGGCTCTCCAAACGGTTGCGCCACAGGACGGCGTACGCGAGGAAGGTCAGCGCCAGCGGGGAGACGAGCGCGTTGTACCAGAACATCGCGGCGAAGCTGGACACGATCGCGGCGGTGGCGGCGAGCCCGGCCGGGGTCGCGTCGCGCCGGAAGCGCCACAGCCCGACGACGAAGAACCCCAGGTAGGTGACGGTGCCGAGCAGCCCGTGCGCGAAGAGGAGCTGCCACAGCTGGCCGTTGCCGCCGATGGTGAAGTTGCCGCAGCGCTCGCAGTCCTCGCTCTCGCCGACCGCGATCGAGTTACGCCCGCCGATGGTGTTGCGGGTCGAGCCGAAGCCGATCAGGGGCGACTCGACCACCCCGCCGATGGCCTTCTCCGTGGTGTACATGCGGACCCCGTTGGACTTGCCGTCCTCCAGGCGGGCGGTGACCACGTCGCCGAGCGGGGTCGTGGCGACGGCGACGGCGACCACCACGCCGGCGACCCCGACGAGGCCCAGCGCGGCGAACCGCCCGCGCAGCGCCAGCCGCACCGCCACGTACAGCACCATGACCCCGAGCCCGATCCACAGGCCCCGGTTGAGCGAGTAGACGATCGGCGCCATCGCGATGAGCAGCGTCGCGATCGTGAACGCCTTGGTGCGGCGGCTCTTCGTGAGCGACCAGCCCGCGACGAGCAGCCAGCCCACCAGGAGGCAGACGTTGTTTCCCCAGGTGTTGGTGTACCCCCAGGGCGCGCCCGGTCGCGGGGTCTCGCCGCCGAGCAGGTTCATGATCTGTGCGGCGGTCGGGTGCACCAGCGACTGGATGAAGCCGTTCTCGCGCAGGTGGTGCGGCAGCAGCAGCTCCAGCGGCGCGGTGAACTCGAACGTCGGCGCGGCCATGCCGAGCAGCCCGCCGGCGACGGTGACGACGAACAGCCAGGCGAGCAGCCGGATGAAGCGCCGCTGCGGCAGTTCGCGGCGGTCGACGTTGCCGGCGTAGACCAGGATGACGGTCAGCGCCAGGTAGCCGCCGAGCCGGAACGCGAAGGACACCAGGCGGCTGGCCGCGGTGCCCGGCACGGTGCCGGTCGGGTCGGCGCCGAGGCTGAACAGCCCGAGGCCGACCACGGCCAGGAAGAGCAGCCACAGCAGGAACCCCGGCGGCAGCTTGACGAACTGGCCCGACGCGCGGTGCCGGATCAGCGACACCGCCATCGGCACGGCGACCAGGAAGAAGATCAGGGTGCCGAGACCGAGCGCCCACCACAGCGGGTAGAGCATGAGCAGGCCGGTGACGGGCCAGGCGGGCAGCCGGTGCGGCCGCTGCGTCAGACCTGGTCGCGGTGCCGCCTGCAGTGAGGGATGGTTCGCAACAGCGGTCATGCGTCCTCACTTCGCTCCGGGCGCCTGACCCAACACCTGCCACATGACTCGCTCGCAAGCTCACTCATCGGCGCTTGTCGGCGCCGTTCTCGCCCGCGGTGTCGGCGTTGACCCGGGTCACGGAGATGGTGCGGGTCTGCCGCTTCGGCACCGACGGGGACGCCGGCACGACCTTCGGCGCCGTGACGGTCGCGGCGGCGGCAGCGGTGCGGACCCGCGGCGGCACCACCGGCTCCTCGGTCTCCTTCGGCGGCAGCTTGTCCAGGATCGTGGTCATGTCGTCGGCGACGGAGATCGGCTGGTCGTCGCGCTCCTCGGTGCCGCGGGCGCCGGCCAGGCGGGGCAGGACCACCGCGCCGAGCAGTGGCGTGCCGACCCGGCGCAGCTGGTCGGCGGCGTCGGCGACCTCGGTGTTGCGGGTGCGCCGCAGCTCGACCGCGACGATCGCGGCGTCGGCGAGGCTGGCCAGGCTCTGCGCATCGGCGCTGGTCGCCGTCGACGGCGCCTCGACGACGACGTACGCGGCGCGTTCCCGCAGGGTCGCGAGGGTGTCCCGCAGCGCCTGCGACTGCAGCAGCCCGCCGGCGCTGGCGGTGCCGCCGGTGGTGACGACGCTGAGGTTGGGGTGCCGCGGCGCGCGCTGGGTGGCGCTGCTGAGGGAGAACCGGCCGGCGAGCACGTCGGACAGGCCGGGCACGGACCGCACGCCGAGCATCCGGTTGACGCTGGCGGTGTCGACGAGGCTGTCGGGAAGGTGCGCGCAGACGAGGACCGTTTCGGCGCCGGTGCGGGCGAACGCCGCCGCGAGGTTGGCCGCCACGACGGTCGAGGCGGCACCACGGCTCGCGCCGGCCACCACGACCACCTGCCCGGCGAGCGCGACCCGGGCGTCGGCGCCGTTCGGCGCAGGGATGCTGGCGAGGACCTCGTTGCGGAGCCGGTTGAAGATGCGGCCGCCGGCGCCGAACGGCGCGAACACGTCGTCGAGGCGGGGCTTGACCCGGCCGGGGACGGCGGCGAGGACCGTGACGTCGACCCGGCGGGGCAGGTCGGAGGGGCGGCGGACGCGCTGGTCGAGCCGCTCGCGGAGCAGCGCCGCGCCGACGCCGAGCAGCAGGCCGACCATGGCGCCGCTGGCGAGGTTGAGCAGCCGGTTGGGCTTCACCGGGCGGGACGGCAGGTCCGCGTCCCGGATGATCTTCCCGGCGTTGACGGTCGTGGTGAGCAGCTGGTTGAGCTGACCCGCGAGGGTGTTGATCTGCGAGGTCGCGGTGGTGCGCTGGCTCTCCAGGTTCGGCCGGTTCGGGTCGGTCGGGCGGAGGTTGGCGAGCCTGGTGTTGATCTGCAGCAGGCTCGCGTTGAGCTGGTTGAGCTTGTCCTGCAGGATCGCGATCCGGCCGGCGACCTCCGTCTTCGCGCTCTCCTCGCGGTTACGCAGGTACGCCTCGGCGAACGCGTGCGACCCCGCCTGGGCGGTCCGGGCGTTGCTGGAGGAATACGTGATGACCAGGAACGTGGTGTTCGGCGGCACCTCGACGCGCACCTGGCGGGCCAGCTCGTCCGGCGTCTCCGTGGCGCGCATCAGCTCGCGGGCGTCGGTGGCGACCGTCGTGGAGGTGACGAGCTGCGCCTCGTTGTCGAGGTTGATGTCGCCCTTGGTGCGGCCGCTGGTGGAGTTCGCGTCCTGCCCGTTGCCGAGCGGCGAGACGAGGACGGAGGTCGCGGACTCGTACACCTTCTTCTGCATCCCGGTGAACTGCCCGGCACCGAGGAGACCGGCACCGACCATCAGGAGCACCAGCCACCAATGGCGCCGGGCCATGCCGAGCAGGTCGACGCCCGGTGAGTCGGTATCGGCGGAAAGCTGGCGGTTGGCGTCCATGAAGCGGCGGCCCCTTCGGCGTCAGGTTCTCCAGGGGCTAACGCTTCCGAGACGTCCGGCGTAATGGGCTGATGTGCCCGCTTTTACGGAATTGGCCGGAGATCCAGCCAGCCGTTGTTGCCGAGGTACCGCAGGACGGTGGTGACCGCCTCGCCATACGTCAGGTCCGTCGTGTCGATCGCCAGCTCGGCGTCGGTCGGTGCCTCGTACGGGTCGTCGATGCCGGTCATGCCCTTGATCAGTCCCGCTCGCGCCTTCGCGTAGAGCCCCTTGCGGTCGCGCCGCTCGCATTCTTCGAGCGGGGTCGACACATGGACCAACACGAAACCGGCCCCGGCGTTACGGGCGAACTCCCGCGCCGCGGCCCGGGCCTCGTGATACGGCGCGATCGGGCAGCAGATCGCCACCCCGCCGTGGCGGCCCACCTCGGCGGCGACCCAGCCGATCCGCTTGATGTTGGTGTCGCGGTCCGCGGCGGAGAACGTCAGGCCCGCCGAGAGGTGCCGGCGCACGATGTCGCCGTCGAGGAGGGTGACGGTGCGCTCCCCCGACTCCTGCAACGCGTCCGCGACCCCGGTCGCCATCGTCGACTTGCCGGAGCCGGACAGGCCGGTGAAGAAGACGACCAGGCCCCGCTGCCGGCGCGGCGGCCGGGCCCGGGTCAGCTCGCGGGCGACCGCCGGCGGCGTGTGCCACTCCGGCAGGATCGTGCCCCGGTCGAGGTGGTCCTCGATCTCGCCGAAGGTCAGCGGCAGGCGGCGGTGCTTCGGCGGGATGTCGTCCAGCGAGCGCCACTGCCCGTCACGGCCGTCGTAGGCGAGCTCCCGGGGCACCAGGACCCGCAGCCCGCCGCCGGACAGCATCGAGTCGCTGGACGCGAGCAGGTGGGTGACGCCGTAGGCGGCGGCGACCCGGGTGCGCAGCATCGCGGCGCGGATGTCGTCGCCGCCGCGGTGCGGCAGTGGCAGCGCCACGATCGTGCAGTCCGGCATCCGGTCCCGCGCCGCGAGCACGCAGCGGACCAGCGCCTCCGGGGCCAGCCCGTCGGGGCCGGGGCTGCCGACCGGCACCAGCACGAGCAGGTGGGCCGCGAGGGTCCGAGCGGCACGCGCGATCTGTGCCAGCTGCGGGCGGTGCAGCGGGCGGTCCGCGATGACCCCGAGGATCCGGCCCTGCGGCAGGGTGCCGCGCACCTCGGCCGGGGTCCTGCGCATGCGGCGGAACGCCCCGTGGCTGCCGTCGCCGAGGCGCTTGACCCGGCCGGCGGCTCCACCGAAGCCCTCCCGGGTCGGATACACCTCGACGGTGTCGAGCGCGGCGATCGGCGCGCCTTCCAGATCC
Source organism: Dactylosporangium siamense (assembly GCF_016862795.1). GTDB lineage: Bacteria > Actinomycetota > Actinomycetes > Mycobacteriales > Micromonosporaceae > Dactylosporangium > Dactylosporangium siamense. Next base: position 32,016 of record NZ_BONQ01000022.1, on the reverse strand, counting down.
GCGAGGATCAGCACCCGTTTGCCGGGGTCGGCGACGTCGAGATGGCCGAGCACGGCCAGCGGCACCTCCAGGGACACCGGCACCGGCCAGGCCGTCCCGTCGGCGAGGCGGCCGTTGCGCCGCAGCGACGTCAGGTCGGCCAGCCCGAGGAAGCCGGTCAGCGGACGGTACGCCTCCGACAGCAGCAGCTCCAGGTCGGCGAGCTCCGATGGCCTGGGCGTGTAGGTCGGGGCGTCCCGGAGCACCTCGTCCGGCAACGCCCATCCATCGACAGCCCAACCGTTCACAGACACGCTCGACAGTCTGTCAGTCTTGGTTTGTTTTCACCCCGTTGGGGTCCGGTCATCCGGTGTTGCGCATGCCGGCCGCGATGCCGTTGACCGTGGTCAGCAGCGCCCGCTCCAGCGCCGGATCCGGCGAGGACTTCCGCCCGCCGCCCCAGACGCCGCTGTCGGCGATCTTGCTGGCCCGGTACTGGGCGAGCAGCGACACCTGCAGGTGGTGCAGCGGCTGCAGGTAGCTGTCGCGGACGCCCAGCGTGCGGTCCAGCACCGGCTGGCGCTCCAGCAGCGTCGACTCGCCCGTGATCGCGAGGACCTCGGTGACGGTCTTCTCGTACTCCGCGCGGATCACCTCGAAGACCGGCTTCAGGTCCTCGGGCACCAGCGTGTCGACATACCGCGACGCGATCTCCAGGTCGGTCTTGGCCAGCATCATCTCGACGTTGGACAGGAACGTGCCGAAGAAGTGCCACTTCTCGTGCATCTCCCGCAGCACGTCGCCGAGGCCGGCGACCCGGGCCGCCTCCAGGCCGCTGCCCACGCCGAACCAGCCGGGCACGATCTGCCGCGACTGCGTCCAGCCGAACACCCACGGGATCGCCCGCAGCCCGCCGAGGCCGGCGTCGGCGTTCGGCCGCTTCGACGGGCGGGAGCCGATGTTGAGCGCGCCGAGCAGCTCGGTCGGGGTCGCCGCCCAGAAGTACGCCGGCAGGTCCGGGTTCTCCACCAGGGCGCGGTAGTTGGCGAACGCGGCCGTCGACACCGTCTCCATCGCCGAGTCCCAGCGGGCGAGCGCGTCGGCGGGCTGCCGGGGCTCGGTGTGCAACAGCGCACTCTGCAGCACGGCGGCCAGGGTCAGCTCGAGGTTCTCCCGGGCCAGGGCCGGCAGCGTGTACTTGTCGGAGATGACCTCGCCCTGCTCGGTGACCTTGATCGCGCCGTCGAGCGTGCCCCACGGCTGCGCCAGGATGGCCTCGTGGGTCGGGCCGCCACCGCGGCCGACGGTCCCGCCCCGGCCGTGGAAGAGCCGCAGCCGCACCCCGTGCCGGGCGGCGACGTCCCGCAGCTGCCGCTGCGCCTTGTGGATCATCCACTGCGAGGTGGTGATGCCGGCGTCCTTGTTGGAGTCGGAGTAGCCGAGCATGACCTCCTGCACGTCGTTGCGGGCGCGCACGATCGCCCGGTAGACCGGGATCGACAGCAGATCGTCCAGCAGCTCGCCGGCCATCTCCAGCTCGCGGGCCTGCTCCAGCAGCGGCGCGAAGCCGACCCTGGCCCGGGCCGACTCCATCGACGCCCCGCCGAACCCGGCGCCGGCGCTGACCTCGACCAGGCCCCACTCGCGGGCCAGGACGACCGCGGCGAGCACGTCGTCGATGCCCTGGGTCATCGAGATGATGTAGGTCTCCACGACCTCCGGGCCGAACCGGTCCTGCACCTCGCGGATCGCGGCGAACACGTCGAACGTCTTGCGCGCGGTGTCGGTCAGCCCGGTGTCGCGGGTCGCCAGGGGACGGCGGCCGTTGAGCTCGTCGATCAGCAGCTGGCGGCGCGCGTCGCGGTCCAGGTGCGAGTATTCGACCTCGCCGACCCGGCGGTACAGCTGCGACAGCACCTCGTGGTGCGCGTCCGCGTGCTCCCGCACGTCGAGCGTGGCCAGCTGCAGGCCGAACGCGGACAGCGTCCGGATCGCCGAGGCGAGCTTGCCGGTCGCGGCGAGCTGGCCGCCGTTGCGGGCCAGGGACGCCCGCATCAGCTCCAGGTCGGCGATGAGCTCGCCGGTGCCGAGGTAGTCGCGGCCCTGCTTGTGCGGGGTGCCGGTGGCCAGCCGCGTGCGGGTGTGCTGGAGCTTGAGCCGGATGCAGCGCAGCTTCAGCCGGTAGGACTCCTCGAGGTTGACCCGCCGGTAGCGGGCCGGCAGCTCCGGCAGGTTGTCCAGGTCGGCGGCGAGGCTCGCGGACAGGTCCAGCGACACCCCGCGCAGGCGCTTGGAGACGGAGATCTCGTCGATCAGGCCGTCGATGATGCTCTCGGCGGCGCGGATGCCGTACTCATGCTGGATCAGCAGGACGTCGCGGGTGACGGCCGGGGTGACGAACGGGTTGCCGTCGCGGTCGCCGCCGATCCACGAGCCGAAGCTCAGCGGGCGGGCGGTCGGGGGCAGCTGCACCCCGAGGTCCTTGAGCGTGTCATACAGGTCGTCGAGCACCTGCGGGGCCGCGCCCGTGGCCAGGTCGGCGAGGTAGTAGACGGCGTTGCGGGCCTCGTCGCTCGGCTCGGGCCGCTCCAGCCGCAGCTCGTCGGTCTGCCACAGCAGGTCCAGCAGCTCCGCCAGCCGGCGGTCGGTGCGGGCCGTGCGGGTCTTGTCCGGCTCGAGCGAGCCGTCCAGCGCGGTCGCGACCGCCTCGGCGTCGAGCTCGTCGCCGACGGCACGCAGCTTCGTCAGGATCGACCGGCGGGCGGCCTCGGTCGGGTGGGCGGTGAACACCGGCCGCACCGCGAGCTTCGAGGCGATCGAGCTGATCTCCTTCACCCCGACCCCGCGGTCGGCGATCAGCTTCGCGGCCCGCTCCAGCCAGCCGCCCTCACGCACGCGGATGCGGCGCAGCTCGCGCGCCCGGTGCACCTGCTCGGTGATGTTGGCCAGGTGGAAGTAGGTGGAGAACGCCCGGGCCAGCTGGGTGCCGGCGACCACGTCGAGGCCGGTCAGGCGCTCGGCGGCGGCCTCAGGGTCGGTGCGGACCAGCGCGCGGACCTCTTCGACGAGGTCGAGCAGCTGCTGGCCGTCCTGCCGCACGAGACTCTGCCCGAGCAGCGAGCCGAGGCGACGGATATCGGCGCGCAGCGCGGCGTCGGCGTCGCTGGACGCGGGTGCCTCTGCAGACATGCTGGATCCCTCCGGACGAGTCGGCTGGGACGGCGCTGTCCGTTTTCACCGGCATCGTATCGGCTGCCGCGACGCACCGTGCCGTTCCGGTGAGTCACGCCACTGTTTCTGTCTCTCCTACCCTCATGCTCGCTGCGCTCCCACGCAAACCCTTCGTCCCTTACCCTCGGTGGTTTTGTCAGACCTCGGGGATAGGCTGGTACTGCTCGATACACCCCCCGCCCATCCTGGGTGCCGGGGTTGTTTGCCGTGCAGATGGGTTGCTCCAATGCCAAGGCTTGCCGGTCTGACCTCCGCCGCTCTCACCGACCCCGCGCTCGCCCGTGTCCGTGACCTGGCCCGGGGCGGTCGCAGCGATCAGGTCGACCTGACCGCGCCGCCGTCGCTGCGCACCTTCGTGACGGCGGTCGTGGCGGCCGAACGGCCGGTCCTGGCGGTCACCGCCACCGGCCGGGAGGCCGAGGATCTCGCCGCGGCCCTGGGCTGTCTCCTCGACCCCGCTGACGTCGTCGTCTACCCGGCCTGGGAGACGCTGCCACACGAGCGCCTCTCCCCCCGCTCCGACACCGTCGGGCGGCGCCTGGCCGTGCTGCGCCGTCTCGCGCACCCCACACCCGACGCGGGCCTGCCCCGGGTGGTCGTGGCGCCCGTCCGGTCCGTGCTGCAGCCGCAGCTCAAGGGCCTGGGTGATCTTTCGCCGGTGGCCCTGTCCGGCGGCGACGCGGCCGACCTCGACGAGCTCGTGGCGCGGCTGGCGCACCTCGCCTATGCGCGGGTCGACCTGGTCACCAAGCGCGGCGAGTTCGCGGTGCGCGGCGGGATCCTCGACGTGTTCCCGCCGACCGAGGAGCACCCGCTGCGGGTGGAGTTCTGGGGTGACGAGGTCGAGGAGATCCGCTCCTTCGCCGTCGCCGACCAGCGCACCATCGAGAAGGTCGAGCGGCTGTGGGCGCCGCCGTGCCGGGAGCTGCTGCTCACCGACGAGGTCCGGGCCCGGGCCGCGGCACTGTCGACCGACCACCCGCAGCTGGCGGAGCTGCTGGACAAGCTGGCCGGCGGCATCCCCGTGGAGGGCATGGAGTCCCTGGCGCCGGCGCTGCTCGGCGACACCGACTCCCTCGAGCTGGTCCTGCACACCATGCCCGCCGGCACGCACGTGCTGCTGTGCGACCCGGAGCGGATCCGCACCCGGGCGCACGACCTGGTCCGCACCAGCGAGGAGTTCCTGGAGGCGAGCTGGGCCGCCGCCGCGGTCGGCGGGAAGGCGCCGATCGACCTCGGCGCGGCCGCGTTCAAGAGCCTGTCCGAGGTGCGCGCGGCCGCCGCGTCGCTCGGGCTGCCGTGGTGGTCGCTGAGTGCTTTTTCTCTGGACGCGTCGTCGGTGGCTGCCGACGAGCCCTGGCGTCTCGGCGAGGATCTGCCGGTGGTCGTCTCCGACGATGCGATCACCATCGCGCTGCCGGCGCAGCCCGCGCCGCTGTATCACGGTGAGACCGCCCGAGTGGTCGACGACCTGAAGCGGCTCGCTGGCGACGGGTGGCGTCTCGCCCTCGTGTTCGAGGGCAGTGGTCCCGCCCAGCGCGCCGTCGAGGTGCTGCGCGACGCCGGTCTGGGTGTCGTGCTGGCCGACGGCATTTCGGAAGTGCCCGCGCCCGGAATCGTCACCGTCACCACCGGCTCGCTCGGCAACGGCTATCTCGACGAGGGCGCCCGCCTGGCGATCATCACCGGCACCGACATCTCCGGCGGGCGCGGCGCGTCCACCAAGGACATGCGCAAGATGCCTTCGCGGCGGCGCAACCAGATCGACCCCCTGGAGCTGCGCACCGGCGACTACGTGGTGCACGAGCAGCACGGCATCGGGCGATACATCGAAATGGTCCAGCGCACGGTGAACGGCGCCGACCGGGAATACCTGGTCCTGGAATACGCCGCGACCAAGCGCGGCCAGCCCGGCGACCGGCTCTTCGTGCCCACCGACCAGCTCGACCAGCTGTCCCGCTACGTCGGCGGGGAGACGCCCACCCTGCACAAGATGGGCGGCTCCGAGTGGCAGAAGGCGAAGTCGCGGGCCCGCAAGGCGGTCCGGGAGATCGCCGCGCAGCTCATCCAGCTCTATGCGGTCCGGCAGAACTCGCAGGGTCACGCGTTCGGCCCCGACACGCCGTGGCAGCGTGAGCTGGAGGACGCGTTCCCGTATCAGGAGACCCCCGACCAGCTCGCCGCGATCGAAGAGGTCAAGGGCGACATGGAGAAGCCGACCCCGATGGACCGCCTCATCTGTGGCGACGTCGGCTACGGCAAGACCGAGATCGCGGTGCGCGCCGCCTTCAAGGCCGTCCAGGACGGCAAGCAGGTCGCCGTGCTCGTGCCGACGACGCTGCTCGCGCAGCAGCACTTCAACACGTTCTCCGAGCGGGTCTCGCAGTTCCCGGTCGAGGTGCGGCAGCTCTCGCGCTTCCAGACCCCGACCGAGACGAAGCTGACCATGGAGAAGGTCACCGACGGCACCGTCGACATCGTCATCGGCACCCACCGGCTGCTGCAGACCGCGACCCGGTTCAAGCAGCTCGGCCTGGTCATCGTCGACGAGGAGCAGCGCTTCGGCGTCGAGCACAAGGAGTTCCTGAAGCAGCTGCGGGCCTCGGTCGACGTGCTCACCATGTCCGCCACCCCGATCCCCCGCACCCTGGAGATGGCGATCACCGGCATCCGCGAGATGTCGACGATCGCCACCCCGCCGGAGGAGCGGCACCCGGTCCTCACCTTCGTCGGCGCGCAGGACGACAAGCAGATCTCCGCCGCCATCCACCGCGAGCTGCTCCGCGACGGCCAGGTCTTCTACCTGCACAACCGGGTCGAGTCGATCGAGCGCGCCGCCCGCAAGCTGCGCGATCTCGTCCCCGAGGCCCGGATCGCGGTCGCGCACGGCCAGATGACCGAGGACGCCCTCGAGAAGATCATGGTCGGCTTCTGGGAGAAGGAATACGACGTCCTCGTCTGCACCACGATCGTGGAGAGCGGCATCGACATCCCCAATGCCAACACCCTGATCGTCGAGCGCGCCGACCTGCTCGGGCTGTCCCAGCTGCACCAGATCCGTGGCCGCGTCGGCCGCGGCCGCGAGCGCGCGTATTCCTACTTCCTCTACCCGCCGGACAAGCCGCTGACCGAGCACGCCCACGAGCGGCTCGCCACCATCGCGCAGCACACGGAGCTCGGTGCCGGCATGTATGTCGCGATGAAGGACCTCGAGATCCGAGGCGCCGGCAACCTCCTCGGCGGCGAGCAGTCCGGCCACATCGAGGGCGTCGGCTTCGACCTCTACGTGCGGATGGTCGGCGAGGCCGTCGCGCAGTTCAAGGGCGAGCGCCCCGAGGAGGAGGAGCCCGACGTCAAGATCGACCTGCCCGTCGACGCCCACCTGCCCCTGGAGTACATCTCCGCCGAGCGCCTCCGCCTCGAGATCTACCGCAAGATCGCCGGCGCCAAGGACGACCCGGCCCTCGACGAGATCGTGGCCGAGATGAAGGACCGCTACGGCGAGCCGCCGCTGCCCGTCGCCAACCTGCTCGCGGTCGCCCGGTTCCGGTTCCTCGCCCGCGCCTACGGCCTGACCGACGTCTCACTGCAGGGCAAGCACGTCCGCTTCGGCCCGCTGCAGCTCGCCGACTCGAAGCAGATGCGTCTCAAGCGCCTCTACCCGGAGTCGGTCTACAAGGCCGCGGCGGACACGGTCTCCCTGCCCCGCCCGTCGACCCGCCGGGTCGGTGGCGAGCCGATGCGTGACACGCAGCTGCTGGAGTGGGGTGCCGAGCTGTTGAAGACGGTGCTCGGAGATCCGGTGCCGGTGTCCTGACCGGTGCGGTCCGCGACCGCTTCAGGCGCGATGCGCGGGCCGGTGGGTGAGCCGGTGATGCAACGACCGCGCCAGCAGCGCCGCGGCGAACGGCGCGTCCTCGCGCAGGTAGCGGCGCGCCAGCCGGCGAGGTTCGCGGGCGAGGCGGTCGAGCCACTCGAGGCCGGCCTTCTGCATGGCCGGGTTCGCCCGCTGGATGTCGCCGGCCACGAAGTTCACGGCGGCACCGCAGCCCAGGAACCAGGTGCCGGGCAGCGCCGCACGCAGCCGGCGGATCAGGTGCTCCTGGCGCGGGAAGCCGATGCCGACGTAGACCATCTCCGGCTCGGCGTCGATGACGGCGGCGCACACGGCTTCGAGGCTCGCGGGGTCGGCATCGAAGCCGAACGGAGGGCACAGCGTGCCGGCGACGCGCAGGCCGGGGCAGTCGTCGGCAAGGACAGCGGCGGCGCGGTAGGCACCATCGGGACTGGCCGCGGCGCGGTGGGCACCATCGGGGTCAGCGGCGGCGGGTGTGCCACCGAGGACGAAGACGCTGCCACCGTCGGCGGCGAGGGCCCGGGAGAGCGACCAGATCAGGTCTGAGCCGGCGACGCGGGCGGGGAGGTTCCAGCCGGCGAGGCGGGCCGCCCAGACCAGGGGCGTGCCGTCGGCGACGACCAGGTCGGCCTCGCGGAGCTGGGCGCGCAACTGGGGGTCGCGGGACACCTGGCGGAGGATGTCGACGTTGGGCGTGACGATCCAGCCGCCCTCGCCGCGAGCCAGCGCCGAGCATACGTGGGAGACGACTTCCGCTTCGGTCAATGGGTCCACGGAGAGGCCGCCGAGAGGGACCCGCCGCCAGCGCGCTCTGGTGTGCAGCATCGTTCATCCGTAATTCGTCGTTAGAGGTAACAGATGCCAGCACAGCTGGCATATCTACCAAAACGACCAAGGAGGACGGTTGGTACGCGTTCTGTTCCTCGGCGGGCTCGGGCGTAGCGGGACCACCCTGCTGGAGCGCCTGCTTGGCGAGCTGCCCGGCGTGTGCCCGCTCGGCGAGGTCGTCCACCTGTGGGAGCGCGACGTCGCCGGTGACGAGCGCTGCGCCTGCGGGGCACACTTCTCATCCTGCGACTTCTGGCAGGCGGTCGGGGAGAAGGCATTCGGCGGGTGGCAGCACGTCGACGTGTGGCGGGTGCTCGCGCTGCGGCACGCGGTCGAGCGGACCAGGCACATTCCGCGGCTGGCCAGCGTCCGGATGAGCCCCTCGCACCGGCTGCTCGTCGAGGAGTACGCCGACTGGTACGCCCGGCTCTACGAGGCCGCCGCGGTCGTGTCCGGGGCCTCGGTGCTGGTCGACTCGTCGAAGCACGCGGCGCTCGCGTACTGCCTGCGGTTCGCGCCGAGCATCGACCTGCGGGTGGTGCACATGGTCCGGGACAGCCGGGGCGTCGCATACTCCTGGACGAAGAAGGTGACGCGGCCGGAGACCGACGGCCTGGAGGAGATGACCCGGTACTCGCCCGGCCGGTCGGCGCTGCTGTGGAACGCGCACAACATGGCGCTGTCGGTGCTGGACCGGTGCGGCGTGCCGGTCATGCGGGTTCGCTACGAGTCACTGCTGGACTCCCCGGAGACCGTCCTATCGGAAATTTCCGAATTCTCGGGACTGGCCAGCGGCGGCATGGACTTCCTCAGCGGCGGCACCGCGGAGCTCGGCCCCTGTCACAGCGCGGCCGGCAACCCGATGCGCTTCACCGTCGGCCCGGTCCCGTTGCGCCGCGACGACGCGTGGCGCACGGCCCTGCCGGGGCGGCAGCGGCGCGTCGTCAGCGCGCTCACCGCACCGCTGCTCGGCATGTACGGCTACCGGGGTGCCCGATGAACACCGCCGGACACTGGCCCAGCGTGGGCGTGGTGGTGCCGACCCGCAACCGGCCCGAGCTGCTCGCCCGCGCCGTGGAGGGCATCATCGCCCAGGACTACCCGGGCCCGGTCCGCACGATCGTCGTGTTCGACCAGCACGACCCGGACGTGACCCTCTGCCGTGGCGGCGACCGGCCCCTCGACGTCCTGCCCAACCTGCGCAAGCCCGGTCTTGCCGGGGCCCGCAATACCGGCATCGTGGCCCTGGACACCGACCTGGTCGCCTTCTGCGACGACGACGACGCGTGGACCCCCACCAAGCTGCGCCGCCAGGTCCTCGCACTGCAGCAGCGTCCTCAGGCGGAGTTCTGCACGGCGGCGATCGAGGTCGAGTTCGGCGACCGGCTCACCCCCCGCCTCGCCGGGGCGACCCTGGTGGGCCTCGACGACCTGGTCCGCTCCCGGATGTCGATGCTGCACTCGTCGACGTTTCTGGTGCGCCGCTTCGTGTTCGCCGACGATGAGATGGGCCTCGTCGCCGAGGACGCGCCGGGCAGCCAGAACGAGGACTGGGACCTGCTGCTGCGGGCCGCCAAACGCGGCGAGATCGTCCACGTCGACGAGCCGCTCGTCCGCGTCCTGTGGGGGCGCACATCGATGTTCGCTTACGAGTACGCCACCAAAATGGCCTCACTGCGGTGGATGATGACGCGCCACCCGGAGATCGCCGGCTCCGGAACCGGTGCGGGCCGCGTCTACGGCCAGCTCGCGTGCTGGTCCGCCGCCTCGGGCAACCGCCGCGACGCCTGGCTCTGGACCAAGGCCGCGATGCGCTCCAACTGGCGCGAACCCCGGGCCGCGATCGCCCTCGCCGCCGTCACGGGCGTGGTCAAGGTCGAAAGCGTCCTGGGCGCCCTGCACCGCCGGGGTCACGGCATTTGAAAAGGGGCCCTTCGACTGAAGGGCCCCTTTTTGCGATGCGATGGTCAGGCGCCGTCACGCTCGACCAGGACAATTGCGCCGCGGCTGGTTGCGATGGTCAGGCGCCGAGGCGCTCGGCCACGTCTTCCTGGCCAGGCGCCGAAGCACTCGACCAGGTTCACGACGGCGGTCAGGCGCCGAGGCGTTCGGCCACGTCGTCCTGGTCAGGCGCCGAAACGCTCGACCACGTCTTCCTGGCCAGGCGCCGAAGCGCTCGACCAGGTTCACGACGGGCGGTCAGGCGCCGAGGCGCTTGGCCAGGTTCTGGTCGAGGGCGTTCATGAACTCGTCGGTCGTGAGCCACGGCGCGTCGCGCGAGATGAGCAGCGCGAGGTCCTTGGTCATCTGGCCGGCTTCGACGGTGTCGACGCAGACCTGCTCGAGCGTGTCGGCGAACGCGGTGACCTCCGGCGTGCCGTCGACCTTGCCGCGGTGGGCGAGGCCACGCGTCCACGCGAAGATGGAGGCGATCGGGTTCGTCGAGGTCTTCTCGCCCTTCTGCCACTGGCGGTAGTGCCGCGTGACGGTGCCGTGGGCGGCCTCCGCCTCGACGGTCTTGCCGTCCGGGGTCATCAGGACGCTGGTCATCAGGCCGAGCGAGCCGAAGCCCTGCGCGACCGTGTCGGACTGGACGTCGCCGTCGTAGTTCTTGCAGGCCCAGACGAAGCCACCCTCCCACTTCAGGGCGGCGGCGACCATGTCGTCGATGAGGCGGTGCTCGTAGGTGATGCCGGCCGCCGCGAACTCGTCCTTGAACTCGTTCTCGAAGACCTCGGCGAACAGGTCCTTGAACCGGCCGTCGTAGGCCTTCAGGATCGTGTTCTTGGTCGACAGGTAGACCGGGTAGCCGCGGTCGAGGCCGTAGCGCAGCGACGCGCGGGCGAAGTCGCGGATCGAGTCGTCGTAGTTGTACATGCCCATGGCGACGCCGCCGCCGGGGAACTTCGCGACCTCGAACTCGATCGGCGCGCCGCCGTCCTCGGGCGTGTAGGTCACGGTGACCTTGCCGGGGCCGGGCACGACGAAGTCCGTCGCCTTGTACTGGTCGCCGTGGGCGTGCCGGCCGATGATGATCGGCTTGGTCCAGCCCGGGACGAGCCGCGGGACGTTGGACATGATGATCGGCTCGCGGAAGACCACGCCGCCGAGGATGTTACGGATGGTGCCGTTCGGCGACCGCCACATCTTCTTGAGCTTGAACTCCTCGACCCGCGCCTCGTCCGGGGTGATCGTCGCGCACTTGACGCCGACGCCGTACTGCTTGATGGCGTTGGCCGCGTCGATGGTGACCTGGTCGTCGGTCTGGTCGCGGTACTCGATCGACAGGTCGTAGTACTTCAGGTCGACGTCGAGGTACGGCAGGACCAGCTGCTCGCGGATCTGCTTCCAGATGATGCGGGTCATCTCGTCGCCGTCGAGCTCGACGACAGGGTTGTTTACCTTGATCTTCGCCATCGGCCGGGCGCTCCTCTCGCGGCTTGCCTTCGCTTAGCAGTACGAGCGTACTGCATCGAAGGGATCAGGAGCCGAGGACCCCGACCCCGAGGCTCACGACGCCCGCCGCGAGCGACACCGCGCCGATCCAGATCATCACCATGGCCCCGTTGGGCTTCGTGCGGCCCTTGCCTGCGGACGACGCGAAGAAGCCGCCGGACATGAGAATGGCGGCAGCCAGCACGCCACCTCGCGCGATCCAGCCGAGGACTCCGTCGATCCCGGCCAGATCGGCATAGAGGATGCCCACGAGCCCGAGCGTGACCAGGACGCCGGCGTGGGCATGTCCGGCACGCGCGAACGCCTGCTGAAAGGGCGTCATCGGCACGTCACCGCGCACGATCTTGGTGAGGAACCAGCCGCCGACCTCGATGGTCACGATCGAGAGCAGGGCGATGCCAGCCAGGATGCGACCCGCGTCGGTGAACTCGAACTCCATCTCGGACCACTCCCCGTCACTGCCAAGTTAAGCTATGCCAGTGACGATAGCTGGCGGTGGCATCACTGGTCAAGGCGACATAGACAGTTACGTGTTGACGCACGTCGAGCTGTGTCTCGTCCTCGTCAACGACCTCGTGGTGACGCCGCGGCAGGGCCGTCATCTGGGCGTGGACCAGCGCATCGGCATTGCGTTCACCGACCTGGCCGAGACCGAGCGGTGGCAGGGGTTCCCGCTGGCCGGCGCCGACATCGACGTCCTGACCGACGCCGCGGCCCGGCTGCGGGTCGCGGTGGACGCGTGCATCGCCGCCGACCTGCACAGCGCCGCCGCCGCGCTCAACGCGGTGCTCGCCGACCACGGCGCGGTGCCCAACCTGCACGGGGCCGCCGTCCTCGCGTTCCACGCCGTCGAAGCCAACGTCGTCGACGCCTGGGCCGCGGAGTCGGCGACCAGCCTGGCGTTTCTCGTCGGCACCCGGCAGACCCACCGGCTCGGCCAGTGCGACGCCGAGGTGTGCGACGCCTACTTCCTCGACGTCACCAAGAACGCCTCCCGGCGCTTCTGCTCGCTCGCGTGCCAGAACCGAGCGAAGTCCGCCACTTACCGACAGAAGCGCCGGGTGAAATTGTCGTAGGTACCCGGCATCCTGTTCCTCGTGAATCTCAGGCGCTCCGCAGTGCGTCCCGCTGACCGCTTCGCCGCGCGTCCCGTCATCCGCGGGACCGGGCTCGTCGCCGTGGTCGCCGGCATCTCCGCCGTCGTCACCGGCCTCGCGCTGCCCTGGACCCTGTCCGGCAGCCGCCACCCCGACGGGGTGACGATCGCCGGCATCGTGTTCCTCGGGCCGCTGCTCAGCGGGCTCTGCGTGGCGTATGCGCGCACCGAGCCGCGCCGGTTCCGGCTGACCGCCGCCGTCGCGGCCGTGGCCGGGCTCGCCGCGACCCTCGTCGCGATCGGCCTCGCCCGGCTGGTCGAGCCCAGCGCCGGCGTCGGCCTCGGCGGCCCGGTCACCGTCGCCGGCGCGGCCGCCCTCACCCTCGGCTGGCTGCTGGCCGTCGCCGGGGGCCCCGGCGCGCTGCCGGGATCGGCCCGGCCCTGGCTCACGGTCGCCGCGACCGCCGTGGTGCTGGCGGTCGTGGCCGGATTCGCCGTGGACTACGCCCGCGAGGGCCGCTTCGTCGACGCCACGACCGCCGGCGATCCGCCCGCCGCCGGCGAGCAGACCTGGCCGCTGCCGTATGTCGGGGTGCAACTCGTCGGGGTCCACGATCAGCTGGCGATCGTGCGGGCCGAGGACGGCATCCGGGCCGTATGGCTGGCCAGCGGCGCCATCGCGTGGCGCTACCTGCGCTCCGACCTGCCGACCCAGACCGCCGGCCTGGTCGACGGCCCCGCCGGCGGCACCGTCGTCGTGGTCTTCGGCACCGACGACGGCGTGCTCGTCACGGCACTGGACGCCGGCAGCGGGCAGGTCCGGTTCACCCAGCGGTACCAGGCCGGGAAGATGGCCTCCGTCCACGGCGCCGGCCGCACCGTCGTCCTCGCCGGCTCGGGCATCGGCGCCGGCGACCTGCTCGGCATCGACGCCACCGCCGGCACCCTGCTGTGGCGATGGACCCCCGCCCGCAACGGCGGCCCCTGCGACATCACCGACCTCGCCACCACCGCCGTGACCGTCGCGGTCGCCCTGCGCTGCCGGGCCCAGGGCGTCGACGACGTCGCCGTCGGCCTGACCGCCACCACCGGCGCCGAGCGCTGGTCCTGGCACACCATCCAGCGCAGCCCCACCGAGCTGCGCGTCTACGCCACGGGCGACGGCTTCGTCACCGTCACCGGCGCCTCCCCCCGCCGCGCCGTCTACATGGACGCGGACACCGGCACCGTCGGCAACCGCCACGACGCCGCCGGCGCCCTGGCCGTGCCGGCCGCCGGCGGCCTCCTGCTCTACGCCGAGCCCAGCGGCGAGCGCGCCCACCTCACCGCCGTCGACGTCCGCACCGGCGCCGTCAAGTGGGACGTCGGGCTGCCCGGCCTCGGCTCCTACCAGCCCCTCGCCGCCACCACCGCCGCCGACAAGGCCTACATCCTGTGGCGCGGCCCGGACGGCCGCCTCCGCCTCATCGGCGCCCGCACCACGGACGGCGGCGCCACCGAGGACCGCACGATCACCTGCACGACCCGCTGCCCGGAGGTCGCCCTGGCCGCCGCCAGCACCCACGCCGTCGTGGCCACGAGGGAGGAGAAGGGCGCGGAGCTGTACCTCAGCGCCACCTGACCCACCCTCGCCGGTTCACCGCGGGTCGCACGCGCCGCCGCGACCCGCGGCAGTCCCACCGACTCGACCCGACGCGATCCCACGGCAGCAGCTGATTCTCGTGATCGAAGTTGCGCACCGGCCGCCCGCACAGATGCCCGCACAGCCGACACACGACTTCGATCACCGACACGACCGCGCCAGCGCCAGCGCCAGAACACATCGCGCAAAGGGAACGGGACCGCACCAGCGCCAGAACACATCGCGCAAAGAGGCGGGACCGCACCAGCGCCAGAACACATCGCGCAAAGGGAACGGGACCGCACCAGCACCGGAACACATCACGCAAAGAGGCGGGACCGCACCAGCGCCAGAACACATCGCGCAGAGGGGCGGGACCGCGCCCGACCCGCGTGGGCGGGCGGACAAAGAGAGACCGGACCTCGACGGGTCCGCGGCAGCCTCCCCGCCGGACCATCGTCGCCGTCGCGAGATTGATCCTGCCGTTACAGTTTCGTGGGTGTCCGTCCGGCAGTGGCTCGTCGCCCTTCTCGCTATCATCACGCTCGCCGCCTGCGGAAGCGACAAAAGCGACGAACCAGCACCAAAAGCCGAGACGGCGCAAGCGCCAGTTGAAAGCGCATCGCAAAACAGCGCGTTGGGTGAGAATCCGACCAGGAACCCGAGCGGCACCACGAGTCAAAGCCCCGGCAAGAGCAAGGAAGACCTGGCCGCGGCGTTCGTCAAGCAGCAGCCCGGCACCCTCGGCATCGTGGTCCGCGACCGGCAGACCGGTGCGGCGTGGAAGGCGGGCAACACCACCGCCACCACCTGGACCGCGTCGACGATCAAGCTGGCGATCGCCACCGACCTGCTCGAACGGCACCGGCAGCAGTCCGTCGTCTTGGACGCCACGGATCGCGCCAACCTGGACAAGGCGCTCATCAACTCCGACAACGACGCGGCGACCGCGTTGTGGAACCGCTACGACGGTCCGGGGATGCTCGGGCGGTTCCAGCAGCGGTTCGGCATGAAGACCCTGAGCGTGGTCGCGGGCTACGACACGTTCTGGCGGAACCTGCGGTGCAGCGCCGAGGACCTGCAGGCGTTGATGGGCTACGTGCTGGACAAGCTCGACCCGGCCGACCGCGCGTACCTGGTCAAGACGCTGCGCAACGTCGCCGGCACCCAGCACTGGGGGGTCTGGGCCGCCGGCAGCGGACTGACCCCGGGCAACAAGGACGGCTGGGCGCAGAAGCCGGTCAACGGCCGGACGGTGTGGGTCACGCACACGGTCGGGTTCGCGGGTCCGGGCGAGCGCTACGTGGTGGCCGCCATGTACGAACAGGGCGCGAGCGGCACCCTCGACAAGGGCGCCCGTGCGGTGAGCGACGCGGTGGCGACGTACTTCGGGGCCCCCGTGCCGGCGAAGATCACAACGCCGTAGAGGGCCCCGTCGCAGCGAGCTAGTGGTAGAAGTGCCGCGTGCCGGTGAGGTACATCGTCACCCCGGCGGCGCGGGCTGCCTCGATGACCTCCTCGTCACGGATCGAGCCGCCCGGCTGCACGATGGCGGTGACGCCGGCCTCGATCAGCCCCTGCGGGCCGTCGGCGAAGGGGAAGAACGCGTCGGAGGCGGCCACGGAGCCGGCGGCCCGGTCGCCGGCGCGGGAGACCGCGAGGCGCACGGAGTCGACCCGGTTGACCTGGCCCATGCCGACGCCGACGGTCGCGCCGCCGGAGGCGAGCAGGATCGCGTTGGACTTGACCGCGCGCACGGCCCGCCAGGCGAACTCGAGGTCCCGCTTGACCTCGGGCGACGCCTCCGAACCCGTGACGAGCTTCCAGTTCGCGGGGTCGTCGCCGGGCGCGTCGACCCGGTCGGCGGCCTGGACCAGGACGCCACCGGAGACCTGCCGGGACTCGACCGCGGCCGGGGTCCACGCCGGGGCCTGCAGCACCCGCAGGTTCTTCTTGGCGGTGAGGACGGCGACCGCGCCCTCCTCGTACGCGGGAGCCACCACGACCTCGGTGAAGATCTCGCTGATCTGCTTCGCCAGGTCGACGGTGACGGGGGCGTTGACGGCGATCACCCCACCGAACGCGCTGACCGGGTCGCACGCGTGCGCCTTGCGGTGCGCGTCGGCCACGTCGGAGCCGATCGCGATGCCGCACGGGTTGGCGTGCTTGATGATCGCGACGCAGGGCTCGGTGAAGTCGTGCGCGGCGCGCCAGGCGGCGTCGGCGTCGACGTAGTTGTTGTAGGACATCTCCTTGCCGCCGAGCTGCTCCGCCTGGGCGAGGCCGGGGGCGGCGGCCGGGTCGACGTACAGCGCGGCCGCCTGGTGCGGGTTCTCCCCGTACCGCAGCGTGGCGGAGCGGCGCAGTGCCGTACCCGAGAAGTCCGAAGTATCGCGAGCAAACCACGCAGCAACAGCGACGTCATACTCGGCGATGTGCGCAAAAGCGACGCCAGCAAGCGCGCGGCGCTCATCCAGAGTAAAGCCACCACTGGACAAAGCGGACACAACGGCCGCATAGGACGCCGGCGACGTCACCACAGCGACAGAGGGAAAGTTCTTCGCCGCGGCCCGCACCATCGCCGGCCCGCCGATGTCGATCTGCTCCACGCACTCGTCGTCGGACGCACCCGACGCGACCGTGTCGGTGAACGGGTACAGGTTGGACACGAGCAGCTCGAACGGCTCGATCGACAGCTCGGACAGCTGCGCGGCGTGCGTCTCGAGCCGCAGGTCCGCGAGCAGCCCGGCGTGGACCCGGGGGTGGAGGGTCTTGACCCTGCCGTCGAGCGTCTCGGGGAACCCGGTGAGCTGCTCGACCTTGGTGACCGGCAGGCCGGCCGCCTCGATGCGGGCCGCTGTCGAGCCGGTGGAGACGAGCTCGACGCCGGCGCCGGCGAGGGCGCGCGCGAGCTCCTCCAGCCCGGTCTTGTCGTAGACGCTGATGAGCGCGCGCCTGATGGGACGGCGGTTAGCCACGACCCAACCTGACCTTTCGTTCGTTGACGGTCCAGCCTTCGCGGGCCATCCGGCCGACGGTGTCGACCAGCTGGCGGCGCTCGGCCACCTTGATCCGTTCGAGGAGCGTGTCCTCGGTGTCGTCGTCGAGGACGGGCACCGCGACCTGCGCGATGATCGCCCCGGTGTCGACGCCGCTGTCGACGAAGTGCAGCGTGGCGCCGGCGAGTTTCACCCCGTAGGTGAGGGCGTCCCGCGGCCCGTGCATGCCCGGAAACGCCGGGAGCAGCGCGTTGTGCGTATTCACATAACGGCCCTCGAACGAGGCGAGGAACCGCGGACCGACGAGTTTCATGAAGCCGGCCGAGACGATGAGGTCGGGCGCGAACCGCTCGCAGGACGCCGTCAGAAAAGCATCCCAGTCGTCCCGGGCCGCGAAATCACGGACGGCCGCCACGAAGGTCGGCACATCATGCTTGGCCGCCCTGGTGAGCCCTTCGATGTCGGGCCGATCGGAGCCGACGGCGACGACCGACGCACCATAGGAAGGGTCGGCGGTGGCATCGAGCAGCGCCTGCAGATTGGAACCGGAACCGGACACGAGCACGACAAGCCGAACGGTCACCGTGAAACTCTACCGACCGGGTCAGCCCTGCTCAGCGCCGGGCCGGGCGACATATAGTGGCAAATCAGGCGTGCTGTCGATGTTCCACCGTTCCGGCACTGCGAAGATTCGATCCTGACCAGTACGCTGCCAAAGTTCCGTATCCCCCTCGGGACTACCCTGATGCGAAACGCGTCTCGATAAGCAGTCCCCAGCCTTAGGAGCCACCGCAATGGGCTACCCACCACAGGGCCAGGATCCGTACGGGCAGCAGCAGCCGTACCAGGACCCCTACGGTCAGCAGCCGCAGTACGGCCAGCAGCCCCAGTACGGGCAGCCGCAGCAGCCGGACCCCTACGCCCAGCCTCAGCAGCCGGCGTACCAGGACCCGTACGCGCAGCCGCAGCAGCCCGCCTACCAGGACCCCTACGCGCAGCAGCCGCCGGTGTCCGGCCAGCCGTACCCGACCTCCGGCGGCGGATACCCGACCTCCGGTGGCGCGTACCCCGGCGGCGGCTACCAGCAGCCCGGCTACGGCCAGCCGCAGCAGCAGAACACGCTCGGCCTCGTCTCGATGATCCTCGGCATCGTGTCGATCCCGCTCGCCTGCTGCTACATCGGCGTCCTGCTCGGTGCCGCGGCGATCGTGCTCGGCTACCTCGGCCAGCAGAAGGTCAAGCAGGGCCTCGCCAACAACGGCGGCATGGCGCTCGCGGGCATCATCACCGGCGCCGTCGGCGTCATCATCGAGATCAGCTTCTGGGTCCTCTACGCCGCCGGCATGGCCAGCGGTTGGTTCACCGTTTACTAGACCCCGCGCTGAGCACCACGCAATCGCCCGGTTCGCTGTTCGCAGCGGCCGGGCCTTTTGCGTTTTTTCATTTGGTACCCCCACCGCAAGGCGCTCTGACAGCGCTGACGCGAAGGTGACCAGCCATCCGCCCACCCGCTGCCGCGTGACAACGGGCAACGACGTCGGCGCCGGGCAGCATCGCGAGGTGCACGGTCACGTCAGGGCGTCGCCTGCCGGACCCGCAGCGCGATCTTCGTGGCGGCCGTCGCCAGGACCGTGCCGATCGTCACCATCAGCATCGCCACGAACCCGACCGCGCCCGGATGCGGACCGACCTGCTCCAGGCCGCCGGCGCCGACCGAGCCGCTCGCCGCGACCGACACGAGCCCCAGCAGCAGCCCCGCGACCGGCCCGGCCAGCGCGGCCGCGCCGAGCAACGGCACCCAGCCCCGCGCCGGGTCGTTGCGCAGCGACCGGCGGGCCAGCAGCCAGCCCGCGACCAGCGCCGCCGCCAGGGGCAGCCCGAGCAACAAGGGCGCCCAGCCGGTCGCCGGCGTCGACGGCAGCCCGGCCAGCAGCGGCACCGCGGGCAGCCGGCCCATCGACACCTCGGCCGCGCTGATCGTCGTCTCCGCGCCGACGTCGAACCCCGGCCCGACCAGGTAGCTGGCGCTCCACGTGGCGACGTCGGGGATGTAGAAGCCGCACAGCACGACGAGGCCGACCTGCCCCGCCACGCCGGTGTGATAGTCGTCGATGATCTGACCGGCGTCGCCGCCGCTGACCGCGATCGCCATCCCGGCGACGGCGGCGCCGGCACCGAGGATGAGCAACGCGGCCATCGCGCCCGTGCGGGTCGCGTCGCGCACCACCGCGGGCAGCCGCCCGGCGAGCCGGGCCACGCCGCGGGCCTCGACGAACGCGCCGAGTCCCCCCGCCACCAGGCCGAACCCGGCGAAGGTGAGGCCCGCCCCGATGACGGAGACCTCGATGCCCCGGTGCCCGGCGACCAGCGCGGTGATGGCGCCCAGCAGCCCGTACACGACGGCGATGCACCCACCGGCGCGCGCCGCGGGCCACGGTGTCCAGGCACCTCCGGCGGGGCGGGCCCGGGCGCCGACGGCGCGGGCGGTGTGCACCCCGGCCCGGTAGACGCGCCAGGCGGCGACGGCGGTCAGCGCGAGCGGGGCGAGCGACACCGGACCGATCCCGGTGTACAGCGGGACCCAGTGCGCGAGCAACCAACCGGCCGCGCCGACGCGCAGGATCTGCCAGAGGGGAGCGCCGGAGCTGTCCATGGCGTGCAGCAGCCAGACCACGACGAGGGCCGGCACGAGCGTGACGAGGGCGGCCCACAGCGTGGTGACGGTGGCGGCGAGGATCAGCGGGGCGCGCCGGGCAGGGCGCCGGCCCGGGGGTCGGCCCCGGGTGGAGCGCCGCTGGATCGGCAGGCGGACGGTCTCCCGATCGGCCAGCCGGGTCGGGGCCCCGTCGTCTGGTTCCTCTGGGGTGGTCGGCATCGCTCTTACTCTGTCAAAGAGAGGACGGCCGGTCACTCACCCCGGCCGTCCCAAATCTCTTTACAGTGCTTTGACGAGATCGCGCATCAGGTTGGCGGTCTCGGTGGGGGTCTTGCCGACGCGGACGCCGGCGGCCTCCAGCGCGAGCTTCTTCGCGTCGGCGGTGCCCGCCGAGCCGGAGATGATCGCACCGGCGTGCCCCATGGTCTTGCCGGGCGGCGCGGTGAAGCCGGCGATGTAGCCGACGACCGGCTTGCGCACGTTGGCCCTGATGAAGTCGGCCGCACGCTCCTCGGCGTCGCCGCCGATCTCGCCGATCATGACGATCGCGGCGGTCTCCGGGTCGGCCTCGAACGCGGCGAGCGCGTCGATGTGCGTGGTGCCGATGACCGGGTCCCCACCGATGCCGATGCAGGTGGAGAAGCCGATGTCACGCAGCTCGTACATCATCTGGTACGTGAGCGTCCCCGACTTGCTGACCAGGCCGATCTTGCCCGGGCCGGTGATGTCGGCCGGGATGATGCCCGCGTTGGACTTGCCGGGGCTGGCGATGCCGGGGCAGTTGGGCCCGATGACCCGGGTCTTGCTGCCGGCCGACTGCAGGTGCGCCCAGAAGTTGGCCGTGTCGTGCACCGGCACGCCCTCGGTGATGACCACCGCGAGCGGGATCTGCGCGTCGATCGCCTCGAGCGTCGCGGACCTGGTGCCCGCCGGCGGGACGAAGATGACGCTGGTGTCGGCGCCCGTCTGCTCGATCGCCTCGGCCACGCTGGCGAACACCGGCAGCTTCGTGCCGTCGAAGTCGACCTGCGTGCCGGCCTTGCGCGGGTTGACGCCGCCGACCACGTTGGTGCCCGCGGCGAGCATCCGCCGGGTGTGCTTGGAGCCCTCGGCACCGGTCATGCCCTGGACGATGACCTTGCTGGACTCGGTCAGCCATACCGCCATGGTCGTTACACCCCACTCGCTGCGAGCTCGGCGGCGCGGCGGGCCGCACCGTCCATCGTGTCGACCCGCTCGATCAGCGGGTTGGCGGCGTCGTCGAGAATCCGGCGACCCTCTTCGGCGTTGTTGCCGTCGAGGCGGACCACGAGCGGCTTGGCGACCGCCTCGCCACGGTCCTTGAGCAGCTGCAGCGCCTGCACGATGCCGTTGGCGACGGCGTCGCAGGCGGTGATGCCGCCGAAGACGTTGACGAACACGCTCTTCACGTCCGGGTCGCCGAGCACGATCTCCAGCCCGTTGGCCATGACCTGGGCGCTGGCGCCACCGCCGATGTCCAGGAAGTTGGCCGGCTTGCTGCCGAGGCCCTCGCCCGCGTATGCCACCACGTCGAGCGTCGACATGACCAGACCCGCGCCGTTGCCGATGATGCCGACGTTGCCGTCGAGCTTCACGTAGTTGAGGTTCTTGGCCTTCGCCGCCTGCTCGAGCGGGTCGGCGGCGGCCTTGTCCTCGAGCTCCTCGTGATCCGCGTGGCGGAAGCCGGCGTTCTCGTCGAGGGTCACCTTCGCGTCCAGGCAGAGGACCGTGCCGTCGGTCGTCTTCGCCAGGGGGTTGACCTCGACCAGCGTGGCGTCCTCGGCGATGAACGCCTGCCACAGCTTGACCGCGATCGACACGACCTGGTCGGCGACGTCGGCGGGGAACTGCGCCTGCTCGACGATCGCGCGGGCCAGGGCCTCGTCGACACCCTTGGCCGCGTCGATCGCGACCTTGGCGACCTTCTCCGGCGCGTCGTGCGCGACGGTCTCGATCTCCATGCCGCCGGCGACGCTGGCGATGCACAGGAACGTGCGGTTCGCCCGGTCCAGCAGGTACGAGAAGTAGTACTCCTCGGCGATGTCGGCCGTGGTCGTGACCATGACCTTGTGGACCGTGTGGCCCTTGATGTCCATGCCGAGGATGTTGGTCGCGTGACTGGTGGCCTCGTCGGCACCCTCGGCGAGCTTCACGCCGCCGGCCTTGCCACGGCCACCAACCTTCACCTGGGCTTTGATGACAACCCGGCCGCCGAGTTCCTCGGCGATCGCACGGGCCTCTTCAGGGGTCTCGGCGACGCCGCCGCCCAGCACAGGCAACCCGTGCTTGGCGAAGAGGGCGCGCCCCTGGTACTCGTACAGGTCCACAGTGGTCCCGTTCCGTCAACCGTGCCGCCTGCCCCATCGCGAGGACGGCTCAACGCTCGCAGCCTAACCAGGTCTGAACAGGCTGCGACTTGGCGGGTGCACGGTGTGCCGGATTCCACAGCCGGTTCCCCTTTAGAGGTACACCGGCCCGGCCGCGTAACCCCGTCCACGGGCCGTCGTTGAGTGCAGTGTCGGCCCGCCCGCGTGGGTCACCCCGAGGGGTAGGGCCGGCACCAAAAGGCGGCCGATGCCCTGTCGGTCGAGGGGTGGCGGCGGGGCATCGTGCGATAGAGAGGCCGGACGTGTGAGGGGTGCGTCCGGCCTCTCCCCCTTTTCCCGTTTCCTTCTTTTCGGCTCTTTTTACATATAGAGCCGTCGATCAGGCATGCGCCGCCACGATGTGCGCCTGCGCCCATTCCACGATCGACTGCGTGGTCGCCCCGGGCGTGAAGATCTTCTTGACCCCGAGCCGCTCCAGCTCCGGCAGGTCGTCGTCGGGAATGATGCCGCCACCGAACACCAGGATGTCATCGGCGCCACGCTCGGCGAGCAGCTCGATGACCTTCCGGAACAGCGTCATGTGCGCCCCGGACAGGACCGACAGGCCGACCGCGTCGGCGTCCTCCTGGATGGCGGTCTCCACGATCTGCTCCGGTGTCTGGTGCAGGCCCGTGTAGATGACTTCCATCCCGGCGTCCCGGAGCGCCCTGGCCACGATCTTGACGCCTCGGTCATGCCCGTCGAGACCGGGCTTGGCGATGACGACGCGGGTCCGCGCGCTCATCCTCACGGTCCTTCCCGTTTGGGCGCACCGCTCCGTTGCGGCGCACACCTCGGGCCGAAGGTACCGCATCGAACGTCCGCAACGACCTTGCGCACCCACAGTTACGCACAACCAACCCCCCGGGCACTCATTGCACCTACCGGCCTGTCGCTGCTTGTGGCGCGCATTCCACATTGGCTACGGTGACCTGCGGCTCAGCATTTGCAATGCGTTTACGGTTCCGTCATATCGGAATTGCCGCCTTTGCCGGGACAGCCGGTTCATATCGAACCGTCGTGTTTCCCCGAGGGGCACCTAGGAGGTGGCGCGTGGACGAAGCACCGCAGCGGCGCGGCGCCTACCGCGGCCGCCGCCGGGCCGAGTCGCCCCGCACCCGCTACGCCGCCGTGTTCACCACCGCCGTCGTCGGCGCCGGCATTGTCGCCCTCGGCGTCTCCACCGCCCTGCCGGAGCCACGCAACGACCTGTCCCTCGAGGCCAGCGGCAACTTCGACGACGTCAGCGTCCGCGGCACCGACGACCGCGCCAGCCGCTCCCGCACCACGCCCATGTCGACGGTCAACATGCCCGCCCCCGACGTGTGGATCCTGCCGATGCCGCGCTACACCCTGACGTCCTTCTACGGCGAACGCTGGGGGCGCCTGCACCCCGGCGTCGACCTGGGCGCCCCCCAGGGCACCCCCTTCAACGCCGTCGCGGCCGGCAAGGTCATCCTCTGCCGCTGGAACGGCGGCTACGGCTACAACGTCATGATCGACCACGGCGGCGGCATCGTCACCGTCTACGGCCACGCCTCCAAGCTCCTGTGCAAGGAAGGCCAACTCGTGAAGGCCGGCGACCGGATCGCCCTCACCGGCAACACCGGCCACTCGTTCGGCGCCCACCTGCACTTCGAGGTCCGCGAGAACGACAAGCCGGTCGAGCCCCTCGCCTTCATGCGCAAGCACGGCGTGGACATCCAGAAGCACACCGAGGACATCTACAACTGACCGGGATCTATCCCCGCGACGGCGGCAGGACCCGGTTCAGCCGGGCGGCGATGGCCCCGCGATTCCGGCCGAACTCGCTCATGAGCTCGTTGACGGTCGCGCCCTGCGCGGCACGTTCAGCGAGCCGGGCGTCGTCCTCCGGCCGCCACGGCTTGTGCGAGTTGGGGTGGACCCGGCGCAGGTCCTCCATCGTGTAGGCAGGAGTGTGCGGCGTCTTGGCCTCACGCGGCTCGTGACGGACGCCGCCGGCGGCTCGGCCCACCCCAGCGACGACCGGGGCATCCGGCGTCTCCGCCGCACCCTGGCCGGCGCCGCCGCTGCGCGGTGTCGGCACCCGCACCACGTGCGTGGCCACCAGGTGCGGATCGGCGGCCGCGGTGAGGAGCAACTGGACCAGCATGGGCAGGTGCAGGGCAGGCAGATGGCCCCGCACCCTGGCGATGACCCGTCCGTCGTTGTCAGCGCCGGTCACCTCGACCGTGAGTCCTTCCGGCCCGTCAGCGGCGACCAGTTCGTAGTGCGAGTGCCCGTCGCCGAGTTCCCACGACTTCAGCGCGGGCGCGGCCGACGACACAGACGGACCGGACACAGCCATCGATGGCCACCTTCCGTGATCGGATGACTACCACCATAGGGCAGCTCGGATCACGGCGACGTCCCCAAGGCCGCCCGGGACGGACCATGGTTTCCGGCTCGCCGGCGCCGTGGCCCGAGGCGCCGGCGAAACGGCACCCGATCCGGGTCGCGCGAAGACACCGTCCGTGCGTCCGCACCGCAGGCGGCGCGTCGCGAGTGAGCGGACGGCGCGGCGGTCAGAGCTTGTCGATGGGGGCGTGGCGCAGGACGATCCACATCACCTGGTCGCCGAAGTCGACCTGGGCCTGGGCGCGAGGGCCCGCGCCCTCCACGGCCAGGACACGGCCGAGGCCGTAGCGCTGGTGGTTGACGCGGTCGCCGACGGTCAGGGAAGGGACATCGCGGGCGAGCTCGCTGGCGGTGGAGAGCTTGGAGGCGTCGAGGCCGAGTTTGGCGGCGAGCTGGGCCGCCTTCGGGGTGCCGCCGACGAAGGAGGACGTGCGGGACTGGGCGGGGCCGGTGTTGCGGCCGCCGTGGCCACCGCCGCCGGACCAGCTCGTATACGCCGCGTCGGTGCGCTCCCACCGGACCAGCTCGGGTGGCAGCTCCTCGAGGAAGCGTGACGGCGGGTTGTACGAGGGCTGGCCCCAGGCGGAGCGGGTGACCGCGCGGGAGATGTAGAGACGCAGGCGGGCCCGGGTGATGCCGACGTAGGCCAGGCGGCGCTCCTCCTCCAGCTCCTTGCGGTCGCTCATGGAGCGCTGGTGGGGGAAGACGCTGTCCTCGAGGCCGGTGAGGAAGACGACGGGGAACTCGAGGCCCTTGGCGGTGTGCAGGGTCATGAGGGTGACGACGCCGGTGTGGTCGGGGTCGTCGGTGGGGATCTGGTCGGCGTCGGCGACGAGGGAGACCTGCTCCAGGAAGCCGGCGACGGTGGGCGGCGGGGCGGCGGTGGCGTCGCCCTGCTCGGCGGCGACGGCGATGGTGGCCTCGGCCCGCTCGGTGTATTCGCGGGCGACGCTGACCAGCTCCTGCAGGTTCTCCACCCGGCCGACCTCCTGCGGGTCGGTGCTCTCCTCCAGCTCGCCGAGGTAGCCGGAGCGCTCGATGGCGGCCTCGAGGACCTCCTCGGGCAGGGCGGTCTCGGCGAGGGTGCGCAGCTCGTCCAGCAACGCGACGAAGTCGCCGATCGCGTTGACGGCGCGGGTGGAGATGCCCGGGGCCTCGGCGGCGCGGCGCAGGGCGGCACCGAAGGAGATGCGCTCACGGGCGGCGAGCGCCTCGACGCACGCCTCGGCGCGGTCGCCGATGCCGCGGCGGGGGGTGTTGAGGATCCGGCGGATGCTGACGACGTCGTCGTCGTTGACCACGGCGCGCAGGTAGGCGAGGGCGTCGCGGACCTCTTTGCGCTCGTAGAACCGGACGCCGCCGACGACCTTGTAGGGCAGGCCGAAGCGGATGAACATCTCCTCGAACACGCGGGACTGCGCGTTGGTGCGGTAGAAGACGGCGACGTCGGCGGGGCGAACACCGGCGTTGTCGGAGAGCCGGTCGATCTCGCGGGCGACCCAGTCGGCCTCGGCGTGCTCGGTGTCGGCGACATAGCCGACGATCTGCTCGCCGGCGCCCTGGTCGCTCCACAGGCGCTTTTCCTTGCGCTCGGTGTTGCGGCCGATGACGGCGTTGGCGGCGGACAGGATCGTCTGGGTGGAGCGGTAGTTCTGCTCGAGCAGGATGGTGCGGGCGCTGGGATAGTCGCGCTCGAACTCGAGGATGTTGCGGATCGTGGCGCCGCGGAACGCATAGATCGACTGGTCGGCGTCGCCGACGACGCACAGCTCACCGGTCTTGCCGACGAGCTCCTTCACCAGCATGTATTGCGCGTGGTTGGTGTCCTGGTATTCATCGACGAGGACGTGGCGGAACCGGCGCCGATAGGTCTCGGCGACCTCGGGGTGGCTCTGCAACAGGTGCACGACGCGCATGATCAGGTCGTCGAAGTCGAGCGCGTGGGCCTCGGTGAGGCGCTGCTGATAAAGCGTGTAGGCCTCGGCCAGGGTCCGCTCGGCGGGGCCGACCGCCTTGGCGGTGAAGGCCTCGGGGTCGATCAGCTCGTTCTTCAGGTTGGAGACCTGCGCGGCCAGGCCGCGGGCCGGATAGCGTTTCGGGTCGAGGTCGAGCTCGCGGATCACGAGCTGCATGAGCCGGCGGGAGTCGTCGGCGTCATAGATCGAGAACGTCGACTTGAGGCCGGCGTGGTCGTGCTCGGCCCGCAGGATGCGCACGCACGCCGAGTGGAACGTCGACACCCACATCAGCCGGGCGCGGCCGCCGACGAGGTTGGCGACGCGCTCCTTCATCTCGCCGGCGGCCTTGTTGGTGAAGGTGATCGCGATGATCTCGCCGGGGTGCACGGCACGGGCCGCGAGCAGATAGGCGATCCGGCTGGTCAGCACCTTGGTCTTGCCCGAGCCGGCGCCGGCCACGATGAGCAGCGGGGAACCCTCGTGGGTCACCGCGTCGCGCTGCGGACCGTTGAGCCCGTCGAGCAGGGCCTCCGGGTCGCGGCGGCCTTCCGCACGCTCGCGGGCGGGGCCACGCTGTGGCTGAGCGGGGGCGGAAGCGGTCACGCCGGCCGGCTCTGACTGGGGAAGATCGAAGAGAGCATGCATCGCACGGGCGAGTCTATGCCGACCCACTGACAGAAAACCGCCGGAGCACTTCACGTCGCCGAGAATCCCGTGCCATACTCGACGACGTGATCGAGCAGGTGCGGCCCTACTTTTTTTACGGCTCCGGGAGTCCGGCAGCCGTAGGTCGCGCCTGAACGCTGAACCTACCGACGCCCCGGGCTCCCGAGCCCGGGGCGTTCGCGTTCCCGGGGCGGGGCACCAGAGCCAGACTGACAAGGACGAGAGAATGGCCGCCATCACCATGGAACAGCAGCCCGCCGCCGACGAGCACATCGCCGGCCTGCGCAACAGGATCGACGAGATCGACGCGGCGCTGGTCGCGCTCTGGAAGGAGCGCGCCGCGATCTCCCGCGAGGTCGGCGCGACCCGCGTCGCCGCCGGCGGCACCCGTCTGGTGCTGTCGCGCGAGCGGGAGATCCTGGAGCGCTTCTCCGCCGAGCTCGGCGCCGACGGCACCCAGCTGGCCCTGCTGATCCTCCGCGCCGGCCGCGGCCCCCTGTAACCAGAGCCTGTAATCAAGGCCGCAGCCCCTGCGGCCGAAAAGCAGATCAAAAAGCGATACAACAGGAAGCATGAGCTTCCCGAGATCGGCCACACCACTGCAGGACGTGCAGCGCGTCCTCTGCGTGCTCGCCCACCCCGACGACGTCGACTTCGGCAGCGCCGGCACCGTCGCCGGCTGGGTGGACGCCGGGATCGAGGTGGGCTACCTGTTGGTGACGCGCGGCGACGCCGGCGGATTCGACGACACCCCGCGGGAGCTGATGCCGGCCCTGCGGGAGGCGGAGCAGCGCGCGGCGGCCGCGGTCGTCGGGGTCAACCACGTCGAGTTCCTCGACGGGTACCACGACGGCATCCTGACGCCGTCGATCGAGCTGCGGCGCGACATCACCGCGGCGATCCGCAGGTTCCGCCCCGACCGGGTGCTGACCAACTCGCCCCTGCGCCGCTGGGACCGGATCGCCGGCCCGAGCCACCCCGACCATCTGGCGGCCGGGGAGGCGGCGACGTGCGCGGTGTATCCGGACGCGCGCAACCCGTTCACCTTCACGGACCTCGACCTGCCGGCCTGGACGGTCCGTGAGATCTGGTACTCCGGCGGCCCGGATCCGGATCACGTGGTCGACATCACCGGGACGTACGAGCGCAAGCTCAAGGCGCTGCGGGCCCACGTGTCACAGACGTCCCACCTGGAGGACCTCGACGGCCTGCTGCGCCAGCGCCTGGCGGCCACGGCGAGCGCGGCGGGCCTCCCCGAGGGCGCCCTGGCCGA
Source organism: Dactylosporangium siamense (assembly GCF_016862795.1). Lineage (GTDB taxonomy): Bacteria > Actinomycetota > Actinomycetes > Mycobacteriales > Micromonosporaceae > Dactylosporangium > Dactylosporangium siamense. Next base: position 3,631 of record NZ_BONQ01000022.1, on the reverse strand, counting down.
GGCGTTCTCCGTGTTCCACACCGCCTGAAAAAAGCAGCCTGACAAAACACACCGGGACGGCCGCAGAAGCGGCCGCCCCGGAGCGCACAACCAAGCGTTACGCGGTGAAGCGGACCCGCCGGCGGCGAACCACCAGCAGCAGCGCCACGCCACCCGCGACGAGCAGCACGCCCGCGGTGATCGCACCGGTGAGCTTCACACCGGTGACCGGCAGGCTCGGCGGCGGCGGGGTCACGGTGACCGTGGCCTTCGCCTGCAGCTTGGTGCCGGTGACGCCGGCCAGGATCAGCTTCTGCGTGTCGTGCGGCCGCTGGGTGGTGACGAACATCCGGCCGATCGGCACGGAGCCGCTGCCCGAGGCCTCGATGTTGACGGTGCCCGCGGCGTCGGCGAGGACCCAGAACTTGCCGCCGTCCGGCAGCGTGGTGACGGGCTTGCCGTCGGCGTCCACGAGCTTGCCACCGGTGGCGGTGAGGGTGGCGGTGCCGCCGCCCGACGCGATGGTGAACGGCCCGATCTTCTTGCCGGCCTCACCGGTCAGGGTGGCCGGGTTGATCTCGAGCTTCGGCTTCGGGTCCTCGGACGGGCTCTTCGCCGCCTTCACGAGGTACTCGCTGACCGCGACGATGATCTTGTACTCGTCCAGCGTGTTGCCGGTGTTGAGGCCCTCGTTGTCACCGCGCAGGGCGAAGATGTCGCCGTCGGTGAGCGTCCAGATCGCGCTCTGCGTGCCGGCGTAGACCAGCTTCTCGAGCAGTTCGGCGCTGGCACCGGCGGGCTTGGTGACCTTGGCGGCGGCGAGCACGCCGTCCACACCAACGGTCGGGATCGAGTGCGTCAGCACCCACCGCACCTGGCCGAGCTCCTCCTTGGAGGGCGTCGGGTTCTTGTTGTCGCCCCAGGAGGACTCAACATACGTATTGATCTTGATTTCACGGCTGAAATCGATGCAGTACGCGAGAACCGGCGCCGCGTCCCCGACCTTGATCTGCAGGCGCGGAGCGCCGGTCAGGTTGCCGAGCGGGTTGTGGCTGGTGTTCTTCGAGTTGATGACCTTGATCGCTGCCGGGCTCTTCGGGTCATCGAGGTAGATCTGGGTGCCGGCGACCGGGGTCGCCAGCGGGTCGGCGAAGGCGATGCCCGCGCCACTGAGGGCAACGGCACCTCCGACGAGCACCGCTGCGGCCAGGCCGACCAGGCGGGGAAGGTGAGACACGAGACGGGACCACCTTTGGAGAAAAATAGGGGGACGCTCGTTTCTAGCGGTACGAGGGCCCTTCTGTCACCTCGTACGTCACACCAGTCACACCAGTCACACCGGTTTGTCCGGATAAACCCAGGAAAAATTCAGACCAGACGGCGATCCGCGGCCCAGCGGGACAGCTCATACCGGTTCGACATCTGCAGTTTGCGCAGGACGTTCGACACGTGCGTCTCGACCGTCTTGATCGAGATGTAGAGCTCCTTCGCGATCTCCTTGTACGCGTACCCCCGCGCCAGCAGCCGCAGCACCTCCCGCTCCCGGTTGGTCAGCTGGTCCAGCTCCGGGTCGGCGACCGGGGCGTCGGGCCGCGCGGCGAACGCGTCGAGCACGAACCCGGCGAGGCGCGGGCTGAACACGGCGTCCCCGTCGGCAACCCGGCGGATCGCGTCGGCGAGCTCGTCCGGCGAGATGGTCTTGGTGACGTATCCCCGCGCGCCGGCCCGGATCAGCCCGATGACGTCCTCGGCGGCGTCGGACACCGACAGCGCCAGGAACTTCACCTGCGGCCGGCTGCGGCGCATCGCGTCGAGGACGGCCCGCCCGCCGCCGTCGGGCATGTGGACGTCGAGCAGCACCACGTCGGGCTCCAGCGCGGTGATCTTCTGGACCGCCTCGGCGACCCCGCTCGCCTCGCCGATCACGTCGACGTGCACGCCCAGCTCGGCACGGACCCCCGCGCGGAACATGGCGTGGTCGTCGACCAGGAACACCCGCAGGCGCTGGGTCTCGTCAGTCATTTCTTCTCCGTATCGATGGGCAGGCTCAACCGCACCTCGGTGCCGTCGCCCGGTGTGCTGCGGATCTCGGCCTTGCCCCCGTGCCGCTGCATGCGGGCGAGGATCGAGCCGCGGACGCCGTGCCGGTCGGCCTCCACGGCGGTGAGCTCGAAGCCGACGCCCCGGTCCCGGACGAACACGCTCACGCAGTCGGGCTCGACCTCCGCGTAGAGCGAGATCGTCTCGACCTTGGCGTGCTTGGCCGCGTTGACCAGGGCCTCCCGGGCGGCGGCGACGATCGCCGCGACCCGCTCGTCGACGTCGAGGTCGCCGACGACCACGGTCTCGACCGCGATCGCGAACGTGTCCTCGACCTCGGCCGACGCCTCCTCCAGGGCGGCGCCGAACTTCTCCGTCGGCGAGGCGGTCGGCTTGTACAGCCAGTTGCGCAGGGTCCGCTCCTGGCCGCGGGCGAGGCGCTGGACCTCCTTGAGGTCACCGGCGTTGCGCTGGATCAGGGCGAGGGTGTGCAGCACCTGGTCGTGCACCATGGCGGCGAGCTCGGCCCGCTCCTGCTCGCGCACCCGCGCCTCGCGCTCGGTGCTCAGCTGGGTGAACATCCGGTAGAGCAGCGGGGCGAGCGCCAGACCGACCCCGGCCAGGGCGACGGCGGCGAAGCCGAGCCCGTAGCCGATCGAGGCCAGGTTCGCGCCGGCGAGGGGTACCCCCGCGACGAAGGCACCGATGATGCCGACGACGACGAGCAGCCCACCACCGATGAACCGCACGAGGTAGGACTTGCGGTTGTTGTCCATCACCGCGCCGAGCCACGGCATTCCCGGCACGGTCGCCGACCAGCGCTCGCGGCGCTTCGGGTCCGCCTGGTGCCAGATGATGCCGGCGCCCAGCGCGATGACCGCGGCCAGCCAGCCGATCACCGACTGGATGCCGTCGCTGGGCTCCACCATGAGCACCAGCAGCACCATGCCGATGCCGAGCGCGAGGAACGAGAACAGCTGGTTGACGTTGCGCCGGCTGGGCCCCAGGTGCGGCGGCATCGGCAGCACCGCCCAGAACGCGGCGTAGAGCAGCGCGCCGAGCCCCCAGAACGCGGCGAGCACCACGAACGCCACCCGGATCAGCACCACGGAGGCGCCCAGGTGCGCGGCGATGCCGGCGGCGACGCCCGCGACGACCCGGTCCGCGGGCTCGCGGTAGAGGCGGCGGATCGGCACTGGGCTGGTCATCAGGCTCGTTTCAACGCGTGGTCGGGTGAGGTCCCCCGAATCGTCACACGTGGACCGGCGCCTGGACCACTCCGAGCGACCCCGGAACCGGCAAATCAGGGTGGTGTCAGGGTCGATGCCTGAGGCGGACCGGGCGCCCCGTCAGCGAACATCAGTGGCATGACGAACCCGCCTGCCGCCGACGAGCCGGCGGCCGCACGAGCAAATGCAGAAGATCAAGAGCCGGATGATGTACGGGTGGAGCCCCGCTACGAGGCCGACTACCTGACCGACTCCCCTGCCGACGCCGAACGGTCCGACCCGGTGAGCGATGCCCCTGTGAGCGCCGCCCCGGTCAGCGCCGCGCCGGTCAGCGCCGCGCCGGTCAGCGCCGCGCCCGTCAGCGCGGCCCCGGTCAGCGCCGC
>NZ_BONQ01000021.1 GCF_016862795.1 Dactylosporangium siamense | reverse complement strand
GGTGAGTGCCGAGCCGTCCAGCGCGCCGCCCGCCGGATCGCCGGTGTACACCGAGCCCACGTACATCGCCCCCACCTACGGCATGGCCGCGTACACGGCACCCACGGACCCGGAGGCGCCCACCGTCCGGGCCGAGCAGCCCGAGGTCGACCTGACCAAGGCCGAGCGCGACGAGCCACCGGCCGGGGCCCCCTTCGAGCCTCCGGCGGGTTCCGCGTCGCCGCCGCCGCCCGGGCCGCCGCCCGGACCGCCCGGTGCGCCGCCCGGTGGCAACGGACCGTTCGGACCGCCCCCCGGCGGCAACGGACCGTTCGGACCGCCCGGGGCGACGCCGTTCGGCAGCGGCTTCAACCGGAGCAACCTCGTGCGCCCCCAGCAGGGCCGCTACGTCGCCGGCGTCTGCGCCGCGATCGGCCGGGCCACCAACACCGACCCGACCCTCTGGCGGGTCATCTTCGCCGTGCTCACGCTCGCCGGCGGGATCAGCATCGTCGCGTATCTGCTGGGCTGGCTCCTGCTGCCCGCCGAGGGCGACACCGGCTCCCCGCTCGAGGCGCTGCTCGGCCGCGGCCGGTCGACGACCTCGGCGCCCCTCGCCATCGTGATCGGCGTCGGCGCGGTGCTGGCGTTCCTCCTGGTGATGTCCCGCAACGTCGGCCCCGCCGCGGTCGGCCTGGCCGTGGTCATCGGCGTGGTCGCGCTGCTCGTGCGCGGGCAGGGCAACCTCCTCGGCGCCCCGCAGGGCAACCAGCCGGGTGGCGGCACTCCGCCCGGGACCCCACCGGGGCCGTTCGTGCCGCCGCCGGCCACGACGCCCTTCCCGCCGTCGGTGCCGCCGTTCCAGCCGAGCACCCCGCCGTTCCAGGCGGCGGCTACCGGTCCGGCCGGGGCACCATCCGTACACCCGGCATGGCTGCAACACCAGACCGTCGTGACGCCACCCCAGGCCCCGCCGGCACCGACGCGGCCGGCCATGACGCCTCCCGTGCCGCCGCTGCCGCCGCTGCCGCCCCTCGTGCCGGCCGGCTACCGGCCGCCGTTCGCGCCGCACGGACCCTTCGGCAACAGGAGCCCCTACGCGGCGTCACTCGGCTACCCGGCCGGCATGCCGGGGTCGCCGTATCCGGGGCTCGCCCCGAAGCCGCCGAAGCCACCGAAGGTGCGCTCCCGCCTCGGCCGGGTGATCTTCTCGCTGATCTGCGTGTCGCTGGGCGTGCTCGCCGCGTTCGAGGTGACCACGGCCAACTTCCTGGTCAGCACGTACTTCGCGGTGCCGCTCGCGGTCGTCGCGATCGGCCTGATCGTCGGCGCGTGGTTCGGCCGGGCCCGACTCATGATCCTGCTCGGGGTCCTGCTGAGCATCGCCCTGGCGATCTCGACCGCGTCGACGGTCGAGGACATCGGCCGGCCGCAGCGCATCGAGAACATCAACCTCAACCCGACCTCGGTCAAGCAGCTCGACAACGACTACCGCACCGACATCGGCGACATCAACGCCGACCTGTCCGGGGTCAACTTCACCGGCGAGAACACCGATCTCGAGTTCCGGATCGACCTCACCGGCAACATGCGCATCACCCTGCCCCCGAACGTGGACGTCACCGTCAAGGTCCGCGTCGAGGGCGGCGACTGCCACATCCTGGGCCGCGAGTGCGGCGGGTTCAACCAGAACAACGAGTTCACCGACACCGGGACCGACGGTGTCGGCGGCGGCGAACTGCACCTCGACCTCTACCTTCGTTACGGCAACCTGGAGGTGACCCGGTGAAGCCGCACCGCACCGATGGCCTCTCCCTCACGTTCGGCCTGATCTTCCTCGGTATCGTGATCGTCTGGCTGTTCAACCAGACGTCCACGGTCAATCTCAACGCCGGCTGGATCGTCGCCGTCGGACTGATCGTCTTCGGGCTGCTGGGACTGCTCGGAGCCCTGCGCTCCGACAAAAACGACAAACCTTCGAGTTCGGTGCCGGCGTCGCACGACGGGGACGACTTGGACTAGACACGGAATATGCTGGGCCGGCGGGGCACGCTTTTCCCGCCGGCCTTGCTTTGTCTTTTTTTGAGGAGCCCTTCAGACATGACCCAGTCTCCCGTCGGTGGCGCGTCCGGCGTCTCCCGCCGCCCGATCCAGATCGGTGACCGCGCCGCCCGGGTCCTCGCCAGTGAGCTCGCCCGCCACGGCGGACCCAAGACCGGCCTGCTCGTCGGCGCGGCCGCCGGCTCCGCCACCCTCGCGGCCGCGATCGACGCACTGCTGCCCGACGACCGGCTGACCGTCGTCGCCGGCTCCCTCGGGGGCGCCACCGCGCTGCGCGAACACGTCGAGCGGCAGGGCCGCTGGGTGACCGACCGGACCCGCGTCGTCGAGTCGCACGCCGAGGCCGAGCCGGCCGACGTGGTGATCCTCGCCGAGCCCCTGTCCGGCAGCGCCGACGAGGCCCGGGCCGTCCTCGCCGACCTGACCAAGCTCGTCAGCCCCGGCGGCGTCCTCACCGTCGTCGTCCCGGCGACCCGCCTGCCGAGCGGCGCCGCCGACGAGGTGGAGCGCCAGGCCGCCCTGTATGGCGTGGGCAGCGACCTCGTCCTGCGCAACGTGCCGCCGGTCCGCGTGCACCGCCTCCGGCACACCCCGGCCCACCACGCCGCGGCGCACAACCTGCTGCCGGCCTTCCGCCCGTCGAGCGTCCCCCTCACCCGGGGCATGAACATCGACTCCAACGGCGTCGCCGCCGCCGGCATCGCGCTCGGCCTGGCCGTCGTGGCGAAGGCCGCCCGCCCGAAGTCGAAGCTGTGGCTGATCCCGGCCCTCGCCGCCGCCCCGGTCGCCGCCTTCTTCCGCGACCCGCAGCGCGAGGTCCCCGAGGACGCCGGCTCCGTCGTCGCCGCCAGCGACGGCAAGGTCCTCGGTGTCGAGCGCCTGCACGACAAGCGCTTCGGCGACATCGAGTTCCTCCGCATCGCGGTCTTCCTGTCCGTCCTGGACGTCCACGTCAACCGCGCCCCCGTCGCCGGCAAGGTCGTCGACTACTTCGTCGAGGACGGCGGCTATGCCGCTGCGATGAAGCCGGAGGCGGAGCACAACGTCGCGGCATACACGCTGCTGGAGACGGCGCACGGCCCGGTCGCGGTCGTCCAGCGCACCGGCCTGATCGCCCGCCGCATCGTGCAGCGCGCCCCGGTCGGCTCACTCCTCGCCAAGGGCGAGCGGTTCGGCCTGATCCGGTTCGGCTCCCGCACCGACGTCTACCTCCCGGCGGACAAGGCCACCCCGGCCGTCGCCCCCGGTGACCGCGTGGTGGGCGGCGCGACGGTGATCGCGAACTGGCTCTGACCGCTTCCGTGATCCGGAATACTTCGTGCACCCCCGGGTGATCAAGGTTTACCGGATCACGGGAAACCCGACGCCGGCCCGACGGCATCTCCGGTGATCCGGTAAATCCTGTCCACCCCTGGTGGTCAAGGTCTTCCGGATCACCGGCAAAGCGAAGCGCCCCGCGTCCGGGGAACCGGAGGCGGGGCGCTTCGTGTCGGAGCAGCGTCAGGCGGTGACGTGGCGGCGCTGGCGGAGCCAGAGGACCGGGCCGCTCACCAGGTACGCCAGGACCACCGCGACGAACGTCAGCCGGAAGTCGACCAGAGCGCCGACGACCGGCAGGACGAACAGCCACGGCGGGAGCTTCGCCAGGCGGGCGAGCTTGGCATACGGGAAGCTCGACACCATCGCCAGGCCCAGGACGGCGACGCCGGCCACCCGCAGGACGGGGGGCATCTCCGGGGCGATGAGCGTGGCCAGGGCGAGCACCGCCGCGCACATGGTGGTCGGCACGCCGCAGAAGAAGCGGCCGTCCTTCGGCGACACGTTGAAGCGGGCCAGGCGGATCGCGGCGCAGGCGGCCACGAGCCCGCAGGCCGGCATCAGGACGGCGGCCGGGGCGGAGTCGTTGAGCCAGGCGTAGACGACGACGGGTGCGGCCAGGCCGAAGGAGCACATGTCGGCGAGGGAGTCCATCTGGGCGCCGAACGGGCTGGCGACGCCGAGGCGGCGGGCCAGGAAGCCGTCGAGGCCGTCGAAGACGACGCAGGCGATCAGCAGGGTGGCCGCGATGCGGACGTCGCCGTGGTTGACGGCGATGAAGATCGCGGCGAGGCCCAGCAGGAGGCTGCTGATGGTGCAGGCGTTGACGAGGGCGAAACGGATGCGCCGGGCGACGGTGCGCTCACCGGGCAGCAGCGGGATGCTGAGGCCGGGGCCGTCGTCGGGAGCGACCGCCAGGGGCGGCACGGCCGGGCTGACCGGAGCGACCGACACGACGTCTCGTGACAGTCCGTCACGGCGCCGCATACGCAGTCGGGGGAGCCGGACCCTGCCCTCGCGGGCGTCGGTCTCAGTCGGCGGCGGCATGAGCAGCGCGGTGGCGCCGGCGACGTTTCCGTCACCGCGACGACCGACCCGCCCGGCGAAGAGCACCTGGCGGGCAAGCGAACCGCTGCGTCGCAGCCGCCCTGCCCACTGCCGGCCCCCTCCGGGGCGCGGACTGTCCGTGGTGCGTCGTCGCTGCCAAGGTGCTCTCGGCACTGATCCTCCATGCAGGAACGGGGTTCCCACGGTCGCATTCGAGGGCGTTTTGCCCCTAGTTGCCCGTCTTCGCGAGACTGCCTCGCGATCTACACCATCGCATATCGTGTCGCGCTTGGCGATGGCTCAGATAGGAACCCGCCTAGAAACATGCTCTTCCAGGGCTCACGTCGGACTACTCAGCGTAGTACCAAATTCACCTACAATTTATCTTAACGACGACGATCACTTTCCCGTCGCGGGAGTGAGGCGGCCCACTGGACGACCTCGGTGACGTGGAGGGCGGGCAGCTCGGCGCGGGTGAACCAGGCCGCCGCCGCGGTCGAACCACCGGCCGCCTCAGTCACTCTGGGTGTGGTCGGCGAGGGCACCAGGACGCGGTACAGGGCGCGCACCGCGTGCCAGTTGATCGGGTAACCCTCCGGGCCGATCGCGCCGGGGTTCCGCCGGTGGGTGACGCCGAGCAGTGAGATGATCTCGCCCTGCTGGGCGGTCTCCTCGACCAGCTCGCGCAGCAGCGCCTCGGCCGGCTGCTCGCCGTGGTCGGTGCCGCCGCCCGGCAGGTGCCACTTGCCCGCGCCCGGATACCCCGGCGCGATCTGGGTAAGCAGGACGTTGTCCAGCGGGTCGGTGACGAAGCCGTACGCGGCGAAACGCTGACCGGTCGGCAGTCCGTTGGGGTCCGAGCGCTCGGTGAAGTCTCCGACGGCCGCGCCGGGCGCCGCGGCGACCTCGAAGACCACCCGGTCCTCGTGGAGCTCGGGCGTGACCACGGCGTGCACGTCGAGCACCGACAGCACCACGACGGACAGGTCGGCCTGCTCGACGAAGTGCCGGACCATGGCGGTCGTGGGGCTCTCGCCGTGGCGGACCGGTCCCCCGATGTCGTCGGTGCCGCCGGGACGGCGGCCGTAGACAGTGATCATCCGGGATGCGCTCATGATCTCAGCGTAGGCCGACCCCTCGGAGCGCCTCCTCGGTGACCTCCGTCAATGCGAGTTCGTCCAGCTCCTCGGGGTCGAACCAGCGGGCCTCCGCGGTGGAGCCGCCGACGTCGTGGATCACCGGGCGGCTGGAGCGGGCCACGTGGACGCGGTAGAACGCCCGGACGCCGTGCCAGTCGATCGGGTAGCCCTCGGGGCCCAGCTGGGCCGCGTCCCGGTGCGAGGCGACGCCGAGCAGCTCGACGATGCGGCCCTCCTGGCCGGTCTCCTCGACCAGCTCGCGGATCAGGGCCACCCCGGGCTGCTCGCCGAAGTCGGTCCCGCCGCCCGGCAGGTGCCAGGAGCCGCCGCCGGGGTACCCCTCGGAGATGCGGGTCAGCAGGACGCGGCTGCGCCGGTCGGTGCACACGGCGTAGGCGGCGAAGCGCTGGGCCCGGTGCAGCCCGTCCGGGCCGGGCACGGCGTAGAAGGACGGCACCTCGGGCACGCCGTCGGGGCGCAGGTCGACGGCCGCCTCGACCAGGCCGAGCGCGTCCGCGGTGAACCGGCGCAGCGGCAGCTGCTCCGCCTCCTCGCGGGTGACCCAGCGGGCCAGGTCGGTCGGCTGGCCGACCCGGTCGCGCAGCGCGCCGCCCCGCATCGTCACCTCGTAGATGAGGCGGTCGGTGTGGATCGTGAGGCCGCGGTCGGGCAGCGCCCGCATGTCGGCGATGACGTCGCGGAGGTGGGCCACCGCGACCGAGAGGCCGGTCTCGGCGGCTGTCTCGCGCACGACGGTGTCGACCGGGTTCTCACCGTGGTCGACGGCGCCGCCGGGCAGCGACCAGACTCCGGGCGTGCCGGACTTCGCCGACGCCCGGACCAGCAGGAACTCGTCGGAGTCGGCGATGACGCAGTAGGCCGCGATGCGTCGGAGCGGCTGTAACGCTGGAGTCACGGAGATAAATTGTCCGGCATTTCAAGCCAGGAGCAAGGGCGATGGTCACCGAAAGGTTGAATGAACGAGCCGAAAAGCCGGGTTCACTCCCATTCAATGGTGCCCGGGGGCTTGGACGTAACGTCCACGACCACCCGGTTGACCTCCCGGACCTCGTTGGTTATCCGGGTGGAAATCTTCGCGATGAGCTCGTGCGGCAGCCGGGACCAGTCGGCGGTCATGGCGTCGTCGCTGGAGACGGGGCGCAACACGATCGGGTGACCGTAGGTGCGGCCGTCGCCCTGGACGCCGACGCTGCGCACATCGGCGAGCAGCACGACCGGGAACTGCCAGACCGAGCGGTCCAGGCCGGCCGCGGTGAGCTCCTCGCGGGCGATCAGGTCGGCGGCGCGCAGAATGGCGAGGCGCTCCTCGTCGACCGCGCCGATGATCCGGATCGACAGGCCCGGGCCGGGGAACGGGTGCCGCATGACGATCTCCTCGGGCAGGCCGAGGGCGGCGCCGATCGCGCGCACCTCGTCCTTGAAGAGCGTCCGCAGCGGCTCGACCAGCGCGAACTGCAGGTCGTCCGGGAGCCCGCCGACGTTGTGGTGGGACTTGATGTTGGCGGTGCCGGTGCCGCCGCCGGACTCGACCACGTCCGGGTAGAGGGTGCCCTGGACGAGGAACTCGACGTGCTCCTCGGCCTCGAGGTCGCGGGCGGCCTGCTCGAAGACCCGGATGAACTCCCGGCCGACGATCTTGCGCTTCTGCTCGGGGTCGATCACGCCCGCGAGGGCGCCGAGGAAGCGCACGGAGGCGTCGACGACCTTCAGGTTGATGCCGGTGGCCGCGACGTAGTCCTTCTCGACCTGCTCGGCCTCGCCGGCGCGCAGCAGGCCGTGGTCGACGAAGACGCAGGTCAGCTGGTCGCCGACGGCCTTGTGGACGAGCGCGGCCGCGACGGCGGAGTCGACGCCGCCGGACAGCGCGCACAGGACGCGCTTGCTGCCGACGCGGGAGCGGATCGCCTCGACCTGCTCCTCGATGATGTTGTTGGACGTCCAGGTGGGCTCGATGCCGGCGATCTCGTAGAGGAACCGGCGCAGCACCTCCTGGCCGTGCGGGGTGTGCGCGACCTCGGGGTGGAACTGCACCCCGGCGAGCCGCCGCGACACGTCCTCGAACGCGGCGACCGGCGCGGCCGGCGAGCCGGCGGTGACCGTGAACCCGGCGGGCGCGGCGGTGACGCAGTCGCCGTGGCTCATCCACACCGACTGCGCGTCGGGCAGGCCGCGCAGGAGCACGCCGCCACCCTCGGCGATGCTCAGCGGGGTGCCGCCGAACTCGCGCAGCCCGGTGTGGCTGGCCTGGCCCTGAAGGGCGACGGCCATCGCCTGGAAGCCGTAGCAGATGCCGAGGACCGGCACGCCGGCCTCGAACAGCGCCGGGTCGACCTGCGGGGCGCCCTCCTCGTAGACCGAGGAAGGGCCGCCGGACAGGATGATCGCGGCGGGGCCCTTGGCGAGCATGTCCGCGACCGGCATCGAGTGCGGGACGATCTCGGAGTAGACATGCGCCTCACGCACCCTGCGGGCGATCAGCTGCGCATATTGGGCACCGAAGTCGACGACGAGAACCGGCGGCGGCGTGGTCATGCCGTCGAGCCTAGTCGGCGCCCCGACGTGACCTGCGTCTCAGGGCTGTTCTCGCAGCGGTTGCGGCGTCGGTGCGAGGGTGAGCCGCAGCTGGCCGGGTGCGCCGGCCGGAACGGCCGGATTGTCCGGCGGGACGGGCGGCACCGGCTGGTATGCCTCCCCGAGCGGCGGTCGCGGGTCGGGTTCGCCGCGGTTGGGCCACATGGACATGGCCCGCTCCGCCTGGGCGGTGATCGTCAGCGACGGGTTGACGCCGAGGTTGGCGCTGACCGCCGCGCCGTCGACGACGTGCAGGCCGGGGTGGCCGTACACGCGGTGGTAGGCGTCCACGACCCCGCGCTCCGGCGAGTCACCGATCGGCGCGCCGCCGAGGATGTGGGCGGTGATCGGGATGTTGAAGACCTCGGACCAGCTGCCGCCGGGCATGCCGCCGATCTCCTCGGCGAGCAGCCGGACGGCCTGGTTGCCGGCCGGGATCCAGGTCGGGTTCGGCTCGCCGTGGCCCTGCGACGTGGTGAGCTTGCGCCGGCCGGTCCAGCCGCGGCGCAGCCGGACGTTGAGGGAGTTGTCCAGCGACTGCATGACCAGCGCGATCACCGTCTTGTGCGACCAGCGGCGCACGGACAGCACCCGGGTGTGCCGGATCGGGTGCCGGAAGAAGGCGCCGAACCAGCGCAGCGGCCGCCACGGCCCGCCGTCGGTGAGGACGGTCTGCAGCAGGCCCATGGCGTTGGAGCCGGGACCGTAGCGGACCGGCTCGATGTGGGTGTGCGCGTCGGGGTGGAACGAGCTGGTGATCGCCACGCCGTCGGTGAAGTCGACGTCCTTGCGCAGCGAACGGGCGCCGACGATCGACTCGGAGTTGGTCCGTGTGAGCGTGCCGGCCGTCGCGGAGATCGCGGGCAGGTGGCCGTCGGCGCGCATCCGCAGGAGCAGTTCCTGGGTGCCCAGGGCGCCCGCGGCGAACACGACCTGGCCCGCGTGGAACGTCCGCCGGTCCCGCCGGCGACCCGTGCCGCGGGTGTCGATGCGGTAACCACCGGCATCAGGTCGCACCGACGCCACCGTCGTCAACTGATGCACCTCCGCGCCGAGCCGTTCAGCCAGATGCAGGTAGTTCTTGACCAGGGTGTTCTTCGCCCCGACCCGGCAACCGGTCATGCAGGCGCCGCAGTGCTCGCAGCCGTGCCGCAGCGGGCCGACCCCACCGAAGTACGGGTCGACGCCGGACCTGCCGAAGTAGACACCGACGGGGGTCTGGTGGAAGGTGTCGCCGACGCCCATCCGTTCCGCGACCGCCTTGATCGCCACGTCGGCACGGGTCATGCGGTGGTAGACGCTGACGCCGAGCATGCGTTCGGCCTGGTCGTAGAACGGCGCGAGCTCGGTGCGCCAGTCGGCGATGTCGCGCCACTGCGGGTCGTCGTAGAACTGCTCGAGCGGCCGGTAGAGGGTGTTGGCGTAGATCAGCGACCCGCCGCCGACGCCGGCGCCGGACAGCACCAGCACGTTGCGCAGCAGTTTGATCCGCTGGACCCCGAAGCAGCGCAGGGCCGGGGCCCACAGGAAGCGCTTGGTGTCCCACGAAGTCTTGGGGAACTCGTCGTCGGCGAAGCGCCGGCCGGCCTCCAGGACCGCGACCGAGTAGCCCTTCTCGGCCAGGCGGAGCGCGGTCACGCTGCCGCCGAAACCCGAACCGATGACCACCACGTCATATCGCACGCCTCATGGTGACTCACCGGTAAGTTACTGGGAAGTACCCAGTTTGGCATCGGCGGGCGTCAGTCCATCCGTCGCGCCTCCCTGGACACCGGCGCCGGGTGCGGCACACTGAGGCACATGGCGAGACTTCCCGGTGGCCTGCCCGCCTGGCGTGGTCGCCGGCTGCTGCGCGGTGCCGGCACGGCGCACGGCGGCCCCGGTCCCGCCACCGTGAGCGCCGCCCGGCACGCGGCCCTGCACTCGTTGGTCATCGAGGCGGCGAAGTACGCCGACGCGCCACCGCCGGCGGCGGTCGCCCTCACCGGATCGGGCACGGTCCACTGGACCGGCGCGGCCCTGCGTATCGGGCTGCCCCTGGTCTGGGGTCTGCCGGCCGATCACCTGCGCATCCTGCTGGCGCACGAGCTGGCGCTGCCGGACACGAAGCACGCCGACCTGGTCCGTGGCCTGCTCGCGGCCCGCACCGCCGGCACCGACCCGAAGCTCCTCGGCGCGACCCGCCCGCTCCAGCTCGCGGTCGAGCAGGTCCGCGACGCGGCCGCGATCGCCGCCGGTGGCGGTGGGCTGTCCGGGGTGGAGGACGCCGCCGCGGCCCTGTTGCGGGCCGCGACGATCGAGACGGCGTTCGCCGCGTTCGCCGCCGCCGAGGGTCGCCGCCTCATCACCGCCGGCGGTCCGCCGTCCGGCACCGTCACCGCCGGTGCTGCCTCCGCCGACGCCGGTGCTGCCGGCGCCGGCGCATCGGAGGCGGGCACGGTGCCGGTGCGCATCGCCGACCTGCACGCCGGGTGGCGGCTGCGGCTGGAGCGGTGGGGCGCACCCGCCGTCGACGGTGCCGCGCTGCTCGACGAGGTGCCGCAGCGGCACCCCGGGCTCGCCGCCGACCTGCGGGCCCTGCACGAGGTCCCGAAGCCCGGACTGGCCGCGGACGCGGTCGTCCTGGACGCGCTGACCGCCGAGGAGGAGCAGACCCTCGCGGCCGAGGTCATCGGCGGCGACGGCGCCTGGACGCGCTTCGAGCAGCTGCCCGTCGAGGTGTACGGCGGCGAGGTCGAGCGGCAGGCCCGCGAATACGTCCAGGCGGTGCGCGCGGTGCTCGGCCGCGACCCGGACGGCCGGGACGAGCTCGCCGGCACCCTGCTGCGCCGTCCGGTCGACGTCGAACGGGCCCGCCGCGGCGAGGCGTTCGGCGGCATGACCGGCGAGGACCCGCCGGCACCCCCGTGGATGGGTGTCGTGCTGTTGTCGGTGCTCGTCGAGTACACCCTCCTGAAGAAGGAGTGGCGGCGCGAGCATCCTCTGGTGGCCCGCCGGCTGGTCGCGCCGGGCGGCGAGGTGCTCGATCTCAACGAGCTCTACCGGCAGCCGGACGAGCTGCGGCGGCTCCTCACAGGCTGAGCGTCGGGGTAGCGGCCAGCTCGATCGGGTGGATCACCTGGTAGCCGTTGGGCACGTGCTGCTCGATGACGCCGGCGGCGAGCTGGTTGTAGCCGCTGCCGTCGAACCGGATCCCGTTCCACGGCATGACGGTCTGCGTCGCCGGCAGCGACAGCTGCTGCACCGCGTTGCGGATCACCGGCGGGCTCAGGTCGGTCACCGAGTCCATCGCCAGCGCGAGCAGCATCGTCGCGGTGAAGGCGGCCGCCGCCACGTCGGTCATCTTGGCGTGGAACGCCTGCTCGAACATGCCGCCGACGATCCTCGCGATCGGGTTGCGCCCGGCGAACTCGCCGGACCAGCCGCTGGCCCGCAGGACCTGGTTGTTGCCCTTGATCGCGTCGAGCGCGCCGACGCCGGGGCCGAACGCGATGACCGGCGCCTTGCCCTTGAGCCGGCCGGCCAGCTCGGCGGCCGCGGCCGCCTCCTGCGCGTTGGTCACGACCGCGAGGACGGCGTCGCCCTTCTTGACGAAGCCGCTGTCACCGGCGCCCTCGGCGGCCAGGGTGATCTGCTCCTTGCCGCCGATCTCGTAGCCGGCGGCGAGGCTCAGGTCCTCGATCGAGGTGCGCACGCTGGCGATCTCGTCGCCGGTCGCGCCGCTGGCCTTGCCCGACGCGGTGATGACCCGGCTGAACTGGCTGTCGCCGTCGCGCTCGCGGTAGAGCAGGGCGAGCGCGGTGGACACCATCTGCCGGTCGCTCGGCTGGATCCGGAAGTGCGCGGCCCGGTTGAGGTCCACGAACGTGTCGGCGGTGCTCAGCGCGTCCACGAGCGCCACGCCGATGGTGTCGGTCTCCCGGCCGGCGGGTGCGGCGACGTCGAGCGTGTCGGCGAGGATCAGGCCGACGGCGCCGTCGTGCACGAGTCGCGACGCCTCCTTCTCCACCTTCTCCGGCGCGCTCTCGGTGTTGCCGACGACGAGGGTGAGCTTCGCGCCGTTGCGCAGGCCGACTCCCGTGCTCAGCGGCAGGTTGATCGGCAGGTCCTTGACGTCGTTGTTGACCATCTCGATGGCGAGCTTGGCCCCGAGCTGGGCCTGCTGGCCGATCGCGGCGTTGGGCCCGGTCGTGGAGACGAGCAGGCCGATGGCGAGCGTCGCCGGGATCTTCGGCGCGGGGCTGCCCTTGCTCGTGCAGCCGGTCAGCAGCAGTGCCGTGACGGAAACAGCCGCGGCGAACACGACCATCGCGGGCCGGCGGCCGTGGATGTGCACGACAGAGAACTCCTTGGGACACGCGGCAGGTCGGACGGCCGTATCCTTCCTGTCTGGTCGATGCGTTTCAACCCCGGTGTCGAGCTTCAAGTAATGTGACCTGCACCACAATGACGTGGTTGGACAGATGTCGCAACCCTGGTTTGATAAGGCTCGCACGCTGCTCAGGCAGCGCGATGACGCATGCGAAAGGTGTGAGGGGTGCAGACCTTCGCTTCGCCACCTTCATCGAGGGCTCCCGCCGTCGTCATGAAGGTGAACAGCCACCGGCGACGCAGGCCAGGGGAGCCGCAGCGGCGCAGCGCGTCGCTGTTCCGGGTCCGCGACTGGCGGGTGCCGACCAAGCTCGCCGCCGTGCTCGTGCTGCCCGCCGTGGCCTTCCTGGTCATCGCAGGGGTCCAGATCAATGCCTCGGTGCAGGACGCCTCCAAGCTCGACCAGTTCGCCCAAGGGGTCAAAGTCGGCCGCCAACTGACCAATCTGATCCACTATCTGCAGCTGGAAAGAGACCGAACGGCTGGAGTTCTCGCCAAGTCGACCACCGTGCAGGCGCCGGCCGGATCGACTTCCAGCAATCAGGAGCTGTCGGCGAACTACGCCGCCACCGACGCGGCGCTGGTCGCCTTCTCCAAGGCCGCGCGCCCGCTGCTCGCCAACCCGATCTTCAACCAGTCGCAGAACCGGGTCAGCGCCGACTTCGCCGACCTGTACCTGGTCCGCGAGGGCGTGAAGCAGCGGTGGCTGCGCCAGGAGGCGGTCTTCGACCAGTACTCCTCCACCATCCAGCACCTGTTCGAGCTGGTCCCCGACCGCCCCGACATCGGCGGCGACTCCCAGTCGGTCACCGAGGTCTCCTCCCTGATGGACCTCGCCCAGGCCAAGGAGCTCAAGGACCAGCTGCGCGGGCGGATCTTCGCGGCCGCGAGCGCGGGCAGGTTCGCCCCCGACGACTTCGAGACGTTCTCGGAGATCCAGGCGCGGCAGGCCGCCGCCGTCGAGCGGTTCCGCGGCTCCGCCAGCTCGCGGCACCTCGCCCTCTACGACCGCAACGTGCGCCAGCCCTCGGTCGGCACCGTCACCCGGCTCCAGCAGCAGGTCATCTCCCGCGCCCGGGGCGCCGCCGTCGGCGTGACCCCCGAGGAGTGGTGGCTGGCCAGCACCAGCGAGCTGGACTACATCCGCACCATCGAGCAGGAGCTGCTCGAGGACGCGATCGAGGGCGCCGGCAACCGGAGCGCCTCCCAGCGCACCGACGCCATCGTGGCCACATCGGTGATCGTGCTCGTCATGCTCGTCGCGCTGCTGCTGTCCTGGCTCATCGGCCGGTCCATGGCGCGCTCGCTGCGGCAGCTGCGGGCGCAGGCCCTCGACGTGGCGCAGCACCGCCTGCCGGAGGCCATCCAGCGGCTGCGGACCCTGCCCAGGGGCGAGACGGTCACCGTCGACACCACCACCAGAGTCCGCTCCACCGATGAGATCGGTGAGGTCGCCGACGCGTTCACCGCCGTGCACCGCAGCGCGGTCAGCCTCGCCGTCGAGCAGGCCGTCATGCGGCGC
Organism: Dactylosporangium siamense; assembly: GCF_016862795.1. Classification (GTDB taxonomy): domain Bacteria; phylum Actinomycetota; class Actinomycetes; order Mycobacteriales; family Micromonosporaceae; genus Dactylosporangium; species Dactylosporangium siamense. The sequence continues at coordinate 143,152 of NZ_BONQ01000021.1, read as the reverse complement.
AACGTCAACTCGATGTTCGTCAACCTGGCCCGCCGCTCGCAGACCCTCGTCGAGCGCCAGCTGCAGCTGCTCGACCAGCTGGAGTCCGCCGAGACCGACCCCGACCAGCTGGCGAACCTGTTCCGCCTGGACCACCTCGCCACCCGCATGCGGCGAAACGACGAGAACCTCCTCGTCCTCGCCGGCAGCGAGGCGACCCGGCGATGGGCGCAGCCCGTCTCGCTGTCCGCGGTGACCCTGGCCGCGATGGCGGAGATCGAGCAGTACGCGCGGATCCGCCACGACGTCGCGACCGACATCTTCGTCGTCGGGCACGCCGTCTCCGACATCGTCCACCTGCTCGCCGAGCTGCTGGAGAACGCCACCACGTTCTCCCCGCCGGACACCGTCGTCACCGTCGCCGGCTGGCCCGCGAAGCAGACCAAGGAAGCCACGATCGTCATCGAGGACCGCGGCCTCGGCATGACCGAGTCCGGTCTCGTCGACGCCAACGACCGCGTCTCCGCCCCGATCGCCATCGACGTCGCCGCGTCCGAGCGGATGGGTCTCGTCGTCGTCGGCCACCTCGCCGCGCGGCACGGCGTCCAGGTCCGGCTCGACGCCACCGACGAGGGCGTCACGGCGTATGTGACCCTCCCGGCCCGCCTCCTGGCCGCCCCGCCGGAGGGCGCCGGGCTGTATCACGGCAGCGGCAACCGCATCGCCGGCATGTCGCGCCTGCCGATCGCCGCCGAGAGCGACCGCCCCGGCGCGACGGTGATCTCCATCGAGGACGCGCCGACGGCGGTGCTGCCGGCGCTGCCCGGCCGGCCCGGCGTCACCGGCGCCGACGACGACGTGCCGGCGGTCGCCGCGCCGCCCCTGCCCTCGGTGCCGGTCGCGCTCACGACCTGGCCGGTCGCCTCCTCGGCCGCCGCGGCTGCGGCGTCCGCGCCGGCCGGCGCCGACGTCGTGCCGAGCCAGCGGGTCCCGTCCAACGGCGCGGCCGTCCCGGGCGTGCCGGTCTCCGCGGTGCCCGTGTCCGGGGCGCCGAGCTCCGGAGCGCCGGTCTCGGGTGTGCCGGTGTCGGGTGTGCCGGTCTCCGGGGGCCCGATGCGTGGCGCGCCCGTCTCGGGTGTGCCCGGTCAGACCGCCGGCAGCAACGGCACGCCGGGTGCCAACGGCGGCGTGCCCGGGGCTCCGGTCTCCGCAGTGCCGGTCTCCGGGGTGCCCGGTGGTGCTCCCGCCACGCCGGCTGCCGCGGGAACGGCTTCCGGGCCGCCCGCGCAGCGGTCGTCGAACGGCGGCCCCGCTGCGGCGCCGCGGCGCGGACCCAGCCGGGCCGAGGACATCATCGGCGCGGCGGCGCGGGGCAACGCCGCGCCGCCGGCGAAGGGGACCCGGTGGTGGTCGAAGGCCGGCGCGGGCGACGCGCCCGTGTCGACGACACCGTCGGTCCCGGCCCAGCGCACCCCGGTGACCGCGGGCACGAGCGCCAGCGGGCTGCCGATCCGGGTGCCCCTGGCACAGTTGCCGGGTGACACCGGGCAGGCGTCCACGCCGGACGTGACGCAACCGATCATGGTGGCTACGCACACCGAGCCGGACCCCGCGAGCGTCAGCAGCATGCTCACCCGGTTCTACAGTGGCGTGCACCGGGCCGCGAACGAGGATGAGGTACCCACGGTGCCGATCAACGATCATCGAGGGAGCACGGCGTGACCCTGAGCCAACAAGCACGGGACCTGAGCTGGTTGATCAACGCCTTCACCGAACGGGTGCCGGGCATCGCGCACGCGGTGGTGGTGTCCTCCGACGGTCTACTGGTCGCGGTCTCGGACCATCTGCCCCGCGACAGCGCAGACCAGCTGGCCGCCGTGACGTCGGGCCTGGTGAGTGTCACCAGCGGTGCCGCCCGCATCTTCGACGGTGACGAGGTCAAGCAGACCGTGGTCGAGATGGGCCAGGGCTTCTTCCTGGTCATGACGATCCGCGACGGTTCGATCCTCGCCACGCTCGCCGGGCGCGAGGCGGACATCGGTGTCGTCGGCTACGAGATGGCCCGGCTCGCCAAGCAGGCCGGCGAGATGCTCACCCCCGCGTTGCGCGCCGAGCTCCAGCAGGCCCTCCCCCGCTGACCGCACCCCGATCACATCCGCCCGCATCGCCGGGCGGGTGTGATCGCCAGCGGTCCCGGCTCCCGCCTGCCCGACAACCTCGATCACACCGCCCGGCTCCACCGCGCCCGGGCGGCGGCCGGTCACATCATCACCGGCGGATCGCGCCCGCCGGCGCCGTTCCCCGGCCGTCGAGGGTGTCGTTCGACGATGCGGGACGCGTCGATGGTGTTCGGGGTGTCGCGGACCCAGCCGGTGTTGGAGCCCTCGACGGCGGCTGATCATGCGATCTCGCCCGACCGTGATCGGCCAGCAGGCCGCGCGGGGGCGCCGGGGCCGGGGAGCGCGAACGCCTGGCCGGGAACGCGAACGGCCCGGGCCGGGGGAGCCGGGCCGGGCCGTCCACGACGGGCGGAGGGTCAGCGGTCGAGGACCAGGCCGACCTTCTGGAACTCCTTCAGGTCGCGGTAGCCACACTTGGCCATCGCGCGCCGGAGGCCGCCGAACAGGTTGAGCACGCCGTCGGGGTCCTCGGACGGGCCGTAGAGCACCTTGTCGAGCGTGCCCAGGGTCTCCTCCGCGGACCCGAACGAGCCGCGGGGCAGCTTCGGGTGGCTGGCGGCGGAGTGCCACCAGGCGCCACCGGCGGGGGCGGAGTTGCTGCGCGACAGCGGCTCGCCGACCATGACCGCGTCGGCGCCGCAGCCGAGGGCCTTGGCGATGTCACCGGACGTCTGCAGGTTGCCGTCGGCGATGATGTGGACGTAACGGCCGCCGGTCTCGTCCAGGTAGTCGCGGCGGGCGTCGGCGGCGTCGGCGATCGCGGTCGCCATCGGCACCCGGATGCCCAGGACCCGGTCGGTCGTCGACCACTCGTCGGCGCCGATGCCGACGATGACACCGGCGGCGCCGGTGCGCATCAGGTGCAGCGCGGTCTGGTAGTTGGTGCAGCCGCCGACGATGACCGGCAGGTCCAGGTCGGCGATGAACTCCTTGAGGTTGAGCGGCTCGTCGGTCGTCGACACGTGCTCGGCGGAGACGAGGGTGCCCTGGATGACGAGCAGGTCGACGCCCGCGTCGAGGATGACCGGGGCCAGGGCGAGGGTGTGCTGCGGTGAGACGCGCACGGCGACGGTGACGCCGCCGTCACGGATCTCCTTGACCCGCTCGCCGATGAGCTCCGGCTTGATCGGCTCGGCGTACACCTCCTGGAGGCGCTTGGTGGCGTTCGAGTCGTCGTCGAGGTCGGACAGCTCCTCCAGGATCTTGCTCGGGTCCGCGTAGCGGGTCCAGAGACCCTCGACGTTGAGCACGCCGAGGCCGCCGAGGCGGCCGAGCTCGACCGCGGTCGCGGGGCTCATGATGGCGTCGGAGGGGTGCGCCACGCACGGGATCTTGAACGGATACGCGTCGAGCTGCCAGTTGGTCGACACGTCGTCGACGTCACGGGTGCGCCGTGTCGGGACGATCGCGATGTCGTCCAGGTGGTAGCCACGCCGGGCGCTCTTGCTGAGCCCGATCTCGACCACGTCACGCATTTGCCGCTCCTGCCATTGTTGGGCCCTGCTGGGGGTGTCCGCGCTTCGCGCGGTTCGCTACCGCGAGTGGTAGTTGGGTGCCTCGACGGTCATCTGGATGTCGTGCGGGTGGCTCTCCTTGAGCCCGGCCGCGGTGATCCGGATGAGCTGGCCCCGCTCGTGCATGTCGGGGACGGTGGCGGCGCCGACGAAGCCCATGCCGGAGCGCAGGCCGCCGACGAGCTGGTGGGCCACCGCGGCGAGCGGGCCGCGGAAGGGGACCTGGCCCTCGATGCCCTCGGGCACCAGCTTGTCGTCGGACAGGACGTCGTCCTGGAAGTAGCGGTCCTTGGAATACGACCTGGCCTGGCCGCGGGACTGCATCGCGCCGAGCGAGCCCATCCCCCGGTAGGACTTGAACTGCTTGCCGTTGATGAAGATCAGGTCGCCGGGGCTCTCCTCGCAGCCGGCCAGGAGGCTGCCGAGCATGACCGTGTCGGCACCGGCCACGATCGCCTTGGCGATGTCGCCGGAATACTGCATGCCGCCGTCGCCGATGACCGGCACGCCGAGCGGCGCGCAGGCGCGGGAGGCCTCCATGATGGCGGTGATCTGCGGCACGCCGACGCCGGCGACGACGCGGGTCGTGCAGATGGAGCCGGGGCCGACACCGACCTTGACCGCGTCGGCGCCCGCTTCGGCGAGCGCCCGGGCGCCGGCATAGGTCGCCACGTTGCCGCCGACCACGTCGACGGTGGTCTCCTTCTTGAGCCGGGCGACCATCTCGACGACCTGCCGGTTGTGCCCGTGCGCGGTGTCGACCATGACGATGTCGAGGCCGGCGTCGATCAGCGTGCGGGCCCGCTTGTAGGAGTCGTCGCCGACCCCGACCGCGGCCGCGACCCGGAGCCGACCGGCATCGTCCTTCGTGGCGTGCGGGAACTTCTCGCTCTTGGAGAAGTCCTTGACCGTGATCAGGCCCCGGAGCTTGCCGGCGTTGTCGACGATCGGCAGCTTCTCGACCTTGTGCTTGCGCAGCAGCGCGCGGGCCTCGTCCTTGCTGACCCCGACGAGGGCGGTGTAGAGCGGGGTGACCGTCATGATGTCGCGGACGGGCGTGGCCGGGTCCGAGACGAACCGCATGTCGCGGTTGGTGACGATGCCCACCAGCTGGCCGGATGCGTCGACGACCGGGACACCGGAGATGCGGAAGCGCCCGCAGAGCTTGTCGACCTCGCCGAGCGTGTCGTCGGGCGAGCACGTCACCGGGTTGGTGACCATGCCGGCCTCGGACCGCTTCACCAGGTCGACCTGCTGCGCCTGGTCCTCGATCGACAGGTTGCGGTGCAGCGTGCCGATGCCGCCCTGCCGTGCCATGGCGATCGCCATCCGGGCCTCGGTCACCGTGTCCATCGCGCTGGAGACCAAGGGGATCCGCAGGGTGATGTTCCGGGTGACGTGGCTGGAGGTGTCGACGGCGCTGGGCACGACGTCGGACTCACCTGGCAGCAGCAGCACGTCGTCGAAGGTCAGGCCCAACGGCAGAACGTCAGGTCGCGGCGAGAAATCCATGAAGCGCATCCCAGCTCTCGGTCGTCCGGCGGGTGCGTCTCATCGTACTTCCGCCCCGGCGCCGCACCCCTCCGCCATAGCCGGACGTGCCCTGGGTAACTCCGCCGCAACCACCGCTCTCACTACCGAGCCCCACACGCGCCGGTAATGGGGCTACCGTTGAGGCGTGCACGAAGAGCCCATCGACCCCTTCGCCGGTGACCCGGCCGATCCTTCGGCCGAGCTCGACGACAGCGGTGCCGACGACCCGTTGACCGCCGCCGAGCGCCAGGACGTTCTCGAGGACCTTGCCGACCTCGAGATCTACCAGGCGCTGCTCACGGCGATCGGCGTCCGTGGGCTCGTCATCGAGTGCGAGGACTGCCACGAGCCGCATTACTTCGACTGGGACCTGCTGCGGGGGAACCTGAAGCACCTGCTCACGTCGGGTCGGCCACGGGTCCACGAGCCGGCGTTCGACCCGGACCCTGACCATTACGTCACATGGGAATACGCGCGGGGTTACGCTGACGGGGTCCATGACGCACTGGCGAGTGCGACGGACGACAACGACGGCTGAGTCGCTGGGCGCCCTCGTTTAGGTTTGCCGCGGGTGGGGTACCGACGCGGCATGACTCGGAGCGCTAACTCACCAGACCGGCACGGAAGGCCGCCGCGACGGCGTGTGCCCGGTCGCGTGCTCCCAGTTTCCGGAACAGCCGGCGAGCGTGCGTCTTGACCGTGTCCTCGGAGACGAAGAGCTCCCGGCCGATCTCGGCGTTGCTCTTGCCGTCGGCCATGCCGCGCAGCACCTGCAGCTCACGCTCGGTCAGTTCGACGCGTCGCCGCGGCGGCTCGCCGGGCACGTCGCCGCGTTGCTGCGGCACGCCGGCGCCCGCGACCCGCGCGCCTGCCATCCCGACCGCGGTCCTCGCGGCGCCGGGCAGTCCCCGGCCCGCCGGGAGCACCCCGCCGGCCGGCTGGGTCGGCGTGCCGACCCGCGCGGGCAGGACCGGGTCACCGTTGCCGCGGCCGACCTGGCTCAGCACCAGCAGCACCGCCTTCGCGAGCGTCGTCACCGGGTCCGCCGTGTCGACCCGGATGACCGCCCTGGCGCCGGCGGCGATCGCCGCTGCCGCCGCGCGCGGCTCCTCCGTGCCGAAGAAGACCACCGTCGAGCCGGGCGACACCGCCAGGACACGGCGCGAGAACTCCGCACTGTCCGGCCGGGCCAGGGTCGGGTCGGCCAGCACCAGGTCCGCGGGCTGCTCACTGAGTCGGGCCAGGGCCTCGACCATCGTGACGGCGGTCCGCACCGCGTGTGCCACCCCGAGCCTGGCCGCGGCTGCGGCGACCGTCTGTGCCGCGACCTGTGTTCGCACACACACCAAAATCGTACGCACCGTCGTGCTCCTCTCTCTCAAAGAGAGAAACACGAAATGGCGAGATCTAGACGTGGTTTCGCCGCGATTGGCCTACGAGAAATTGACCGACGACATCCCGTTACCTGCGGCGGCCTCACGCGTTGTACAGGGATTGTGCGACGCGCGAATTCCAGCCCGCAAGCTAGGAAGGAGGGGCGAATGACGAATGTGACTCGACTGCCCGGCCCGATCGCGGACGTGTGGGACTGGCAGCGACTCGGTCTGTGTCGGGGGCGCGACAGCGCACAGTTCTTCCACCCGGACGGTGAGCGCGGTGCGTCACGCGGCCGGCGGGAGGCCGCGGCGAAGAACGTCTGCCGCGCGTGCCCGGTCCGGGCGCAGTGCGCCGCTCAGGCGCTCACCACCCGGGAGCCGTACGGCGTCTGGGGCGGCTTCAGCGAGAGCGAGCGCCTGCGCCTGCTGGCCGTCGGCTGGGAGGACAGCGCCGACCGCGGTCGCACGACGGTCGACGTGTCGCGCCTGGAGGCCAAGCTGGGGCTGCGCCCCACGCCGCCGCTGGTGCCGCTGCGCACGGTTCGCACCCATCCGGCGCCGAACGTGCCCGCCCAGCGCCGCCGCGCCGGCGCCGACCGCGCCCGTCCCGCCGCCAGGTAGCACCGCTGCGCTGATCGGGCCCGGCCGCCGGCCGGGCCCGCCTTGCTGCGCAGGGGCGCAGGTCAGCGCACCTCGACCTGCGTAGGGGCAGGTCAGCGCACCTCGACCTGCGCAGGAGCCGATCAGCGCACCTCGACCTGCGCAGGAGCCGATCAGCGCACCTCGACCTGCACCGAATGCCATCCCGTGGCACCGTCCGGGTCCGGTGGCGCCGGCGCCTCGGTCTGCGTGTCGCCACCGTTGTCGGTGGCCCGGACCGTCAGCCGGTGCTTGCCCGGGGTCGCCGTCCACGGCAGTGTCCACTGCCGCCATGTGTCGATCGACGGCACCGCGGCCAGCTTCGCCACCTGCCAGGGTCCCTCGTCGACGCGGACCTCGACCTTGGAGATGCCGCGGTGCTGCGCCCAGGCGACCCCGGCGATCATGACCTGCCCCGCGGCCGGCCTGCCACCGTCGCGCGGGGTGTCGATCCGCGACTGGGTCTTGATCGGCCCCTCCCGGGCCCAGCCACGATTGATCCAGTACGCGTCGAAGTCGGCGAAGGACGACAGCTCCAGTTCGGCGAGCCATTTCGTGGCCGACACGTACCCGTAGAGGCCGGGCACCACCATGCGGACCGGGAAGCCGTGCTCGATCGGCAGCGGTTCGCCGTTCATCGCGATCGCGAGCATCGCGTCCCTGCCGTCGCGCAGCACCGCGGTCGGGGTGCCGGCGGTCCATCCGTCGACCGACCGGCTGACCACCTGGTCGGCGCCGGCCTTCGGGCGGACCTCGTCGAGCAGGTCGGCGATGCGCACACCCTGCCACTTCGCGTTGCCGATGAGCCCGCCGCCGACGTCGTTGGAGACGCAGGCGAGCGTCACGTACCGCTCGATCATCGGACGCTTGAGCAGCTCCTCGAAGGTGAGGGTCAGCGGCCGCTCGACCCGCCCGTGGATGCGCAGCGTCCAGTCCTCCGACGACACCTGCGGCACGACCAGGGTGGTGTCGATGAGGTAGAAGTCCTTGTTCGGCGTCACGAACGGGGCCAGGTCGGGCAGGCCGGCATCGGCCTCCGGCGGGAGCGGCGCGGCCGTGTCGGGCGCGGCCGGGATCTGCACGGAGGCGCGGTCGGCCTGGACCCCGCGGCGGGTCGCCCACCAGCGGGCGGTGAGCCCCGCGACGAACGCGGCGGCGAGGGTCCCGCCAGCGGCGCGGAGGAAGAAGCGGCGCTCCTCGAAGGTCTCGACCGGTGGCCGGACGAGCAGCCACCGCAGCACCCCGGCGCCGGTGGCGGCACCGGCGAGGGTCGGCACGAACGCATACCAGGGCGCGTCGTGCCGGGTCATGGCGGCCGCGATCCCGACGAGGGCGAAGCCGGCGATGCCGGCATACCCGTACACCATCCGGCGGGTCGCGAGAATTCCGACGACGGCGGCGAAGGCGGCCAGGATCAGCAGCGTGCCGACCTGCAGCGCGATCTTGTCATAGGTGTAGAAGACCGACACCGCGAAGTCCTTGACCGACGCCGGCACCGAGTCGATCACGACCCCGCCGACGGACACGAGGGGCGAGGTGGTCGCGCCGGTCAGGATCGCGACGACCTCGGCGACGCCGAGCGCCACCCCGGCGGCCGCCAGACCGGCGAGTGCGGCATTCCTACGAGTGAGCACGGCTCCAGTCTGCGCCGTGGATCATCACCCACCAAGGGCGGTAATCGATCCCTAAGAACTGCGTGAGGGGCCCCTCACGATGAAGGGCCCCTCACGATGTCGCGTGACTCAGAAACCGGGGCCGTGCGAGTGGCCGTGCCCGTGGCCGTGACCGCCACCGGCGGCGGGCTCCGGGGCGGCCGGCTTCTCCACGACCAGGCTCTCGGTCGTGAGCAGCAGGCCGGCGATCGACGCGGCGTTGGAGACCGCGCTGTGGGTCACCTTGACCGGGTCGACGATGCCGGACTTGACCAGGTCGACGTATTCGCCGGTGGCGGCGTCGAGACCGTGGCCGAAGTCGAGCCCGGTGACCTTGCCGACCACGACGTAGCCGTCGAAGCCGGCGTTCTGCGCGATCCAGCGCAGCGGCTCGACGAGCGCCTTGCGCACGATCGAGACACCGACCTTCTCGTCACCGGTCAGGCCGAGGTCGCCGTCGAGGACGGGGAGCACCTGGGCCAGGGCGGCGCCGCCGCCGGGGACGATGCCTTCCTGGACCGCCGCCTTGGTCGCGGAGATCGCGTCCTCGATGCGGTGCTTGCGCTCCTTCATCTCAACCTCGGTGGCGGCGCCGGCCTTGATGACCGCGACCCCACCGGCGAGCTTGGCGACCCGCTCGTTGAGCTTCTCCTTGTCCCAGTCGGAGTCGGAGGCCTCGATCTCCTTGCGGAGCTGCTCGACCCGCGCGGTGACCTCGCTCTTCTCGCCGCCGCCGTCGACGATCGTGGTGAGCTCCTTGCCCACGACGATGCGCCGGGCCTTGCCGAGGACCTCGGTGCCGACCGACTCGAGCTTGTAGCCCAGCTCGGGAGCGACGAGCTCGGCGCCGGTGAGGATCGAGATGTCCTGGAGCATGGCCTTGCGCCGGTCACCGAAGCCGGGCGCCTTGACCGCGACGACCTTGAAGGTCTTGCGGATGGCGTTGACCACGAGGGTCGACAGGGCCTGGCCCTCGACGTCCTCGGCGATGATCAGCAGCGGCTTGTTGTCCTTGACGATCTGCTCCAGCAGCGGCAGCAGCTCCTCGATGGCGCCGATCTTCTGGGTGGTGACGAGGACATAGGTGTCCTCGAGCACCGCCTCCTGCGACTCGGCGTCGGTCACGAAGTGCGGGGAGATGTAGCCCTTGTCGAACTGCATGCCCTCGGTGACTTCGAGCTCGGTCGTGAGGGTGGAGCCCTCCTCGACCGTGATGACGCCGTCGCGGCCGACCCGCTCCATCGCGGAGGCGATCAGGTCGCCGATGGTGGCGTCCTGCGCGGAGATGGTGGCGACCTGGGCGATCTCGGTGTGGCTGGCGACCGGGGTCGCCTTCTCCTTGAGCGCCTTGACGACGGCGGCCGTCGCCAGGTCGATGCCGCGCTTGATGCCCGCCGGGTTGGTGCCCGCGGTCACGTTGCGCAGACCCTCGCGGACCAGCGCCTGAGCCAGCACCGTGGCGGTGGTGGTGCCGTCGCCGGCGACGTCGTTGGTCTTGGTGGCGACCTCTTTGACCAGCTGGGCGCCGAGGTTCTCATAGGGGTTGGTGAGCTCGATCTCTTTCGCGATCGTCACACCGTCGTTGGTGATGGTCGGGGCACCGAACTTCTTGTCCAGAACGACGTTGCGCCCGCGCGGGCCGAGCGTGACCTTGACCGTGTCGGCCAGGCGGTTGACGCCGTGCTCCAGCAGGTGGCGCGCCTCGTCGGAGAAGCTCAGGATCTTCGCCATGCGTGTGATGTCCCTTCAAAGGCGACACCGCCCCGGCCGCCAGCGCTGCGCGCACGGGTCCGGGGCGGTGGCCACTGCTCTACTTGGTCTGGGTCACTTCTCGATGACCGCGAGGACATCACGGGCGGAGAGCACCAGGTACTCCTGGCCGCCCCACTTGACCTCGGTGCCGCCGTACTTCGAGTAGATGACGGTGTCGCCGACCTTGACGTCGATCGGAACCCGGTTGCCCTTGTCGTCGATACGACCGGGGCCCACAGCCTGGACAGTGCCCTCCTGGGGCTTCTCCTTGGCCGTGTCCGGGATGACGATGCCCGAGGCGGTGGTCGTCTCAGCCTCGTTGGCCTGGACCAGGATGCGGTCCTCGAGCGGCTTGATCGCAACCTTCGTCGCGGTAGTCACGGGCATACCCTCCTGGGGTATTGAATCTTGCGCTATCGAGTGCCCGGTGAAGCCGTCGTCGCGGGTGCCGGCTTCAGCCGGTTGGCTGGCACCCTCGACACGAGAGTGCTAATCGGAGGTTATGTCGCTGGCTAGCACTCCGTCAAGGAGAGTGCCAAACACGCCACGAAATCACCCGTCGTCGGCTACGCGACGGACCGCGGCGCGGGCACCGCCACGGATCTACGCTCGGCGGTATGAAGAGGCTGCTCGGCACGCTGATCGTCGCCATCCTGGCCGTGGGGTCCCTCACCGCCTGCGGCAAGAAGGACGGCGGAGGCACGCCCGTGGCCGCCACCAGCACCGGCCCCTCGGACTCCGCCGCGTTCGGCGAGAACACCAACGGCGGCGGCGCCTCCGCCGCGGCGTCCGGCGGCGGCAACCAGAGCCCCGCCACGGACAAGAGCGCCGCGCCCACCTATCCGGGTGACGCGAAGGGCTACTGCCAGGCCGTCGTCACCGCGTGGACCAAGAACGACAGCGGCCGGATCAAGCAGCTCGCCGGCGCCGGCGCCGTGAGCAACTTCCAGTACATCGAGAAGGGCGCCGACACCAACTGGAAGTACGCGAAGAAGGACGGCTCCGACTGCATCCTGCGCAACGACCACGGCGACCAGCTCCAGGTCACGGTCGACGAGCAGAAGCTGGGCAAGCCGCAGGCCGTCACGGACGTCGTGATCGAGAAGACCGAGTACCCCTCGGACCCGTCCAGCTACGTGAACAACTTCATCAACGCCTGGTACAACGGCAACACGCAACGCATGGCGACCTACTCCAGCCACTCCATCGCGAGCAACTACGGTGGCAAGAAGGCCCCGCCGAACTGGACCGAGGGCCAGCCCAAGGAGGACAAGGGCGACTACTGGCTGGTGCACGGCTCGTCGAACGCCGGCGACAGCTATACCTTCAAGGTCAAGAAGAGTCTCGGCAAGGCCAACGGCATCCTAGGGATCTCATAACGCATGCTCGAACAGGCCCTGAAAGCCGCGGCGGCACTGCCGGACGGCGACCCCCTGGCGGCCGCATCGGCGCTACGCGCGGCCGGCTTCCCGCCGGACCTCGCCGCCACCGCGCTGACCCAGGTGGCGCTGCGACGCAAGGCCGTCGCCAAGTTCGGCGCCGACGCGAGCGTGATGCACTTCACCCGGGCGGGCCTCGAGCAGGCGACCCGGGGTCCCGTCGCGGCCAGGCGGGCGGCCCGGCTCGCCGCCGCGGGCGCGACCAGCGTCGCCGACCTGGGCTGCGGCATCGGTGCGGACACCATCGCCTTCGCCCGGGCCGGCCTGCGCGTGCACGCCGTCGACGCGAGCGAGGAGACGGCCGCGACCGCCGCGGCGAACGTGCTCGCGTTGGGTCTTTCGCAGTTGGTACGGGTGGAGCCCCGCGACGCGGCATCAGTCCCGCTGGACGGCGTCGACGCCGTGTTCTGCGACCCCGCCAGGCGCACCTCCGGCGGGCGGCGGGTGTTCGACCCTCGCGCCTACTCCCCGCCGTGGGACTTCGTCGTCGGGCTGGCCGCACGCGTGCCGATGACGGTGCTGAAGCTCGCTCCCGGCATCGACCACGCGATGTTGCCGCCCGGGGCCGAGGGAGAGTGGGTGTCGGTCGACGGTGACGTGGTGGAGGCGGCGGCCTGGTGCGGCCCCCTTGCCGCCGCCCCTCGACGGGCGACCCTGTTCCAGGGGCCGGACGTCGTGTCGCTGACGGGGAGCGGCGTGCTGGCCGCCCCGGTCGGACCTGTCGGAAATTTCGTGTACGACCCGGATGGTGCCGTCATCCGGTCGCACCTCGTCGCCGAGTTCGCCGCGACGGTCGACGGCACCCTGGCGGACCCCACCATCGCCTACGTCTACACCTCCACGCCGGCGCCGACCCCGTTCGGGCGCTGCTACGAGGTGCTCGACCAGCTGCCGGTCGCGTTGAAGCGGCTGCGGACCGCGCTGCGGTCCCTGGACGTCGGCGCGCTGACGATCCTCAAACGCGGCTCGGCCCTGGACGTGGAGGAGCTGCGCAGGGCATTGCGCCTCTCCGGCAGCCGGTCCGCCGTCATAGCCCTGACCAGGGTCGCGGGCGCTCCCGCGGTGCTGCTCCTCAGTAGAGTTGCTGACCCAGGCGGCGCTGCAGGTCGATGAGGACGTCGTCGGCGAGGTCCTCCGGCGGGCGGCGCCCCAACTGCTCCGTCAGCATCCGCCCCGACTCGCGGCACATGTCCCACGTGATGCGCTCATGCAGCCAGCGCAGCCACTCGACGACGTCGTTGATGAAGAACGCGACGATCTGCTCCGAACCCCGGACCCGCCGCTCCTCCCCCATCACCGTCAGCGCCGCCGCCAGCCGCCGCCGCGGGAAGTCGTGCCCGGCCAGGGCGTCGGCGAACACGTCCGCCCGGTGCCGCGGCGCGGTCGGCGCGACCGTCAGCTTCGGAAACGGCGGCTCCCCCGACGTCCACACCTGCGCGCTGCGTGGCACGAACTCCGGCTCGAGGACCACGTCGATCCGCGACGCGTGCCCCGGGTCGTCGACGGCGACGAGCACCCGCGGCTCCACCGAACTGACCTTCGTCACGAACCGCGACAGCCCCGTCGCCTCCTCCACACAGAACCGGGCGTCCGGCAGGTCCAACACCCCGTCGAACACCAGCCGCCCGACCCGCGGCCCGGCCCCCTGCCACAACCGGACCCTGACCAGCCCGACCTGCGGGCGCGCCGCGACCCGCACGTGCCGGTCGGTCGCGGTGATCGGCCCGTCACCGTCGAACACGGACATGTCACGGCCGCTGGTGGCGCCCAGGAAGATGTGCCCGTAGCCCAGGTACATCTGGACGGCACCGATCTGCATCTCGCTATTGTGGGCCAGTGGCGAGCAAGGGCACCCCGGCGACCGCACTGTTGGCGCGGCAGAAGATCGCGTTCACTCCGCACACCTATGAGGTCGACCCCCGGGCCACCTCCTATGGCGAGGCGGCCGCGGCGGCCCTCGGCGTCGAGCCGTCCCGCCTCTTCAAGACCCTCGTCACCACCATCGACGGCCAGCTCACGGTCGGTGTGGTGCCCGTGTCGACGTCCCTGGACCTCAAGGCCCTGGCCGCCGCGGTCGGCGGCAAACGCGCCTCGATGGCCGAGCCGGCCGCCGCCGAACGCGCCACCGGCTATGTGACGGGCGGCATCTCCCCGGTCGGCCAGCGCTCCCGGCTCCCCATCGTCATCGACGCGTCGGCTTCCGGACTGTCCACGATGTACGTCTCGGGCGGCCGGCGCGGCCTGCAGATCGAACTCGCCCCCGACGACCTCGTCCAGGTCACCGGCGCCGTGCTCGCCGACATCGCGGCCCACTGATCATGCCCGCCGCCGACGACCACCGGCCCGGCCTGACCATGCGCGCCTCGGACGAGGACCGCCAGCACGTCATCGAGGCGCTGCAGCACCACACCCAGCTGGGCCGCCTGACCCTGGACGAGTTCGCCGACCGCTGCGACACGGTCCTCGCCGCGAAGACCCTCGACGATCTGCGTGCCGCCACCCACGACCTCCCGGCGCTGCCGGCCACCCCGGCGGCGACGGCCGGCGGCGAGACCGCCAACGACCGCCACGTGCTGCTGGTGTTCGCGATCGCCCTGATCGCCGCCGTCCTGCTGGGCCTGGTCTACGCCGCGTTCCACTGACCGCCTCCGTCCTCACGATCCCGAAGACCTCGAGCAGCCAGGAGCGCCCAGGGTCTTCTGGATCATGGAGAGGCGGTGGGCTGGCGGTCGGTGCCGTGCCAGGAGCGCCAGAGCGCGGCGTACGCGCCGCCGGCGGCGACCAGTTCGTCGTGGCTGCCGAGTTCGGTGATCCGGCCGTCCTCCACGACCGCGACCCGATCGGCGTCGTGGGCGGAGAAGAGCCGGTGCGCGATCGCGATCACCGTGCGCCCCTCCAGGGCGCCGGCGAGGGAGCGTTCGAGGTGCCGGGCGGCCCGCGGGTCGATGAGGGACGTCGCCTCGTCCAGGACGAGGGTGTGCGGGTCGGCGAGGACGAGCCGGGCGAGGGCCAGCTGCTGCGCCTGCGCCGGCGACAGGGGCGGCTCGCCCAGCACCGTGTCCAGGCCGTCGGGCAGGGCGTCGACCCAGTCCAGGGCGTCGACGGTGGCGAGGGCCCGGCGCAGCTCCGCGACCGAGGCCGAGGGCCGGGCCAGGACGAGGTTGTCGCGGACGGTGCCGAGGAAGACGTGGTGTTCCTGGGTGACGAGGGCGACGTGCTGCCGTAGTGAGGCCAGCGGCAGGTCGGCAAGAGGGACACCACCGACGGTGACCGCGCCGTCGCCAGGGGTGTAGATGCCCGCGAGGAGCCGGCCGAGGGTGGACTTGCCCGCGCCGGAGGGGCCGACGACGGCGAGCCGCTCGCCGGGGCGGATCTCCAGGTCGACGCCGTGCAGGACGTCGCGGCCGTCGACGTAGGAGAATCGCACGCCCCGAGCCACGATCCGTTCGTCGGTGAACGCCGGTGGAGCGTCGGCGGCGGGCACGGGAACGGACTGGACGCCGACGATGCGGGCCAGGGAGGCCAGGCCGACCTGCAGCTGGTCGAACCAGGACAGGACCCGGTCGAGCGGGTCGATCAGGGCGACGAAGTACAGGACGGCGGCGGTGACCTGGCCGACGGTCGCCCACCCCTCCATCACGTACCAGCCGCCGGCCACGAGGGTGACGACGCCGGGCAGGACGTAGCCGAACTCGGTGAGCGGGAAGAAGACGGTGCGCAGTTTCAGCGTGTACATGTTGGTGCCGTACACGCCGCGCAGGTGCGCCTGGGTGCGCCGCACCCGCCGGCGCCGCAGGCGGAGCACGTCGACGGTGCGGGCACCCTCGACGGTCTCCGCGAGGCCGTCGGTGAGCTGGGCGAAGGCGGCGCTGGAGGCGAGGTAGCCGGCGGGGGCCCGGCGGAAGTACCACACGGAGCTGGACCACAGGACCGGCACCGCGATGAGGGCGGGCAGCAGCAGGAGCGGGGACAGCAGCGCCACGGCGCCGAGGGTGAGCAGGACCTGCAGGACGCCGACGATGACCTCGGGCAGCGCGAAGCGGACGGTGCTGGAGGTCCCTTCGACGTCGCGGGAGGCGCGGGTGAGCAGGTCGCCAGTGCCGGCGCGTTCCACCGTGGACGGTGGGACGGCGAGGACCCGGTCGACGAACTCCTCGCGGAGGGTCGCGAGGACCTGCTCGCCGAGGCGGGCGGAGGCGAGCCGGGCGTAGCGCACCAGCACCGACACGACCACGATGACGCCGGTGATGGTGAGGGCGACGCGGTCGACGGTCGCGGTGGTCGTGCCCGCGGAGGTCTTCTCGACCAGGTCGCCCAGCAGGCGGGGGGTGACGAGGCCGGCGACGGCGGCGCTGACGTGGAGGACGACGACGAGGGCGAGCATCCGCGGGTGGGCCCTGATCAGGCGCCGCAGGTAGGCGCGGACCTCGGCGCCGGAGGCGATGGGCAGCATCAGGCGTCGTCCTCCCGCGTGACGGTCGCCGCGTAGGCAGGGCAGCTGTCCAGCAATGAACGGTGGGTGCCGCTGGCCGCGACGCGGCCGGTGACGTCGACGAACGCGACAGTGTCGGCGCGGTCGAGCAGCAGCGGGCTGGTGGTGCACACGACGGTGGTCCGGCCGGTGCGCACGGTGGGGAGGTTGCGGGCGATGAGCGCCTCGGTGTGCGTGTCGACGGCGCTGGTCGGCTCGACCAGGACGAGGACCGGCGGGTCGAGGGCGAGGACGCGGGCGAGGCGCAGGCGCTGCTGCTGGCCGCCGGAGAAGTCGCGACCGCGCTCGGCGATCTCGGTGTCGAGGCCGTCGGGGAGGGCGGCGACGATGTCGAGGGCCGCGGCGGCGTCGAGGGCGGCGAGGACGGCGGCGGGCCGTGCGCCGAGCTCGTCGCCCAGGCGCCCGCGGAAGAGGCGGTCGTCATTGTCGGCCACGACGATGTGCGACCGGACGTCGTCGATCTTCAGCGTTCGCAGGGGTACGCCCAGCAGCAGCGCCTCCGAGGCCGGGTCGAGCAAGCCGATCCGGTCCGCGATCGCGGCGGCGTCCTCGGGCCGGGTGGCGGCGATCGCGGTGAAGCGCCCGCTGCCGGCGACGAACCCCGAGCCGGGGTCGGCCAGGTCACCGGCGGTGGCGGCGGCCGGGTCGGCCGGGTCGCGCAGCTCGGGCTCGACGCCCAGGAGGGTGATGACGCGGCCGGCGGCGACGAGGCCGCGGGTCAACTTCTCGGCGAACTCGGTGAGTGTCCGCAGTGGACCGACGAGGAACGCGGCGTAGGCGTAGAAGGCAACGAGCTCGCCCGGAGTGATCTTGCCGGCGACGGCGAACCGGGCGCCGAGCCAGGTGACGAGGGCGACGAACAGGCCGGGGAGGAGCACCTGCGCACCTTCGAGGAGGGTTTCGACCTTGGCGACCCGGACGCCGGCGGCGCGCACCTGCTGGGACTCGGTCCGGTACCGGGCGGACACGACGTCCTCGCCGCCGACGCCACGCAGGATCCGCAGGCCGGAGACGATGTCGGCGGCGCGGCCGGTGAGCGCGCCGGCGAGCTCGCGCTGGGCTCGGCGGCGCTGGTGGAGGGGCTTGATGAGCAGGCCGACGACGCCGACGAGCAGCGGCACGCCGATGACGACGACGAGGCCGAGCGGCACGGACACGTCGAGCAGCAGCACGGCGACGACGATGATCGCGACGACGGCACCGCCGGTGCGGGCGCTGACGTCCATCGAGTAGCCGACGTGGTCGAAGTCGGTGGTGCCGATGCTGACGACCTCGCCGGCGGCCACCTTCTTCGGCAGGGTCGCCCCGAGGTGGGTCGCGTGCCGGGCGGTGACCTGCACGGTGCGGAAGCCGGCGCCGAGGAAGTTGGTGACGGCGAACCGGTGCCGCATGATGCCGCTGATCGCGGTGATGATGCCGAGGCCGAGGAGGGCGCCGCCGGCGCCGAGCAGGGCGGTCCGGTCGTGCGCGGTGAGGGCGTCGACGCCGGCACCGAGGGCGGCCGGGACGAGGGCCTGGCTGACCATCCAGACGATGCCGAGGGCGATGCCGGGAAGGATCGTCGGGAGCTGGCTGCGCAGCACCCACAGCAGATACCTGCCGGCGGTTCTGCTGTCGGGTTCACCGGGATCGTCGAGCGGCAACCGTTTCATGGCCCGCCGACGGTAACCCGGCGGCCCGTCCCGGCGCCTTACATTTTCCCAGCCGGTGGGCAGGATCTCAGCGGTCGACCTCGGTGAAGTCCCAGGCCTGGGGGCGGCGGGAGACGAGGTGGGACGGCGGGTCGCTGAACTCCTCGGGGGTGCTGCCCCGCCACTTGGAGATGACGACGAGCCGGTGGTCGGTGGACGAGTACACCTCGCTGGAGATGTGCAGCGGGTGGACCTCCACCTTGGGCAGCATCGCCTCACACACCCAGGACAGCAGTTCGTCGAACGCCTCGGGATGGGCCCGGACCTCCCACATGCGCACGATCACGGCGCTGGACTCTACTCCCATGCCGCTCACGCTGCCTTCCCCAGCCTCAAAAGCCGTCACGGCGCTCCCTCCGCTCCGCTCCGGTCACGCCGTGACCACAGTGATCGGCATCGCCGAGTCCGTGGGCAGGCCGAGTGCGCCGGGGGCGGCGCCGGCGGCGACGAGGTGGGCGCCGAGCGCGGCGACCATGGCACCGTTGTCGGTGCACAGCTTGGGCCGCGGGACGCGCAGCGTGATGCCGTGCTTGTCGCAGCGTTCCTGGGCGAGGGCCCGGATCCGGGAGTTGGCCGCGACCCCGCCGCCGATGACGAGGGTGCGGACGCCGCGGTCGAGACACGCGTCGACGGCCTTGTTGGTGAGGACGTCGCAGACGGCCTCCTGGAAGCTGGCGGCGACGTCGTTGACGGGGACGGGCTCGCCGGCGCGCTGCCGGGCCTCGACCCAGCGGGCGACGGCGGTCTTGAGCCCGGAGAACGAGAAGTCGAAGCGGTGCTCGACGAGATCCCGGGCGGCGCTGAGCCCGCGCGGGAACGGGATGACGATCTGCCCGTCGCGGGCGGCGCGGTCGATCGGCGGCCCGCCCGGGAACGGCAGCCCGAGCAGCCGGGCGACCTTGTCGAACGCCTCGCCGGCGGCGTCGTCGATGGTGGCGCCGAGCGGCTCGACCCGGCCGGCCAGGTCGTCGACCTGCAGCAGGGAGGAGTGGCCGCCGGAGACCAGCAGGGCGATCGCGGGTTCCGGCAGCGGCCCGTGTTCGAGGGTGTCGACGGCGACGTGCGCGGCGAGGTGGTTGACGCCGTAGATGGGTTTGCCGGCGGCGAGCGCGTACGCCTTGGCCGCGGCGACCCCGACGAGCAGCGCACCGGCGAGCCCGGGGCCGGCGGTGACGGCGATGGCGTCGACGTCGGCGAGGGTGATCCCGGCGGTGTCGAGGGCCCGCTGGACGGTCGGGACCATCGCCTCGAAGTGGGCGCGGCTGGCCACCTCGGGCACGACCCCACCGAAGCGGGCATGCTCCTCGACGCTGGAGGCGACCTCGTCGGCGAGCAGGGTGTGGCCGCGCACGACGCCGACCCCCGTCTCGTCGCAGGAGGTCTCGATCCCGAGGACCAGCGGCTCAGTCTTCACGCATCATCACCAGTGCATCCGTGTTGCTCGGCTGGTAGTAGCCCTTGCGGACGCCGATGCCTTCGAATCCGTAGCCGGCGTAGAGCTTCTGGGCGGGCAGGTTGTCGACGGCGACCTCGAGCAGCACCTGCCGCGCGCCGTGCCGGGCGGCCTCGGCGAGCAGCGCCTCCAGGAGCCGCCGGCCGATCCCGCGTCGCTGCGCGTCCTTGCGGACGCCGACGTTCTGGATCCAGGCCTCGTCGGGCGGGGCCAGGGCGAGCCCGGCGTAACCGACGACCCGCTCGCCGTCGAGCGCCACGAGATAGTGGTGGCCGCTGGCCAGCTCGTTCCAGAACATGCCGGCGGACCAGCGCTCCTCGCCGAAGAGTTCGTCCTCGATCGGGAGCAGCGCGTCGATGTGGAACCAGCGCAGGTCGGCCAGCTCGACCGTCACGGCAGTGCCGGCTTCCGCTCGCCGGGGGCGACCGCGTCGGGGCGGCGCAGGTAGCGGGGGGTCAGGGTCTCGCCGGGGGCCTTGGCCCGGACCCGGTCGGCGGCGAGGGCGGCGAGGGCGCGCGCGGAGGGGTACCGCGGCGGCAGCAACGGCAGCCCGAACACCTCGGCGTATCTGTCGGCGCCGTCACCGGCGGCCGCGTCCACCTCGACGCTGACGGCGGCGGGTTTGTCGACCGCGGGCCCGTCGACGCGGACGCCGCCGGAATACACCGCCCAGTAGACCTCTTTGCGGCGGGCGTCGGTGGCGACGAGGAGCCGGCCGGGCTGCCCGTGACCGATGCCGTCGAGGGAGCAGACCCCGTAGACGGGGATGTCGAGGGCGTGGCCGAGCGCGGCGGCGGTGACCATGCCGGCCCGCAGGCCGGTGAACGGGCCGGGTCCGGTGCCGGCCACGACGGCGGCCAGGTCGCCCGGGGCCGCACCGCCTTCGGCGAGGACGGCCTGGATCTGCGGCGCGAGCAGCTCGCCGTGCGCCCTGCCGTCGACGGTGACCCGCTCGGCAAGGACGGTGACCTGCGGATCCCCGGCGCCTGGCAGCTCGGGGTCCTCGACGCGGACGAGCGCGGCCGTCACCGCGGGCGTCGAGGAGTCCACCACCATCACCAGCACGGCGCCAACTCTACCGACCGGCCTGTGACGCATGTCCGCGGTCGCATCCGCGATCCGTTAACCGGTTCGCAACGAGCCGGGCCTAGCATCGGCCGACATCTACGCGGGGCGCGTCAGGAGAGCCGATGACCGAGCCGGTCCTGGTTGTGGACATGGGTTCCTGGGCCATGTCCGCCGCTGTCGTCGTGCACGACCAGTTGCATCTGGTGCGGGAGCCCGTCACCGGCTCCGTCCGGTGGCCGGGGGGCGCCAGCCTGGACCCGGCGCCGGGGCGGCCGCGGCTGTCCGTGGGCGCCGTCGCCGAGCAGCGACGCGACCAGCATCCGCGGCACTACGTCGACGGGGTGCGCCGGGCGGTCGACGCGAACGCCCCGATCTGGCTCGGTGACCAGCTCATCAACGGCACGGAGCTGATCACGGCCGCGCTGGACGCGGTCGTCGAGGAGGCCACCCGGCTGCATGGCAGGATCGGGCGGCTGGTCGTGACGGTGCCGGCCGCGTATCGGACCCATGACCCGCGGCGCGAGATCCTCGTCACCGCGGCGTCCGTCGCCGGCTTCCCCGACGTCGAGCTCGTCCACGACGCGTCCGCCGCCGTCCTCGACCCGCTCGCGGCGCTGGAGATCCCGGACGGCGGCTACCTGCTGGTCTGTGACCTCGGCGCGACGTGGAGCGCGACGCTGACCCAGATGCAGCACGGCGTGCCGGTGCCGTTGAGCCAGGAGAGCTCCGGCAGCGGCCGCGACCTCGACGTGATGCTCGCCGCGGACCTGCGCACGAGTCTGGCGGAGTGGGTGGAGCCCGCGTTCTCGGCCGGTGGTGACGTCAGTGTCCGGGCCGGTTTCCACGCCCTCGACATCGTGCGCAAACTCAAGCACCGGCTGAGCGAGGCGCCGGAGGCGACGGATCAGATCGAGCCGGGAGCTCCGGCCTACACCATCGACCGGCGCCTGCTGGGTCAGCTGACGGAGCCGGCCAACCGGTGGCTCATCGCCAGCTGCCGCGCGGTGATCGCGCGGGCCGGGATCGTGCCGGGTGACGTCGCGGCGGTCCTGCTGGTCGGTGGCTGCGCGCACCTGCCGACGCCCGCGCCGACGCTGCACAACGAGCTGAGCCGACCGGTGACCCGGCCGCCGGAGCCGGAGCTGGCGGTGCTGCGCGGCGCGGCCCGGCTGACCGGCGGCCGGTCGAGCCGGTCGCTTCCGGCCGATCCGGCGCCGTGGCGGGTCGAGCCGCTCGCCTGGACGGTGCCCGGCGGGCGGGGACGGCTGGTCCGCTGGCTGGTGAAGGAGGGCGAGCAGTATCGGCAGGGCGCGCCGCTCGCCCAGGTCCGCACCGCCGACGACCGGGTCTTCGACCTCACCGCCGGCCGCGCCGACGGGGTCCTGCTGGAGCACCGCGTCCCGATCGGCGGCATGGTCGTCACCGGTGCCGCGGCCGCGCACGTGCGGATCTCCCCGACGGTGGAGCGGTTCCAGCTGGCGAAACGCCACCACCTGCGGGTCTCCGGCGACTGGCTGCTCATGCCGGACCGGCGGATGCTCGTGGAGTGCTCCCGCACCGGTGAATACGTGAAGGTCCGCTCGATCGACAGCGGCGCCCTGGTCACCGAGCTGCGTCCCGGCCGCGGTGCGGGCCGCCCCCAGCACGGGCAGGTCGCGCTCGGCCCCAACCATCAGCTGTCGCTGGTCACCTGGGACGCCGAGGGCCACTTCTGCGTCTGGGACGTGCTGTCGGGCCGCATGACCAGCAGCTTCTCCGACGCGCACCGTCCGGATGCGGTGCTGGTCAACGAGGGCGAGTGGCGGCTCGTCGCCACCGGCGAGGGCGCGGCGAGCGTCGGCCGGTATCGCCGCGACGTGGCAACCGTGTGGGACCTGGCGACCGGTGCCCGCCTCGACCGGGTCGTCGGCGAGGACCTGGCAAGGCGGTTCACCGGCTACACGGACTCCAGCCGCGCGGACGCGTTCGCCACCGAGATGGCGTCGCCCGACGGCCGGCTGCGGGCCGCGGTGCTCGACGGTTCGGTCTCGGTCCGGGACCTGGAGACGGAGGCGGAGGTGTTCCGCGCCGACCTGTCGCCGGGCAAGCAGGTCCGGACCGCGTTCTCCCACGAGGGCCGCCACCTGCTGGCCCGCTGCACCGACGACGAGGGCACCTCAGTCGACGTCTGGGAGGTCCTGCAGCCCGCGTAACCTGTCCGGCCAGCCCTGGCCGTGCGGCACGGCGGTGACGGTGCGCGAGTCGTCGTCGTGGCGGGTCAGGCGGAGCTCGAGGTGGTCGTCGGTGAGCTGCTCGACGAGGCCCTCGCCCCACTCGACCACGGTCACCGATTCTTCGAGGGTGGCGTCGAGGTCGAGGCCGTCGATCTCGCCGAGCGGATCCTTGACGTCGCCCAGCCGGTACGCGTCCACGTGCACCATGGCGACCCCACCGTCGCTCGCCGGCCGGTGCACGCGGGCGATCACGAACGTCGGCGAGGTGACCGCGCCCTGGACCCGCAGGCCGGCGCCGATGCCCTGGGCGAGGGCGGTCTTCCCGGCGCCGAGCGGGCCGGTGAGCAGCACGAGGTCACCGGCGCGCAGGACCGTGGCCAGGCGGCGCCCGAAGGCGTGGGTGTCGGCCACGGCAGGCAGCGTGGAGATCAATCGTGTCACCGGGTCTCGTGTCACCGGGCGAGGACCCGCTTGAGGAACGTCTCGATCGCGTCGTTGACCTCGTCGGCGTGTTCGAGCATGACGACGTGCCCGCCGTCGGGGACCACGACGAGCTCGGCTTCGGGCAGGACGGCGGCGATCTCGCGGGTGTGGGTGAGCGGGGTGAGCACGTCGCGGTCGCCGCAGACGAGCAGGACCGGCACCCGCCGCAGCGGGCCGAGGACCAGCAGCCGGGCGTGGGTGTACAGGGTCCGCAGGTATCGGGCGATGACGTCGGTCGAGGTGGTGGTGTTCATCTTCTCGACGTAGGAGACCAGGGCGGGGCTGGGGCGGGCGGTGCCGAACCCGTAGCGCCGGGTGAGCAGCCACGCGAGGTCGGTGGAGGCGCGGCGGGCCCGGTCGACGACGCCGGAGCTGATCGGGCCGGCGATGCCGACGACGGGCAGCAGCGGCCGGCGGAACTTGGCGACCACCTCGGGCAGGCCGAAGTTGACCTGGTCGAGCTTGCCGGCGGAGGTCGAGATGAGCACGACCGCCTCGACCCGGGACTCGAACAGCTCGGGAACCTGCTCGGCGAGGGCCATGATCGTCATGCCGCCCATCGAGTGGCCGATCAGGACGACCGGGCCGGTCGGGGCGGTGGCCTGCAGGACCGCGCGGAGGCCGGCGCCGAGCGCGTCCAGGGAGTATTCGCCCTTGCGCAGCTTGCCGGAGCGGCCGTGGCCGGGCTGGTCGTAGAAGACCATGCGGTGCGTGCCTTCCAGGGCCTTGCGCTGGAAGTGGAACGTGCCCATGTCGAGGCAGAACCCGTGCACGAACACCAGCGTCGGCTGGTCGGCCTGGTCGCTGTCGGGACCGTTCACGATCTCGACGTGCAGGTCGATGCCGTCGTCGGTGGTGACGGTCAGCTCCTCGTCGGAGTCCCAGACGCCGAACTCCTCGTCGGCGTAGACGTCGTCGACGCGCTTCGACCGGTGCACGAGATACCGCTCGGTGGCGACACCGGCCGCGACACCGGCGGCGGCCACGCCGAGGATCGCGCCGATGATGCCGACCTTGCGCCGCCGGCTGCCGTTCTTGATGTCGACGTCGCTTCCTGTCATGCCTGCTCCCCCACGTAGACGCGCGGTGTCCGGTTGCTGCCCATGCGCGCGACGATCTCGTAGTTGATCGTGTCGGCGGCGGCGGCCCAGTCGTCTGCGGTCGGCCCGCCGCGGCCGAACAGCACCGCCTCGTCGCCCGGCCGCACGTCGTCGTCGCCGCAGTCGACCATGATCTGGTCCATGCAGACCCGCCCGACCACGCGGCGGACCTTGCCGCCGATCTCGACCAGGCCGCGGCTGCTCGCGGAGCGGGGGACGCCGTCGGCGTAGCCGAGCGGGACGAGCGCGAGGTTCGTGTCCCTGAGGATTTTGTACGTGTGGCCGTAGGACACGCCTTCGCCGGCTGGGACGGCCTTCACCAGGGCGACCCTGGCGTGGACGCTCATCGCGGGGCGGAGGTCGGGGGCGGCGCCGGGGATCGGCTCGAGACCATACGTGGACAGGCCGACCCGCACCAGGTCGAAGTGGCTCTCCGGGAGGGTCAGCGTGGCGGCGGAGTTGGCCAGGTGCCGCAGCGGCGGCTCGACCCCGAGCCCGGCGGCGACGTCGAGGGCGTCGTCGAACGCGAGCTGCTGCCGCAGGATCGACGGGTGGCCGGGCTCGTCGGCGCAGGCGAAGTGGCTCCAGACGGCGGCGATCTCGATGTCGCCGTCGGCCTCGGCCTTCGCGGCGGCGGTGAGCAGCGCCGGCCAGTCGGCGCGGGTGGCACCGTTGCGGGACATGCCGGTGTCGATCTTCAGGTGGACGGCCGCGGGGCGGTGCGCCTGCCGGGCCGCGGCCGCGATCTCGTCCAGGGCGTCCGACGACGACGCGGACAGGTCCACGCCGGCGGTGATCGCCTCGTGCAGCGGGCGACCGGGGCTGTGCAGCCAGGACAGGATTCTCACGGTGATGCCGTGCTCGCGCAGGGTCAGCGCCTCGTCGAGCGTGGCGGCGCCGAGCCAGGTCGCACCGGCCTGCACGGCGGCGGTGGCGACGGGAAGCAGGCCGTGGCCATACGCGTCGGCCTTGACCACGCTCATCAGGGCGGTCCCGGGTCGCAGCAGCCCGCGGAGGGTCGCCACGTTGTGCCGGATCGCGTCGAGGTCGATCCGGACCTGAGCCTGCCACATGCACCTAAGCCTAAGCGGTGCCCCCACTGCCGGGCCCGGGCCCGTCTTCGCATGATCCGCGAAGACCCCGGGCCCGACGTCCGGATCATGCGGAGGGTCAGCGGCGGAGGCTTGCCACGGCCTCGGCGAGGTGGGCGGCGACGTCGGCGGCGGTGACCGGGCCCCGCGCGGCGGCGAGCCGGCCCGCCAGGCCGTGCACGAACGCGGCCGCCGCGGCGGCGTGCTCCGCCGGCAGGCCCGCCGCGAGGAGCGAGCCGAGCAGCCCGGCGAGGACGTCACCGGTGCCCCCGGTCGCCAGCGCCGGGGTCCCGGTCGGGTTGACGAACACCCGGCCGTCGGGGGTGGCGATGATCGTCCGGTCGCCCTTGAGCAGCACGACCGAGTCCATCCGGTCGGCCAGGTGCACGGCCGCGGCCACCCGGTCGTCGCCGGGCGCGCCGCCCGCGAGCCGCTGGAACTCCCCGTCGTGCGGGGTGACGACCGTCGGGGCGTCGCGGTCGCGGAGCCAGTCGGCCATCCGGGTGTCGACGAGCAGCGTCAGGGCGCCGGCGTCGAGGCAGGCGGGGACGGGCGCGCCGAGGACGGTGCGCAGCTCGGCGTACGCCCGCTCGTCGGTGCCCAGGCCGCTGCCACAGGTCCAGGCCTGCACGCGGCCGGCGTCGGCGACCCGCTCGCTGGCGATGACCGGCGGGTGGTGGGCCCGGACGGCGTCGGCTGCGCTGCCCGCGTAGCGCACGAGGCCCGCCGGGCCGGCGAGCGCACCGGAGACGGACAGGACGGCGGCGCCCGGGTACTGCTCGGAGCCGGTCGCGACGCCCACCACCCCGCGGGAGTACTTGTTGTCGTTGGCGACGGGCCGCGGCCACCAGGCGGCGACGTCGGCGATGTCGGGCACGTAGCAGGCGGGGCGGCCGTCGAGGTGCGGCTCCAGGCCGATGTCGACCACCTCGACGAGTCCGCTGTGCACGGCGCCGGCACCGACGAGCAGGCCGGGCTTCAGCACGCCGAACGTGACGGTGATGTCGGCGTGGACCGCCATCCCGGTGACGGCGCCGGTGTCGGCGTCGACGCCGGAGGGCACGTCGACCGCGATCACCGGGGCGCCGCGCAGCGAACCGGACACCTCCGCGACCCGGCTCGCGGCCGGCTCGCGCAGCCCGCCCCGGCCGCCGATGCCGAGGATGCCGTCCACGACCAGGTCGATCCGGTCCGGGACGGTCCTGGTCAGGGCCCCGCCGGCGGCGTGCAGGGCGGCGGCACCGCCCCGGTGGACCCGTTCGGCGTCCAGCACCAGCGCCTCGACGTGTGCGCCGCGCCGGGCCAGCAGCGCACCGGCGTAGAGCGCGTCGCCGCCGTTGTTGCCGGGGCCGACGAGGAGCAGGATGCGGCTGCCATACACCTTGGGCAGCGTCTGCGCACAGCGCCTGGCGAGACCGCCGGCGGCCCGCTGCATGAGCGTGCCGCCGGGCAGCTGCTTCATCAGGGCCTCTTCGGCCGCACGGACCTGCGCCACTCGCCATGCGGCTCTCATGGTCGGCTCCTCATGCTGCGATGCCGGCTGACACGATCAGAGGTAACCCTGTCATACCGGCGGCGCGGGCGGGCGACGGGAGGCGTCAGGCCAGGGATGAACGGATCTGGGCACCGCCGTCGATGACGAGGGTCTGGCCGGTCATCCAGCGGGACGCGGGGCCGCCGAGGAAGGTGATCACGTCGGCGATGTCGTCGGGCTCGCCGATGCGGCCGAGGGGCAGGTTGTCGTTGAGGTACTGCTCGTTGTTCTCCCACAGTCCGCGGGCGAGTTTGGTGCGCACGATCCCCGGGGCGACGCCGTTGACGCGGACCGTGGGCGCGAGCTCGGCGGCGAGCTGGCGGGTGAGGTGGATGACGGCGGCCTTGGTGGCGTTGTAGTAGCCGATGCCGGGCTCGGTGAGCAGGCCACCCACGGAGGCGACGTTGACGATCGCACCGCCCCGGGCGGACATCGACGCCTTCCAGGCCAGCTGGCTCCACAGGACCGGGCCGAACTGGTTGAGGCGGACGGTCTTCTCGGCGCGGACCGGGTCGATGTCCATGAGCGGGCCGAAGTACGGGTTGGTGCCGGCGTTGTTGACCAGGACGTCGATCGCGCCGAAGCGGGACATGGCGGCGTCGACGGCCGCGCCGGCCTGGTCGGGCTCGGCCGCGTGGGCGGCGTGGGCGAGCACCCCGGCGGACGGGTGGGCGGCGCGGATCTCCTCCGCGACGGCGTCGAGGGCGTCCTGGTCGCGCGAGGTGAGCACGACGTTGCAGCCCTGCGCGGCGAAGGCGACGGCGGTCGCCTTGCCGATGCCGCGGGAGGCGCCGGTGACGAGAACGGTGCGGGCGTCAGTCATGCGCCGCACGTTACTACCGGGTAGCCGCGAGCCGTGATCCGGAAGACCTTGTGCACCCGGGAGTGCCCGGAGTCTTCCGGATCATGGGAGTCAGGCCGGGGAGACCGCGCGGACGATGGCGGCGATCCGCTCGGCGGCCTCGCGGGCGGTCTCCTGGGTGGCCGCCTCGACCATGACCCGGACGAGCTGCTCGGTGCCCGACGGGCGGAGCAGGACCCGGCCGGTGCCGCCGAGCTCGGCCTCGACCTGCTTCGCGGCGTCGAGGACCTGGGCGGCCTTGGCCGCGGCGGCGCGGTCGCCGACGTGGACGTTGATGAGGACCTGCGGCAGGCGGTGGACGACGGAAGCGAGGTCCGCCAGGGTACGGCCGGTGCCGGTCATGCGGCCCATGAGGTGCAGTGCGGTGAGGACGCCGTCGCCGGTCGTGGCGAACGCCGGCATGATGATGTGACCGCTCTGCTCGCCGCCGAGGGCGAGGCCCTTCGCGCGGAGCTCCTCCAGGACGTACCGGTCGCCGACGCGGGTCTCGAGCAGCCGGATGCCGGCCTCGCGCATGGCGATCTTCAGGCCGAGGTTGCTCATGACGGTGGCGACGAGGGTGTCGTCCTTGAGCAGGCCGCCGTCGCGCATGGCGAGGGCGAGGACGGCCATGATCTGGTCGCCGTCGACCTCGGCGCCGTCGGCGGTGACGGCGGCGACCCGGTCGGCGTCGCCGTCGTGGGCGATGCCGAGGTCGGCGCCGTGCTCGACGACGGCGGCGCGGAGCTGGCCGAGGTGGTTGGAGCCACAGTCCTCGTTGATGTTGAGGCCGTCGGGATCCGCGTTGATGGCGATGACGTGCGCGCCGGCGCGGCGATACGCCTCGGGGGCGGCGGACGACGCGGCGCCGTTGGCACAGTCGACGACGACCTTGAGCTCGACGAGCGGGCCGGGCAGGGAGGTCAGCAGGTGCCGCACGTAGCGGTCCTCGCCGTCGGCGAGGTCGGTGACGCGGCCGACGCCGGCGCCGGTGGGGCGGCTCTTGGTGCCCTCGGCGATCAGGCGCTCGATCTCGTCCTCGACGTCGTCGGGGAGCTTGTGCCCGCCGGCGGCGAAGAGCTTGACCCCGTTGTCGGGCATCGGGTTGTGCGAGGCGGACAGCATCACGCCGATGTCGGCGTTCAGGACGCCGGTGAGGTATGCGACGGCCGGGGTGGGCAGGACACCGACCCGGACCACGTTGGCCCCGGCACTGGTGAGCCCGGCCACGACGGCGGCCTCCAGCATCTCGCCGCTGGCCCGCGGGTCGCGGCCGACGACGGCCAGGGGCGCGTGGGAGTGGTCCCGCTCGAACAGCACCTGCGCGGCGGCGATGGCGACCGCCATGGCCAGCTCGGGAGTCAGGTCGGCATTGGCGCGTCCGCGGACGCCGTCGGTGCCGAAGAGTCGCCCCACTGCGATACCTCCGTTGAGCTGTAAGGCCGCGAACGCAAATCGGCCGGGTACACCTCCAGAGTGCACCCGGCCGAGAGGCTTGGTTAGCGCTTCGAGTACTGCGGGGCCTTGCGGGCCTTCTTCAGACCGTACTTCTTGCGCTCGGTGGCGCGGGCGTCACGGGTGAGGAAGCCGGCCTTCTTGAGCGCCGGGCGGTCATCGGGGTCGTTCTCGATGAGCGCGCGGGCGATCGCGAGGCGCAGGCCGCCGGCCTGGCCGGTGGTGCCGCCGCCACGCAGGTTGGCGAAGACGTCGAACTGGTCGACCTTCTCGACGATGACCAGCGGCTCCTTGACGGACTGCTGGTGGACCTTGCTGGGGAAGTAGTTCTCCAGCTCGCGGCCGTTGAGGAGGAACTTGCCGGTGCCGGGGACCAGGCGGACCCGGACGATGGCTTCCTTGCGGCGGCCAACGGTCTGGATCGGCTGGCCGGCACGGCGGGAACGGGTCGGCACCTTCGCCGTGGCCGTCGTCTCGACGGTGGGCGCGGGGGTCTCGACGGTGGCGACAGCAACGGCGGCCGGCTCAACGGCGGCGGCCTCGGTGTCGATGGTCTCGACGGTCTCGTCGGTCACGCTCAGTCCTTCGTCCGCGCTCACTGCGCGATCTGCTTGATCTCGAACGGCTGGGGCAGCTGCGCGGCGTGCGGGTGCTCGGCGCCCGCGTAGACCTTCAGCTTCCGGATCTGCCGGGCACCGAGGCGGTTGTGCGGGAGCATGCCCTTGACGGCCAGCTCGATCGCCCGCTCCGGGTTCTTGGTCAGCAGCTCCTCGTAGCCGACCGCCTTGAGGCCGCCCGGGAAGCCCGAGTGCCGGTAGGCGACCTTGGTCTGCCGCTTGTTGCCGGTCAGCGCCACCTTGCCGGCGTTGATCACGATGACGAAGTCGCCGGTGTCCACGTGCGGGGCGAACGTCGGCTTGTGCTTACCGCGCAGCAACGTCGCGGCGTGCGTGGCCAGACGGCCGAGCACGACGTCCGACGCGTCGATGACGTGCCACACGCGCTCGATTTCACCCGGCTTCGGGCTGTACGTACCCACAGGTCTACCTTGTCTTCCACGTCGTCGGTTCTGGGGTGCGCTCTCATGGCGGCGCTAAGGGGCGCACGACCACCTAGCGTACCCGAACGGTGGGGACGCCTTGTCATCGCACAACAGCGGTCCACGATACCGGGCCGCTGTTGTGCGGTCAAAACGGCCTCAGACCCCTTCGAGTTTGCGGGGTGAATCGCGCAGGTAGACGAACCAGGTGACGGCGAAGCAGACGGCGTAGAAGGCGAGGAAGGCGATGTATGCGCCGTCGCCGGTCTTGTACGCGAGGAACGACTGCCGGAAGGCGAGGTTGACCAGGACGCCACCGGCCGCGCCGACCGCTCCGGCCACCCCGATGAGCGCCGTGGCGAGCCGCCGGGACTGGTTCTCGTCGGCGGGATACTTGGCGCGGAAGATCGCCGGGATCATCTTGTAGGTCGAGCCGTTGCCGATGCCGCTGAAGACGAACAGGGCGATGAAGCCGGTCAGGAACAGCGGCAGGGAGTGCTGCCGGGACGCGACGAGGACCAGGGTCGCGCCGAGCGCCATGCCGACGAAGTTCCAGAAGGTGATTTTCGCGCCGCCGAACCGGTCAGCGAGCGCGCCGCCGACCGGCCGGATGAGCGAGCCGAGCAGGGGGCCGAGGAACGTCAGGTACGCCGCCTTGACCGGGGTGTCGAAGTCCGACTTGAACTGCACCAGCAGCACCTGGCCGAACGCGAAGCCGAAGCCGATGAACGAGCCGAAGGTGCCGATGTACAGCAGCGACATGATCCAGGCGTGCCGGTCCTTGATCACGTCACGCATGGCGTGCCGGTCGTTCGCGGCGTGCGTGAGATTGTCCATGTAGATCGCCGCGAGGGCGGCCGCGATGACGATCAGCGGCAGGTAGATCAGGATGATCAGGCGCGGGTGGCTCGCGCCGGCGGTCGCCAGGACGAGCAGGCCGACGAGCTGCACGGCGGGGACGCCGATGTTGCCGCCGCCGGCGTTGATGCCGAGGGCCCAGCCCTTGAGCCGCTGCGGGTAGAAGGCATTGATGTTGGCCATCGAGGAGGCGAAGTTGCCGCCGCCGACGCCGGCGACCGAGGCCACGAGCAGCAGGGTGGTGAACGAGACGCCGGGCTCGAGGATGATGCCGGCGAGGATGCTCGGGACCAGCAGCATCAGGGCGCTGAAGATGGTCCAGTTGCGGCCGCCGAAGGTGGCGACGGCGAAGGTGTAGGGCAGGCGCAGCACCGCGCCGACGAGCGTGGGCGCGCTGGTGAGCAGGAACTTCTGGGCCGGGTCGAAACCGTACTTCGGGCCGAGGAACAGGACGAAGACCGACCAGAGGCTCCAGATCGAGAAGCCGATGTGCTCCGACAGGATGGAGACGATGAGGTTGCGCCGGGCGATCTTCGCGCCGGCCTCATCCCAGAAGGTGCGGTCCTCAGGTCGCCAGTCGGTGATCCAGCGACCGCGTCGGGGGCGCGGGGGCTGCCCGCCCGGCTCGACGGTTTCCACGGCGAGAGTCATGGTGGGGACCGTATGGATGCCGGGTTTCCATCGCGCGCACCGTTCTTATCCTGGCCGCAACGTTTCCCCCACGGCGGCGGTTCCGCGATTGTGAGAACCGCCCGCCATGAGGTGAAGCCCTATGCCTTGGTGAAGGTCCAGGTGCCGGTGTCCGGGCCGCCCTGCGGCGGGCCGAGCTTCAGGGTGGTGCCGCCGGAGCAGTCGTAGCTGCTCTTCTTGAGGACGGGCTGGGCGTCCACCGCGCCGCCGGTGTCGGCGGTGCCGGTGCCGGCGAACTCGGCGATCGAGGTCTTGTCGGCGACCCGGACCGCGGCGGGGCTGGTCAGGTCGACGGTGACGGTGAGGGTGCTGAAGTCGACGGCGCCCTGGGGCTCCCAGGTGCCGGCCGGGGTGGTGGCCGACTTGATGGTGCCGTTGACCTTGCCGCCGTAGCTGAAACTGCCCTTGACGTCGCCGCCGGCGACGCTGAAGGCGAACGTGACCGGCTGCATCGGGCCGAAGTCGACCTGGGTCTTGCCGGCCGAGTCGACGGTCAGCAGGGTGCCGCCGCCACCGGTGAAGGTGCCCGTTACCGGGCCGCTGAGCTTGCCGGAGAGGCCAGTCGCCTTCCAGGTGCCGACCAGGCAGGACGCGGCGGAGCCGGTCTCGGTGGTGCCGGGCGCGGGGGCGCCGGACGAGGCCGCCCCCGAGGCGCCGGCCGACGTCTTGCCGCTGCTGGCGGTGCCGGGTGTGCCGGAGCCGTTGCTGCAGCCGGCGAGCCCGATGCCGAGCGCCGTTATGGCCACGATGGTGACCTTGGCGGTCGAGCGCATCTGGTTCCTCCTCATATCGGGGTCCGTTTCTGTCTACCCCCACGAGCAGATCGCCGAACCCTACCGTGGGACGATCTGGCACGCCTTTCACCGGACCGTGCCACATCGACCTTCATCGACGCCTTCGGTGGTGCCGGCGGTAACTTCCTGTTCAAGGGTCGTGTGAGGCGCTCTTAGCAGGCGCGAAACATTCGGGACGCTGGAGCGAAACCGCCCGGCGGCAGCCTTTTGGCCATGTCCGAAGCGGTCGCCATCCCCAGCTCGCAGCCCGGTGTCACGCCGGCTGCCGCCGGTAACAACGCCGAAACCGTGCCGCCATGCTCGCGTTACCTGAGGGCACCTCGCGCCGCAACGATCAGCATCGATCTGGGCGGTGGCCGGTGAAGGTCGTCGTCGTCGGCCACGGCATGGTCGGTCACCGGTTCGTGGAGGCGCTGCGCGCCCGCGACACCACCGACCGGTGGGAGATCACCGTCCTGGCCGAGGAGAGCCGCTCCGCGTACGACCGGGTGCGGCTGTCGGCGTTCTTCGACGGCGCGTCCGCGCAGGACCTCACCTACGACCTGCCGGACGGGGTCGACCTGCACCTCGGCGAGCCGGCCCTGACGATCGACCGGGCCGCCCGGAAGGTCACCACCGCCCACGGCATGTACGAGTACGACGCCCTGGTCCTGGCCACCGGCTCGTCCGCGTTCGTGCCGCCGATCAGCGGCGTCGACCAGGCGGGCGTGTTCGTCTACCGCACGCTGGACGACCTGGAGGCGATCCGGGCGCACGCCGCCGGCCGGGAGGTCGGTGCGGTCATCGGCGGCGGCCTGCTCGGCCTGGAGGCGGCCAACGCGCTGCGCCTGCTGGGCCTGCGCACCCACGTGATCGAGTTCGCGCCGCGGCTGATGCCGGTCCAGGTCGACGAGGCCGGCGGCGCGGTCCTGCGCAAGTACGTCGAGGACCTCGGGGTCCGGGTGCACCTCGGCGCCGCGACCACCGCGATCCGCCCGAGCCAGTCCGTCAACGCCACCCTGGCGCTGACCCTGTCCGACGGCGCGCACATCCCGGCCGACATCGTCGTGGTGGCCGCCGGCATCCGACCGCGCGACGAGCTGGCCCGCACGATGGGTCTCGCTACGGGGGCGCGCGGTGGGGTGGTCGTCGACGCCGGGTGCCGCACCGACGACCCGGCCGTCTACGCGATCGGCGAGTGCGCCGAGATCGACGGCCGCTGCTACGGCCTGGTGGCGCCCGGCTACGCGATGGCGGAGGTCGTCGCCGACCGGCTCCTCGGCGGCGACGCGTCGTTCCCCGGCGCGGACACGTCCACGAAGCTGAAGCTCCTCGGCGTCGACGTCGCCAGCTTCGGCGACGCGCTGCGCACCGACCTGCTCGACGTCGTCTATCTCGACCCGGCCAGCGGTACCTACGCCAAGCTGGTCCTCTCCGACGACGCGCAGACCCTGCTCGGCGGCATCCTGGTCGGCGACGCCAGCTCCTACCCGGCGCTGCGGGCCAGCGTCGGCGGGCCGCTGCCGGCCTCACCGCTCGCGCTGCTCGCCGGCGACGCACCACGGGCCGCGCTGTCCGAGGACGCCCAGATCTGCTCCTGCAACGCCGTCACCAAGGGCCAGATCAGCGCGGCGATCCACGAGCAGGGCTGCACCGACGTGGCCGCCCTGAAGGCCTGCACCCGGGCCGGCACCAGCTGCGGCTCGTGCGTGCCGCTGCTCAAACAGCTGCTCGCCGAGGGCGGGGTCGCGCCCAGCAAGGCGCTGTGCGAGCACTTCACCCAGTCGCGCGCGGAGCTGTTCGACATCATCCGGGTCCGCGACATCCGCACGTTCTCGCAGCTGGTCGCCGAGCACGGCACCGGCCGCGGCTGCGACATCTGCAAGCCGACGGTCGCCTCGATCCTCGCGTCGCTGCACAACGACTACGTCCTGGACGGCGAGCAGGCCGCGCTGCAGGACACCAACGACCACTTCCTGGCCAACATCCAGCGCAACGGCACCTACTCGGTGATCCCCCGGATCCCCGGCGGCGAGATCACACCCGACAAGCTGATCGTCATCGGTGAGGTCGCCCGCGACTTCAACCTGTACACGAAGATCACCGGCGGGCAGCGCATCGACCTGCTCGGCGCCCGCGTCGAGCAGCTGCCGGCGATCTGGCACCGGCTGGTCGAGGCCGGGTTCGAGTCGGGGCACGCCTACGGCAAGGCGCTGCGCACCGTGAAGTCGTGCGTCGGGTCGACGTGGTGCCGCTACGGCGTGCAGGACTCCGTCGGGCTCGCCGTCGAGCTGGAGCTGCGGTATCGCGGGCTGCGCGCACCGCACAAGCTCAAGTCGGCCGTGTCCGGCTGCGCCCGGGAGTGCGCCGAGGCCAAGGGCAAGGACTTCGGCATCATCGCCACCGACAACGGCTGGAACCTCTACGTCGGCGGCAACGGCGGCTTCCGGCCACGCCACGCCGACCTGCTGGCCAGCGACCTCACCACCGAGCAGCTCATCACGCTCGTCGACCGGTTCCTGATGTTCTACATCCGCACCGCGGACCGGTTGCAGCGCACCTCGGCCTGGATCGAAGCCATGGAGGGCGGCCTGGACTACCTGCGGGCCGTCATCGTCGAGGATTCCCTCGGCATCGCCGAAGAGCTCGACGCCATGATGGCCCACCACGTCGGCTCCTACGTCGACGAGTGGCGGGCGACGATCAACGACCCGGAGCGCCTCGCCCGGTTCGTGTCGTTCGTCAACGCGCCGGACACCCCGGACCCGACGATCACGTTCGCATCCGAACGCGGACAGCCTGTTCCCGTCGTCCTTGGAGTGCGCTCATGAAGTGGACCGTGGTCTGCCCGTATCCCCGCCTGGAGCCGGAGCGCGGCGTCGCCGCCCTGGTCGACGGGGCACAGGTGGCACTGTTCCGCGTGTACGACGGCGAGGTGTACGCCCTCGGCAACCTCGACCCGATCAGCGGTGCGGCGGTGCTGTCCCGCGGCATCGTCGGCAGCCGCGGCGAGGTGCCGACGGTCGCGTCGCCGATGCACAAGCAGGTGTTCGACCTGCGCAGCGGCGAGTGCCTGGACCAGCCCGGGGTGCGGGTGCCGGTGTATTCGGTGCGGGTCCGTGAGGGCCTCGTCGAGGTCATGACGTGAGCGCGAGCAGTACGTTGGAGGCCCGGCCGACGTCCGGCGAGGATCTTCCCCTCGCCGGCTTCACCGTGGCGGTCACCGCCGACCGGCGCCGCGACGAGCTCAGCGCGCTGCTCGAACGCCGCGGCGCCCGGGTCGTGCTCGCGCCGGCGCTGCGGATCGTGCCGGTCGCCGACGACACCGAGCTGAAGGCCGCGACCGTCTCGTGCGTCGACGTGCCGCCGGAGATCGTGATCGCGACGACCGGCATCGGCCTGCGCGGCTGGATCGAGGCGGCCGAGGGGTGGGGCCTCGGCGAGGCGCTGCGGTCCCGGCTCAGCGACGCGTACCTGATCGCCCGCGGCCCGAAGGCGAAGGGCGCGGTCCGTGCCGCCGGCATGATCGAGGCCTGGTCGCCGGACACGGAGAGCTGCGACGAGGTCCTCGACTTCCTCCTCGGCGGCGGGTTCCCCGGCGGGATCGCCGGCCGGCGCATCGCCCTGCAGCTGCACGGCGAGCCGCACCCCGAGTTCACCACCGCCCTGCGGGACGCCGGCGCGATCGTCGTGGAGATCCCGGTGTACCGGTGGGCGCCGCCCGTCGACCCCGCGCCGCTGCGGCGACTGGTCGACCTGATCTGCTCGCGGCTCGTCGACTCGGTCACCTTCACCTCGGCGCCGGCGGTCAGCTCGCTGCTGCGCGTCGCCGGGTCGGAGGCGCCGGACGTCCTGGAAGCCCTGCGGACCGACGTTCTGGCCGCCTGTGTCGGTCCGGTGACCGCCGCGCCCTTGAAGCGCCTGGGCGTGCCCGTGGCGGCGCCGCAGCGGGCCCGCCTGGGCGCGCTCGTGCGGATCCTCGTCGACGAGCTGCCCAAACGCGCCCCCACCCTGCACGTCGCGGGCGCCGCGGTCACGCTGCGCGGCCACGCCGCGATCATCGACGGCACGCTCAAGCCCCTCGCACCGGGCCCGATGGCGGTGCTGCGCGCGCTCGCAGCGTCGCCCGGGCGGGTGCTGTCCCGGGCGGCACTGCTGCGCGAGCTGCCCCGCGGCGCCGACGAGCACGCGGTCGAGATGGCCGTGGCCCGCCTCCGGGCCGCGCTCGGCGGCCCCGCCTTCGTGCAGACGGTGGTGAAGCGCGGCTACCGCCTGCGGGTGGACTAGGAAATGGGCTTGAGTGCGTCGCACCGCGGCGCATGGGGGGCGCGGCGTGGGAACCCCCCGCCGGGACCCGCCGCGCAGCGGTGGGGCAGCTGGTGACTGCCTAACTACTGAAGGTAGTGCTCTACCTCGTCGAGGGTGTGTGCCTGGACCTCGTCGGGTGAGACGCCCTGCAGCTTCGCCGCGCGCCGGCGGCGGAGCAGGTCCCACAGCTGGTCGAGCTGCGCCTCGATGTCGCTGAGCCGCCCGCGCTCCTGCTCCTCGGTGATCTTGCCGGTCTGCAGCTGGGTCCGGAGTTTGTGCTCGTCGTCCACGAGCGCAGAGATCTGGTGGATCAACGTCTTCTCGTCCATACCTGCATCATGCCTGCTGGGCGTACCCCTATCGAAGGGTGAGGGCCGACCAGCCGAACTGATCGATCGGGCCGGTGCCGGCGCCGATGCGCCAGTCCGCCGCGTCGCTGATCGCCCTGCCGACGAACCCCTTCGACCAGGCGATCGCCTCCGCCGGGTCGTCGCCGAGGGTGAGCCGGGCCGCGACCGCGGTCGCGAACGTGGCGCCGCTGCCGTCGGTGTTGCGGCTGCTCACCCTGGGGCTGTGCAGCAGCCGGGCGGCGCCGTCCGCCCAGACCACGTCGATCGCGTTGTCGCCGGCGACGAAGTCGCCGCCCGTGACCACCACATACCGGGGACCGCCCGCCGACAGCTCCGCCGCCGCCTTGGCCATGTCGTCGGGGGTCACGACCTCCCAGCCGACCAGCAGCGACGCCTCCTCCCGGTTGGGGGTGGCGACGAGCGCGTGCGGCAGGAGCCGCTCCAGGGCCGCCGCGAGACCCCTGCGGTTGCCGC
The DNA here is from genome assembly GCF_016862795.1 of Dactylosporangium siamense. GTDB lineage: Bacteria > Actinomycetota > Actinomycetes > Mycobacteriales > Micromonosporaceae > Dactylosporangium > Dactylosporangium siamense. Next base: position 105,175 of record NZ_BONQ01000021.1, on the reverse strand, counting down.
CGGCGGTCTCCAGCACGGGGTCGACGACGAGGTTCGGCAGCGCCCCGGACCGGGCCCGCGCGGCGACCGCGATCGCCGTCTCCGCGTTGGGGAACATGCCGGTCTTGACCGCGGCCACCGGCAGGTCCTCCAGGACGCAGCCGAGCTGCCCGGACACGACGGTCGTCGGCTGCGCGTACACGTCGGTGGTGCCCCGCGTGTTCCGCGACACCACCGCCGTCACGACCGACGCCCCGTGCATCCGCATCGCGGCGAGGGTGCGCAGGTCAGCCTGTATTCCGGAACCACCGGACGAGTCGGACGCGCCGACGGTGAGCACAACTGAGGGATCCACCGGGCCAATGTGAGCACCTGGTGACGCACCGCCACGGACAGGGCGTCCGTCAGCCGCGCCCCTCCCACACCGGCTCCGGCACCTCCACGACCTCGCCATCGGCACGGAACAGCACGAAACGGTCGAACGACCGGCTGAACCAGCGGTCGTGCGTCACCGCGATGACGGTCCCGTCGAAGCTGCGCAGCCCTTCCTCCAGGGCCTCGGCGCTGGCCATGTCCAGGTTGTCCGTCGGCTCGTCGAGCAGCAGCAGCGTCGCCCCGGACAGCTCCAGCAGCAGCACCAGGAACCTGGCCTGCTGCCCGCCGGACAGGGTGCCGAAGCGTTGGTCGGCCTGCGCCGCCAGCTCGTAGCGCGACAGCGCCGGCATCGCCTGCGGCCTGGGCAGCCCGCTGCGCCAGTCGTCACCCCGCCACAGGATCTCCACCAGGGTCTTGTCGAGCAGCTCCGGCCGGTCGTGCGTCTGCGAGAAGTGCCCGGGCCGCACCCGCGCGCCGAGCCGGACCTGCCCGCCGTGCGCGACCGGCGCGATCTGCACCCCGATCGGCGTCTGCGTCGGGTCCGGGTCGGTGCCGCCACGGGCGAGCAGCCGCAGGAAGTGCGACTTGCCGGTGCCGTTGCCGCCGAGGACGGCGAGCCGGTCGCCGTACCAGATCTCCAGGTCGAACGGGTACGTCAACCCGTCCAGCTCCAGTTGCTCGCACATCACGGCCCGCTTGCCGGTCCGCCCGCCGGACAGCCGCATCCGGATGTCCTGGTCCTTCGGCGGCGTCGGCGGCGGGCCCGCCTCCTCGAACTTCCTCAGCCGCGTCTGGGCCGCCTGGTACCGCGAAGCCAGCCCGTCGTTGAAGGCGGCCTTCGTCTTGTACATGAGGACGAGGTCCTTGAGCTTCTGATGCTCCTCGTCCCAGCGGCGGCGCAGCTCGTCGAGGCGCTCGTGCCGCGCGACCCGTGCCTCGTGCCAGGAGGCGAACCCACCCGGATGCACCCACGCCGAGCCGCCCTCGACCGCCACGACCCGGTCCGCCGACCTGGCGAGCAGCTCGCGGTCGTGCGACACGTAGAGCACCGACTTCGACGATTCGCGCAGCCGCTCCTCCAGCCAGCGCTTCCCCGGTACGTCCAGGAAGTTGTCCGGCTCGTCGAGCAGCAGCACCTCGTCGTCCCCGCGCAGCAGCAGCTCGAGTGCGAACCGTTTCTGCTGCCCGCCCGACAGGGTCCGGACCGGCCGGTCCCGGGTCTCGTCCCACGGCTTGTTGAGCGCGGCGACACTCACCGTGTCGAAGAGGACCTCGGCGTCGTACCCGCCGGCCTCACCCCACGCCGCCAGGGCGTTCGCGTAGCGTAGCTGCGCCTTCTCGGTGCCCTCCGCGTGCATCGCCAGCTCCGCGGCGTGCAGCCGCTCGCCGGCTTTCTGGAGACCGGCGGGGGCGAGCTGCAGCGCCAGGTCGTACAGCGTGCGGTCGTCGCCGATCATGCCGATGAACTGGCGCATCACGCCCAGCCCGCCGGACCGGGCGATCACGCCCTCCCGCACCGGCAGGTCGCCGGCCACCATCTTCAGCAGCGTCGTCTTCCCGGCGCCGTTGGGCCCGACGAGCGCGACCTTGGCGCCCTCACCGACCCGGAACGACACCTCGGCGAACAGCTCACGACCATCTGCGAGGGTGTGCCCGACCCCAGCCACGTCCACGTATCCCACGAGTCAGGAATTCTGCGCCGGTCTTTGGTGTACGTCGCCCGCTTTTCGGACTTCGAAGATCCGGAAGCCCTTGTGGTTGGCGTGCCGCTCGGCGCTGAACCCCTGCTCGGCGAGCCACCGCTGCAGCGAGTCCGCGCCCAGGTTCTTGGCCACGACCAGCCACGCGGTGCCGTCCGGGGTCAGCCTCGGCAGCCAGCGCAGCAGCAGCGCGTGCAGCTCCGGCTTGCCGATCCGGATCGGCGGGTTGGACCAGATCTGCGCGAACCCGACAGTCTCCGGCACCTCGTCCGGCAGCGCGGTGATCACGTTCGGACCGGTGTTCTGACCTGCGAGGTCGAGCGCCCGCTGGTTGACGTCGACGGCGTAGATCGTCGCCTTGGGCGCGTTCGCGGCGAGGACCGCGGCGATCGGGCCGTAGCCGCAGCCGAGGTCCAGCAGGAACCCGGTCGTCGCGGCGCCCGGCAGCGGCGCGCGCTGCAGCAGCACCGACGTGCCCGGATCCAGCCGGCTCGCCGAGAACACTCCACCCGCCGCCACGAGCCGGAACTCCTGGTCGTCGATGGTGAACACGACGTCGTGCCGGATTTCGGCCGCCGCCGGCTCCGCGGTGAAATAGTGCTCGCCGGACACGATGCGCCTCCTTTGACCGATGCCGCAACGCATTGTCCCCAAGCAGGTGAACGGCCCTGCTCGCGCCCCACTCGTTCGGATTGCGCGAAACATCGCCGACACGCCACCACCCAGGACGGTCGGCTACCCTGTGCGACATGACTTCTGGGAACGAGCAGCGCCGCAAGCGGCGTTCCGACTCGTTCCGCCGGGACGAGGCGGACGAGGCCGACAACTGGTTGGCCGGGCTCCGGGGCAGCGGACCGGACCCGTTCTCGGCGCCGCCGCCGTCGTTCGACGAGCCCGGCTTCGACGACGGGCCGCGTGGCGGGCCGCCCGGTCGTTCGCGTCCTGACGACTCGCCGAGCGGTGTGTACGGCCGACTGCCGCGGGACGACTCGCCGAGCGGATCGTTCCGGGGGCCCCGTGGGGAGTCGCCGAGCGGGTCGTTCCGGGCGCCGCGCGACGACTCGCCGAGCGGCGTGTTCCGGGCCGGGCCGCCGCCGGTTGATCCGCGTGGGCCCGAGGGGCCCGCTGGTGGTGGGCGGCGCCGGCCCCGGGGAGAGGACTCGCCGAGCGGGTCGTTCCGCGCGCCGCGCGACGACGCACCCAGTGGGTCGTTCCGGACACCTCGCGACGACTCGCCCAGCGGGTCGTTCCGGACGCCACGCGACGACTCGCCCAGCGGGTCGTTCCGGACACCTCGCGACGACTCGCCGAGCGGTGTGTTCCGGGCGCCTCGGGAGGAGCCGCCGAGCGGGTCGTTCCGGGCGCCTCGGGACGCGTCCCGCCCTCCTCGTGACGACTCGCCCAGTGGCACCTTCCGGCCGTTGCGGGACGACGCCGCCGGTGGGGCGTTCCGGCCCGTCCGCGACGAGCCCACCGGTCCCCGGGCCGGGCGCGGCGACTCGCCGAGCGGGGTCTTCGCCCGGCCGGCCTCGCCGCCGCCGGCACGTGCCGCGATCGAGCCGCCACCCCCTGTCGACACCACTGAGCCGCGTGGCGGTCGCCGCCGGGCCCGGGCCGAGGACGAGCCGGCCAGGCGCGGTCCGGACGGTCGCGCTTCGCAGTCGTACGACCACGGTCCCGCACTGGTCCCCATCATCAAGCCGCTCGACGACTCCGCGCCGCCCCGGCCCGCGACCGAGCCGCCGCCGCTCGTGCCGATCTTCCCGACGATGCGTCCCGAGAGCAGCCCGACCAGCGGCGGCGCGACCGGCCGCCGGGCCCGCCGCGAGGCGGAAGAGGCCGACCCGACGTCGACGGGTGCCCGCCGGCGGTTCGACGAGCCCGTGCCGCCCGCCGGGCGCCGGGCCCGTCCCGACACCGACAGCGGCCGGGAGAGCCCGACCTCCGGGCGGCGTGGGCCGGACACGTCGGGGGGACGGCGGGCGTTCGACGGGGGTACACCTCCCGCGGCGGGAACGGATAGCACCACCGGCCGCCGGTCCCGCGCCACCGAGGACCCGGCCGCGTTCCGGCGCGACGACACCGGCACGTCCCGGCGCGGGGGCTTCGAACCCGTCGGTCCTGACAGCGGCGTGGGACGGCAACGCTCCGGCCCACCGATCACCGGCGGGCCCGCCACCGGATCAGGCTTCGGCCCCACCACGGGCGCCGGTCCGCGCGGCGGCTTCTACACCGGCGCCCCTGACGACACCGCCGGCCTGCGCCGGGACGACACTGCCGGCCTCCGGCGGGACGACGTCGCCAACCTGCGGCGGGACGATATCTCCGGTCCGCGGCGGGACGACACCGGCGCCGGGCGGCGGGGGCGGGGCGGCTTCGACGAGATCCCCGCGCGCCGCGACGACACGGGGACCGCGCGGCGCCGGCGGGACGGTTTCGAGCCCGTCGGGTTCGAGCCCGCCGGCCTGGACCGCGCGGGGCTTGACCGGGCAGGGCTTGACCGGGCAGGGGCGGGTTATGAGCCGCCGAGTGCGGCGTTCGAGGCGAGCGGCACCGCCACCCGGCGGCGTCCCGGGGCCGACGAGGCGCCCCACCAGCGGCGCCCCCTCGACGACGGACTGCCGTTCGACGAGCCGGCCGGTCGCCGCGGCGGCCGTGGACGCGGCACCGGGGAGTACACCGGCACCGGCACCCAGCGGGCGCTGCGGGAGCCGCCGGGCAAGCGGCCCGCGGGCCGCCCCGACAGCCGCCGGCCCGGCGCACCGCGCTCGACCGTCGCCGACCCCGTCGAGCACCGGCCACACCGCTGGATCGCCGCGCTGAGCGTCATCGGCGTGGTCGTCCTGCTCGGCGCGTGCGGCCTGGGCTCCTGGTTCATCTTCAAGGACGAGAAGAACGGGCCCGAGTCGGCCCGCTCCAGCACCGCCGCCGGCCCGAAGAAGCGCGACATCAGCAGCCGCCAGGTCGACCCCAACCCGCTCACCGAGGCCGAGGTCTTCCCGCAGAACAGCATCGTCGCGGTCGCGGACGAGCCGCCGTACCTGATTCTCAAGACGCAGGCGTCCCCCGACTGCAAGACCGCCGCCACCGACCAGCTCGCCACCCTGCTGGCCGGTGCCGGCTGCTCGGAGGTCGTCCGGGCGACGATGAAGAACCCCAGCGAGGAGTACCTGATCACCGCCGGGATCTTCAACCTCGACACCGAGAAGACCGCGGCGACCGCCTTCGACGGCGTCAAGCCGATCGTCGACGGGCAGAAGGGCCGCTTCGCCGGGATGAGCGTCGGCGCGGGCACCGGCACCGACGCGATCGTCCGCGCCCCCACCCAGCTCGGCTGGAACTACCGCGGGCACTTCATCGCCTTCGTCGTCATCGCCAGGGTGGACGGGAAGGACTTCGCGCCGGACGATCCGTACCCGAACCAGATCACGTACGACATCGTCGAGACGTACCTGGAGAACGGCATCATCGGCAACCGCGCGATCATCCAGCCGGAAGCGACCCCGGCCGCGTCCCTGCCCGTCGTCCAGCCCAGCTGAGCGTCAGTCCGCGTCGCGACGGCGGCGGGTCAGTTCCGAACGGCTGCGCAGGTCCGCCGGATCCTCCGGGTACCGGACCTCCACCAGCGAGAGCCCGTGTGCCGGTGCCACGGTCACCTCGTCGGCACGGACCCGCCGGCTGAGCAGCCCCGCGGGCCACGACGCGGCGCGCCGGCCGTCACCGACGAAGAGCTGGGCGCCGACGAGGCTGCGGACCATCTGCTGGCAGAACGCGTCCGCCTGCACGGTCGCCACGAGGATGCCGTCCGGGTCGCGGCGCCAGTCCAGGCGGTTGACGGCGCGGATCGTCGTGGCGTGCTCCTTGCGGCGGCAGAAGGCGGCGTAGTCGTGCTCCCCCACCAGGCCCTCCGCGGCGGCGTTGAGGGCGTCCAGGTCGAGCGGGCGGGCCCAGGCGACCGTGTCGTGGCGGCGCAGCGGCAGGGCGCCGTGGACGGCGTCGGTGACGCGGTACTCGTAGCGCCGCGACAGGGCCGAGAACCTGGCGTCGAACTCCGGCGGGACCTCCGTCACGGCGAGCACGCGGACGTCCGGGGGCAGCAGGCCGGCGAGTTTGCGCAGCAGCGCGGCGGAGAGGGTCTCCCAGCGGTCCGCGGGGACGTCGACGTGGCAGACCTGGCCCGTGGCGTGCACGCCGGCGTCGGTGCGGCCGGCGACGGTCAGGCCGTCCACGGTGCCGAACAGGCGGGTCAGGACCGTGGTCAGCTCGCCGGCCACGGTGCGGCGGGCCGGTTGGACCGCCCAGCCGGAAAAGTCGGTCCCGTCATACGCCACGTCGAGGCGGACCCGGATGCTCAACGTTCACCCTTCTTCTCTTCCGAATCAGACGAAGAAGCCCGGCACCCCAGTGACGCAGGGTGCCGGGCCGTCGACTTCAGACCTGTGATCAGGCCTTCTTCTCGTCGTCCTCGTCCGCGGCAGCGCCGGCTTCGTCCGAGACGGACGCCGCAGCGGCCGGAGCCTCGTCCTCGTCCTCGCCGGCGAGGACCGCGATCGAGTCGGCCTTGGCGGCCTTGCGAGCGGCGGCCTTGCGCGGCGCCGGCGCGACGGCGACCTCGAGCTCCTCGACCAGCTCGATGATCGCCATGGGAGCGGCGTCACCCTTGCGCGGGCCGGTCTTCACGATGCGGGTGTAGCCACCCGGCCGGGTGGCGAACCGCGGCGCGATCTGGTCGAACAGCTGGAACACCACGTCCTTGTCGCGCACCACGGCGAGCGCTTGACGGCGCGCGTGCAGGTCTCCGCGCTTGGCCTTGGTGATGAGCTGCTCGGCGAGCGGGCGCAGCCGCTTGGCCTTGGTCTCGGTGGTCTTGATGCGTCCGTGCTTGAACAGCGAGGTGGCGAGGTTCGCCAGCATCAGCTTTTCATGCGCGGGGCTGCCGCCGAGGCGGGGACCCTTGGTGGGCGTGGGCATTGGGGCTCCTCAAATCGAACAGCAGCCGGTTAGAGCTGCTCGGTCTCGCGGTAGTCGTCGGTGTCGTCGTAGGAAACATCGGCGAACGAGTCCACGACGTGTGCCGGGTCGAACGTCGGGGCGGAGTCCTTGAGACCCAGACCCATCCCGGCGAGCTTCATCTTGACCTCGTCGATCGACTTCTGACCGAAATTCCTTATATCGAGGAGGTCTGCTTCCGTGCGGCTGATCAGCTCCCCGACGGAGTTGATGCCCTCGCGCTTGAGGCAGTTGTACGAGCGGACGGTGAGGTCGAGCTCCTCGATCGGCAGTGCCAGGTCGGCAGCGAGCTGCGCGTCCTGCGGCGACGGGCCGATGTCGATGCCTTCAGCGGTCTCGTCGAGCTCGCGGGCCAGGCCGAACAGCTCGACGAGCGTCATGCCGGCGGAGGCCAGCGCGGTCCGGGGGGTCAGCGACGCCTTGGTCTCGACGTCGATGATGAGCCGGTCGAAGTCGGTGCGCTGCTCGACACGGGTGGCCTCGACGCGGTAGGTGACCTTGAGCACCGGGGAGTAGATCGAGTCGATCGGAATCCGACCGATCTCCTGGCCCTGCTGCTTGTTCTGGTTCGCGGTCACGTAGCCACGACCGCGCTCGACGGTCAGCTCCATGTCGAGCCGGCCCTTGCCGTTGAGCGTGGCCAGCTTCAGGTCGGGGTTGTGCACGGAGACGCCGGCCGGGGGCTGGATGTCGCCCGCCGTGACGTCGCCGGGGCCCTGCTTGCGCAGGTACATCGAGACCGGCTCGTCGTGCTCGGAGCTGACGCACAGCTCCTTGACGTTCATGACGAGCTCGACCACGTCCTCCTTGACGCCGGGGATCGTGGTGAACTCGTGCAGCACCCCGTCGATCTTGATGCTGGTCACGGCCGCGCCCGGGATCGAGCTGAGCAGGGTGCGACGCAGCGAGTTGCCGAGGGTGTAGCCGAAGCCCGGCTCGAGCGGCTCGATGGTGAACTTTGACCGGGTCTCGCTGATGGACTCTTCGGCGAGGCTCGGACGCTGGGAGATAAGCACTTGCGGTTCCTCCAGTTCGTTGCGCGCCCACTATTTGACGCGCTCCGACGAGGAGGCGGAGCATGATCGCCCCGCCTCCGTAAAGCCGTGCTACTTGCTGTAGAGCTCGACGATCAGCTGCTCCTGGACCTGGGTGTCGATGACCTGCCGCGCGGGCAGGCTGTGCACCAGGACCTTGAGCTCGCTGGGGATGAACTCCAGCCACGCGGGGACGGTCTTGCTGCCCGCGAGGCCCTGAGCGATCTGGAACGGGGTGAGCTCCCGCGACTTCGGCCGCACCTGCACGATGTCGTGCTCACGCAGCCGGTACGACGCGATGTCGACCTTCTTGCCGTTGACCTGGATGTGGCCGTGGTTCACCAGCTGGCGGGCCGCGTCACGCGAGGTGGCGAGGCCGGCCCGGTACACCACGTTGTCGAGGCGCGACTCAAGGATCTTGAGCAGCTCCTCACCGGTCTTGCCGGGCTTGGCCACAGCCTCGTCGAAGTAGCCGGCGAACTGACGCTCGAGGACGCCGTAGATACGACGGGCCTTCTGCTTCTCGCGCAGCTGCAGGAGGTACTCGGTCTCCTTCGGCCGGCCACGGCCGTGCTGACCGGGCGGGAAGGGGCGCGACTCGAACGGGCATTTCGGCCCATCGCACTTGCTGCCCTTGAGGAACAGCTTCATCTTCTCGCGACGGCAACGGCGGCAGTCGGCACCGGTGTAACGAGCCATCTCGTCAGACCCTTCTGCGCTTCGGCGGACGGCAGCCGTTGTGCGGCTGCGGCGTGACGTCACTGATCTGCCCGACCTCGAGGCCGACGGCCTGGAGCGAGCGGATCGCGGTTTCCCGGCCGGAGCCCGGACCCTTGACGAACACGTCGACCTTGCGCATGCCGTGCTCCATCGCGCGGCGAGCGGCGGCCTCGGCGGCCAGCTGCGCGGCGAACGGAGTCGACTTGCGCGAGCCCTTGAAGCCCACCTGGCCGGCCGAGGCCCAGGAGATCACAGCACCGGTCGGGTCAGTGATCGACACGATGGTGTTGTTGAAGGTGCTCTTGATGTGCGCCTGCCCGTGGGCGACGTTCTTGCGTTCCTTGCGCCGGACCTTCTTGACAGCGGTCCCTCCGGCGCGAGCCTTCGGCGGCATTCTCTATGCGCTCCTAGATTGTTTTCTCTACCTGACCGACTACTACTTCTTGCCCGGCTTCTTCTTGCCGGCGACCGTGCGCTTCGGACCCTTGCGGGTGCGGGCGTTGGTCCTGGTGCGCTGACCGCGCACGGGCAGGCCCTTGCGGTGCCGGATGCCCTGGTAGCAGCCGATCTCAACCTTGCGGCGGATGTCCGCGGCGACCTCGCGGCGCAGGTCGCCTTCAACCTTGAAGTTGGCCTCGATGTAGTCGCGCAGCTGCACGATCTCTTCATCGGTCAGGTCACGAGCCCGCTTGTTGGGGTCGATGCCGGTAGCGGCCAGAAGCTCGATGGATCGGGTGCGACCGATGCCATAGATGTAGGTGAGTGCGATCTCCGTGCGCTTCTCGCGCGGGAGATCAACACCAACGAGACGTGCCATAGGTGGGCGTGCTCCTTGCGTGTGCGGAGGTCTGAGCCCGCTCCACTCCCGTCTGCCCACAGACGGGCCCCGGCCTCCGACCGGGGGTGCAGCCCACGCGCTCCGCACGTATCACGCGCGGTGGCCCGGGGCTGGAACGGGCTAAAACTAGGTGGTGCTGGGTGGATCTGCCGCCGGGGCTTCAGCCCTGGCGCTGCTTGTGGCGCGGGTCAGTGCTGCAGATGACCATGACCCGGCCGTGCCGCCGGATGACCCGGCAGTTGTTGCAGATCCGCTTGACGCTCGGCTTGACCTTCACGGTGTGCCTAACTCTCGCTGCGCACCCCTACATGGGAGCGACAGTCCCGACCGTTTCCTGGGAACCGACACCGATTTACTTGTAGCGGTAGACGATGCGCCCGCGAGTCAGGTCATAAGGCGACAGCTCGACGACCACTCGGTCCTCGGGCAGGATGCGGATGTAGTGCTGCCGCATCTTCCCGCTGATGTGCGCCAAGACCTTGTGGCCATTGGCGAGCTCCACCCGGAACATGGCGTTCGGGAGTGGCTCGATCACTCGGCCCTCGATCTCGATGGCCCCGTCTTTCTTCGGCATGTCCTCCGCTACCTGACGATCGGGTTGGGTGTTGACGCTCGCATCCTTTTCACGGACCCCACGGGGGGTCCGCGCCAGCCGCGGCTCAGGCCTGCCACTAGAAGCGCGTGGGGGCATGCCTGAGTGGACGCTTTGCGCCAATCGCCGAGTCTACGCGCGGTGAACGCGTTGCACCAAATCGGGGTCTCAACGCTCCCGGCGCTGCCGCCTGCGCTCCCGCTTCAGCTCCCGCGCGGCGTCCGGCCCACCGGCCAGATAGGTGCTCACCGACGTCGCGAGGAGCACCGCACCGAGCGGCCCGGCGACCCACATCGGCCAGAAGTAGACCGCCTCGCCGTTGGAGATGCTGACCAAGGCCCAGATCACCACGTTGACGGTGACGGCGATCAGCCAGCCGCTCCAGATGCCGAGCAGCCAGTGCGGCTGGCGGCCGAACTGGCCCCTGCCGCCGGACTCGGGCGCCGGGCTCGTCGGCGCGGCCGCATAGCCACTGGCCGGCGCGATCGCGGCGCTGTCGACGGGGCGGAAGCCGGGCAGGTCGCTGAGGATCACGTCGAGGTCGCCATACGTCCGGGCGGCATAGGTCTCTTTGAGCCGGTCGTCATACTCCCCGAGCGACAGCCGCCCCTCGTCGACCGCCGCCTTGAGCCGCTCAGCCACGAACTGCCGGTCGACGTCGGCTGCGCGCAGGTTCTCCCGCCGGTCCGCCACCGCCATTGCCACCCTCCCCGAGTCACGTTCCCGCACGAGAAGCATCCCATCCGCGCACGCCGCTCTTCCACCCCACCGTTGCAAAAGCCGCCACGGTGCGACCACCGCCCACCACCATGACCACCGTGACGGGAGTGCCAGCTGAACCCGCCTGGCACAACGGCCCGTCGCCGACGCCCATTCCCCGGTCCACGCCCGACAACGCCACCCGGCCACCCCGCCGAAAGCCCCCGCCGCGCCGCCCGGCGTCCGTGATCGAAGCCGCCCCACCGCCGCCCGGCAACCACCACACGACTTCGATCACCGACGACAGGTAAACCGGGGCCGCCTGGCAACCGGCGCACTTCCTCGTCGAGGTGGTGACACCGCTCGCGTTCATCATCGGTGGCCGATCGACTTCGACCACCGATCCGCGGACGACAACACCCGGACATTCACGCCGAAACCCAGCACACGACCTCGATCACGGGCGGCGGGTGAGTTCGACGAGTCGCGGGGTGAGGGCGTTGAGGGCGGAACACGGGGCGATGGGTGTCTGGTCCGAACGGTCGCGGCCGGGACGGTCGCGTCGCGGCCGAGGCGGACTGGCTGCGGACGCGGGCCGACCGCCAGGTCGCGGGGCCTGTCACGGACCGCAAGGTCGCGGGGCTTGTCACGGACCGCCAGGTGGCGGGGCTTGTCACGGACCGCAAGGTCGCGCGGGGCCTGTCACGGACCGCCAGGTCGCGCGGGGCTTGTCGCGACCGCCAGGTCGCGGCTGCGCAACTGTCCGCGGACCTGGCAGGGAGGCCGTCCGCGGCCGACCGGTGGCTGACGGGAGCAGCGGACCTGGAGCTCGACGGACCGGAGCCCGCATGGGTGAGCTACGCGCTGACCTGCTGCCGCGCGGTGACGAGCTCGCCCAGCCGCGCCCGGCCGCCGTCGACGGCGGTGAGGACCCAGACGCCGTCGTCGCAGATGGCCATGGTGTGTTCGACGTGGGCGGCGACGGAGCCGTCGACGGTGACCACGGTCCAGCCGTCGTCGAGTTCGGCGACCTTCGGCTTGCCCTTGGTGATCATCGGCTCGATGGCGAGGGCCATGCCGGGGCGCAGCGCCGGGCCCTTGCCGGGGCGGCCGGAGTTTTCGACGAAGGGGTCCTGGTGCATGGCGCTGCCGATGCCGTGGCCGCCGTAGCCGTCGACGATGCCGTAGCGGCCGGCCTTGCGCACCGCGGACTGGATCGCGAAGGAGATGTCGGTGAGGCGGCCCTTGCCGGAGCGGACGCCGCGGGCGGCGGCCGCGATGCCGGCCCACATCGCGTCCTCGGCGACGGTCACCAGGCGGCGCAGGTCGTTGCTGATGTCGCCGACGCCGACGGTGATCGCGGCGTCGCCGTGCCAGCCGTCGAGCTCGGCGCCGCAGTCGATGGAGATGAGGTCGCCGGCCCGCAGGACCTGGCGGGCGCTGGGGATGGCGTGCACGACCTGGTCGTTGACGGACGAGCAGATCGAGGCCGGGTAGCCGTGGTAGCCCTTGAAGGAGGGGATGGCGCCGGCGGCCCGGATGGTCTCCTCGGCGATCGCGTCGAGGTCGGCGGTGGAGACGCCGGGCGCGACGGCGGCCCGCATGCGGGCGAGGGCGTCGGCGACGACGAGACCGGCGCGGCGCATCTGGCCGATCTCTTCGGGTGTCTTGAGCTCGATCTCGACCTGGTGCGCCACCGGTCAGCCGCCGTAGGAGCGCAGGGCGTCGATCGCGCGGACCGTCACGTCCTCGACCGGCCCGGTGGCGTCGATGCCCACCAGCTTGCCCTGCGCGCCGAAGTAGTCGACAAGGGGGGACGTGTCGCGGGCGTAGACCTTCAGGCGCTCGGCGATCGTCTCGGCCTTGTCGTCGTCGCGCTGGAAGAGCTCGCCGCCGCAGCGGTCGCACACGCCCTCGTGGACGGGTGCGTCGAACTCGACGTGCCAGATCTTGCCGCAGCCCCGGCAGGTCCGGCGGCCGGAGAGCCGCCGGATGACCTCTTCGTTCTCCACGACGAGCTCCAGGACCAGGTCGAGTCCGGTGCCGAGGTCGGCGAGGAGCTTGTCGAGGGCGTTGGCCTGCGGGACGGTGCGGGGGAAGCCGTCGAGGAGGAAGCCGTCGGCGGCGTCCCCCTCGGCCAGCCGGTCGGACACCATGTTGATGGTGACCTCGTCGGGCACGAGCTGGCCTGCGTCCATGTAGCGCTTCGCCTCGACGCCGAGCGGGGTGCCCTGCCCGACGTTGGCGCGGAAGATGTCGCCGGTGGAGATTTTGGGCACGGCGAGGTGCGCGGCGATGAACTCGGCCTGGGTCCCCTTGCCCGCCCCGGGGGGACCTACCAGCACCAGCCTCACTACCGGAGGAACCCTTCGTAGTTGCGCTGCATGAGCTGGCTCTCGATCTGCTTCACCGTCTCGAGGCCCACACCAACAATAATGAGCACCGCGGTGCCGCCGAACGGGAAGTTCTGCAGAGCCTGTCCGCCACCGACGATCCCGATGAGCAGGTTGGGCAGGATCGAGATGATGCCCAGGTAGAGCGCGCCGGGGAGGGTGATGCGGCTGAGGATGAAGTCAAGATACTCGGCGGTCGGCTTGCCGGGGCGGATACCGGGGACGAAGCCGCCGTACTTGCGCATGTTGTCCGCGACCTCAGTGGGGTTGAACGTGATCGACACGTAAAAGTACGTGAAGAAGATGATCAACATGAAGTAGAGGATGATATGCGCCGGCTTGTCCTGGGCCACGATGTTCCGGTTGATCCAGAGGATGGTCCGGTTGGTCGTGTCCTGACCGGCGAACGAGGTCGCCAGCTGCGGCAGGTAGAGCAGCGAGGAGGCGAAGATGACCGGGATGACACCCGCCTGGTTGACCTTCAGCGGGATGTAGGTGGAGGTCCCGCCGTACATGCGGCGGCCGATCATCCGCTTCGCGTATTGCACCGGGATGCGACGCTGGGCCTGCTCCAGGAAGACCACGAAGGCGATGACGACGACGGCCAGGCCGACCACCACGAAGAAGGTGGTCTTGTCGTCCTGCCAGATCGTGATGCCCTCGTTGGGGAGGCGGGCGGCGATCGAGGTGAAGATCAGGACGGACATGCCGTTGCCGACGCCGCGGTCGGTGACGAGCTCACCGAACCACATGACCATGCCCGTGCCGGCGGTCATCGTGATGACGAGCGCGGTGAGGGTGAGCCACAGGGGGATCTTGCCGGTGTCCGGGATGACCGGGAACTGGGTCTGGTCGCAGGCGCCACCGAAGAGCTGGCCGGACCGCGCCAGGGCGACGAACGCCGAGGCCTGCAGGACGCCGAGCCCGAGGGTGAGGTAGCGCGTGTACTGGGTGATCTTCGCCTGGCCGGACTGGCCCTCCTTGCGGAGCTGCTCCAGCCGCGGGATCACGACCGTCAGCAGCTGCAGGATGATGCTCGCGGTGATGTAGGGCATGATGCCCAGCGCGAAGACTGAAAGTTGCAGCAGCGCGCCACCGGAGAACAGGTTCAACAGAGTGAAGACCTGGTTGTCGGCGCCGCTCTCGACGATGTCGAGGCACTTCTGCACATTGCCGAACGACACACCGGGGCTGGGGAGCGTGGCCCCGACCCGGTACAGCGCGATCATGAGCAATGTGAACAGAATTTTGTTGCGCAGGTCAGGCGTGCGAAACGCGCTGGCAAAGGCGGAGAGCAACGTTCTTCCTCCTGCGCAAGGCGGCCGAGTGGCCGACGAGGTGGGGTCCTGGTGGTGCCGGTGTTACTGCTGAGCGGATGACGAGCGTGTTACTGCGCAACGGACTCTAACAGCATGCCCGCAGCACATCACGCCCTGGCGATCCCTCAGCTTTTCAGGTGGTACTGAGGCGCCGCGTGGCGCCCACCCGATGTGCTCCGGTGGACGCCACGGTAGCGCGTTGCCTACTCAGCTGCGGAGCCGCCGAGCAGCGTGGCGGAGCCGCCCGCCGCTTCGAGCTTCTCACGGGCCGACGCGCTGAACTTGTGCGCGCTGACCTGCAGCTTCACCCCGCCGAGCTCCCCGTCGCCGAGGACCTTGACGAGCTCGCCCTTGCGGACGGCGCCGGCGTCGACGAGCTCGTCGACCCCGATCGTGCCGCCCTTCGGGAAGAGCTCCGCAAGGCGGGCCAGGTTGACAACCTGGAACTCGATCCGGTTGCGGTTCTTGAAGCCCTTGAGCTTCGGCAGGCGCATGTGGAGGGGCATCTGCCCGCCCTCGAACGCCGCTGAGATGTTCTTGCGGGCCTTGGAGCCCTTGGTGCCACGACCGGCGGTCTTGCCCTTGGAGCCCTCACCGCGACCCACACGGGTCTTCGCGGTCTTGGCGCCCGGGGCGGGCCGCAGGTGGTGCAGCTTGATCGTCATCGGATTACTCCACCTCTTCCACGGTGACCAGGTGCGTCACGGTGTGGATCATGCCGCGGATCTCCGGACGATCTTCCTTGACGACGACGTCGCGGATCCGCTTCAGGCCGAGCGAACGCAGCGTGTCGCGCTGGTTCTGCTTGGTGCCGATCTGGGACCGGATCTGGGTGACCTTCAGGCGAGCCATGACTATGCACCCGCCCCGGCACGCTGGGCCAGCATCGCGGCCGGCGCAACGTCTTCGACCGGCAGACCACGGCGCGCGGCCACGGCTTCCGGCGACTCGAGCTTCTTCAGCGCCGCCACCGTCGCGTGGACGATGTTGATCGCGTTGGAGGACCCGAGGCTCTTGGAGAGGACATCATGGATGCCCGCGCACTCCAGGACGGCACGCACGGGACCGCCGGCGATGACACCGGTACCGGCGGAGGCCGGCTTGAGCAGCACGACGCCGGCGGCGTCCTCGCCGATCACCGGGTGCGGGATCGACGCAGCGATCCGCGGCACCTTGAAGAAGTGCTTCTTGGCCTCCTCGACACCCTTGGCGATGGCCGCGGGCACCTCCTTGGCCTTTCCGTAACCGACGCCGACGGTGCCGTCGCCGTCACCGACGATGACGAGGGCGGTGAAGCTGAAGCGCCGACCACCCTTGACGACCTTGGCGACACGGTTGATCGCGACGACCCGCTCGAGGTGGGGGGTCTTCTCGGCGGGCGCGTTACCGCGGCCGCCTCCGTCACGACGATTCTCGCGACGGCCGCCACCTTCGGTGTTGCTACCGCCGGACCCGCCGCCCCTGCGCTGAGGACCAGGCATGAACGTTTCCTTTCCTAGAATTCGAGTCCGGCTTCGCGGGCGGCGTCAGCCAGGGCCGCGATGCGGCCGGCGTAACGGTTTCCGCCACGGTCGAAGACGACCTTGCCGACACCCGCGGCCTTCGCCCGCTCGGCGAGGAGGGTGCCGACCTTGCTGGCCAGCGCCTTCTTGTCGCCGTCGGTGCCACGGATGCTCGTGTCGAGCGTCGAGGCCGAGGCCAGCGTGTGGCCCTTGAGGTCGTCGACGATCTGCGCGGTGATGTTCCGCAGCGAGCGGGTGACGACCAGGCGGGGACGCTCGGCGGTGCCACTGACGTGCTTGCGGATGCGGAAGTGCCGGCGTGCACGCCCGGTGCGGCGCGCCGCGGCGGCGCCGCCGGAGTTGCGGCGCTTGAGCAGCGTGGCGCTCACTTCTTGCCTGCCTTTCCAGCCTTACGGCGGATGACCTCGCCCTGGTACTTCACGCCCTTGCCCTTGTACGGCTCCGGCGGGCGGATCTTGCGAATGTTGGCGGCGACCTCGCCCACCTGCTGCTTGTCGATGCCGGCGATGTGGAACAGCGTCGGCCGCTCGACGGTGAACGTGATGCCCGGAGGGGGCGTCACGAGCACGGGGTGGGAGAACCCGAGCGCGAACTCCAGGTCGCTGCCCTTCGCGGTGACGCGGTAACCGGTGCCGGCGATCTCGAGGCTCTTGCGGTAGCCCTCGGTGACGCCGATGACCATGTTGGCGATGAGCGTGCGGGACAGGCCGTGCAGCTCCTTCGCCTTGCGCTCGTCGTTGGGGCGCACGACGTTGTAGGTGCCGTCTTCGGCCTTCTCCAACGTGATGGGCTCGGCGAGGGTGTGGCTCAGCTCGCCCTTGGGTCCCTTGACGGTGACGACCTGGCCATCGACCTTCAGGTCGACGCCGGTGGGCACCGCGATGGGCTTACGTCCGATTCGAGACATTGAAGGCTCTCCCTTACCAGACGTAGGCGAGGACTTCCCCGCCCACCCCTCGCTTGCGGGCCTGCCGGTCGGTGAGCAGCCCTTGGGACGTCGAGATGATGGCCACACCGAGGCCACCGAGCACGCGCGGCATCTCCACCGACTTCGCGTACACCCGCAGACCGGGCTTCGAGACCCGGCGGATGCCGGCGAGGCTGCGCTCACGGCTCTGGCCGTACTTGAGTTCAACGATCAGCGTCTTGCCGACCTTGCCCTCTTCCGGCTCCTGAACCTGCCACGAGGACACGTAGCCCTCGGACTTGAGCACCTCGGCGATGTTCGCCTTGATCTTCGAATAGGGCATCGTCACGCGGTCGTGGTACGCCTGGTTGGCGTTACGCAGACGCGTCAGCATGTCTGCGATCGGGTCGGTCATGGTCATTGCTTTGTCAGCCTTTCTCGCCGCGGTTCCTCGCCGCTGTGGGCGGGCCTACGGCGAAGGAGGTTTACCAGGAGGCCTTGGAAACGCCGGGCAGCTCGCCCCGGTGCGCCATCTCACGGATGCACACGCGGCACAGCCCGAACTTCCGGTACACGGCCTTGGGCCGGCCGCAGCGCTGGCAGCGGGTGTATGCGCGGACCGCGAACTTGGGCTTCGCGGCGGCCTTGAGGACTAGGGCCTTCTTCGCCATTGGTCAGTTCTCCTAGTTCTCACGGAACGGGAAGCCGAGCAGCTTGAGCAGCGCGCGACCTTCCTCGTCCGTGGAAGCGGTGGTGACCACGGTGATGTCCATCCCTCGCGGCCGGTCGATGCGGTCCTGGTCGATCTCGTGGAACACCGACTGCTCGGTGAGACCGAAGGTGTAGTTGCCGTTGCCGTCGAGCTTGCGCCCGTCCAGACCGCGGAAGTCGCGGATACGCGGCAGTGCGATCGACAGCAGCCGGTCGAGGAACTCCCACATGCGGTCGTTGCGGAGGGTGACCTTCGCGCCGATCGGCATGCCCTCACGCAGCTTGAACTGCGCGATGGACTTGGTCGCCTTGCGGATCTGCGGCTTCTGGCCGGTGATCGTGGCGAGGTCGCGGACCGCACCGTCGATCAGCTTCGAGTCGCGGGCCGCTTCGCCGACGCCCATGTTGACGACGACCTTGACCACGCCGGGGATCTGCATCACGTTGGCGTACTTGAACTGCTCCTGCAGCTGGCCCGCGATCTCGTCGCGGTAACGCTGCTTGAGGCGCGGGTTCACCTTGTCGACCGTCGTCATCACAGATCCTTACCGGAGCGACGCGACGTGCGGGTCTTGACGCCGTCCTCGTCGATGCGGGCACCGACGCGGGTCGGCTTGTTGTCCGAGTCGATCACCATCACGTTCGAGACGTGGATGGCGGCTTCCTGGGTCACGATGCCACCGGTCTTCGAACCACGCTGGGTGGTGCGGATGCGGGTGTGCTTCTTGACGCGGTTGACGCCCTCGACGATGACCTTGTCCTCGCGCGGGAGGGCGGTGAGGACCTTGCCCCGGGTGCCCTTGTCCTTGCCTGCGATGACCAGGACGGTGTCGCCCTTTTTGACCTTCATGGTTACAACACCTCCGGCGCGAGCGAGATGATCTTCATGAAACGCTTGTCCCGGAGCTCACGCCCGACCGGGCCGAAGATGCGGGTACCACGGGGGTCACCGCCATCCTTGATGATCACGGCGGCGTTCTCGTCGAACCGGATGTATGACCCGTCCGGACGGCGCCGTTCCTTGGTGGTCCGGACGATGACGGCCTTGACCACATCGCCCTTCTTCACGCCGGCGCCCGGGATGGCGTCTTTCACGGTGGCCACGATGATGTCGCCGATGCCTGCATAGCGGCGACCCGAGCCACCGAGCACACGGATGCACAGGATCTCCCGGGCACCCGTGTTGTCGGCGACGCGCAGCCGCGACTCCTGCTGAATCACGCTTGTCTCCTAATGTCTGCCAGTTCTCGGCACCGGTCGCTGTTCGACAACGGCCGGTGCCGAGCTTGGCGGAACGACGGCCTTACTTGGCCTTTTCGAGGATCTCCACGACCCGCCAACGCTTGGTGGCGGACAGCGGCCGGGTCTCCATGAGCAGCACCCGGTCGCCGACACCGCACGCGTTCTGCTCGTCGTGCGCCTTGAGCTTGTTGGTGCGGCGCATGACCTTGCCGTACAGCGGGTGCTTGACCTGGTCCTCGACCGCCACGACGACGGTCTTGTTCATCTTGTCGCTGACCACCAGGCCCTCGCGGACCTTGCGGCGGCCGCGCACCTCGGTGCTCTCGGTCGTCTGCTCGCTCATGCTCATGCCACCTCAGCCACAGCGTCGGGCGCCGCTGAGAGACCCAGCTCGCGCTCGCGCATGATCGTGTAGATCCGGGCGATGTCCTTGCGGATGACCTGCAACCGCCCGTGGTTGTCCAGCTGGCCGGTGGCCGACTGGACGCGGAGGTTGAACAGCTCCGCCTTCGCTTCCCGAAGCTTCTCGACCAGGCTCTCGTCGGACAGCTCGCGCAGGTCGGTCGCCTTGATTCCGGCGGCCATCAGACATCAGCCCCTTCACGCGTGACGATCCGGCACTTCAGCGGAAGCTTGTGGATCGCGCGGCGCATTGCCTCGCGGGCGATCTGCTCGTTCGGGAACGACATCTCGAACAGGATCCGGCCCGGCTTGATGTTGGCCACCCACCACTCGGGGGAACCCTTGCCGGAACCCATGCGGGTCTCGGCCGGCTTCTTGGTGATGGAGCGGTCCGGGAAGATCGTGATCCAGACCTTGCCGCCACGCTTGATGTGGCGGGTCATGGCGATACGAGCGGCCTCGATCTGGCGGTTCGTGATGTATGCCGGCTCGAGAGCCTGGATACCGAACTCGCCGAAGACCACGCGGGTGCCGCCCTTGGCCGGGCCGTGCCGGTCCGGGTGGTGCGGCTTGCGGAAGCCCTTCGGGGGCTTACGAGGGATCAGCATTCGTCAGCCCTCCTGAGGCGTCTCTGCCGGTGCGGCCGGGGCCTGCTCCGCGGGGGCGGCGGCCTCGGGGGTCACCTCGGCGGCCTGGGCCGCGGCTGCGGCCCGACCGGCCTCGGTGCCACCGGCGGTCGTGCCGGAGGAGCCGGAACGCCCACGACGCGGCCGCTCGGGCCGGTCCGTGCGCTCGCGACGGCCACCACGCGGTGCGGCGGCCTCGGCCGGCGCCTCGCGACCCGGAACGGCGTCGCCCTTGTAGATCCAGACCTTCACACCGATGCGGCCGAAGGTGGTACGGGCCTCGAAGAAGCCGTACTCGATGTTGGCCCGCAGCGAGTGCAGCGGCACGCGACCCTCACGGTAGAACTCCGTGCGGCTCATCTCGGCGCCGCCGAGGCGGCCGGAGACCTGCACCCGGATGCCCTTGACCAGCGGGTTCTTCATCGCCGACTGCATCGCCTTGCGCATGGCACGGCGGAAGCTGACCCGGCTGGACAGCTGCTCGGCCACGCCCTGCGCGACGAGCTGCGCGTCCGACTCGGGGCTCTTCACCTCGAGGATGTTGAGCTGCACCTGCTTGCCGGTGAGCTTCTCCAGCTCGGCGCGGATGCGGTCGGCCTCAGCGCCCTTACGGCCGATGACGATGCCCGGGCGGGCCGTGTGGATGTCCACACGGACCCGGTCGCGGGTGCGCTCGATGTCGACCTTGGCGATGCCGGCGCGCTCCAGGCCCTTGGACATCATCCGACGGATCTTGACGTCCTCGGCGATGTAGTCCTTGTAGAGCTTGTCGGCGTACCAGCGGGACTTCCAGTCGGTGCTGATGCCGAGCCGGAACCCGTGCGGGTGAACCTTCTGACCCATTACTCGGTCCCTTCCTCGGCGTCAGCCTTCGGCGTCGCCTTCGCGGCCTTCTTCGCCGGAGCTGCCTTGGTCGCCTTCTTCGCCGCCGGCGTCTCGACCTCGTCGGTCTCGTCCGTCTCCGGCGTCACGGCCTTGGCCGCCTTGGTCGCCTTGGCCACGCCGGCCTTGGCCGCACGGGCCTGGGACGCCGGGACACTCTCGACCACGATGGTGATATGGCTGGTCCGCTTGCGGATCCGGTACGCGCGACCCTGCGCCCGCGGCCGGAACCGCTTGAGCGTCGGGCCCTCGTCCACGTATGCCTCGGCGACCAGGAGCGAGTCCGGGTCAAGCCGCTCGTTGTTCTCTGCGTTGGCGATGGCGCTTGCGAGCACCTTGTAGACCGGCTCGCTCGCGGACTGCGGGGCGAACTGCAGCACCGTGAGTGCGTCGCGCGCGGGCAACCCGCGAACGAGGTTCACCACACGGCGCGCCTTCATGGGCGACACGCGCACATGGCGCGCGATCGCCCGGGCACCGGGCAGCGCCGCCGCTGCTTTTGTTGGCATTGGGAAATCCCCTTTAGTTGGCTGCCTTAGCGGCGGCGGCTCTTCCGGTCGTCCTTCTCGTGACCCTTGAACGTGCGGGTCAGCGCGAATTCGCCGAGCTTGTGCCCGACCATCGCCTCGGTCACGAACACGGGCACGTGCTTACGCCCATCGTGGACGGCGATCGTGTGCCCGAGCATGTCGGGGATGATCGTCGACCGGCGCGACCAGGTCTTGATGACGTTCTTGGAGTTCTTGGCGTTCTGGACTTCCACCTTCTTGATGAGGTGGTCGTCGACGAACGGGCCCTTCTTGAGGCTGCGAGGCATTGCTCAGGCTCCTTAGCCGCGCTTCCGGGTGGCGTAACGCCTACGGACGATGAGTCGGTCGCTCGGCTGGCCCTTGCGCCGCGTGCGGCCCTCCGGCTTGCCCTTCGGGTTGACCGGGTGACGACCACCCGAGGTCTTACCCTCACCACCACCGTGCGGGTGGTCGATGGGGTTCATCGCGACACCACGGACGGTCGGGCGCTTGCCCTTCCAGCGCATGCGGCCGGCCTTGCCCCAGTTGATGTTCGACTGGTCGGCGTTGCCGATCTCGCCGATGGTCGCCCGGCAGGTGACCTCGACGCGCCGGATCTCGCCGGACGGCATACGCAGTGTCGCGTAGGTGCCCTCACGGCCGAGCAGCTGGACGCCGACGCCGGCCGAACGGGCCAGCTTCGCGCCGCCGCCCGGGCGCAGCTCCACCGCGTGCACGGTGGTGCCGACCGGGATGTTGCGCAGCGGCAGGTTGTTGCCCGGCTTGATGTCGGCGCCGACTCCGGCCTCGACACGGTCGCCCTGCTTGAGGTCCTTCGGCGCGATGATGTAGCGCTTCTCGCCGTCGGCGTAGTGCAGCAGCGCGATCCGCGCGGTCCGGTTGGGGTCGTACTCGATGTGCGCGACCTTGGCGGGGATGCCGTCCTTGTCCGCGCGACGGAAGTCGATCAACCGGTACTGGCGCTTGTGGCCGCCGCCCTGGTGGCGCGCGGTGACGCGGCCGTGGACGTTGCGTCCGCCCTTGTTGGGCAGCGGGACGAGCAGGGACTTCTCCGGCGTCGATCGGGTGATCTCGGCGAAGTCGGCAACGCTCGAACCGCGACGACCCGGGGTCGTCGGCTTGTATTTACGGATAGCCATCGTCTATACCCCTCAGCTGACCGGTCCGCCGAAGGCTTCGATCCGGTCACCGTCGGCGAGCTTGACCATCGCCCGCTTCGTGTCCTTGCGCTTGCCCCAACCCGTGCGGGTCCGCTTGCGCTTGCCTTCGCGGTTGATGGTGTTGACCGACAGAACGCGGACGTTGAAGATCTGCTGGATCGCGATCTTGATCTCGGTCTTGTTCGCGTCCGGGTGCACCAGGAACGTGTACCAGTTGCGGTTGAGCTCGCTGTAGCTCTTCTCAGAGACCACCGGCTGGATGATCACGTCGCGTGGATCGGCGATCGTCGCCATGATCAGGCCTCCTCAGTGGTCTCGTCGGCCGTGTCAGCCGTACGGCCCAGGAACTCGTCGAGTGCCGCGGTCGTGAAGATGACCTGGTCGGCGACGAGCACGTCGTGCGTGTTGAGCTGGTCGGCGACCAGGAGGTGCACCGACTGCTCGTTGCGCAGGCTCAGCCAGTTGGCCTCGTCGTCGCGCGGGAGGACCACGAGCACCCGGCGCGCGTCGGTGATCCCGCGCAGCACCTTCAGGGCGTCCTTGGTCTTCGGGGTCTCGCCGTCGATGAAGCTCTCCACGACGTGGATGCGACCCTCGCGGGCCCGGTCGGAGAGGGCACCGCGCAGGGCGGCCGCCTTCATCTTCTTGTTCACCCGCTGGGTGTAGTCACGCGGCACGGGGCCGTGCGTGACGCCACCGCCGGTGAACTGCGGCGCGCGGATCGAGCCCTGACGGGCGCGACCGGTGCCCTTCTGCTTGTAGGGCTTCCTACCGCCGCCGGACACCTCGCCCCGCGTCTTGACCTTGTGCGTGCCCTGGCGGGCCGCGGCCAGCTGCGCGACGACGACCTGGTGCAGCAGCGGGATGCTGGCCTGCGCGTCGAAGATGGCGTCCGGCAGCTCGACGGTGCCGTTGGTGGCGCCGTCGACCGTCTTGATGTCAACGGTGGTCACTTGGTGATCCCACCCTTCTGCGACTTCAGGTCGGCCTTGGCGGCGGTGCGCAGCAGCACGAGGCTGCCCTTCGGGCCGGGGACCGCTCCCCTGATCAGGATCAGGCCCTGCTCCAGCTCGACCGACTGGACGGTGAGGTTCTGCACGGTGAAGCGAACCCCACCCATGCGGCCGGCCATCTTGACGCCCTTGAAGACGCGACCGGGGGTCGCGCAGGCGCCGATGGAGCCCGGCGAGCGGTGCTTGCGCTCGACACCGTGGCTGGCCCGCAGGCCGTGGAAGCCGTGCCGCTTCATGACGCCGGCGAAGCCCTTGCCCTTGGTGCGGCCGGTCACGTCGATGCGCTGGCCCGCGGTGAAGGTCTCGGCGGTGATCTCCTGGCCGAGCGAGTATTCGCCGGCGTCGGTGGTCCGCAGCTCCACGATGTGACGACGGGGCGCGACGTCCGCCTTGGCGAAGTGGCCCGACCGCGGCTTGTTGACCTTCCGCGGGTCGATCTGGCCCCACGCGAGCTGAACCGCGGAGTAACCGTCGTTGTCAGCCGTGCGCACCTGGGTCACGACGCACGGGCCGGCCTGCACCACAGTCACCGGGACGACCTTGCCGTTGTCCCAGATCTGGGTCATGCCGAGCTTCTCACCCAGGATGCCCTTGACTTGCCTGTCCATAAGTCCGGTCCCTACAGCTTGATCTCGATGTCGACACCAGCCGGCAGGTCGAGCCGCATGAGCGAGTCAACCGTCTTCGGGGTCGGGTCGATGATGTCGATCAGACGCTTGTGCGTGCGCATCTCGAAGTGCTCGCGCGAGTCCTTGTACTTGTGCGGCGAGCGGATCACGCAGTAGCGGTTGATCTCAGTGGGCAGCGGCACCGGCCCAGCGACCTGAGCCCCGGTGCGCGTGACCGTCTCGACGATCTTCCGCGCCGAGGAGTCGACGACCTCGTGGTCGTAGGCCTTGAGCCGGATGCGGATCTTCTGTCCCGCCATGGTGGCTTCAGTTCCCTCTCTCATGCGAGGTCTCTCGACCTCGCGGAACCCCGAAGGGTCCGGTGCC
Organism: Dactylosporangium siamense; assembly: GCF_016862795.1. GTDB lineage: Bacteria > Actinomycetota > Actinomycetes > Mycobacteriales > Micromonosporaceae > Dactylosporangium > Dactylosporangium siamense. The sequence goes on along the minus strand of NZ_BONQ01000021.1, from coordinate 80,525 downwards.
GCCTATTTGGTCTGTCCGACCCCCGCGGTCGGGCGTGTCGCGGCCAAGGGCCAGGCTCCGCCACCGACGTCCTTCTCAGGACCGCTGGTGGCTCTGCGGAGACCTACCCCAGGGCGTGCCACGCCCAAAACGCGGAGGTGAGCGCCAGTCACAGAACCGACGCCGCGCGGAAGCGGTCGAGACCTCTCATTGAGCAGTCTCGACCGCCCCGCGACGCAACCCGACCATTATGCCGCACGAAGTGCGACAAAGTGAAATCGGGGTGCCTCAGGTCGTTACTTGAGGATCTTCGTCACACGGCCGGCGCCGACGGTGCGGCCACCCTCGCGGATCGCGAAGCGGAGGTTTTCCTCCATCGCGATGGGCTGGATGAGCGACACAGTCATCGCCGTGTTGTCGCCGGGCATGATCATCTCGGTGCCTTCCGGCAGCGTGACGACGCCCGTGACGTCCGTGGTGCGGAAGTAGAACTGCGGCCGGTAGTTCTGGAAGAACGGGGTGTGCCGGCCACCCTCCTCCTTGGAGAGGATGTAGACGGTCGCCTCGAACTCGGTGTGCGGGGTGTTGCTACCCGGCTTCACCACGACCATGCCGCGCTCGACGTCCTCGCGCTTGATACCACGCAGGAGCAGACCGACGTTCTCGCCGGCACGCGCCTCGTCGAGGATCTTGCGGAACATCTCGATCGCCGTGCAGGTGGTCTTCATCGACTTGGCACGGATGCCAACGATCTCGACCTCCTCGTTCGGCTTGAGGATGCCACGCTCGACACGACCGGTGACGACCGTGCCACGACCGGTGATCGTGAAGACGTCCTCGACGGGCATGAGGAACGGCTTCTCGGTCTCGCGCTCGGGCTGCGGGATCGCGCTGTCCACGGCGCCCATGAGCTCCATGAGGGAGTCCGACCACTTCGGGTCGCCCTCAAGGGCCTTCAGGGCCGAGACGCGCACGACCGGAGCGTCGTCGCCCGGGAACTCCTGGCTCGACAGCAGCTCACGAACCTCGAGCTCGACGAGCTCCAGGAGCTCCTCGTCGTCGACCATGTCGCTCTTGTTCAGCGCCACCACGATGTAGGGGACGCCGACCTGGCGGGCCAGCAGCACGTGCTCGCGGGTCTGCGGCATGGGGCCGTCAGTCGCCGCAACCACCAGGATCGCGCCGTCCATCTGCGCGGCACCGGTGATCATGTTCTTGATGTAGTCGGCGTGGCCCGGGCAGTCAACGTGGGCGTAGTGCCGGGCTTCGGTCTGGTACTCGACGTGCGCGATCGAGATCGTGATGCCGCGGGCCTTCTCCTCCGGCGCCTTGTCGATCTCGTCGAACGGGGTGTAGGGGTTCACGTCCGGCATCCGGTCGTGGAGCACCTTGGTAATGGCCGCCGTCAGCGTCGTCTTCCCGTGGTCGATGTGACCGATGGTGCCGATGTTGACGTGCGGCTTAGTCCGCTCGAACTTCGCCTTCGCCACTGGTGTCCTCCTGTGGACTTCTGGTTCGCGGTGTGTTGACGCCTGAAGCGTCAACACACCCTGTCGACTTGGGTCTGGCGGCTGAAGCCTCAGGCCCGCTGATGCAGCCTCGCGGCCGCGGACCGGGAACTACTCCCCGGTCGCCTTCGCGATGATCTCCTTGGCGACGTTCGCGGGAACCTCGGCGTAGGAGTCGAACTGCATCGAGTAGCTCGCCCGGCCCTGGGTCTTCGACCGCAGGTCGCCGACGTAGCCGAACATCTCCGACAACGGCACCGTGGCACGGACGACACGGGCACCGCCGCGCTCCTCCATGGCCTGGATGGTGCCACGCCGGGAGTTGAGGTCGCCGATCACGTCACCCATGTTCTCTTCCGGGGTGGTGACCTCGACGGCCATCAACGGCTCGAGGAGGGTGGGAGTAGCCCTGCGGGCCGCCTCCTTCATCACCATCGAGCCAGCGATCTTGAACGCCATTTCCGACGAGTCAACCTCGTGGTACTGCCCGTCGAGCAGCGTCAGCTTGACACCGACCATCGGGTAGCCCGCGAGCACGCCGTACTGCATCGCGTCCTGGGCGCCGGCGTCGACCGAAGGGATGAACTCCTTCGGGATGCGACCGCCCGAGACCGCGTTGACGAACTCGTAGGTCGGACCGTCCGCCGTCATCTCGAGCGGCTCGAGCTTGACGATGACCTTCGCGTACTGACCCGAGCCACCGGTCTGCTTCTTGTGCACGTAGTCGATCTTGTCGACGGTGCCCTTGATGGTCTCGCGGTAGGCCACCTGCGGCTTGCCGATGTTGGCCTCGACGCTGAACTCGCGGCGCATCCGGTCGACCAGGATGTCGAGGTGCAACTCGCCCATGCCGGCGATGATGGTCTGCCCGGTCTCCTCGTCGTTCTTGACGCGGAAGGTCGGGTCCTCCTCGGCCAGGCGCTGGATGGCGGTGCCCAGCTTCTCCTGGTCGGCCTTGCTCTTCGGCTCGATCGCGACCTGGATGACCGGCTCCGGGAACGTCATCGACTCCAGGATGACCTGGTTGGCCGGGTCGCAGAGGGTGTCACCGGTCGTGGTCTGCTTGAGACCCTGCACGGCGATGATGTCACCCGCCTGGGCACTCGGCCGCTCCTCACGCTTGTTGGCGTGCATCTGGTAGATCTTGCCGATCCGCTCCTTGCGCTCCTTGGTGGAGTTGACCACCTGGGCGCCGGACTCGAGCGTGCCGGAGTAGATGCGCACATACGTGAGCTTGCCGAGGTGCTTGTCCGTCTGGATCTTGAAGGCCAGGGACGAGAACGGCTCGCTGTTGTCGGGCTTGCGCAGCAGCGGGGTCTCCCCGTCGATGGCGATGCCCTCGACGGCGGGGATGTCCAGCGGCGACGGGAGGAACTCCACGACGGCGTCGAGCATGGGCTGGACGCCCTTGTTCTTGAACGCCGAGCCGCAGACGACCGGGTTGAGCTTGCCGGCGATGGTCGCCCGGCGGATCGCGGCCTTGAGCTCCTTGACGTCGAACGTGTCGCCGTCGAGGTAGCGGACCATGATGTCGTCGTCGGTCTCCGACAGGGTCTCGAGCAGCTTGTCGCGCCACTCGTTCGCCTGGTCGACGAGATCCGCGGGGATCTCCTCGATCGCGTAGTCCTCACCCTTCTGGGTCTCGCCGCGCCAGGTGAGCGCGCGCATCTCCAGAAGGTCGACGACGCCGATGTGGTCGCCCTCGAGCCCGATCGGGATCTGCAGGACCAGCGGAGTCGCGTTGAGCCGGTCGATCATCATCTGCACGCAGCGGAAGAAGTCGGCGCCGGTGCGGTCCAGCTTGTTGACGAAGCACATACGCGGGACGTTGTACTTGTCAGCCTGTCGCCAGACGTTCTCGGTCTGGGGCTCCACGCCGGCAACGCCGTCGTAGACCGCAACCGCGCCGTCCAGGACCCGCAGCGACCGCTCGACCTCGACCGTGAAGTCGACGTGGCCGGGCGTGTCGATGATCTGGATGACGTGGCCCTTCCACTCGCACTTCGTCGCGGCGGAGGTGATGGTGATGCCCCGCTCCTGCTCCTGCTCCATCCAGTCCATGACGGCGGCGCCCTCGTGGACCTCACCGATCTTGTACGTGATGCCGGTGTAGAACAGGATGCGCTCAGTCGTCGTCGTCTTACCGGCGTCGATGTGCGCCATGATGCCGATGTTCCGGACCTTGGCGAGGGCAGCGTCTGAGGCAGCCACTTCGAATCCCTACTTCGTCTCTCGTCGGATTGCTGAGATCAGATTGCTGAGCAAGCGATCGCTTACCAGCGGTAGTGCGCGAAGGCCTTGTTGGACTCCGCCATCTTGTGGGTGTCCTCGCGGCGCTTCACCGCAGCACCGAGCCCGTTGCTGGCATCGAGCAGCTCGTTCATGAGCCGCTCGACCATGGTCTTCTCACGACGGGCGCGGGAGTAGGTGACCAGCCAGCGCAGGCCCAGCGTCGTCGCCCGGGGAGGGCGAACCTCGACCGGCACCTGGTAGGTCGCGCCACCGACGCGGCGGCTGCGGACCTCGAGGGTCGGCTTGACGTTGTCCATCGCGCGCTTCAGCGTGACGACGGGGTCCGTTCCTGACTTCTCCCGGCAGCCTTCGAGGGCGCTGTAGACAACGCGCTCGGCGAGCTGACGCTTGCCCTCAACCAGGATCTTGTTGATCAGCTGGGTGACGAGCAGGGAGTTGTAGACCGGGTCCGCCACCAGGGGCCGGCGCGGCGCGGGGCCTTTACGCGGCATGTCAGCTCTTCTCCTTCTTCGCGCCGTACCGGCTGCGAGCCTGCTTGCGGTTGCGGACACCCTGGGTGTCCAGCGAACCACGAATGATCTTGTACCGGACGCCGGGGAGGTCCTTCACACGGCCACCGCGGACCAGCACGATCGAGTGCTCCTGAAGGTTGTGACCGACACCGGGGATGTAGGCCGTCACCTCGATACCGTTGCTCAGTCGCACACGGGCCACCTTGCGCAGCGCCGAGTTCGGCTTCTTCGGCGTGGTGGTGTACACACGCGTGCAGACGCCACGCCGCTGCGGGCTGCCCTTGAGCGCCGGCGTCTTGGTCTTGCTCAGCTTCGCCTGGCGGCCCTTGCGGACCAGCTGCTGGATCGTAGGCACTGGGCCTTACTCCCTTCGGCCTCGCGGCCGCACGTCTTCTTCTTCGCTGTCTCCACGGCGTGACCGGCACCCGCGGTCGGGCGTGTCGCCCGCCGCGCGAACCCGGTCCGAGAAGTGCCAACCGGGTTTCGCGGTTTGCATCCACCCTGAACCCGCGAAGGCGGGCCGTTGTGGACGCACGCACGAGTTGCCCGACAAAGTCGGGCACGAGGGGAAAGAGTACCCACCGTGAGGACGCTGGTCAAAATCGCCGGCTCGGCCCCATGACGGAACACTCTTCACACCAAGAGTACCTGGTGTCCGTCGGCTGCATCGCCGGGGTCGCATCATCGGTGTTCCCGCAGGTGGCGGCCAGGCCGGAAGCGGCTGGACCGGACGTGGGGGCCGAGCCGCCGCGGCGGCCGGGTCGGAAGCGGCTGGACCGGACGTGGGGCCTGGCCGCCGCGGCGGCTAGGCCGCGGCGATGACGAACGCGAGCAGGAGGGACAGCACGCCGATGCCGGCCCCGGCCGAGCCGAGCACGATGCCGGTGACCGCCATCCCCCGCCCGGTCACCAGCCGCCCCGCCCTGCGGACCTGCCGCATGCCGAAGACGCCGAGGCCGATCGCGCCCAGCCCGAGGAACACCGCGAGGATCGTGAACGCACCACCGGCGATCGGTCCCCAGCCGGGCCCGGCGCCGGCCAGCCCGAGGCAGCTCACCGTCAGGCCCACGAAGATCGAGGCGATGCCGGCGACGAGGCTGCCGATCGCCGGGCCGCTGGGGGTCCCCTGGACCAACGGATAGGCGACCCCGAACGGGGTCCCCTGGACGAGGTCGATCCTCATCCCAGGCTGCGGGGCGTGCGGGGCGTGCGGGGCCTGCGGCTGGTGCTGATACGGGTACGTCACGTCAGTTCACCAACGGGTCGAAGTCGGTGCCGCGACCGCGGGCATAGGCGAGCAGGCCCACGATCGCCAGGACGACGAGCGTGGCGATCGACAGCACGATGCCCGTCCACGCGAGCCGCACGCCGTTGCGGAGCCTCCTGGCGCCCAGCAGGAAGCCTTCCGCGGCCACCAGCTCACGGTGGGACTCCCGGGCCATCAGCAGCGCCAGCGTCGCCGGTATCGCCCCACCCAGGAACGGCCCGGTCACCACCGACAGCAGGCCGAGCCCGAACACGGCCGATGCCTTGCTGGCGCGGACCGGGTCGGGATCGAGCGGATGGCGGGTCGAGGAGGTCACCTCACGACCATATCCGGTGCGGTGCCCTCAGCGGAGGCTGGTGCGCCGTCGTCCGGGCACGCCAGAGGGCGGGAACCCGGTGGGTCCCCGCCCTCTGTGCGGACATGCGGTTTAGCGGAAGGAGCCCAGGTCGAAGTCGTCCAGGGGGACCGCCTGCCCGCTGGCCGGGCCGAAGCCGTAGTCGGCCTCCGGGTAGCCGGTCATCGAGTAGACCTTCGCCTTCGCCTCCTCGGTGGGCTCGACCCGGATGCTGCGGTACTTGCTGATGCCAGTACCCGCCGGGATGAGCTTGCCGATGATGACGTTCTCCTTCAGACCGATCAGCGAGTCGCTGCGCGCGTGGATCGCCGCGTCGGTCAGCACCCGGGTCGTCTCCTGGAACGAGGCCGCGGACAGCCACGACTCCGTCGCCAGCGACGCCTTGGTGATGCCCATCAGCACGGGACGGCCGGCCGCCGGCTCGCCGCCCTCGGCGACGACACGGCGGTTCTCCGCCTCGAACAGCGCACGGTCGACCAGCACGCCCGGCAGGAACTCGGTCGAGCCGGAGTCGATGACCGTGACCCGCTTGAGCATCTGCCGGATGATGATCTCGATGTGCTTGTCGTGGATGAGCACGCCCTGCGAGCGGTACACCTCCTGGACCTCGGAGGTCAGGTGGACCTGAACCGCCCGGGGACCCATGATGCGCAGCAGCTCGTGCGGGTCGATGGTGCCCTCGGTGAGCTTCTCGCCGACCTCGACGTGCTCGCCGTCCTGGTAGCGCAGCTTGACGCGGCGGCTGAGCTTGTCGTGGACGATCTCCTCGCTGCCGTCGTCCGGCACGATGATGATCTTCCGCATCCGCTCGCCATCCTCGATGCGCACGCGACCGGGGGTGTCGGCGATGGGCGCCTTACCCTTCGGCACGCGGGCCTCGAAGATCTCCTGCACACGGGGCAGACCCTGGGTGATGTCCTCACCCGCGACGCCACCGGTGTGGAAGGTACGCATCGTCAGCTGCGTGCCCGGCTCACCGATCGACTGGGCGGCGATGATGCCGACCGCCTCGCCGACGTCGACGGTCTTGCCCGTGGGCAGCGACCGGCCGTAGCAGGCGCCACAGACGCCCAGCTTCGACTCGCAGGTGAGCACGCTGCGGACCCGGACGATCTCGGTCCCGGCGGCGACCAGCAGGTCGACCGTGATCGAGTTGATGTCCGTGCCGCGCTCGGCGACGATCTTGCCGTCCTTGTCACGGACGTCGTCGGCGAGGGTGCGGGCGTGCACACCCGTCTCCGCGTGCTGGTGGATGCGCATGGCACCGTCGTGCAGCTCGCCCACCGTCATCGGGATGGCGCGGTCGGTGCCGCAGTCCTCCTCGCGGATGATGACGTCCTGCGACACGTCCACCAGACGACGGGTCAGGTAACCCGAGTCGGCGGTCCGCAGCGCGGTGTCGGCCAGACCCTTCCGCGCGCCGTGCGTGGAGATGAAGTACTCCAGCACGGACAGACCCTCCCGGTAGCTGGCCTTGATCGGCCGCGGGATGATCTCGCCCTTCGGGTTGGCCACCAGGCCACGGATCGCGGCGATCTGGCGGAGCTGGAGCAGGTTACCGCGGGCGCCCGAGTTGATCATCTTCCACAGCGGGTTCTCCTGCGGCAGCGCGCTTTCCATCTCCTTGGCGACCTCACCGGTCGCCTTGGTCCAGATCTCGATGAGCTCGCCGCGGCGCTCCTCGGCCGTCATGAGACCACGCTGGTACTGCTTGTCGATCCGCTCGGCCTCCTTCTCGTAGCGCTCGAGGATCTCGCGCTTGCGAGGCGGCTGGATGACGTCTTCCATGCCGATGGTGACGCCGGACCAGGTGGCCCAGTGGAAGCCGGCCAGCTTGAGCGCGTCCAGGGTCGCCGCGAGGGAGACCTTCGGGAAGCGCTCGGCCAGGTCGTTGACGATCGCCGACAACTGACCCTTGCGGATCTCGTAGTTGACGAAGCGGTAGCCCACCGGGAGGGTCTCGTTGAACAGGACCCGGCCCAGCGTGGTCTCGACCGTGACGGTGTCGCCGGACTGCCAGCCCTCAGGGGCCTCCCACTGCGGACCAGCGGCACCGTTGTCGACGCCGATGATCTCCTTGAGCCGGATCTTCACCAGGGCCTGCAGGTGCAGCTCGCCGTTGTCGAACGCCATCCGGGCCTCGGCGTCGGAGCTGAAGGTGCGCCCCTCGCCGAGCAGGTTCTTCTGGATGTGCGTCAGGTGGTACAGGCCGATGACCATGTCCTGGGTGGGCATGGTGACCGGCTTGCCGTCGGCCGGCTTGAGGATGTTGTTGCTGGACAGCATGAGGATGCGGGCCTCGGCCTGCGCCTCCGCGGACAGCGGCACGTGCACGGCCATCTGGTCGCCGTCGAAGTCGGCGTTGAAGGCGGTGCAGACGAGCGGGTGGATCTGGATGGCCTTGCCCTCGACCAGCTGCGGCTCGAAGGCCTGGATGCCCAGGCGGTGCAGGGTCGGCGCGCGGTTGAGCAGCACCGGGTGCTCCGCGATGACCTCCTCCAGCACGTCCCACACGACCGGACGCTGACGCTCGACCATGCGCTTGGCCGACTTGATGTTCTGCGCGTGGTTGAGGTCCACCAGGCGCTTCATCACGAACGGCTTGAACAGCTCCAGCGCCATCTGCTTCGGCAGGCCGCACTGGTGCAGCTTGAGCTGCGGGCCGACGACGATGACCGAACGGCCGGAGTAGTCGACGCGCTTGCCGAGCAGGTTCTGCCGGAAGCGGCCCTGCTTGCCCTTGAGCATGTCGGACAGCGACTTCAGCGGCCGGTTGCCCGGGCCGGTGACCGGACGACCGCGGCGGCCGTTGTCGAACAGCGCGTCGACGGCCTCCTGCAGCATCCGCTTCTCGTTGTTGACGATGATCTCCGGGGCACCCAGGTCGATCAGGCGCTTGAGCCGGTTGTTGCGGTTGATCACGCGCCGGTACAGGTCGTTGAGGTCGCTGGTGGCGAACCGGCCACCGTCGAGCTGCACCATCGGACGCAGGTCCGGCGGGATGACCGGGACGCAGTCCAGGACCATGCCCAGCGGCGAGTTGGCGGTGTTGAGGAACGCCGCGACGACCTTGAGCCGCTTGAGCGCCCGGATCTTGCGCTGGCCCTTGCCGCTGCGGATGGTCTCGCGCAGCGACTCGGCCTCGTCGTCGAGGTCCAGGTTCTCCAGCAGCGCCTTGATCGCCTCGGCACCCATGGCGCCGGTGAAGTACTCACCGAACCGGTCGCGCAGCTCGCGGTAGAGCAGCTCGTCAGTGATGAGGTTCTTGCGGTCCAGCTTGCGGAACGTGTCCATGACCTCGTCGAGACGGTCGATCTCACGCTGCGCGCGGTCCCGCATCTGGCGCATCTCGCGCTCGCCGGACTCCTTGACCTTGCGGCGCACGTCGGCCTTCGCGCCCTCGGCCTCAAGCTCGGCGAGGTCCTGCTCCAGCTTCGCGGCACGCTTCTCGATCTCCGAGTCGCGGGCGTTCTCCGCCTGGCGCTTCTCCGCCGAGACCTCGTTCTCGAGGGTGGCGAGGTCGCGGTGGCGGGACTCCTTGTCGACGCTGGTGATCACGTACGACGCGAAGTAGATGATCTTCTCGAGATCCTTGGGCGCCAGGTCGAGCAGGTAGCCGAGCCGGCTGGGCACACCCTTGAAGTACCAGATGTGCGTGACCGGGGCGGCGAGCTCGATGTGACCCATGCGCTCACGGCGGACCTTGGCCCGGGTCACCTCGACGCCGCAGCGCTCACAGATGATGCCCTTGAACCGGACCCGCTTGTACTTGCCGCAGTAGCACTCCCAGTCCCGGGTCGGACCGAAGATCTTCTCGCAGAAGAGCCCGTCCTTCTCCGGCTTCAGGGTGCGGTAGTTGATCGTCTCGGGCTTCTTGACCTCGCCGTGCGACCACTGGCGGATGTCGTCAGCAGTGGCCAGACCGATGCGCAGTTCGTCGAAGTAGTTGACGTCGAGCACTTCGTCTATGTCCTCACGATTCAGTTGCTCGGGTAATTGCTAGGTCGTGGGGGGCGCCGCTTGGCGTTGCCGCCGCGCGGCGCCCATCACGAGATCAAACTTCCTCGACGCTGCTCGGCTCACGCCGGGAGAGGTCGATGCCGAGTTCCTCGGCGGCGCGGAACACCTCGTCGTCCGTCTCGCGCATCTCCAGGGCCACACCGTCGCTGGAGAGCACCTCGACGTTCAGGCACAGCGACTGCAGCTCCTTGAGCAGCACCTTGAAGGACTCCGGGATGCCCGGCTCCGGGATGTTCTCGCCCTTGACGATCGCCTCGTAGACCTTGACGCGTCCGAGGACGTCGTCTGACTTGATCGTCAGCAGCTCCTGCAGCGCGTATGCCGCGCCGTAGGCCTGCATCGCCCAGCACTCCATCTCACCGAAGCGCTGACCACCGAACTGCGCCTTACCACCCAGCGGCTGCTGCGTGATCATCGAGTACGGGCCGGTGGAGCGGGCGTGGATCTTGTCGTCGACCAGGTGGTTGAGCTTGAGGATGTAGATGTAGCCGACCGCGATCGGGTCCGGCAGCGGCTCGCCGGAGCGGCCGTCGAACAGCCGCGCCTTGCCGCTGGCCCCGATGAGCTGGGTGCCGTCCCGGTTGGGCAGCGTGCTGCTCATCAGCCCGGCGATCTCTTCCTCCTTGGCGCCGTCGAAGACCGGGGTCGCCACGTTGGTGTCCGGCTCGGACTCCCCCGCGTTGATGGCCTTCAGCGCCCGCTTCCACTCGGTGTCGTCACCGTCGATCTTCCAGCCGGTCTTGGCCACCCACCCCAGGTGGGTCTCCAGGACCTGGCCGATGTTCATCCGGCTCGGCACGCCGAGCGGGTTGAGCACGATGTCGACCGGGGTGCCGTCCTCAAGGAACGGCATGTCCTCGACCGGGAGGATCTTCGAGATGACACCCTTGTTGCCGTGGCGGCCGGCGAGCTTGTCGCCGTCCTGGATCTTCCGCTTCTGGGCCACGTAGACGCGGACCAGCTCGTTGACGCCGGGGGACAGCTCGTCGCCGTCTTCCCGGCTGAACGTGCGCACGCCGATGACCGTGCCGGTCTCGCCGTGCGGCACCTTGAGGCTGGTGTCGCGCACCTCGCGGGCCTTCTCACCGAAGATCGCGCGGAGCAGACGCTCCTCCGGGGTCAGCTCGGTTTCACCCTTGGGGGTGACCTTGCCGACCAGGATGTCGCCGGTCACGACCTCGGCGCCGATCCGGATGATCCCCCGCTCGTCGAGGTCGGCGAGCATCTCCTCGCTGACGTTCGGGATGTCGCGGGTGATCTCCTCCGGCCCCAGCTTGGTGTCGCGCGCGTCGACCTCGTGCTCCTCGATGTGGATCGAGGTGAGGACGTCGTTCTGCACCAGCTTCTGGGACAGGATGATGGCGTCTTCGTAGTTGTGACCCTCCCAGGGCATGAAGGCCACGAGCAGGTTTCGCCCGAGCGCCATCTCGCCCTCGTCGGTGCACGGGCCGTCGGCGATGACCTGCCCCTGCTCGACCCGGTCGCCCTCGAAGATCACCGGCTTCTGGTTGACGCAGGAGCCGGAGTTGGAGCGGCGGAACTTGTGCAGGAGGTAGGTCCGACGGTGGCCGTCGTCCTGGTGGATCGTGATGTAGTCGGCGCACATGTCCTCGACCACACCGGCGACCTCGGCCACGACCACGTCACCGGCGTCGACGGCGGCACGGTATTCCATGCCGGTGCCGACGAGCGGAGCCTCGGCCTTGACCAGCGGCACCGCCTGGCGCTGCATGTTGGCGCCCATGAGTGCACGGTTGGCGTCGTCGTGCTCGAGGAACGGGATCATCGCGGTGGCGACCGAGGTCATCTGCCGCGGCGACACGTCCATGTAGTCGACCTGGTCGGCGGGGACGTTGTCGACCTCGCCGCCCTTGCGTCGGACGAGGATCCGGTCCTCGGCGAAGTTGCCGTCGCTCTTGAGCGGAGCGTTGGCCTGCGCCTTGACGTAACGGTCCTCTTCGTCGGCGGTCAGGTAGTCGATCTGGTCGGTCACCTTGCCGTCGACGACCTTGCGGTAGGGCGTCTCGACGAAGCCGAAGGGGTTGACCCGCGCGAACGTCGACAGCGCGCCGATGAGACCGATGTTGGGACCCTCGGGGGTCTCGATCGGGCACATGCGGCCGTAGTGCGACGGGTGCACGTCGCGGACCTCGAAGCCGGCCCGCTCACGCGACAGACCACCCGGGCCGAGCGCGCTCAGCCGGCGCCGGTGGGTAAGACCCGCCAGCGGGTTGGTCTGGTCCATGAACTGGGACAGCTGCGACGTGCCGAAGAACTCCTTGATCGCCGCCACGACGGGACGGATGTTGATCAGGGTCTGCGGCGTGATCGCCTCGACGTCCTGGGTGGTCATCCGCTCGCGGACGACGCGCTCCATCCGGGACAGGCCCACGCGGACCTGGTTCTGGATCAGCTCGCCGACCGTGCGCAGGCGCCGGTTGCCGAAGTGGTCGATGTCGTCGGCCTCGTAGCCCTCTTCGCCCGTGTGCAGGCGGCAGAGATACTCGACCGTGGCGACGACGTCCTCTTCGGTCAGCACACCCTGGTTGATCGGGAGGTCCAACTCGAGCTTCTTGTTGAACTTGTATCGACCGACCTTGGCGACGTCGTATCGCTTCGGGTTGAAGAAGAGGTTGTCGAGCAGGGTCTGCGCATTCTCACGCGTCGGCGGCTCGCCAGGGCGGAGCTTGCGGTAGATGTCGAGCAGCGCCTCGTCCTGGCCGGCGATGTGGTCCTTCTCGAGCGTCGTCATCATGAGCTCGGACCAGCCGAACTTCTCACGGATGCGCTCGGCGGACCAACCGATGGCCTTGAGCAGGACGGAGACCGCCTGCCGGCGCTTGCGGTCGATGCGGACACCGACGGTGTCGCGCTTGTCGATGTCGAACTCCAGCCAGGCACCCCGGCTCGGGATGACCTTCACGCTGGTGAGGTCGCGATCGGAGGTCTTGTCCGGCTGCTTGTCGAAGTACACGCCCGGCGACCGGACGAGCTGGCTCACCACGACGCGCTCGGTGCCGTTGATGATGAACGTGCCCTTGGGCGTCATCATCGGGAAGTCACCCATGAACACCGTCTGGCTCTTGATCTCGCCAGTGGTGTGGTTGGTGAACTCCGCCGTCACGAACAGCGGCGCGCAGTAGGTGAGGTCCTTCTCCTTGCACTCCTCCATGGGAGCCTTGACCTCGTCGAAGCGGGGCGCGGAGAACGACAGGGACATCGTGCCGGAGAAGTCCTCAATGGGACTGATTTCATCGAGGATCTCCGCGAGCCCGGAACGGGCGTGCGGATCACCGGCCGAGCGGCTCTGCCACTTCTCGTTGCCAACCAACCAGTCGAACGAATCGGTTTGGATGGCAAGGAGGTTGGGAACCTCAAGGTGTTCGGTGATCCTGCCGAAGGAGACCCGGCGGGGAGCGTATGCGCTCGAACTGGTCTTCGCAGGGCGGGAAGCTGCCAAGATGCGTCCTTCCGAGGACCGGTGGTGCAGACAGGCCGTTTCGCGTGCAGCCTGACGACCCCCGATGCAAAGTGCCCACGAAGAGGCACTCCACGCCAGAGGTGAAGTCAGAAGACAGCGCAAACTAGCAGTGTAGCCGAAAGGCTAACCGCTGTCGAGCGGCCCCGTGCACGATGTTTCAACGATCTTTTTTGGAAGATCGTTGTTCCACCGGCCGAGCCGCTCGCGTCGGTCGTGGCCTGGGGCTCATCGGTCGATGTGCGCTGAACCAGACCCAAGAAGGATCGGGGCACATCTGTCGGGCCACCGGCCGCCGCGTCCGCGGAAAGGCAGTGCCTGATTAGCGTGCCTGCCCGCTGGTCATCGCGTCAAGGGTTCCCACGCGCGTCGGGCCACCGTGACGGAAATCTCGCACTCCGATCACAAGGTGTTGTGGTGCCCACCCCTAGATCTTGGGTCCTTACATCCGGCAGGTCTTCGGACGCGACGAGGGGCGGCCACCGGATGCCCGGCGCCGCCCCTCGCTTCGGTGCAAAAGTTACTTGAGGGTAACCTTGGCGCCCTCGGCCTCGAGCTTGGCCTTGGCCTTGTCCGCGGTCTCCTTGTTGGCCTTCTCGATGACGGCCTTCGGCGCGGCCTCGACGAGGTCCTTCGCCTCCTTCAGGCCCAGGCCGGTGAGCTCACGCACGACCTTGATGACCTGGATCTTCTTGCCGCCGTCACCCTCAAGGACGACGTCGAACTCCGACTGCTCTTCCTTCTCCTCCACCGCGGGACCGGCGGCGGGGCCGGCGGCCGCGACGGCGACAGCAGCGGTGACGTCGAAGGTGGTCTCGAACTCCTTCACGAACTCGGAGAGCTCGATCAGGGTCATCTCCTTGAACGCGTCCAGGAGTTCCGTGGTGCTCAGCTTCGCCATGTTGGCGTTTCCTTTCGAAAAGTGATGTGGAGCGCGGGCCTATTCGGCCGCGTCGCTGCCGGCTTCCTGCGCGCTGCCGGATTCCTGCTTGTCGGCGAGAGCCTGGACGGTGCGGACGGCCTTCGACAGCGGCGCCTGGAACAGCGCGGCCGCCTTGCTCAGGCTGCCCTTCATCGCGCCGGCCAGCTTGGCCAGCAGCACCTCACGGGACTCCAGGTCGGCCAGGCGACGGACCTCGTCCGCGCTGATGGCCTTGCCCTCGAAAACGCCGCCCTTGATGACGAGCAGCGGGTGGGCCTTCGCGAACTCGCGGAGGCTCTTCGCCGCCTCGACAGGGTCGCCGGAGACGAAAGCGAGCGCGGTAGGACCGGAGAACAAATCGTCGAGTCCGCTGATGCCCGCGTCCGTCGCGGCACGCTTCGCGAGCGTGTTCTTCGCGACGGCGTACGTGGTCTCGCGGCCCAGGTTGCGGCGCAGGGTCTTGAGCTGCGCCACGGTCAGGCCGCGGTACTCGGTCAGCACGGTGGCCGTCGAGCCCCGGAAGTTCTCGGTGAGCTCCGCGACCGCGGTGGCCTTGTCATCTCGAACCGGCTTGTCCGCCATGTCCCTCCTCTCTCTTGCTACGGTGCTGGCCACGCTCTCGGGCCTGCCCGCTGCAACGAAAAACGCCCCGGCGCAGGGGCGCACGGGGCGGAGCGACATCAGTCGGCAGCGCTTGTCCGGCCCTGCGCGGGTCGCCTGCGTTGACGCAGAGCCTTCGACATCCGCTCACGCGGATATGACCAGCGGTCTTCGGGTTTCGATTGGAACTGTACTTGACGCGTCGTGTGTCACCAAATCACGGCCGGTCGCGGCGCAGGTGGGCGTACCCGGCGACGGCGGCCCCGGCCCAGAGGACGCCCCAGGCGGTGGTGACGAGCACGTGCGCCAGGTCCGTGCCGCCCACCGTGTCGCGGGCCGCGGTCATCAGCGGTGGGGCCAGCCACGGTGCCGGGAAGCTCTTCAGGCCCAGCACGATCGCCATGACCACGCCACCGACGAGGATCGCCAGGCCACGGGCCGCCTGACCGGACACCGCCCGGCTGGCGAGGGCCCCCAGGGCGACCGCGGGCAGGAGCAGCAGCAGGTGCGCCCACAGGCCGAGCGCGATCCCCTCGGGCAGTGGCGGGTCGCCGGCCTTCTGGGGGCCGGTGACGCCGCCGACGAGCCACGGCAGCACCATCGCGACCAGGATCACCGGCAGGCCGGCGAGCAGCGCCGCGACGAGCCCGGCGGTGGCCTCGCGGGCCGGGCCGACGGCGACCCGGCCGAGCCGGCGCTGCACGTCCGGCTCCACGTCCAGCAGGATCTTGGTCTGCCAGGCCAGGACCCCGAACAGGATCGCGGCGGACACCCCGTAGGCCTCGCCGGCCTGGGCCTGTCCCCCGCCGTACAGGATCGACAGCACGACCAGAGCGGCCAGCAGCGGCGCGGCGGCCCGGCCGGTCTGCAGGAACCCCGCGAGCCGCATCCTGACCAGTGCCGTCACCGTTCCTCCCGGATGCCGAGGACGTCGAACCCGTCGGCGCGCAGCCTCGCCACCGCGCGGTCGGCGTGCCCTGCCGCGACCGCGAGCTCGATGATGCTCCGCCTCACCGTGGGACGCTCCCCCTCGGTGACCCGGCCGTCGCGGACGTGCCAGCGGCGGGCCGCCGGCAGCCTCGACACCTCGCCCAGGTGATCGCTGATCAGGACCCGCCCGCCGCGGCCCACGACGTCCGCGACGATGGCCGGCACCTGCTTGCGGGTGGCGGCGTCCAGCCCTTCCCAGGGCTCGTCGAGGACGAGCAGGCCGGGCGGACTCAGCAGCGCCTGCACGAGGCCGACCTTCTGGGCGGAGCCCTTGGAGAGGCGGCTCAGGCGCACGTCCAGGAACCCGGCGAAATCGAGGCGATCGGCCCACTCGTCGATTGCGTCCCGGTCGGCGCCCCGGACGGCCGCCATGTGGGTGAGGTAGGCCCGGGCGGTGAACGGCTGGTCGGCCGGGAACCGCTCGGGGACCCAGCCCACGACGTCCGGACGGCCCGTCACGACACCCCTGCCGGGCCGGAGCACGCCGACGGCGAGCTGCAGCAGGGTCGACTTGCCCGAGCCGTTGGGGCCGAGCACGACGGCGGTCTCACCGGGCCCGAGCTCGAGGTCCACGTCGTGCAACGTCCACGCCGCCTTGCGGGCGTATCGGAACCAGACCTCGCGCAGGTGCACGTCCCCGAACATAGACGACGGCGGGCCCCCACCGGGGACCCGCCGTCGTGGTGCTGCTGCTTACGCCTCCGCGTTCGCGTCGTCCTCGAGGAGGTTGCGCGTGCGGTTCGGGTCGACCGGGATGCCGGGGCCCATGGTGGTGGTGATGAAGATCTTCTTCAGGTACTTGCCCTTGGCCGCGCTCGGCTTGTTGCGGTTGACCTCGTCGAGGACCGCCGCGTAGTTCTCCACCAGCTGCTGCTCGGAGAAGCTCGCCTTGCCGATGATCAGGTGCAGGTTGGAGTGCTTGTCCACCCGGTAGGTGATCTTGCCGCCCTTGATCTCGTTGACCGCCTTGGTGACGTCCATCGTGACCGTGCCCGTCTTCGGGTTCGGCATCAGGCCGCGCGGGCCCAGGATCCGCGCGATCCGGCCGATCTTGGCCATCTGGTCGGGGGTCGCGATCGCCGCGTCGAAGTCCAGCCAGCCTTCCTGGATCCGGGCGACGAGCTCGTCCGTGCCCACCGCGTCGGCGCCGGCGGCCTCGGCCTCGGCGGCCTTCGCGCCCTGCGCGAAGACGATGACGCGGGCGGTCTTACCGGTGCCGTGCGGCAGGTTGACCGTGCCACGGACCATCTGGTCGGCCTTGCGGGGGTCGACACCCAGCCGCATGGCCACCTCGACGGTGGGGTCGAACTTCACGGTGGTGGTCTGCTTGGCCAGCTTCACCGCGGCGATGGGGCTGTACAGCGCGTTGCGGTCGACAAGGTCCGAGACCTTGCGGTAGTTCTTGCCGTGCTGCGACATCTCGCTTTACTCCTGTGGTGATCGTGCGGGCGTTTGGCTACGCCCTCCCACGTGTTTTGAGTTTTTGGTTTGCGTTGCGAGCGGCTCGGTCAGTCCTTGACGACGATGCCCATGGAACGGGCGGTGCCGGCGATGATCTTCTCGGCCTGCTCGATGTCGTTGGCGTTCAGGTCCGACATCTTCTTCTCGGCGACCTCACGCAGCTGGGCCTTGGTGATCGAGCCCACCTTGTCCTTCTGCGGGACGCCGGAACCCTTCGGCACGCCGGCGGCCTTGAGCAGCAGACGGGCGGCGGGCGGGGTCTTGAGGATGAACGTGAACGTCCGGTCCTCGTAGACGCTGATCTGCGCGGGGATGATGTCGCCGCGCTGGGACTCCGTCTGGGCGTTGTACGCCTTGACGAACTCCATGATGTTCACACCGTGCTGACCGAGCGCGGGGCCGACCGGCGGCGCCGGAGTGGCCTGGCCGCCCGGCAACTGAAGCGTGAAGGTCTTGACGAGCTTCTTCTTCGGAGGCATGGCTGCTTTCGTCTTCCTGGGCTGGAATGATTCGTGCTGACCGGACATGTCGATGCCCGGCCCGGCGATCGCCGCTGCGCACGACTGAGCGCCCGGCACTTGGCCGGACGCTCAAGCGTACCGCAGACGAATTAGATCTTCGTGACCTGGTTGAAGTTGAGCTCCACCGGGGTCTCCCGGCCGAAGATCGAGACCAGGACCTTGAGCTTCTGCTGGTCGGCGTTGATCTCGCTGATCGTGGCCTGAAGCGAGGCGAAGGCGCCGTCGGTGACGGTGACCGAGTCGCCGACCTCGAAGTCGAGGACCTTGACCTCGGGCTTGCCGGCCTTCTTGCCCTCCTGCTGCACCACCGGGGCGAGCCACTTGAGGACCTCGTCGAGCGACAGCGGCGCCGGGCGGTCCGCCCGGTCCGTCGCGCCGACGAAACCGGTGACACCTGGCGTGTTGCGCACGCAAGAGTAGGACTCCGCCGTCAGCTCCATCCGGACGAGGATGTAGCCGGGGAAGACCTTGTTCTGCACCTGGGTGCGCTTGCCGTTCTTGATCTCGACCTCTTCACGAGTCGGGACCTCGACCTGGTAGATGAACTCTTCCATGTCGAGACTCGTGATGCGGGTCTCGAGATTCGTCTTGACCTTGTTCTCGTAACCGGCGTAGGAGTGCACCACGTACCAATCACCGGGCGCGAAGCGCAGTGCGGCACGCAGCTCGGCGACGGGGTCCTCGGCGTCGGTCGCCGCCGCCGGCTCGGGGGCCGTGCTCGGCGTGGCGGCCGTCATCACCGTCGACGTTTCCTCATGCTGCTCGTCGTCGGTCCCGGCGGTCTCGTCGAATTCCTGCACGCTGCTCACTTCCGTCTGTCAACTCTTCGCGTCTGCGGCCGGTCCGATGTGGACTACTCCGTCTTGTTACCGAAGGCCCAGAGGACGCCCTTGGCGAACAGGTAGTCGAGGCCACCCACGATCGTCAGCATCACGATCACGAACACGACGACAACGACCGTGTAAGTGGTCAGCTCTTTGCGGGTCGGCCAGATCACCTTACGCAGTTCGGCGACAACCTCGCGGACGAAGTTGATGAGCCGCGCGAAGATGTTGTTCGAGCTGCCCTCTTTGACCTTGGTCTTCTTCTTGTCCGACTCTTTGACGTCCTTGGACTTCGACTTCGCGTCCTTGGACTTCGTCAGGACCGGCTTGCCGTCGTCGTCCTCGTCGTCCTCATCGGCGTCCACGTCATCGCCGAGGTCGTCGTCGAGCTCATCGAGCTCGTCAGCGAACTCTTCCTCGATGGCCGCGTCCTCGGCGGTGAGCTCCTCGTCACGGCGATCGTCGGCGGGGTTGGTCCCGCGTCGCCTGCGTTCGGCCACTTTCGCCCTCTTCCGTGATCTCGCGAGTGCTCGGTCCGATGAGTGGCCCGCGGATCCGCCCAACCAGGCCACCGGCGAAGAGCCGGCGGCACTCGGCGGGACCAACCCGTGACCGCTGGAGGTTGCGACCCGATCGGCGGATCGGGCACCCCAGACCCAGGTCAGGCCTTCGGCGCAGGGGTGACAGGACTTGAACCTGCAACCTGCGGTTTTGGAGACCGCTGCTCTGCCAATTGAGCCACACCCCTTCGTGGTGATCGCGCCTCCCGGACCCCTGTTCAAGGGCACCGAGAGGTTGCTCACCCCACGGGCGACCAGTGTACGGGTTCGGGTGGGATATCCCAACCACCCCCCTCCACTGTGCCGCCTCCTACGCCCTGACCAGGGCTTTCGCGGCGCCGAGAATCTTGTCCCCGTTACACGTGGCGGTGATGTCGACCTGCGTGACACCATCCTCACCTACCCGCTTCACGACCCCGCTCACCACGATCTCGGTGCCTTTGTCGTCGTCAGGAACCACCACCGGATTGGCGAAGCGGGTGGAGTATTCGACGATCGCCGCGGTGCCACCCACCCAACAGGCAACCGCCTGACCCGCCAGGGCCATCGTCAGCATGCCGTGCGCGATGACACCCGGCAGACCGACCGACGTCGCGACGCGGTCGCTCCAGTGGATCGGGTTGAAGTCGCCGGAGGCCCCCGCATACCGCACCAGATCGGCGCGGGTCACCTGGAACGTCTGCGGCGGAAACACGGTGCCGACCTGCATGTCAGCCCTCCCCACGGACCACGAGCCGGGTCCAGATCGTCACGACGAGCTCACCTTCGACGGTCGACACCTCGTGCCGCGTGGTCAGGAACGCGTGCCCGGCACGGCTGCTGATCTCCTCCACCGCCATCACCGTGACCAGGTGGTCGCCGGCGACGATCGGCCGCACGTAGCGGAACGTCTGCCCGCCGTGCACCACCCGGCTGTAGTCCAGCCCGAACGTCTGGTCCTCGACCAGCTGCTGCCCGGCGTTCTGACTCAGGATGATCGCGAACGTCGGCGGGGCGATCACATCCTTGTAGCCCTTGGCACGCGCCTCGGCGAGATCCCGGTGCACGGGGTCGCTCGCGCTGACCGCGTCGGCGAACTCCCGGATCTTCTCCCGGCCGACCTCATAGGGCGGGGTCGGCGGATACACCCGACCCATGAACGACTGATCCAACGGCATGCTGTGCAACTTACCGTTTCGACGACGAAGCCCCGGCCGCTGGGCCGGGGCTTCGGGTGAGGCTGTGGTGTGGTTACCGCGTCTCGCGGTGCACGGTGTGCT
Organism: Dactylosporangium siamense; assembly: GCF_016862795.1. Classification (GTDB taxonomy): domain Bacteria; phylum Actinomycetota; class Actinomycetes; order Mycobacteriales; family Micromonosporaceae; genus Dactylosporangium; species Dactylosporangium siamense. The sequence goes on along the minus strand of NZ_BONQ01000021.1, from coordinate 60,016 downwards.
TGCCGTCCCGGGGGCAGAACTTCTTCAGCTCGATGCGGTCCGGGTCGTTGCGGCGGTTCTTCTTCGTGATGTAGTTACGCTCTTTACACTCCGTGCACGCCAGCGTGATCTTCGGACGAACGTCGGTCGCCTTGGCCATGGCGAAGTGCCTTCCTTCAGAGCGGGGTTCAGGTCCAGCGAACGAGCATAGCGGCTCACACTGGCAGTCGCCGAATCGGCGATCTCTGTGGTGCTTCTGTAGCGGTGGCCGGACTTGAACCGGCGACACAGCGATTATGAGCCGCTTGCTCTACCATCTGAGCTACACCGCCGCGGCGGACTCGATGACTCAAGCCCGGTCTCTCGAGCCCCCTTACGGAATCGAACCGTAGACCTTCTCCTTACCATGGAGACGCTCTGCCGACTGAGCTAAGGGGGCGCGTCAAGTGCGATCCCGCACATGCGCTCGCTAAGCGTACACGGCCCTCGCCGTGGCACGAAATCGACTTCCCCGAACTGATATCCGCCCAGCTCATGACGCCCGTTCCGGCGTGTCGTGCGGGCCGGTTCCCGCCGTGGGCCGGTTGCCCACGACGGTGTTTCGCGATGCCGCTCGGATCGTGACCGTCGCCGGCGCATCGCAGCGCCCAGGCCGCTTCAGCGTCGCTGTGGCCTCCCTGTACGCGACGCCCCTTACGAGACGGCCTTTACGTGCCTTTACGGGACGGCGCGCAGCCAGCGAACCTCGCCCGCAGGGGCGACGGTGGGGTCGGCGTCGGCCTGGATCTGCAGCCACGACTCGAAGCGCTCGTAGGGCAGCGCACGGCTGAACAGGAAGCCCTGGCCCATGTCGCAGTGCATGTCTTCGAGCAGGCCGAGTGTGAGTTCACTCTCAACGCCCTCAGCGACGACGGCGAGGCCGAAGTGGCGGGCCATGTCGACGACGGTCCGCACGATCGCGAGATCACTCGGCGCGGTGGCCATCCCCTGCACGAAGGTCCGGTCGATCTTGACCTCTTGCACCGGCAGGCGGCTGAGGTCGGCGAACGAGGACCGGCCCGCGCCGAAGTCGTCGACGGAGAGCCGCACGCCGAGGTCACGGAGACGCTTCAGCGCGGGGATGCCGCGCCCGCTGGCGAGCAGCTCCTCCTCGGACAGCTCCAGGATGATCCGGTCGGCCGGCACCCCGTGCTCCTGCAGCAGCTCCGACACCTGTAACGGGAAATCGGCGTCGTTGAGCGTGCGGACCGAGAGGTTGACCGCGACGGTGAGGGAACGGCCCGCGTCGGCCCATTCACGGGCCCTGCGGATGCCCTCGCGGAGGACCACGCCATTGAGCCGGGAGAGCTGGCCGGTGTGCTCGGCCACGGAGACGAAGTCCGGCGGGGCGACCTGCCCGTGCACGGGGTGCTCCCAACGGGCCAGACACTCGACGCCGACCAGTCGCCGGTCCTTGAGCGCGACCTTGGGCTGGAAGTACACCTCGAGCTCTCCGGTGTTGAGCGCGGCCTCAAGATCTGCGGCCAGCCCGACCCGGCGGACCGAACGCGACTGCAGGCCCGCGTTGAACATCTGCACGATTCCCCGGGACTTCGCCACGGAGGTGGCCACGACGGCCCGCTGCAGCAGCGCCTCCGGCTCCGTGCCGTGGTCGGGGTAGATCGCCACACCGACGTTGGTGTCGACGTCGACGGTGAGCGAGTCGATGACCATACGGTCACGCAGCCCCGCCCGCAGCGTCTCAGCGACCGCGGCGGCGGCCTCGGCGCTGGCGGTGCGCAGCTCGACCGCGAACTCGTCCCCGCCGACCCGGGCCACCAGCGCACCTTGCGGTGCCAGCCCTCGAAGCCGTTTCGCGACCTGGATCAGCACCTGGTCGCCGGCGCCGTGCCCCAGCGACTCGTTGACCTCTTGCAACGCGACGACGTCGAACAGGAGCACGGCGACGACCTCGCGCGGGCCGCGGCCGGTCATCGCCTCACCGAGCGCGGTGAGCATCCGCCGCCGGTTCGCCAGGCCGGTGAGCGCGTCGTGGTTGGCGTCGAACTGGAGCCGATCGACCAGCCTGCTGTTCTCCACCGCCGCGCCGACCTGGACGGACACCGTCTCGAGCAGTTGCACGTCTTCCTTGCCGAACACGACCTTGTCCCCGAGGCGCCCCGCGACCTCCAGGGTGCCGATCGCGACCCCACTGGACCGCAGCGGCACGACGACGACGTCCTTGACCTGCGCCTCCTGCAACGCCGACTGGAGCTCCGGCGCTCCCGCCTTGGGCCCGGCGATGACGGTCTGCCCGGTGCGCATCGCCAGCTGCCGGAACAGATCGGGCGTGGTGGCGCTGTCGAGCAGCCCCGGATAGTCGAACCGGGAGGACAACATGACCTCGTGGTGGCGTCCGTACCCCGGCAGCCACAGGGTCGCCGAGTCCGCGGTCAGCAGGGCCCGCACCCGGCCGAGCAACACATCGGGCAGCGTGCCGTCGTGGTTGGTCGCGGCGATGTCCCGGGTCAGCGCATACATCTCGGTGAGATTGCGGTGCTGGCGGAAGAACTGCGTGTAGGAGCGGTACAGGACGAAGAGCACGATCGCCAGCGCGACCAGCAGCAGCGCCCCCCACTGGCTGGCCACCAGCGTCAGGAGCATGACCAGGCCCAACACGATGTTGACGCCGATCACAGCGAAGCCCGGCACCGACGACTTCAGGAACTGCGGGAGTTGGGACACACCCTGCAGCAGCACCATGACACCCGCGATGGCCGCCAGGGTGACCACGCTGCCGGCCAGCGCCGCGGCGGCGAGCACCAGCCAGGTCAGCGGTGACCCACCACCGTGCAGGCCGAACTCGAAGACGATCAGGTTGGCGGTCGCGATGCTCGCGAAGTGGCTGGCCACGTTGAACACCAGTTTGGGCCCGCTCATGCGGGCGCCGAAGATGTTCCACAGCAGCCCGGCGGTGACCCGCACGAAGATGGCCAGCCAGGGCGAGAGGTAGAAGAGCGCCAGAACGATGGGAACGTCGTTCATCCGAGTGATCAGCGCCTGACGCCGGATGTCGAAGCGCAGCTCCAACGGCGTGGCGAGCGTGGCGAGCGCCAGCAGCGCCAGCGCGTAGCCAAGATGGCCGACGGGATACGTCCGGTCGGAAAGCAGGATCGGCAGCGACAGCAGCGCGCCGAGCAGGAACAGAGGGCCGGTGATCAGCCAGGCGTGACTCTCAGAGCGACTGACTGGAGCTTTCGGAGCGGGCACCCATTCCCCAATCCTTCGGGTATGGGGCCTGACGAACCGTCCGCCGCCGCGCAGCGGAGGTCCGGTCCTTCCTAGCCCCAGTCCCAGCTTTCGGTGACAAAGACGGGCTCAGCGTTCACCTGGATCGCGTGCGCGACGCTGGCCAGTTTCACCGAGGATGCCTCACTGCCTGTAACACTCGCCTGGGCCACGGTGGCCGATAAACCGAGAGCTGCCGCTCCCACGCCGACCGTCACCGCCAAGCGTGTCATCCACCGACCAAGCGTCGTGTCTCGCATCATGTCGCTCCCATGCGATCGCAGTGACATCAGGGTCCCGTATGGATACCCACGATCCTGCCACAGTCAACGCAGCAACCGACAGTGCAGCGGCGAGGATGGCGCACGCGTGCGTAAGAATCGACCTTTCGGCCGATTCCGACAGTGGCGGTCCGGCTATATCAGCCCGCCCGATCCAGGTCTTGCGCAACTTTTCCGCGCCGCTTGGCGTCAGATCTGGACGCTCCCCGCTTCCTGACGGACAGGATCGTCGCGTCGCGGATCTCCCGCCAGCCGGCCTCAGGGTCGACCACGGCCGACTCGATCCAACCGACCGCGTCCTGCTCGGATCCGAACGACCGCACCCGCAGCCGCCCCTCGGGTCCCCCTCGCCGGAGCTCGACCTGCCACCGGCCGTCGGCCGCGTTGCGCACGAAGACGTCCCGCCGCACGAGCCGGGACCACCGCCCGTTCCACCACTGCCGCTCATTCATGAGTACATCTTAGAACGGGTGTACGACAATTTCGGGGACTTCGAGGCACGGCTCAACCAGTAGCGTGGCGACACAACCAGCGGCAGACCGCTCCCCGTATCAGGGTTTGCGGCCCTGGACGCCGGCCGATCCACGACCTACGGACGACCCGGCGCCAGCCCACGGCGACACCGTTCCCTGGTCGTCAAGCCGGCCGACCGTTCCGCCACTCAACGTGAACAAGGTCCGCCACCTCGGCGAGCGCCCTCAGCTCGGGCGTCGCACTTCACCGCGACGGGTGAGCTTCGGTTGGTCCAGGTGAGACCGAGTGGACCAACGAGTAAGGCCCCCGAGCGGAGTTTCTCCTACTCGGGGGCCTTACTGTCCTGCCAGTGGCGGGTAGAGGATTCGAACCTCTGTAGCTTTCGCGACGGATTTACAGTCCGCTCCCATTGGCCGCTCGGGCAACCCGCCTGGCGCAAGCAAGAATAGCGGTACGCCCCGGGGGCAACGCAAACGGGTACCCTCGGCACGCCCGCAACCGCCAACCGACCGCATCTCAGGAGCATCTGCCATGGCTTCGGCACCCTCGTTCGACATCGTCAGCAAGGTCGACCGGCAGGAGGTCGACAACGCGCTCAACCAGGCCGACAAGGAGCTGGGGCAGCGGTTCGACTTCCGCGGCACCGGCGCTGAGATCAAGTGGGCCGGGGAGGAGACGGTCAGCCTCCAGGCGGAGACCGAGGAGCGCGTGGTCGCGGCGCTCGAGGTCTTCAAGGAGAAGCTGGTCAAGCGCAACATCTCGCTCAAGTCACTCGACGCGGGCGAGCCGCGCGCGTCCGGCAAGACGTACAAGATCGATGCCAAGATCGTCCAGGGCATCGAGTCGGACAAGGCGAAGGAGATCTCCAAGAAGATCCGCGACGAGGGGCCGAAGGGCATCCAGGCGCAGATCCAGGGCGATCAGCTGCGCGTGACCGGCAAGAAGAAGGACGACCTGCAGGCGGTCATCACGCTGCTCAAGGGCGAGGACTTCGGGATCGCGCTGCAGTTCACGAACTACCGGTGACGCGTCAGTCCCGGCGGGCCGGTGGGCGCCGCTCGGGACGCTCGGGGGTCTCCTCGGCACGGATCAGCACGAAACTGTCGGTGTCACAGATCTCGGTGTCGGGCACTTCCCGGTGATCGGGGTCTGCCAGCACGGCGTCGATCGGCATTGCCATGAGGCGTGACCCTACACGGACGTGCTGTTGGCATCACTCATCTGAGTGACGCCTGCGTGGCGGGCCGGCACCGGCAAGTGACGGACTCAGATGGGTGATGCCTGCGTGGCGGCCCGCGCGATCGCACCGCGCGGGTTGGCCGCCACCAGGGCGCCGAAGCCGACGGCGGTGCCCGCCAGCAGGAACGCCCAGACGACGCCGCCCGGGCGGTCGACCACGAGGCCCATGGCGGCGACGCCGGCGGCGCTGGAGGCCACCGAGACGGTCACCAGCCAGGTGTACGCCTCGTTGAGCATCGAACCCGGCACGATCTGCCCGACGAGGGAGTTCTGCACGGTGAGCGCCGGCGCGATGGTGGCGCCGCCGACGACGAGGGCGATGCCGAGCGCCAGCGCGCTGGGCATCGCGGCGAGCACCAGGATGCTGGCGGCCACCCCGCCGAGCAGCCAGCCGAGGCGCCCCGGCGGGCGGGTGCCGAAGTAGATGCCGCTGGCGGCGCTGCCGATGCCCCAGACGCCGAGCAGCAGCCCGCCGACGCCTTCCGGGTCGTGTTCGACGTACGCGGTGGCGTACGCGGGCACGGCCACCCCCATGCCACCGAACGCGAACCCGAGGGCGAGCGCGGTCACCAGCAGCGGCGCGAAGCCGGGGACCCGCAGCGGGCCGAGGCCCTTGGCGTTCGTGTGGTCCGCGTGCCGCCGCCACGACCGGATGGCCCGGCCACGGGCGACGACCAGCGTGCCGAGCAGGGTGATGCCGGCGGCGGCGCCGAGCGCGACCGCGGGCTGCCACAGCACGACACACAGCGCGACCAGCATCGGGCCGGCCACGAAGACGATCTCGAACAGTGCCGTCTCGGCCGCGAGCGCCGTCACCCGCACGTGTGGCAGGTCGGCGGTCAGCGCGTTCCAGGTGCCCCGCACGGCGGCGGTCAGCGGCGGGAACGTGGCACCGGCCGCGACGGCCGCACCGACGATCACGGGCAGCGGCGCCTCCCGCAGCGCGACGACGATCAGCAGTCCGAGCGCGAGCGGGTGGGCGACGCCGGTGACGATCAGCACCGGGGCCGGGCCGATCCGGTCCGCGAGCCGTCCGGCGACCGGGCTGGCGGCCGCACCGGCGAGCGCGTAGACGGCGCATGCGGCGGCGGCCTGCGCGTAGCGACCGGTGGTCTGTTGCAGGAGCAGCAGCAGCGACAACGAGACCATGCCGATGCCGAGCCGGGCGAGCACGCCGACGACCAGCAGAACGGGCGCACCGGGAAGCCGCCATACCGCCGCGTACTGCCGCAACGCCGTGCCTCATCTCGATCTCGGTAACGGGTGAAGAGCCTGCCGATCCTAACGGCAGGCTCCCGTCAACCGATCAGGTTTTCCGCGTCAGCGATGCGTGACGCCCGCCATCTGCTCCAACCTGGCCACCCGCTCCTCCATCGGCGGGTGGGTCGAGAACAGCGAGGCGATCCCCCCGCTCCGGAGCGGGTTGTCGATCATGAGGTGGGCCTGGCTGGCGAGCTGGCCGTCGGCCGGCAGCGGCAGCGCCTGGGTGCCGCGATGAATCTTGCGCAACGCGCTGGCCAGGGCGAGCGGGTCGGCGGTCAGCCGCGCGCCGGACTCGTCGGCCTGATACTCGCGGCTGCGGCTGATGGCCAGCTGGATCACGGTCGCGGCGAGCGGACCGAGGATGAGCATCAGCAGCAGCCCGCCGATGCCGGGGCCGTCGTCGTCATCCGAGGAGCCGCCGAGCGGCAGGAAGATGGCCAACTGCGCGAGCATCGTGATCATGCCGCCGAGCGCCCCGGCGACGCTGGAGATGAGGATGTCGCGGTTGTACACGTGGGACAGCTCATGGCCGATGACGCCGCGCAGCTCGCGTGGGGTCAGGACGCCGAGGATGCCCTGCGTGACGGCGACGGCCGCGTGCTTCGGGTTGCGGCCGGTGGCGAAGGCGTTGGGCTGCATGGTCGGGCTCACGTACAGCCGGGGCATGGGCTGCCCGGCGGACGTGGCCAGCTCCCGCACCATCGCGTAGAGGTCGGGTGCCTGCGCCTCGGTGACGGGCTGGGCGTTCATCGCGCGCAGGGCGAGCTTGTCGGAGTAGAAGTAGCTGAACGCGTTCATGCCGAGCGACAGGAATACGGCGATGACCAGACCGGTGCTACCGCCGAGCCAGTAGCCGACAAGCAGGATCAGCGAGGTCAGCAGCCCCAGGAGGGCCGCCGTCTTGAGACCGTTGAGATGCCTGTGCTGCATACCCTCTACAACACCGCGGGCCGCCGCGCCCCTTCCCCCAGCCAGCTGTGAGCTGCCTGAACGCGCGGGTGGGATCAGCGGAAGAACGCGGCGAGCTCGAGAACTCCCTGCGGGGCGAACCCGAGCAGCACCGCGACGACCGCGGCCACCCCGACAGCCACCCCGACCGGCCACCCGACCCGCACCTGCGCACCCACAGAAGCCGGAGCAGCGGAATCCGGCGGAAGCGGTGCCGCTGCGGGAGCGGCGAACAGGGTGGCGACGACGCGGACGTAGTACGCGAGGCCGATGACCGCGTTGAGCGCGACCACGACCGCCAGCCAGGCCGCGTCACCGCCGAGCAGGGCACGGACCACGGCCACCTTGGCGAACAGCCCGGCCAGGCCAGGAGGCAGGCCGGCGAGCCCGGTCAAGGCGATCACCAGGACCGCCGCCACCCACGGCGAGCGGCGGGCCAGGCCGCGGTAGTCGGTGATGTCGCCGCCGTCGGTGCTGCCCCGGGCGGCGACCACGGCGGCGAAGGCGGCGAACTCCAGGACGACGTAGAAGAGGGCATAGGCGACGGTCGCCGCGACGACGAGCCCGATCGCGTCGGGGGTGCGGCCACCGGACGCCAGGAGCGCGCCGAGCGGGGCGAGCAGGTAGCCGGCCTGGGCCACGGACGACCAGGCGAGCAGGCGGACCATGCGCCGCTGCCGGAGGGCGACGAGGTTGCCGACGGTCATGCTGAGCACGGCGAGGACCGCGAGGGTCAGGCCCGACGTGGCGAGGACCGGGCCGCCGGCGACCACGCCGACGAGGAGCAGGGCGACGACGCCGCCGAGCTTCGATGCGGTCGACAGGTAGGCGGCGACGGGCAGCGGGGCGCCGTCATAGGTGGTCGGCGCCCAGGCGTGCGCGGGGACGGCGGCGACCTTGAACGCCAGGCCCGCCAGGAGCAGGACCATGCCGACCTTGAGCAGTGGGCGCAGCTCGGGCGCGCTCGCGCCGGCGTGGGCGATGTCGGCGAGGTGCAGGCCGCCGGTCGCGGTGTAGACGAGCCCCGCGCCAAGCAGGGCCACGGCCGTCGACACGACGCTGACCACGAAGAACGTGACGGCGGCGGAGGCACCCGTGGCCGCGCCGCGCCTGATGCCGACCAGCAGATACAGCGGCAGGGTCAGCGTCTCGAGCGCCACGATCAGCGTGATCAGGTCGCGGGCGCCGCCGAGGACGACCGCGCCGGTCAGCGAGCAGGCGAGCAGGAAGCAGTATTCGCCGACGGGCACCTCGCCGGTGCGCAGCAGCGGCACCGACAGGGCGAGGGCGCCGAGGGCGAGGACCGCGAAGGCGGCACCCACGGCGGCCGCCGCCGGGTCCGACACCAGCGAGCACTGGTCGGGCCCGAAGCAGAAGGCGGTGCGCCGCCCGGCGTCGCCGAGACCGAGCCCGACGCCGATCGCGGTGGCCGCGGTCGCGGCCAGGCCGAACGCGGTCGCCCCGATGACCGCGCCGCGCCGGCCCGGCACGAGCAGGTCGACGAGCAGGGCGAGCACGGCGGTGGCCGCGGCGACATACGTCGGCAGGAGCGCGACCTGGTCGATCCTCATCGCCCGACCTCCCCGGCCGGCCCGGAGCCGGCCAACTGGCCAGAAGCACGCATGAACGACACCGGACGGGCCGACGAAACCGGCGGCGGTGCGGAGGAGGTCATCGGGTGATCACTTCCGCCAGGGCGGCGACCGGGTCGGCGGAGTAGCCGAGGACCAGCACGGGGACGATGCCGACCGCGAGGGTGAGCAGGACCAGCGGGGACCACGCGACCAGCTCGCCCGGGCGCAGGCGGCCCTCCGTGGTGAGGGCGGTGACCGCCGGGGTCGCGGCGCCGTGGGTGACCCGGCGCAGCAGACGCAGGAAATATGCGGCGGCGAGGGCGGCACCGGCGGCGGCGAGGACGCCGAGCGTGCTCCAGAGCGGGCCGCCGCGTTCGAAGGCGGCGAAGACGGCGAAGGCCTCGCCCCAGAAGCCGGCGAGGCCGGGCAGGCCGAGGGAGGCGATGGCGGCGAAGGCGAGGACGCCGCTGAGGGCGGGCGCGGTCTCGCGGAGGCCGCCGAGCTGGGCGAGCTCGCCGGTGTGCGCCCGGTCCTTGATCCCGCCGGCGACGAAGAACAGCAGGCCGGTGACGATGCCGTGGGCGATGTTGCCGATGAGGGCGGCCTGGAAGCCGGTGGTGGTGAGCGTGGCGACACCGAGCAGGACGAAGCCCATGTGGCCGACGGACGAGTAGGCGATGAGGCGCTTGAGCTCGGTCTGGGCGAGGCAGACCAGGCCGCCGACGATGATGGCCGCGGTGGCCAGGATCCCGAGGACCGGGGCGCTGCGGGCGGCGGCGTCGGGCGCGACACCGACGGCGACCCGGAGCAGGCCATAGGTGCCCATCTTCAGCAGGACGCCGGCCAGGATGACCGAGCCGACCGTCGGGGCCTCGGTGTGCGCGGCGGGCAGCCAGGTGTGCAGCGGCCAGAGCGGACTCTTGACCGCGAAGGCGACGGCGAGCAGCACGAACGCGAACAGCTGCAGGCCGCTGCTCATCGGGCGGGTCGCCGGGTCGGTGAGGGCGACCAGGTCGGCGGTGCCGGTGGCGGAGACGACAGTGAAGACGCCGACGAGGAGCAGCACCGAGCCGAACAGCGTGTAGAGCACGAACTTGCGGGCCGCGCGCCGGCGGTCGGCGCCGCCCCAGACGGCGATGACGGCATACATCGGCAGCAGGACGACCTCGAAGAACACGAAGAACAGCACCAGGTCGAGGGCGAGGAACACGCCGATGATGCCGACCTCGAGGACCAGCAGCAGGGCCACCAGGAGCCGGCCGCGGCCCGGGTCCGGGACCCGCCACAGGCAATACGCGCAGCAGAGCATCGTCAGCGCGGTGGTGAGCGCGACGAGCGGATAGGAGATGCCGTCGACGCCGAGATGAAAGCGCAGGCTGAGGTCGGGCGCCCACGGCACGTCGATCTCCGCCCACGGCAGGATGGCGCCCGTGCCGGGCGTGGTGGTGCCCGGCACGAAGAACAGGGCGGCGCCGAAGGTGGCGGCGGCGAACGCGGTGCCGCCGACCCGGGCGGCGCGGTCGAGCCGGGCCGGCATGGCGGCGGCGAACAGCGCGCCGATCGCGGGCAGGATCAGCAGCGCGAGGAGCATGGTCTGACCGGTGCTCACCAGGACACCCCCACGACCAGGGCGATGGCGGCGGCGATGACGACCGCGCCGCCGAGGACGGCGCCGGTGGCGCGGGGCAGCCCGGCGATGTGCGCCCGGGCGAGGAGCGCACCGGCGCCGGTGGCCCCGGTGCCGGTCGCGTCGACCGCGCCGTCGACGACGGTCTCGTCGGCGCGCCGGGCCAGCCGGGCCAGCGCGGTGACCGGCCGGGTGACCAGCGCGTCCTGGACCGCGTCCAGGTAGAACGCGTTGGCGAGGAGCCGGGTGAGGGCGGTGTCGGGCAGGTCGGCAGCCGGGTCACGACGCCAGGCGACCGCCACCCCGAGCGCCAGCAGCGCCAGCGGGAGCAGCGCGAAGACGCCGATCTCCGCGATGGCGTGCTCGCCGCCGAGCCGACGACCGAAGGCGGCGGAGAGGCCGGCGAAGCCGAGCAGGACGGTCGGCACGGCGAGGACGAGCAACGGCCCGCGCATCGCCCACGGCGGCTCGTGCCCGGTCCGGGCGGCGGCGCTGCGGGGCTCGCCGAGGAACGTGCGGCGCCACAGGCGCACGACATAGGCCGCAGTGAGCACCACGGTGAGCGCGGCGGCGGCCAGCACCAGCCACGCCGCCGTGGCGGACAGCGGGAACGCGGAGGAGATCGAGCCGGGCACGACCGGCGGGCCGGGGATGCGGGTCTCGCCCCGGGCTGTGTGCCAGGCCGCCTCGATGATCGAGTCCTTGCTGAAGAAGCCGGCCAGGGGCGGGACGCCGGCGAGGGCGGCGAGGCCGGCCGTCATCGTCCAGAACGTCACTGGCATGCGGCTGCGCAGCCCGCCCATGGCGGCCATCAGGTTGGTGCCGACGGCGTGGATCACCGCACCGGCGGCGAGGAACAGCAGCGCCTTGAACGCGGCGTGGGTCAGCAGGTGGAACAGCGCCGCGTCGGGCGCGCCGACGGCGAGACCGCCGGTCATGTACCCCAGCTGGCTGACCGTCGACCAGGCCAGAACCCGTTTGATGTCGTCCTGGCCGAGCGCGGCGAGGGCGCCCAGGAGCATCGTGATCGACGCCATGACGGCGAGCACGGTGAGCGCCGCGCCGGAACGCTCGAACAGCGGGTAGAGCCGGGCCACGACATAGACACCGGCGGCCACCATCGTCGCGGCGTGGATCAGGGCCGAGATCGGGGTCGGGCCGGCCATCGCGTCGGGCAGCCAGGTGTGCAGCGGGAACTGGGCGCTCTTGCCCGCCACGCCGGCCAGCAGCAGCACGCAGGCGGCGGTGACGGTGCCGGCCGGCAGGTCCGCGCGGAACACCTCGGCGATGCGGAAGCTGCCGGCGTGCAGCCCGAGCAGCACGATGCCGATCAGGAAGCCGACGTCACCGACGCGGGTCACGAGGAACGCCTTGACCGCGGCGCGGGGCGCCTCCGGCAGCCGCCGGTCGTGGCCGATCAGCAGATAGGAGCAGATGCCCATGACCTCCCAGCCGACCAGGAGGGCGATCAGGTCACCGGAGACCACCACCAGCAGCATCGCGCCGGTGAACAGGCTGACCTGCGCGGCATAGGGCGCGTAGCGGTCGTCGTCGTGCAGATAGGCCACGGAGTAGATCTGCACGCACAGCGCGACCACGCCGACGGCGACCGCGACGAACCCGGCCGGGCCGTCCAGCCAGGTGCCCAACGTGACGGAGAGCCGCCCGAAGTCGGCGATGACGATCCCGGCGTCGGGCGCCCGCGCCCCGCGCAGGGCGACGGCGACCGCGCAGATCAGGGCCACGGCCGCGGCGCCGGTGCCGAGCGCGGCGGCGACCCCGCGGTGCCGATACCGCAGGAGCAGCCCGGCGAGGCCGGCGGCCAGCGGGACCACGGGCAGTGCGAGCCCGAGCAGGTCGGCCTTCACCGCGCGACCTCCGCATCCCGGTCGGGAGAGGACTCGGTGAGCGGGAGGTCCTCGACGTCGACGGACCGGCGCAGCCGGTAGAGCTGGAGGATCAACGCGAGACCCACCCCGATCTCGGCGGCGGCGAGCACGATGATGAACAGGGTGAACGACTGCCCGCTGTGCGGCACGGCCGACCGGATCGTCGCGTCGGCGGTGACCAGCACCAGGTTCACCGCGTTGAGCAGCAGCTCGACCGCCATGAGCAGCAGCACCGCGTTGCGCCGGACGATCACACCGTAGACACCGATGCCGAACAGCAGCGCCGCGATCGTGAACGGCAGGACCGGATGCATCAGCGCCCCCGCGGATCGGGGCGGGAGTCGCTGCGGGGCCCGGCGCTGATGTCCGGGCGGGACACCACGATCGCGCCGACCAGCGCGGCCAGCAGCAGCACCGAGACCAGCTCGAACGGCAGCACCCAGGTCCGGAACACGGCCCCGCCGATCGCCTCGGCGGTGCCGGGCGCGGGCAGCCCGACCCGGCTCCAGTGGAACGCGTCGGCGAACAGCGCCACCAGGCCGGCGCCGGCTCCCGCACCGATGAGCGCGCCGGGCCAGCGGACCCGGTCGAGGTCGTCGCTGGCGCCGATCGGCGCCCGGGTCAGCATCACGGCGAAGAGCAGCAGGACCACCACGGCGCCGACATAGAGCAGCACCTGGACCCACGCGAGCAGCTCCGCGGACAGCACCAGATAGAGCCCGGCGACCGCGCCCAGCGTGACGACGAGCCACAGCCCGGCCCGGACCACGTGCCGGGTCGTCACGACCAGCAGGCCGGCGCCCAGCGCAACGGCGCCGAGCGCGGCGAGCAGCACGTCCGCCGCGGTCATCGCGATGCCACCCTCATGGCCGACATCCTGCCACCAGGGTCCGACAAGATTCGAGCCGCAGGCTCGAAAAAACGTCTAGGCGCGGAACCGCGACACGACCCGGCTCAGCTCCTGCGACATCCCCGCCAGCTCAGCCGCCGCCGACTCGGTCTCCTGCACCCCGACGCTCGTGGACTGCGCCGCCCGCGCCACCCGGTCGATGCTGGACGCGATCTCGGTGCTCCCGTTGGCCGCGTTCGCCGCGTTTCGCCCCATCTCGTTCGTGGTCGCGGTCTGCTCCTCCACCGCCGAGGCGATCGTCGTCTGGTAGCCGTTGACGCTCTCGATGACGTCGCTGATGCGGCTGATCGCGGCCACGGCGCTCGCCGCGTCGGCCTGGATCGCCGAGATCCGCTGGCTGATGTCCTCGGTCGCCTTCGCCGTCTCCTGCGCGAGGTCCTTCACCTCGTTCGCGACGACGGCGAAGCCCTTGCCGGCCTCGCCGGCGCGGGCGGCCTCGATCGTCGCGTTCAGCGCGAGCAGGTTGGTCTGCGCGGCGATACCGGTGATCACGTTGATGACGTTGCCGATCTCAGCGCTGGACTCGCCCAGCTTCGCCATCGTGCGGGTCGTCTCGTTGGCGGCCTCCATGGCCTCGTTCGCCACCCGTACCGCTTCCGTGGCGTTCTGCGCGATCTCCCGGATGCTCTCGTTCATCTCGTCGGTGCCGACGGCGACGGTCTGCACGTTGCGCGACACCTCGCCGGCCGCGCCGCTGACGGCGGTGGCCTGCTCGGCGGCGTCGTCGACGCCCGAGGCGATGGTGCGGGCCACGCCGGTGAGGCGGGTCGAGGAGCTGGCCAGGGAGGTCGCCGAGGTGCCGACGAGGCGCACCATCTCGGCGATCCGGTCGAGGCTCTCGTTGAGCGCCCGGCCCATCTGGCCGACCTCGTCGCCGCTGGTCACGTCCATGCGGGCGGTCAGGTCACCGCCGGCGACCTCGTCCAGGACGGACTTGGCGCGGCGCACCGAGCGCACGATCGACCGGGCGACGAGCCCGGCGAGCCCCATCGACAGGATGATGCCGAGCACCAGCATGACGATCAGGCTGGTGCGGGCGGCGTCGTAGGTGTCGCCGGCGTCGTTGGAGATCTTCTTCGCGTTGGCCTGCTCGATGTCGGCGATCTTGCTGCCGACGTTCTGCTGCGCCTCCAGGATCGCGCCCATCTCCGGGTTGAAGAGGGCCTGCATGGCGCCGGGCGTGTTGCCCTGGCGGGCGGCGGCCAGGACCTGCTCGTCGCGGATCTTGCGGACGGCGGCCATCTGCCGGACGAGCTCGTCGGCGAGCTTCTTGCCCTCGGCGGTGTGCCGGCTGCCGAGGTAGGCGGCGTACGCCGCGTCGAAGCTCGCGTCGACGGGCTTGATGTACCCGGTGACGATCTGCTCCAGGTTCGCCGCCGGGCTCATGGCCGCCGCGTACATGAGCAGCTGCGTCTCGGTCCAGTGGTTCTGCATCTTCTGCGCGTTGTAGCCCGGCGCGCCGGCCGTGGCGTAGACGTCGTTGGTGTGCTGGTTGAGCAGCCTCAGCCGGGTGATGCCATAGACGCCGACCACCACCGTCACCACCGAGACGAGCAGAAAGCCGATGAAGAGCTTCTGCGAGATTCCCAGCCGGGACATGCCGCCACCTCCGAGCAGTCGGCCGCGACCAGCGGGCGCGACTCACCACTCGGATCGGTCAGACCGCGCTCTGACCTGAGCGTTTTGCGGCGGCGGTCTGCTCTTTGGCCGGTTCACCCCGATGGTCGTGCGCGGGCGGCGCGGGGACGGTGGCGACCCACTCCTCCAGCCGGTCCTTCTCGTGCAGCAGGTCGCGGATGTCGTGTTCGGCATACTCGAACTCCGGCGTCCAGTGCAGCGCGTCGAAGGGGCACACCTCGATGCAGATCCCGCAGTACATGCAGAGCGAGAAGTCGATCGCGAACCGGTCGAGCACGTTGCGCTGCCGCGCCCTCGCCGCGCCGGGGACGACGACCTCCTCCTTGTGGGAGTCGATGTAGATGCACCAGTCGGGGCACTCCCGGGCGCACAGCATGCAGACCGTGCAGTTCTCCTCGATGAGCGCGATGACGCCGCGGGTGCGCGGCGGCAGGTCGGGCTCGACATCCGGATACTGCTGGGTGCCCGTGCGCTGGGTCAGCGTGCCGAGCGTGACGGCGAGGCCCTTGACGAGCCCTTTCCCGGGAAGTTCCATGATTACAAAGCCACCTTCACCGCGGCGGTCAGGACGAGCTGCAACAGCGCGAGGGGGACGAGGACCAGCCAGCAGAGCCGTTGCAGCTGGTCCTCGCGCAGGCGCGGATACGCGACCCGCAGCCAGATCACCACGAACGCGACGGCGAACATCTTCAGCAGCGTCCACAGCCAGCCGACCTGGTCGTCGAACGGCCCCTTCCACCCGCCGAGGAACAGCACGGTGGTGAGGGCGGCGATGACGACGATGCCGACGTATTCGGCCAGCAGGAAGAACGCGAAGCGGAGGCCCGTGTATTCGGTCAGGTAGCCGAAGACCAGCTCGGAGTCGGCGATCGGCATGTCGAACGGCGGGCGGCGGATCTCGGCGAGCCCGGCGATGAAGAAGATGAGCATCGCCGGCAGCTGCCACAGCAGCCACCAGGGGCGCCAGGCCTCGACGATGCCGGACAGCGACAGCGTGCCGGCGGCCATCGCCACCGACGCCGCCGACAGCACGAAGGGCAGCTCGTAGCCGAGCAGCTGCGCGGCCGCTCGCAGCCCGCCGAGCAGCGAATACTTGTTGGCCGACGACCAGGCGGCCATGAGCACGGCGATCACGCCGATGCCGACGACCGCGAGGACGAAGAACAGCCCGACGTCGAGCGGCTGGGCGACCAGGCCGTGCGGTCCGAGGGGGATGACCAGCAGGACGGCCAGGTACGGCAGGAGCGCCACCACCGGAGCGAGCCGGAAGACCTGCCGGTCGGCGGCGCGCGGGGTGATGTCCTCCTTCTGCACGAACTTGACCCCGTCGGCCACCAGCTGGGCCCAGCCGTGGAAGGCGCCGGCATACATGGGGCCGAGGCGGCCCTGCATGTGCGCCATCACCTTGTGCTCGGCCTGGCCGACGATGAGCGGCAGGGTGAGGAACGCGCCGACGACGACCAGGACCCGCAGGATCAGCTCCAGCCAGACCGGCATCAGACCCGCCCTCCCGGCCATTCGGACGGATCCGGAACCCCCGGCGGCCGCATCGGGGCGCGCTTGCTCACGGTGTGCTCGCTCTCCCCCGGCTCCTTCGCCCCCGGCCACGGCTTCGCGACCCGGGACGCGAGCACGAACTCCTTGCGCAACGGGTGCCCCTCGAACTCCGGCGGGAGCAGCAGCGGCGTCAGCGCGTCGTTGCCGGTGAAGTCGATGCCGAACATCTCGTGCGTCTCGCGCTCATGCCAAGCGGCGCCCGGAAAGACAGGCACAACAGTGGGCACAGCCGGCGAAAGCCGTGGCAACGAAACTCTGAGCAGCAACCCGTGCAGCAGCGAGGTCGAATAGACGTGCGCCACCACGGTGAAGCCGTCGGGCAGTTCGTCGACGGCCGACAGCCAGTCGAAGAAGTCGCAGGCCAGCTCGTCACGGGCGGTCAGCAGGGCAGCGACCCAGCCCGCCGGCGGCACGTCGACGGTCTGGCGGGCGAAGCGGCCACCGCCGGCGGACTCGCTGAAGGAGGCGCCGTCGCCGAACACGGAGAGGTCCACGTCAGGGCCTCCGCACCGGCGGGGCGGTCAGCGCCTTGACGTCGGTGCGGTTGACCCCGCCGAGGCCGGACTGCTCCCCCGCGATCTTGTCCTGGAGTTTCATGATGCCGTGCAGCAGCGCCTCGGGCCGCGGCGGGCAGCCGGGGATGTAGACGTCGACCGGGATGAGCTGGTCGACGCCCTTGGTCACCGAGTACGAGTCCCAGTAGGGCCCGCCGCAGTTGCTGCACGCGCCGAAGCTGATCACGTACTTCGGCTCGGGCATCTGGTCATAGAGCCGTTTGACCGCGGGCGCCATCTTGTCGGTGACGGTGCCGGAGACGACCATGAGGTCGGCCTGGCGCGGCCCGTGTGCGAACGGGATGACGCCGAGGCGCATGAAGTCGTGCCGCCCCATGGACGTGGCGATGAACTCGATCGCGCAGCAGGCGAGACCGAAGTTGAACACCCACAGCGAATAGCGGCGGCCCCAGTTGAGCACGAACTTGATCGGGTCGCCCACGACACTCCCCATACGCGTCAGCCTACGCGCCCGTGAGGCCGGCAGGCCGCTGCAGCAGGCTGAGGAATGCGACCAGCAACTGCTCGCGCACAGCCGGTGGCGCCGCGTTCAACAGGGTGTTGATCACCGCCATGCGGGAGGGCAGCACCGACGAACCGGACCCCACGCCGAGCGCCGCGGCCAGCGACGAGACGTCGCCGACCAACGAGAAGATGTCGGGCGGCAGCTCGACCGGACCGTGCGCACGGGCAGCGGCCACCGACTCGGCCAGGTCGGCGGCGAACTCGGCAACCCGGGGCTCGACGGCTGCCGTCACGGTCAGGTGCACCGACGGCGCGATGTCCCCGTGCTGGAACTGTGGCTGCGTGTGCCACCCGCGGGCCGTCAGCTCGTCGGCGAGGACGAACAGGTCGACGTCAGTGGACTGGAACGCCACGACCGTCGACTCGACCGGCAGCAGCACGAGCCCGTCGACGGCGGAGACGGCAGCCGCGAGGCCACGCACCGCGGCGAGGGTCGTCGAGGCCAGGGCCAGGTAGCCGTCGTCACCGAGGTGCCGCAGCGTCGCCCAGGCCGCCGCGATCGGCCCACCGGAGCGGGTGGAGGAGATGACGGGATTGACCATCGTGTACCCGGGCCAGTCGGCGTACCCGAAGTACTGCGGCAACCGCAGCGCCTCGTCGCGGTGCAGCAGGACCGAGACGCCCTTCGGCGCGTACGCGTACTTGTGCAGGTCGACGGAGATGCTGGTGACCCCGGCGACGGACAGGTCGAACGCCGGGACCGGCTCGCCGAGGCGGCGCAGGAACGGCAGCGTCCACCCGCCGAAGCAGGCGTCGACGTGGCAGCGGACCCCGGCGGCGGCCGCCGCGGCCGCGATCGGCTCGACGGGGTCGATGAGGCCGTGCGCGTAGGACGGCGCCGAGCAGGCAACCAGCACCGTGGACGGCCCGATCGCGGCGGCGACCTCGGCAGGATCGACACGGAGGTCGGCGCCCACCGGCACCACATCCAAAGCGACACGAAGGTAGGACGCGGCCTTCGCCAGCGCCGCGTGCGCGGTCACCGGCATCACCAGGCGCGGCTCGGCGATGTGCGGGGCACCGTCGCGGGCCGCCTTCACGGCGAGGATCAGCGACTCGGTGCCGCCGCTGGTGACGCTGCCGACCGTGTCCGGTCCGCCGCCCAGGACGGCCGCGGCCATGCCGACGAGGTCGTTCTCCATCCGCAGCAGCGACGGGAACGCGGTCGGGTCGAGGCCGTTGACGTGCGCCGAGGACGCGTACGCCGCCGCCGCGAGCTCGTCGAGGCCGGGCACGGCGGGGTCGTAGACGTAGGCGAACAACCGCCCGCCGTGCGTCGGCAGATCCCCTTTCCGCAGCTCGGCGAGCTCGGCCAGGACCTGCTCCGCCGGAATGCCTTTCACGAAACCCCCTCGGTGAGTCGACGCTCGTCCAGGTCGTAGCCTCGCAGACCGATGAGCGCCGATGCCACGACGAGGGCGGGCACGAGGGTGAACCCGATGAGGACGCCGATCTTGGCGGTGCCGGACTGGGCCGCGGCCTCGCCGGAGGAGCTGGACACGTAGCCGAAGATCGCCAGGAGCACCGCGAAGACCCCGGGGCCGAGCGCCAGGCCGAACGTCTCGCCGGCCGTCCACAGCCCGGTGAAGACGCCCGCCTGGCGGCGGCCGGTGCGCTGGGCGTCGAACGCGATGCAGTCCGGCAGCATGGCCAGGCCGAAGACCTGCTGGCCGGCGTACCCGCCGCCGACGAGCCCGGTCAGGACGTAGACGACGGCGGCCGGTTGGAACGGGGCGAGGGCCAGCGCCGCGGCGGCGGCCGCGAACAGCACCGACGCGTACACGTAGGCGCGCAGCTTGCCGACCCGCCGGCCGACCCGGGTCCACAGCGGCATGACCAGCAGCGCCGGGCCGACGAAGCACGCGAACAGCAGCGTCGCGCCGGTGTCCGGGGACTCGAGGATCTGCGTGGCGAAGTAGCTGACCCCGGCCAGCATGGTGGCGATGCCCGCGGCCTGCACGATCCAGCAGATCAGCAGCAGCCGGAACGGCCGGTTGGCCCGCACGACCCGCAACTGCGCGGCGAAGGACGGCTCGCTCGGCAGGACCTTGCCGACCGGTGCGCTGCGGGTGCCGAAGAACGAGCCGAACGTGCCGACCAGGATCAGCGCGGCGACGAACACGCCCATCGCCCGGTGCCCGGGGATGCCGCCACCGAACTGCTTCGTCACCATCGGCGACAGCGCCCCGGACACCAGGATGGCGACCGCGAGGATCGCGACCCGCCAGCTCATCAGCCGGGTCCGCTCGGCGTAGTCGTCGGTCATCTCGGCCGGCATCGCCACGTAGGGCACCTGGTAGAACGCGAACGCGGTCGCCGCGAGCAGGAACATCACCGCCGCGTAAGCGGCATTGCGCTCGAACGGCGCGGCGAAGATCGCGGCGAACAGCACCGCGAGCGCGAGGCCGCCGAAGAGCAGAAATGGCCGCCTGGCCCCCATCGAGGTGCGGGTACGATCAGAGATCCGCCCGGCAACCGGGTTGATCAGCACGTCCCACGCCTTCGGCGCCAGCACCAGCAGCCCGGCGACCCCGGCAGCGACGCCGAGTGTGTCCGTCAGGTATGGCAGCAGAAGCAGGCCCGGCACCGTGCCGAACGCGCCGGTGACCAGCGAGCCGAGCGCATAGCCCGCCCGCACACGTCCCGGCAGGACCTGGGTTTGCACGACTGGGGCCATGGTCCACGAATGCTAGCGATCACTGTCTCGGAAAGGAACCTCCGCTGTCGACCGCCCTGCTGCAGGCCCAGTCGCGCTCCCGGTCAACGGTCCCGGCCGGGGTCGCCGCCGGGCACCCCGCCACGACCGAGGTCGGGCTGCGGGTCCTTGCGGCCGGAGGGTCCGCGGCCGACGCCGCCGTGGCCGCGATGCTCGCCGGGTGCGCCGCCGAGAGCGTCCTGACCGGTCTGGCCGGCGGCGGGTTCGCCACCTACTTCGACGCCGCCACCGGCGCCACCACCTGCCTCGACTTCTTCTGCGCCGTCCCCGGCCTGGACAGCACCGCCCCCGCGGCGCCGATGGTTCCCATCAAGATCTCGTTCGGCGGTGTGCCGCAGCGGTACGAGATCGGCGCGTCGAGCGTGGGTGTGCCCGGCATCCCGGCCGGGGCCGGTGAGATCCACCGCCGGTGGGGCCGCCTGCCGTGGCAGCGGGTCGTCGCCCCCGCACTGAACCTGGCCCGCAGCGGCGTCCTGCTGCCGGGGCCGCACGCGCGCACCCTCGTGTCGCTGGCGCCGGCGATGCTGCCCGGGTTCGGGTCGGCGGTGTACGCGCCGGAGGGCCGCCTCCTGGAGGGCGGTGAGCTGCTGCACCACCCCGGGCTGGACGCCGCCTTCGGGATCCTGTCGGCGGAGGGCCCGGCCGCCTTCTACACCGGGCGGGTGGGACAGCTGATGCTCTCGCAGGTCCGGGCGGGTGGTGGGGTGCTGAGCGCGCGGGACCTCGCCTCGTATCGGGTGCTGCAGGTGCCGGTGACCGCCGCGGCGTTCGGGCGCTATCGGGTGCTCGCGCGCACAGACCTGAACGAGACGATTCGCACCATCGCCGCGCTGCCGGCTGGGTTCGCACCACTGGACCTGGCCGACGCGCTCCTGGTGTACGGCTCACAACGCCTCGGTGACACCACGAACATCTCGGTCGTCGACGAGGCCGGCAATGCCTGCGTGATAACGATGACACTCGGTATCGGCGCCGGCGTGTGGCTGCCCGGCCTCGGCGTCCACCTGAACTCGATGCTCGGCGAGGGCGATCTCATCCGGCCGGGCACCCTGCCGGGCGAGCGGATGGCGTCGTGCATGTGCCCGACCGTCGTCCTGGATCCCACCGGCGGTCTCGTCATGGCAATCGGCTCCGCCGGCGCGACCCGCATCCGGACCGCGCTGATCCAGACGCTCACCAACGTCCTGGTCCACGGCGACGACACCGCGACCGCGATCGGGCGCCCCCGCTTCCACCCCGTGTCGGTGGACGGCGGCCGCCTGGTGCACGTGGAGCCCGGCGCCGATCCGGCCCCGTTCGTCGCCGCCGGCTATTCGGTGCAGCAGTGGGACCGTCTCGACCACTACTTCGGCGGCGTGAGCGCGGTGGGCCTGGCGGGCGCGGGTGGCGATCCCCGGCGCGGTGGCGTCGGCCGCCTGCTGGCGTAGCCGGTTTACAGCAGGACCAGGTCGTAGCCTGTCCACAGCAGGACCAGGTCGTAGCCGGTTCGCAGCGGGACCAAGGTCGTAGCTGGTTTACAGCAGGACCAGGTCGTCGCGGTGGACGACCTCCCGCTCATACGCGGGGCCCAGCGCCTTGGCCAGCTCCCCCGTCGACCGGCCCAGCAGCGGCGGCAGCTCCGTGGCGTCGTAGTTGACGAGCCCCCGCGCCACCGGCACACCCCCGACGTCGACCAGGTCCACCGGATCCCCCGCGGCGAACCGCCCGTCGACCGCCGTGATCCCGGCCGGCAGCAGCGACGCGTGCCGCTGGATGACGGCCTGCACCGCCCCGGCGTCCAGATGCAGCCGGCCGCGCGGGCTGGTCGCGTGCGCGAGCCAGAACAGCCGCGCCTGCGGCCGCTCCCGCTGCCGGTGGAACAGCGTGCCGACCGGCTCGCCGGCCAGGGCCGCCTTCGCGTTGGGCGCGGACGTCAGCACCACCGGGATGCCGCTGGTCGTCGCGATCCGCGCCGCCTCGACCTTCGTCACCATCCCCCCGGTGCCGACGCCGGCCTTGCCGGGCCGCTTGACGTTGATGTGCCGCAGGTCGTCCGGCGACCGCACGTCCGTCACCGCGGTCGAGCCCGGCAGCGAGGGATCCCCGGTGTACAGGCCGTCGACGTCCGACAGCAGCACCAGCAGGTCGGCGTGCACCAGCGAGGCGACCAGCGCCGCCAGCCGGTCGTTGTCACCGAACCGGATCTCCTCCGTGGCGACGGTGTCGTTCTCGTTGACGACCGGGATGGCCCGCAGGTCCAGCAGTCGCCGCAGGGTCCGGTACGCGTTGCGGTAGTGCACCCGCCGCGTCACGTCGTCGACGGTCAGCAGCACCTGCCCGACCACCCGCTGGTGTTGCGCGAACGCGTCGTTGTACGCCCGCATGAGCAGCCCCTGCCCGACGCTCGCCGCGGCCTGCTGCGTCGCGAGATCCCGCGGCCGCCGCGACAACCCCAGCGGCGCCAGCCCCGCCGCGATCGCCCCCGACGACACGAGCACGACCTCCGCGGGACATCTGGCGAGCGCGTCGACGAGTGCGTCGACCCGCTGCGCGTCGAGCCCGCCGGCCGCGGTGGTCAACGACGACGACCCGACCTTGACCACGATCCGTCGAGCCTCGGTGACCTGTTCCCGCACGCCGCCTATCTTGCCGCGTCGCCACCCTCAGCTCGCGGTAGGTTCCCATATCGTGGCCGACGACGACTATGCCGAACTGGTCCTCACCGTGGTGGAACGCATCCCTCCGGGGCGCGTCATGTCCTACGGCGCGATCGCGGAGTACCTGGGCCGCGGCGGCCCCCGCCAGGTGGGCGCGGTGATGTCCCACTACGGCGGCGGCGTGCCCTGGCACCGCGTGGTGGCCGCCAACGGCCGCCTGGTCCCGGGCCACGAGCAGGAAGCCCTGCGCCGGCACCGGCAGGAGGGCACTCCGCTCAAGTCGGACAAGGTCGACATGCGCAGAGCGGTCTGGTGGCCCGAGGACGACCCCGCCCCGCTGCCCTGACCCCACGGCCGTCATCTGCGCCGTGGATGGTGGTCGTCCCCCAAGAGCCAGTGGCCGCCGACGCGTTGCGGCCCTTGGTGGGGGTAATCCGCTTGGCGCCTCGCTGGTGTCAGTCCTCGGGGCTCGGTGGCTCCGCCCGGACGCTGACGCGTCCATGCGACAGGGTGGCGTGGTCGCCGTGGGTGCCGTCTCGCGGTGATCCCAAGCCAGGTCCGCGCTCACCTGGTCCGGCGCCGTCGAGGTCATCATTCGGTGGTGCCACCGTCGTTGATTTGAAGAACTTCGAACAATCACCCCTGATCGGGCGCGGGCGTCGCCCGCGCGGACCGCACTGTGGGAAACCGCAACAACCTGGTTGATCTGAGGTCGCCCGCGACCACCAATCAACCAGGTCGTTCCAAGATCGCGGGTGCCGCCCACTTGGGCGATTTCGTTCTTTGGCCAATGACGGTGTGGCACCACCGAATGATGACCTCGACGGACCTGGACCACGCGAGGTCGGACCTGACTTGGCATCACCGCAAGACGGCGCCAACCCCGGATCAGGCTGACAGGGCCAGGGCGAACGGCAGCACCCCAGAAGCCCCCGCGCGCCGCAGCAGTCGTGCGGCGATCGCCATGGTCCACCCGCTGTCCACCAGGTCGTCGACGAGGAGGACGGGGCCGGGCAGCGTCGGGAGCTGGGCCGCGAGCGCCGGTGGGACGGTGAAGGCGTCGTGCAGGGCCCGGACCCGCTGGGCGCTGTTGGTGCGCGAGGCGGCGTCCGCGGCGTGGGTGGGCTCGATGGCGCCGAGGAGCGGCAGGTGGCCGACCTCGGCGATGCGGGTCCCGAGGGAGTGCAGGAGGGTGGGGGTGCTCTGGCTGCCGAGGATGACGACGCCGGACGGGCGGGTGGGCCAGGGGTCATCGCCCTTCGCCCATTCGGTGAGGGTGGCCACGACGCCGGCGAAGATGTCGTCGGGGAGTGGGGCGTCGGGGGCGGCGAGGAGCTTGCGGAGCTTGTCGCCCCAGCCCAGGTCGCTGAGGCGGCCGATGGCACGGCCGGGGAGGGTCTGCTCGGCGGGTGGGATGTTGCCGGTGAGGGGGACGCCGATGGCGGCGAGGCCGGTGGGCCAGCGCTTGCGGGGGGCGATCTCGACGCCGGTGCGGCCGAGGTGGGCGCGGGCCGAGGCGAGGGCGTCCGGGGAGATGTCGACGGGATACCAGGGGGCGGTGCAGGCGTCGCAGCGGCCGCACGGGGCGGCGCCCGGGTCGTCGAGGGTCGCGCGGAGGAACTCGAGGCGGCACGTGGTCAGGGCGGCATAGTCGCGCATCGAGTCCTGCTCGGCGGCGCGGGCGGCAGCGATGCGGTCATAGCGCTCGGTGTCGTGGTGCCAGGGGGCGCCGGTGGACTCCCAGCCGCCCTTGACGCGGTGGACGGCGCCGTCCACGTCGAGGACCTTGAGCATCAGCTCCAGGCGGGTGTGGCGCAGCTCGACGCGGGGCTCGATGGCGGCGGTGGACAGGGGGCGGCCGGCCGCGGCGAGGACGGCGAGGACCTCGCGGACCTGCGGCTCGGGCGGGAACGCCAGGGACGCGAAGTAGCGCCAGATGGCCTGGTCCTCGGTGCCGGGCAGGAGCAGGACGTCGGCCTTGTCGACGGCCCGGCCGGCGCGGCCGACCTGCTGGTAATAGGCGATCGGGGAGGACGGCGCGCCGAGGTGGATGACGAAGCCGAGGTCGGGCTTGTCGAAGCCCATGCCGAGGGCGGACGTGGCGACGAGGGCCTTGATCCGGTTGGCGAGGAGGTCCTCCTCCGCGGCGAGACGGTCGGCGCCCTCGGTCTGGCCGGTGTAGGCGGCGACCTCGTAGCCGCAGGCGCGCAGATAGGCGGCCGTCTCGTGGGCGGCGGCGACGGTCAGCGTGTAGATGATCCCGGAGCCGGTGAACGAGGCGAGGTGCTCGCCGAGCCAGGCGAGCCGGTGCGGCGCCGACGGCAGGGTCAGGGAGCCCAGGCGCAGCGACTCGCGGTCCAGGGAGCCGCGCAGGACCAGGGCGTCGCCGAGCTGCTCGGCGACGTCGGCGGTGACGCGGGCGTTGGCGGTGGCGGTGGTCGCCAGGACCGGGGTGTCTGGGGCGAGGTCGAGCAGGAGGGTGCGCAGCCGCCGGTAGTCGGGGCGGAAGTCGTGGCCCCAGTCGGAGACGCAGTGCGCCTCGTCGACGACGAGCAGGCCGGTGGTCGCGGCGAGCTTGGGCAGCACGTTGTCGCGGAAGTCGGGGTTGTTGAGCCGCTCGGGCGAGACGAGCAGGACGTCGACGCCGCCGGCGGCGATCTCGGCGGTGATCTGGTCCCACTCCTCCAGGTTGGCGGAGTTGATCGTGCGGGCGGTGATGCCGGCCCGGGCGGCGGCGTCGACCTGGTTGCGCATGAGGGCGAGCAGCGGCGACACGATGACCGTCGGGCCGGCGCCACGGGCGCGCAGCAGCGCGGTGGCGATGAAGTAGACCGCGGACTTGCCCCACCCGGTGCGTTGGACGCACAGCACCCGGCGGTGCTCGGCGACGAGGGCGGAGATGGCGGCCCACTGGTCCTCCCGCAGTTCGGCGGAAGGACCAGCGAGCTTCTTCAAAACAGCGGTTGCCTCGGTACGCACCTCACGAACCTAGCAACCGGGTATGACACAAATCAGGGCGTGAACCGAACGGAGGTGCCGGAGACCAGCAGCGGCTGGTTGTAGAGGTACTGCGCCGCCACCGTGCCGGCCGCGTTCTCCACGCCGACGGTGGCGCCGTTGCCCTTCTCCACGTCGTTGTCCAGCCCCGAATAGTTGAACGAGATCGTGCCGTCAGCGGCGAACGCGACCGAGAACGTCACCCGGTTGTGCACCCCGTTGCCGTAGATGTACGGGTTGCGCCACTCGATCACCACCGAGCCGTTGACCAGCGCTGTCCGCACCGACGCCGAACCGTCGACGACAAGGTCGTCCCAGAAGGCGTAGACCGTCGCGTTCGGTGCCGCGGTCGACGGCAGCGCGGAGTGCTCCACGTAGGCGCCGCCCGGGTTGACGAACGAGACCTTGCCGTTGGTGTCGATCCAGGCGGTCGAATACGTGACGCCGTACAACGTCACCGGCGCGGGCAGCGTGACCTGCTGGATGTTGTCGTCGCCGGTGAGGGTGAGCACCGTCGCGTCGGCGGGGACGAACGGCGCGGCGACCGTCGTGATCCCGTAGTTCCCGGCCGGCGGCGGGGGTGCGGGCAGCGTGAGGTTGACCGTCTCGGCGCCGTCGACGGTGACCGCCGCGGACGTCGACTGGCCGTTCGCGGTGGCGTTCACGGTGTACGAGCCGAACGCCACGTCCGCGAAGCTGTAGCCGCCCGAGGCGTTCGTGGTGGTCGTCACGCCGGCCGTGAGGGTCACGGTCGCCCCGGCCACGGCGCCGCCGCCGGCGACCGTCACCGTGCCGCTGACCGTCCCGGTGGACGGCGGCGGCGGAGGCGGCGGGGTCGTCCCGCCCGGGGCGGTGAAGATGACCGCCCGGCCGGACTGGAGCTTCGGGGTGTTGACCGAGTAGGCGAGGCCCACCGAGCCGTCGGCGTTCTCGATGCCGACGGTCGCCGCGTTGCCCTTCTCGATGTCGCTGTCGAGGCTCGCGTAGTTGGTGATCACGTCACCGTTCTCGGACAGGATCGCCTCGAAGGTGATGCGCCGGCTGGTGCCGCCGTAGATGTAGCCGTTACGCCACTCCACGACGAACTGCCGGTTGGGCGCGGTGCCGATCGTGGTCGTGCGCACCGACGCGCTGGAGTCCATGACGAGGTCGTCGTGGAAGGCGTAGACGGCGGCGTTGGCCAGCGCCGGGTTCGGCAGCGTCGTGTTGTCCCACTTGAACCCGTTGGGGTTGACCATGCTCACCAGGCCGTTCGTGTCGACCCAGGCGGTGCTGTACGTCTGGCCGTACAGCTTGACCGGGAACGGCAGCGTGATCTGCTGCACGGCGTCGTCGCCGGTCAAGGCCAGCACCGTGGTGTCGGCGTTGACGAACGCCCTGGTCGCGGTGGAGCAGACGTAGCCGAAGCTGTCGGAGCACGTGCCGCCGCCGGTCGCCGCGTAGGTGGCGGTGTAGGTCGCGGCAGTGGTCGGCGCGGTGATCACCTGCGTGGCGGCGCCGCCCTGGCTCCACGAACCGAAGGTGTACTGGGTGCCGTTGAGCGTCTGCGGCGTCGGCGCGGACACGGTCTGCGTCGACTTCTGGATGACCGTCGAGGTGAACGGGGTGACCCCGGAGACCGAGCCGACGGTGATGCCGAGGCCGCTCGGCACCGAGTTGAACGTCATCGTGACGGTCTTCGGGTCCAGGCGCCGGCTGACCGTCGTGCTGAGCCCGCTGCTGTCCGTCGCGGTGAGCCGCAGCTCCACATAGGACGGGTACTCGTGGTCGGGCCCGATGAACGTCCCGGACGCGCCGTCGACCTCACTGATGTAGTGCTGGTGGCAGTTGTCGGGGGCGGCGCAGTGCTGCAGGATCAGCTGCCAGTGCAGGTTCGCCGCCGGGATCGTGCCGTCCTGGGCGTCGGTGGCGTGGCCGGTGAAGCTGACCGTGTCGTTCGTGGCCCAGGTGAACCCGGCCGCGGGGGTGTCGATCACCGGCACCGGCGCGCTGGATCCGACGAGGATCTGCAGTGTCTTGGTGTCGGACAACCCACCCGCGTCGGTGACGCGCAGCTTGGCCGTGTAGTTCCCGGCGGTGGTGTACGTGTAGCTCGCCGTCGGGCCGGTCGCGTCGTAGGTGCCGTCGTTGGTGAAGTCCCACTGGTACGTGAGGACGTCTCCGGCGTTCGGGTCGCTGGTGCCGGCGGAGTTGAACTGCACGGCGAGGGGCGGCGCGCCCGAGGTCTGGTTGGCGCCGATCACGGCCGCCGGGGGCTGGTTGCCGGCGCTGTAGTTGATCCGCCGCACCGTGCCGCCGTCGATGTCGACGTAGTACAGGTCGCCGCCGGGGCCGATCTCCAGGTCGACGGGGCCGGCCGCGCCGGGTGCGAACGTCTGGATCTTGCTCGGGTCCGGGGTGCCGTTGGTCGGCAGCATCGCGTAGATGCACCGGCGGGCGTAGTCGCCCCAGAAGAGCGCGCCCTGGTACTGGGCGGGGTAGCTGCCGCCGGACGTCGGGTAGAACGCGACACCGGTCGGGCTGGAGCCGCCGGTCGGGCAGCCGTCGTTGTCGTTGACCTGCTGGTGGTGCCCGTACGTGTACACCGGACCGGTAGCGATGTTGGTGTTGTACAGCGTGGTGCACAGGCTCAGGTTCGCGTCGCGGTAGCCGGGCTGCTGCGAGTTGCCCTCCATGCACGGCCAGCCGAAGTTGGTGACGGGCGTGGCCAGGGGGTTGGGCAGCCGGTTGATCTCCTCCCAGGTCCGCCAGCCGACGTCGCCGATCCAGATCTCACTGGTGCCGGGCTTGAAGGCCCAGCGGAAGGGGTTGCGCAGGCCGTACGCCACGATCCGCCGCGCGTTGGGGTCGGTGGTCGCGTTGTAGAGCGGGTTGTCGGTCTTGGCCGCGCCGGTCACCGGGTCGACGCGGATGATGGTGCCGCTCAGCCCGGTCGGGTCGCTCAGCGTCCGCACGTCCTGGGAGCGCAGGGCGCCGCCCTCGGAGTTGGGCGGGCTCAGCGCCGCGCCGGCCCCGCCGGGCGGGTCGCCGCACGGGTTGACCGGGTTGCCCTGCTGGCCCCAGTCGGTGAAGACGGGGCTGGCGCCCTCGCCGCCGCTGACGTAGAGCGCGCCGTCGGGGCCGAAGCGCACGTCGCCCATCGAGTGGGTCTCGAACTGCTGGCACCAGTCGTTGATGAGCACCTGTTCGGTGCCGGTCCACGTGTTGCCGCTCGCGGTGAGCTTCGACAGCCGCCCGCTGACGATGCAGCCAGTGCCGGGGGTCGGGCAGGTGTCGCCGATGTCGAGGCCGCCACCGATCGGGGTGGTCGCGGTGTACGTGACGTACACCGACGGGTTCGACGGGAAGTTCGGCGGCAGCGCCAGGCCGAGCAGGCCCTTGTCCTCGTTGTCGTGCACCCGGCTGCTGAGGTCGGCGAACAGGGTCGGCGTCGGGTCGGACAGGCTGTCGTAGACCTGGATCGTGCCGCCCTTCTCCGCGACGAAGACCCGTCCGTCGGGCGAGAACACCAGCTTGGTCGGGTGGTTCAGCCCGGACAGCACGATCTGTTCGGAGAAGCCGTTCGGCAGTGTCGTCGCCGCGCCGGCCGCCTGCGGGCCGGTGAAGGCCGCCGAGGCGGGGACGCAGAGCGCGAGCACGAGGCCCAGGGTTAAACGGGAGCGGCGACGACGCCTCATGCGAGCACTCCTGAATGCGGACGCGCTAGGGGAACAGTCAGTAGATGTCCACTGTCTGGTCGATGCTGTCGCCAAGCCGACTGGCGCGCCTCGTCCATTAGGACACAAACATGAGCGTCGTAGCCTGTCCACACGGTGATGATCAGCAGTTCGCGTTCAGATCATCACTTCCTGTGCCGATCAGCCCCCCACGGGTTCATCCAGCCGTGTAGTCCGGGCGGCCGTACCCCACGATCGGGGCGTAGTCGAGCAGCCGCATCGAGATGCGTTCGCCGGCCCGCGGCGCCTCGACCACCCGGCCGTCACCGATGTACATGCCGACGTGACTGACGTCCTTGTAGTAGAAGACGAGATCGCCCGGGCGCAGATCTTCGCGCCTGATCGGGGTGACGGTCTTCTTCTGCCTGGCCGCGTTGTGCGGCAGGACGACGCCGGCCGCCTTCCACGCCGCCATCGTCAGCCCGGAGCAGTCGAACGTGTCGGGTCCGTCGGCGCCCCACCGGTACACCTTGCCGAGCTGGGAGAAGGCAAAGCGCACCGCGCGACCCGCGGCGTCGTCGGTGAAGACCGGCACGTAACCGTCGTGCAGCGCACCGGAGGGGGTGCGGGCGCCGCGTGCCGCCCGGTCCCCGCCGAGCCGCTTGATCTGCGCCTCGATCGTCGCCTTGCGCTGCCCGAGCTCCTGCTGCTGGGCGCGCTGCCGGATCTTCAGCCCGTCGAGCTCGTCGTGCTCCTTCGTCAGCGCGTCCCGGTCGGCCTTGAGCCGGCGCAGCGCGTCGGTGCGTCGGCGCTGCAGGTGGTCGAGCGTGGCCAGCTGGTCCATGAACGAGCCGGGCGACGGCGCGCTGATGAGCACCGCGGTGCTGGTGACTGCGCCGCTGCGGTAGAGCGCGGCGGCGACCTCGTCGGTGTCGCGCTGCGCGGCGTCGACCCTGGCCTGCAGCGGGGCGGTGCGGGCAGCCACCCGTTCGAGCTGGGCGTCGGTGGTGCGCAGGTCGTCCCGGACGGCGTTGAACCGTTCGATGACACCTTCGAGCTCCTGCCACGCGGTTGCCAGCTGCCGCTGCCGGTCGGTGACCGGGTCCGCGTGCCCGGCGTCGGGCACTGCCAGGACGCCGGCAACGAGTGCGGCGAGGACGGCGCAACATGAGTTCCGGATTGACCCCACGGTTCACTAACGACACATTTTGGACAAACGTTACCAAAAGTCCCCCGGTGGAGTGGTACGACCAGGCGACGGCTACGGTCTTGGGCATGAAGGGCCCGCTCGTTGCCGGTGGACTCGTGTTGGCGCTGCTCCTGGGCTTCGTGATCGCCAGGTCGACCGCGGACCCGGCGGCTCCCCCGGCCGCCACCGCCCCGACCGTCGTCCCGTCGCACTCGCACGGCGGCGCCGTCGCGGGCGACCTCGGCGGGCTGTCGCTCAGTGCCGGCGGGTTCACCCTGGCCCCGTCGACCACGACGTTCGGCGCCGGTGCGGCTCAGCAGTTCACGTTCCGGGTGCTCGGCCCCGACGGCAAGGCCGTCACCCGTTTCGTGCTCAACCACGAGAAGCTCATGCACCTGGTGGTGGCGCGGCACGACCTGTCCGGCTTCCAGCACCTGCACCCGCAGATGGCGCCGGACGGCACCTGGTCGGTGCCGCTGACGCTCCCGTCGCCCGGCATCTGGCGGATCTACGCGGACTTCGTCACGTTCGACCCGGCGGGCGCGCAGGCGCCGGCCACGCTCGCCGTCGATGCCACGGTGGCCGGCGACTACCGGCCGCTGACGCTGCCGGAGCCGGTGCGGACCGCCGAAACCGGCGGGATGACGGTGGCCCTGGAGGGCACGCCCGCGGTCAACGCCACCCAGCCGCTGTCACTGCGGGTCCTGGCATCCGGCACGCCGGTGACGGACCTGGAGCGCTATCTCGGCGCCTACGGTCACCTGGTCGTCCTGCGCGACGGCGACCTGGGCTACCTGCACGTCCACCCGGAGGACCAGCTGGTCGGCGGGGCGGTCAAGTTCTGGCTGTCGGCGCCCAGCGTCGGCCGCTACCGCCTCTTCTTCGAGTTTCAGCGCGGTGGACAGGTCCACCGCGCTGAGTTCACCGTCGACGTGCGCTGACTTCAGGCCTGTTCGGTAAGTGGGTCGGCCGCAGCCGGCATCCACCTACCAGATACGCCTCAGTCCTCGGCCGGACCCTCGGTGGTCTCGGCGGCGTCGCTGCCGCCGCGGCCGCGACCGCCCCGGCGGCGCCGGCGGGTGCGGGCACGGGCCGTGCGGGCCTCGCCCTCCTCGCCGGCCTCGGCCGTGACGACCGGACCGCTGTCCACGGTCTCCAGGGCGTCCGCCCCCTCGACCCGGCGCCGGCGGTTGCGGGTGCGGGCCGGGCGCGGCTCGCCCTCACCGGCTTCTTCGACGGCCTGGCCGTCGGCCAGCGCCGGCTCGGCCGGGTCGACCTCACCGCGCCGGCGACGGCGCCGCGGGCGGCGGGCCTCGCCGGTCGGGTCGGCGGCCGGCGCGGACGCCGGCTCGCCGCGGCCGCGACCCCGTGCGGTGCGCCCGCCCCGGCCACGCGGCTTGCCCTCGATGTCCTCGAGCTGCTCGGCGGCGAGGCCGGCCCGCTTGCGGTCGGCGGTCGGCAGGGACCCGGTGATGCCCTCGGGGATGCCGATGTCGGTCAGCAGGTGCGCGGAGGTGTGGTAGGTCTCCGGCGGCTCCGGCAGCTCCATGCCCAGCGTCTTGTCGATGATCCGCCAGCGGGGCATGTCCTCCCAGTCGACGAACGTCACCGCGACGCCCGTCGCGCCCGCGCGGCCGGTCCGGCCGATGCGGTGGGTGTAGGTGTCCGGGTCCTCCGGGCAGTCGTAGTTGATGACGTGCGTGACACCGGAGACGTCCAGCCCGCGGGCCGCGACGTCGGTGGCGACCAGCACGTCGATCTTGCCGGCCCGGAACGCGCGCAGCGCCCGCTCCCGGGCACCCTGACCGAGGTCGCCGTGAACGGCGGCGGCGGCGAAGCCACGGAAGTCGAGGTCCTCGGCGACCCGGTCGGCGGCCCGCTTGGTCCGCGTGAAGATCATGGTCAGGCCGCGGTCGGTCGACTGCAGGATCCGCGCCACGATCTCGATCTTGTTCATCGGGTGTGTGCGGTAGATGACCTGCTTGGTCAGCGGGGACGCGCCGGTGCTGGCGTCGTGGTGCGCGTGGATCGTCATCGGGTGGCGCAGGAACCGCCGCGCCAGGGTCACGATCGGGTCGGGCATCGTCGCGGAGAACAGCATCGTCTGCCGGTCCTCCGGCAGCAGGGTCAGGATCCGCTCGACGTCGTCGAGGAACCCGAGGTCCAGCATGCGGTCGGCCTCGTCGAGCACCAGGGCCCGCACGGCATGCAGGCGCAGGTGCTTGCTCTTGGCCATGTCCAGCAGCCGGCCCGGGGTGCCGACGACGATCTCGACGCCCTTCTGCAGGGCGTCGACCTGCGGCTCGTAGGCGACGCCGCCGTAGAGCGGGAGGACCCGGATGCCGCGGGTCTTGCCGGCGGCGGCGATGTCGCGGGCCACCTGCAGGCCCAGCTCCCGGGTCGGGACCACGACGAGCGCCTGCGGCAGGCCGTCGGCGCCCTCGGCGGGGGCGGTGACCCGGTCCAGCAGGGGGACGCCGAAGCCCAGCGTCTTGCCGGTGCCGGTCGGCGCCTGGCCGATGAGGTCGGTGCCGCGCAGGGCGATCGGCACGGCGTATTCCTGGATGGCGAACGCGTGGATGATGCCGACGGCTTCAAGAGCGGCCACGGTCTCGGGCCGGGCGCCCAGGTCGGCGAAGGTGGGTGCGTCTGGGCGCACGGGTGCGCGCGGGGCCACTGCTTCGGCGGCCTCAGTGTTGTCGATCGTCATGTTGTGCTCAGGGTGTCTCTCTCGCGGGAGCGCCCCTGGTGAAGCCGGGTGCGCTCAAATGGGTAGGGCGCGGGCCACACGCAACCGAAATGATCAAGGTCGCGGGCTACAAGCGCCGGCGCCGGGACTAGGGTCCGTCCACGGCTATTGGAGCCATTGTACCGGCTTGCGGCCCGTTGCGCGCGCCGCATCGCGATGCGGCACCGCACCGGGCGATCCGGCGCGGTACTGTGCCGTCGTGTCCGATCTCACTCCGCCCGCCTCGGCAGTGGTCGACCTCCTCGGCATGCTGGCGTATGGCGAGCTGGTCGCCTTCGACCGCATGGCGGCCGACGCGCGGCTCGCACCCGATCTGCGCCGCCGGGCGGTGCTCAGCGAGATGGCCGGCCGCGAGATCACCAACTACTGCCGCCTCGCCGACCGCCTGACCGAGCTGGGGGGCGACCCCGAGCAGTCCATGCGGCCCTATGTGCAGGCGGTGTCGGACTACCACGCGCAGACCGAGCCCGCCGACTGGCTGGAGGGCCTGGCCAAGGCCTATGTCGGCGACGGCATCGCCGACGACTTCACCCGCGAGGTCGCGGCGGTGCTCACCGGGCCGGACCGGGACCTGATCCTGGACGTCCTGCACGACTCCCGGCACGCCGACTTCGCCGCGGACGAGCTGCGGGCCGCGATCGCCGCCGACCCGAAGGTCGCCAACCGGCTGTCGATGTGGTCGCGCCGGCTGGTCGGCGAGGGCATCTCCCAGGCGCTGCGGGTCGCGGCCGAGCGGCCGTCGCTCGCCGAGCTGCTCGCCGGCGGCGGCACCGACTTCCAGGCGCTGCTCAGACGCCTCACCTCGGCACATACCGCCCGCATGGGCGCGGTCGGACTCAACAACTGACTCAGGCCCTGACCCGGACGGGGCAGGGCCTGAGCGTTATCCGTCAACGATTCGTCAACGCGCGGAAGAGAATCCAACCGGCCGCGGCGACGACTCGGCGATCTCCACGTAGGCGATCTTGCCGACCGGGACGATGACCCGGCGACCCTTCTCGTCGACGAGAGACAGCACACCCTTGTCGCCACCGTCGATCGCGTCGGTGACCGCAGCTTCAACCTCGGCGGATGACTGGTTGCTCTCCAGCACCAGCTCCCGAGGCGCATACTGCACGCCGATCTTGACCTCCACGTCTTCCTCCTTGATCGGGCTGCGGCGCGTCCGTGCCTCGGCGCGCACACCCAGTGTGGTTGAAGACTAACGCGATCAGGCGTGTTCCCCGTGCAGGGGGAAGCTCGCGATGCCGCGCCACGACAGCGCGGTCAGCAGCGCCTCCGCTTCTGGCTTCGCGACCTTGCGGCCACCGGCGACCCAGAAGCGCGCCGCGACCTCCGCCGCGCCGACCAGCCCGGAGGCGAGCAGCTCCGCGCGCTCCCGGCTCAGGTCGGTGTCGGCCATGATCGTGTCGGTGATCGCGGCGATGCAGCCGCTCTCGACCCGGTCGACCCGCTCACGCACCGCGGGGTCGTTGCGCAGGTCCGACTCGAAGACCAGGCGGAACGCCTCGCTCTCGTGGTCGATGAAGTCGAAATACGCCTGGATGGCGCCCCGGACGCGCTCCTTGTTGTCCGTGGTCGCTTCCATCGCGGCACGCATCCGGGACACCATCGCGTCACAGTGCGTGTCGAGCAGCGCCAGATAGAGCTCGAGCTTGCCGGGGAAGTGCTGATAGAGCACCGGCTTGGAGACACCCGCTCGCTCGGCGATGTCGTCCATCGCGGCGGCGTGATAACCCTGCGCCACGAAAACCTGCTGCGCCGCGGCGAGCAGTTGCTTACGGCGCGCCGACCGGGGCAGCCGCACCGGCCGTCCGGCCGACTGGGTGCCGCTCATCGCCGAGGTCATGTTCACCATCCGGATTTGGGTCGAGATTGCAACTTACCCCCTTTCCGCCCACACGGTAGCCTCACCTAGGGGCGACGGAGGAGCGCGCGGTGGACGAAACGGGGCAAGCCGGAAGCCCGCACGGGGCAGGCCCATATCGCGGAGGAGGACACACGGATCCGCAGAGGACACCGGACGGCACCCACGGCGACGGTTCGACGCCGAGCGATGACGCGCTCGAGGCGATCGTCTCCGCGTGGCGTGAGCCTGCCACCGGCGCCGTCGCCGGGCGCGCATCGGTCAACGGCAGCCCGCGCGGCCGCGCGGAGGTCCGCAGCGCCTATTCCGACATGCTCGCCCCGATGAGCCCTCCGGTCTCCGCCCCGCCGCCGGCGCAGCCGCCGACCACGTCGCTGCACTACGGGCACTACGGGCCCGACGGCCAGGGCTGGCCGAGCTCCGTCAACCAGCCCGAGACCAGCCAGTCCTTCCCCGCGACCGGGACCAGCGCCGGAGCCGGCACCGGGTTCGGCGCCGGGACCCTCGCACCGCACGACAGCGGCCCGATCAACGGTGGCTCGATCAACGGTGGCCAGGCCAGCGGCGTGATCAACGGCGCCCAGCCCACGGCGCCGTCCGGCGGCACGGTCTACGGCGCCGCCGCGTCCGCCTCCGCGCAGGGGCGCGACGACGCGGTGCAGCCCACGTCCGGCGGCTACGGCCCGCCGCCCTCGGCGCTGGACCGCCTCAGCGGCCAGCCCGCGCCGGTCGACCCCGACGTCCGGGTGCACGGCGACAGCGGTCAGCCCCCGTATGGCGCCTTCCCCGATCCCGCCTGGGGCTACGACACCCGGTCGCGCAGCGGGGCCTACCAGGAGCAGGGCAACGGCGCGGCCCGGCTCGACGCGCCCGCCGACGGCTACCAGGAGCAGTTCCCGCCGCAGGACCAGTACCCGCAGCAGGGATACCAGGCGCAGCCCTACCCGTCGCAGGAGTACCCGCAGCAGGCCTACCAGTCGCAGGAGTACCCCCGCCAGCAGGGATACCAGCCGCAGCAGGACGCGCACCAGGGCCAGGCCGCATACCGCCCGCAGGACGGCTACGGGGCGTATGCCCAGCCCGACAACGGCTACCAGCCCTACGAGCAGCAGCCGCAGCCCTACGAGCAGCAGCCGCAGCCTTACGAGCAGCAGCCGGCCGGACCCGAGTTCGACTGGGCCGCGCCGCAGCACGACCCCGCGCAGGCCGCCCAGCCCGCCGCCGCGGCGCCGCAGGCGCCACCGACCGTGCCGCAGCTGCCGACCCAGCGGATGCCGGAGGACGACCCGCTCGTCGGCCCGCTGCCCACGGAGCTGCTCGGCAACGCCACCCCGCTGTCCGCGGCCGAGCCGACGATGCCGACGTTCGCGTCGGAGCCGCCCTACGCGCAGGACGTGCCGGCGGAAGCCGCCTACGCCGGACCGGCCTACGCGGAACCGACCTACGCCGAGCCGGCCTACGCGGAGCCCGCCTACCCGGATTTCGGCGCCGCGGAGATCGACTACGACGCCCCCGAGCTGCCGCAGCGGGTGCCGTCGCACCCCGACGTGCCGCAGGTGCCGGAGGTGGAGGTCGAGCCGCTCGTCGCGGAGGCCGGGCCGGCCGGCGGGGCGGAGCTGGC
This sequence comes from Dactylosporangium siamense, assembly GCF_016862795.1. Lineage (GTDB taxonomy): Bacteria > Actinomycetota > Actinomycetes > Mycobacteriales > Micromonosporaceae > Dactylosporangium > Dactylosporangium siamense. Next base: position 22,860 of record NZ_BONQ01000021.1, on the reverse strand, counting down.
GAGGATCGCGACGTTCCTGCGCGAGGACCGCGAGGACGAGGACGACGAGCCCAGTCTCGACGACCGACCCGACGGGTTCGACATCCCGGCGGTGCTGCGCGCGGTGCAGGGGGTCGCCGGGGTGCGCGAGGCGACCCTGCGCAAGAACGCCGACGGCCTGCACACGCTGCGCCTCGAACTGTTCGACGAGGCCGACCCGGGCCGGGTCAGCCGGGCCGTGGCGCGGCTGCTCAACGAGCGGATGGGCCTGGCCGCCGAGCCGAACCTCGGCGACCTGACCACACCGGCCCAGCGCCTCGCCGGCCCGCCCGCCCGGGGCAACGCACCGCACAGCGCGCTGCCGGGCTACGGTCGCGAGGCCCGCCGCCGGCGTCCGGTGAGCGGCGTGCGCCGCCCGGCCGAGGCGCCCCGCCCCGACCTCGACGAGCTCCGGCCACCGCCGGGCCTCGTGCCCGGCCCCGAGGCGGCACCGGGGGCGCAGGCGTCCCCGGTCGCGCCGTCCGTCGAGCCGGGGTCCGGTCCGAAGCCGCCCGGCGGCCGGCTGACCGGCGTGGTGACAGGTCAGCTGTCCGGGCCGGCAGCCGCGCCGACGTCCAGCCCGATGTTCGGGCCGCAGCCGCCGGTCCCGGTCAACCGGGACTCGCCGCCGGCCCTGGTGCCGCAGTCCAGCTCGATCGTGTCGCCGCGCGTCATCATCGACCAGGTCGAGGTCAGCACGCAGGGCGTCGACGCGGTCGTGGAGGTGCGGCTGATCGCCGACGGGCACCCCGCGGTCGGGGTGGCCAGCGGCCCGGCGGTCGACGGCTACATCCTGCGGCTCTCCGCGGCCGCCGCGGCCTCCGCCGTGGACCAGCTACTGGTCGACGTGGATGCGACAGCGCGGGCCCGGTGCTACATCGAGCACGCCGCGGTGGTGCAGCTCGGCGGGTGCGAGGTCGCCGTGGTGGTGCTGTTGCTGCTGTATGACGGGTGGGTCGAGCAGCTGACGGGCTCGTCGGTGAATGCCGGTGATCCACGCCAGGCTGTGGTCCGGGCCACCCTGGCGGCCGTCAACCGGCGCCTGGAGGCCCTGCTCCCGTAGGCCCGTTGAGGCACACTGGTAAGCATGAAGCGAGCTTCCCTTGTCCCGGAGTTCACCGTCCCGTCACCTGAAAAGCTGCCGGAGCGGTGGCCGGGGCGAGAAGTGGAGCTCGATGGACTGCAGACGTATGTGCGGGACACGCCGGCCACGGCGCCCGGTGCGGAGCCGGCGGTCTACGTGCACGGGCTCGGCGGCTCGTCGACCAACTGGACCGACCTGGCGGGTGTGCTCTCCGGTCGGCTCGACGGCCAGTCGATCGACCTGCCCGGATTCGGGCACAGCGCCCCGGCCCGCAGCTATTCGCTGACCGCGATGGCCGCCCACATCATCCGGTGGGTCGAGCACAGCGACCGTGGCCCGGTGCACCTGTTCGGCAACTCGATGGGTGGCGCGGCGGTGGTCGTGGCCGCGGCGCTGCGGCCCGACCTGGTGCGCAGCCTGACCCTGATCTCGCCGGCGATGCCGTTCCTCGACCCGCGCCGCTCGCTGCAGGGGCCGATCGTGCCGCTGCTGCTCCTGCCCAACGCGGCGAAGCTCGCGGCGAAGCGGATGTCCTCGATGGACCCCGAGACCCTCGCCGCCATGGTGATCGAGTCCTGCTACGCCGACCCGAGCCGCTACCCGGAGCAGCGGCGCCTGGAGGCGATCGAGGAGGCGCGCCGGCGACACCTGGTGCCGTGGTACGCCGAGGCCTACGTGGGCAGCCTGCGCGGGCTGGTGAGCAGCTTCCTGCGGGCGTATCTGCCGGGCGAGGGTTCGATGTGGCGGATGGCCGCGAAGATCACCGCGCCGACGCTGGTGATCGCCGGGCGGCAGGACAAGCTGGTGGACATCCGCACCGCGCCGCAGGTCGCCCGCCTCGTCCCGGACAGCCGGCTGATGATGCTGGAGGGCGTCGGCCACGTAGCGCAGATGGAGGTGCCACGCACCGTCGCCCGCGCCGTGCTCGGCCTGCTCGACGAGCTGCAGGGCGACACCCAGCAGGTTGCGACTCAGGTGCGGGACGGGGTGCGGCAGCGCGCGCCGCAGGTGCGCATGGCAAGCTGACCAATCGATGGCGAGCCGGCTGAGCAGCGACCGCCGGCGGCTGCCGGTGCCACTGCCGAGTGACCCGCGGCAGGCCCGTGAGGTCGTCCGGGCTGAGCAGCGTCGCCGGCATGAGCAGCTGCGCCGGCGCCGCCACGTGGTCATCGGCGTGATGCTCGCCGCGTTCGTGATCGCCGCCGCCGGACTGGGCCGGCAGCTGTTCTTCGCCGGCTCGGACGAGGCGCCGAAGACGGTCGCCGCGACCCGCGGGCCGGCGCCGATGCTCGACCCGCCGAGCCTGCCAGCGAGCCAGCCGCCCGAGGCCGGGCCGTCCAGCGCCGCCGGGACGTTCGCCTACGCCGGCAGCGCCGGGCCGGTCGCCGGTGGGGCCGGTGCGGTCAAGAAGTACCGGGTCGCGGTGGAGAACGGCAGCGGGCAGCAGGTCGACGCGTTCGCCACCGCGGTCGAGCAGGTGTTCGCCGACCCCAGGGGCTGGACCGCGACCGGCCAGCTGCGGCTGCAGCGGGTCGCCGGGCAGGGTACAGCCGACTTCACGATCTTCCTGGCCACGCCGGTCACGTCCGAGCAGATCTGTGCGACGGCCGGCCTGCACACGGCCGGGTTCAGCTCGTGCCGGATCACCGGCAAGGTCGTCATCAACCTGGCGCGCTGGCTGACGGGGGTGCCGGACTACGGCGCGCCGGTCGCGGACTACCAGAGCTACGTCATCAACCACGAGGTCGGCCACGAGCTCGGCAACGGCCACGAGGCCTGCCCGGGGCCCGGGAAACCGGCGCCGGTGATGCAGCAGCAGACCTACGGGCTGAAGGGTTGCGTCGCCAATGCCTGGCCGTTCGTCGATGGTCAGCGGTACAGCGGAGCCAAAGTGCCGTAGGTCACGTGGGTTTGCCGGTCGGGCGCGGCAGAATGAGAACCATGTCGTTGCCTCCACTGGTCGAGCCCGCCGCCGACCTCTCCATTGACGAGGTCCGCCGCTACTCCCGGCACCTGATCATCCCGGATGTGGCCACCGCCGGGCAGAAGCGCCTGAAGAACGCGCGCGTGCTGTGTGTGGGCGCGGGAGGGCTCGGCTCGCCGGCGCTGATGTATCTGGCCGCGGCCGGCGTCGGCACGCTCGGCATCGTCGAGTTCGACACCGTCGACGAGTCCAACCTGCAGCGCCAGATCATCCACGGCCAGTCGGACATCGGCCGGCCGAAGGCGGAGTCGGCCCGCGACTCGGTCCGCGAGATCAACCCGTATGTCAACGTCGTGGTGCACAACGAGGCCCTCGACAACGACAACGTGATGGAGATCTTCGCGCAGTATGACCTGATCGTGGACGGCACGGACAACTTCGCCACGCGCTACATGGTCAACGACGCGGCGGTGCTGCTCGGCAAGCCCTACATCTGGGGCTCGATCTACCGGTTCGACGGTCAGGCGTCGGTGTTCTGGGCCGAGCACGGCCCGTGCTACCGCTGCCTCTACCCGGAGCCCCCGCCGCCCGGCATGGTCCCCTCCTGCGCCGAGGGCGGCGTCCTCGGCGTGCTGTGCGCGTCGATCGGCGCGATCCAGGTGACCGAGGCGATCAAGCTGCTCACCGGCGTCGGCGACTCGCTGCTGGGCAGCCTCATGGTCTACGACGCGCTGGAGATGTCCTACCGCAAGATCCGGCTCCGCAAGGACCCGAACTGCGCCATCTGCGGCGAGAACCCCACGGTCACCGGCCTGATCGACTACGACGACTTCTGCGGCGCCGTCTCCGACGAGGCCCAGGCGGCGGCGCTCGGCTCGACGATCACCGCGACCGAGCTCAAGGACTGGCAGGACTCGGGCAAGCCGATCGAGCTGATCGACGTGCGCGAGCCGGCCGAGTGGGAGATCGTGCGGGTCCCCGGGGCGCGGCTCGTGCCCAAGGGCGAGATCCTCAACGGCAACGCCCTCGCCGACCTGCCGCAGGACCGCCAGATCGTCCTGTACTGCAAGAGCGGCGTCCGCTCCGCCGAGGCATTGGCAGCCGTCAAGGCCGCCGGCTTCAAGGACGCGGTCCATGTGCAGGGTGGGGTGGTCTCCTGGGTGAAGACCGTCGATCCGTCACTGCCGGTGTACTAGTCACCCACACGGAGGGAGCGGGCGGGCGGTAGCGTACGGCCCATGGTCGACCTTGATGCCGCGATCGGCTACGTCGTCGCACACGGCGACGCCGTGGATCGCGCCCGCCTCGCCTGGCTGCGCACGGGCCAGTTCCCACCGGCGGACGTGCTGGAGAAGGCCGAGATCGGCCAGTCGCCCGACGGCGGCTGGCCGGCGCTCTGGGGTGCCGACGTGGCCTCCGTCGACGCGACCTGTTTCCGGCTGAGCGAGCTCGACGACCTCGGCGCGATCGACCGGCCCGCGGCCCGCCGGGCCCTGGCGTGGCTGGGCCGCAGCCAGCGCCCCGACGGCATGTGGGAAGAGGACGCCTCCCTGGCGGGGATCGCCCCGCCGTGGGCGCAGCCCGGTGACGACGAGGCGAAGCTGTACCTGACCACCAACGCCGCCTACTGGATGGTCGTCGGCGGTCCCAACAACGGCGACGACCAGCACGCGACCCGGGTCGCCCGCGCCGCCGAGGCGTTCCGGGCGTCGATGCGCCCCGACGGCAGCTGGCCGTCGTTCCTGGTCGCGGGCTGGCTCGGCTGCGCCGTGCTGTTTCACCTGGGCTGGTTCTACGAGTCGGCGCAGATCCAGGTCGCGCTCGCCGACCGGGTGCCGCGGATGACCCCGGCGGACACGGCGTCGCTGTTCGCGGCGCTGCGGCGGGTCCGCATGTCATCGGACGACCTGCTGCTCACCGCCGCCCGCAAGCGCCTCAGCGAGACGCAGCGCAGCGACGGCGGCTGGGAGAGCGACGACGGCGTGCAGTTCAACGTGCACACGACCCTGACCGCGATCAGGGCCCTGCGCTGACGGCCTAGCCGGCGATCGTGAACTCCCACTCGTAGGCGTCCCAGCTCTTCGTCGTGATGTCGAACTGGGTGCTGCCCTCGTACTTGTCGGAGCCCTTGCGGATCTGGATGACGACCCGGCCGCCGGTGTCGAGGTTGATGTAGCCCGCGTGCACGGCGGCGGTGCAGACCGACGAGTCGGTCGTGTAGGGCCCGTTGCCCCAGACGTCGGCCGCCTTGCCGTTCTTCGGGCACGTGTAGGCGACCAGCTTGCCCTCGTAGCCCTCGTACTCCTTGGCGGTGGTGCTCCAGTTGCTGCTGTCCCGCTCGACGTCGACCGGGACGGCCGGCTCGCTGGTCTCGGCGTCGCCGGTGGTCTCGCCGGCGCCGTCCGGGTCCTGGGTCTGGCTCGCGGAGTTGTCGTTGCCGCCGTTGTCGTCGCCGCCGAGCTTGGTCAGCCCGTAGATGCCCAGGCCGACGACCAGGAGCAGGACCACGGCGACCGCGGCGAGGACCCCGGTGCGGCGCTGCCCGCCCGCTGCCGGCGAGGTCGCCTGAGGGCCGGGTGCGGCGCCGTACGTGGCCGGCGGCACGGACGCCCGGCCAGGGGGCGGCGGGGACGCGGGCGACGACGGGCCGGGCGTGGGGTGCGCGGCCTGCGGCGGGTAGCCCGCCGGCTGCGGCGCGGCCGGGAACTGCTGGGCGGGCGACTGCGGCGCCGGGGCCGGCGCGGTGGCGTAGCCGGACGGGGCGGCGGCGTAGCCGGACGGCGGGGTGTAGCCGGCGTCCTGCGCGAACTGCGACGACGGCTGACCGGAGACCGGATCCGCGGAGAACCCGGGTGACACCGGGGCCGCCGACATCGGCACACCCGAGACCGGCACCCCCGAAGCGGGAATCCCCGAAGCCGGAATCCCCGAGGCGGGCGCCGCCGAGGCGGGCACTCCGGAGACCGGCATGGAGACCGAGCCGGAGACCGTCCTCGGTGTCGACGCCGGTGGTGCCGACGTCGGGAAGACCGGGCCCGACACCGGCACACTCGAAACGGGCGGGCCCGAGACCGGGGGCGCCACCTGCCCGGCGGGACCGGGCTGGGTGGGCGCGCCGAGGCTGCCCTGCGCCACGACCATCTCGGGCTGCTCGACCGCGGTCGGCGCCTTGCCGAGGGCCTGGTGCAGCAGCGTCGCGACGAGCGGGATCCGGCTGCCGCCGCCGACGAGGAACACACCGGCGATGTCGGCCGGGGTGAGCCGGGCCGCGGCGATGGCCGCCCGGGTCGCGGTGACCGTCGCGGCCAGGATCGGGCGGGCCAGCTGCTCGAACTGGTCGCGGCCGAGAGGGACGTCCTCGTCGTACATCGGGATGTGGATCATCGTCGAGGAGGTGCGGGACAGCATCTCCTTGGCGGCGCGGACGTCGTCCCAGAGCAGCCGGTTGGCGCGGCGCTCGGCGCTGGTCGTCGGGTGGACGAGCCGGTTCCAGGAGGCGGGGTCGCGGGAGGACTGGCTCGCGCCGAGATACCCGACGATCGCGGCGTCGATGTCGAGGCCGCCGCTGGTGCTGAGGCCCTCCGCGGCCAGCACCTCGAAGGTGCCCGGGCCGTGGCGGACGACGGAGGCGTCGAAGGTGCCGGCGCCCAGGTCGTACACGACGAAGGCCGAGCCGGGGCGACTGTCGGTGCCTTCCAGGGTCCGGAACACCTCGGCGGCGGCGACCGGCTCGGGCACCAGGCTCACGGTCCCGAGGCCGGCGCGTTCGGCGGCGGCGAGGAGGACCCCGCGCCGGGTGTGTGCCCAGGCCGCGGGGCAGGTGATGGTGACCTGGCCGATCCGGCCGCCGGCGACCCGCTGCGCCTCGCCGTTGACCCGGCCGAGCACGGCCGCGAACAGGTCGACGGTCGCGACCTCGTGGTCGCCGAGCAGGACGGCGGGCTCGTCGATGCGGCGCTTGGGGTTGGGTTCGAACCGCTCCGGGCTGACCCGGGCGGCGTGCACCGCGTCACGCCCGACGAGCAGGCCCGCCTGCGGGTCGGCATAGACCGACGATGGAAGTGTCGGCGACCCGTCGAAGAGCAGTGGGCGGACATGGCCGTCAGGCCAGGCCAGCATCGCCGCGGTGTTCGAGGTGCCGAAGTCGATGCCTAGCCGGTAACCTCGCGCGTCCACAGCGCCAATATACGGACCCGGCACCACCGCGAGATCCTCTCAACGGCGCGCCACGCTCAGTCGACCAGTCGGAGCGCGACCGTCGGCGCGTCGAGCAGGACCGAGGCGGGTTCGGAGCCGACGATCGTCTGCAGGCGGTGATCGCCCACGATCAGTTCGACGCCGGTGTACAGCTCGACGGAGTCCCAGCCGGTCAGCTGGTAGGACTTGTGGTAGATCCGTTCGGTCTCCTCCTTGATGTCAGGGGCCGAACGTTTCCAGATCAGGGTGCCGTTCTCACTCGTGTCGGTGACGACCGGCCGGCCGTCACGGACCTCCAGCTTCAGGTGTTCCTTGGCGATCCAGGCGGCCGCGGCCTCGTGCAGCCACTGACCGACGGCGATGTCGTCGGGGTCGGCGGGCTCGCGGCCGACGACCATGGCGCGGTCGACGCCGACCACGAACCGGCGGCGGGCCAGGTCCTCGACGACCACGGACACGGCGAACGCGGCCGGGCGCAGGCCGACGTCCTTGAGCGCCTCGCCGTGCCGGGGGCAGGCGGGGACGCCGGCGCGCATCCGCGGGACCGGCTGGCCGATCCGCCGGAAACGCCCGAACGCGGGGCAGTCGGGCTCCTTGCAGCGCCATTCGCGGGCCATCAGGGCCGAGCCGACGCCGCTGGGGTCCGCCCGGGTGAACCGCCGCCGCATCACGCGGGTGCGTCCGGCCCGCTGCGAGCCCCGCGCGGTGAACGTCTGCACCCCGTCGGGCCGCCCGCCCTGCGGCGCGGCGGCCGGGGCGGCGGGGGTGGCCGGCTTGGACGCGGTCGGAGAAGGGCGAGGCGACGGCTTGGACGCCGCCACGGTTTCGGCCTTTTCCGACGGGTCCGAAATTTCGGAAATGTCCGCCGAGGCAGGGGAAGGCGAGGAGGTGGACGAGGAGTCGGCAGCGCCGGAGGTGGAAGACGCCGCGGAGCCCGATGTGGGAGCGGCCGCGTCGGCAGCGGCGGGCTCTGGAGCCTCCGTGGCGGGAGCGTCGGCGTCGGCGGGTTCGAGCGGGATGATCGGCAGGGTCGCGGTGCCCTTCACGACCAGGCGTTCCTTGCCGTCCTTCGGCGGGGTCGGCTCGCCGCCGGGGGTCAGGACGGCGCCGCCCGCGCGGGGTGTGAGGCGCAGGACCCGCTCGGGGCTGTCGACGAGCCACGGGAAGCGCGCGGCGAACTGCGGCTGGTCCCGCACCACGATCAGCGGCAGGCCGGTGAAGTCGGCGATCTCGACGGGCCGGTCCGCGACGACCGGCGTGACCTCGATGAGGCCGTCGTCGGCCCACCGGCCGAGGACCATGCGCTCCTTCGACGTGAGCGCCGCCTCCGAGAGGGCCTCCCGGCCGACCACGGGATACAGCATCGCGCCGGCGTCGATGAGGTACCGGCTGAGCGCGTCCACGACCATGCCGAGGCGGAGCAGGTTGATCGGGCGGCCACCGTCGAGGGCCACGAACCGGGCGACGTCGGCCAGGTCGACCACGGCCTGGGCCAGGGTGACGTCCGTCGTCAGCCGCTGCTCGATGGTGTCCATGACCCGGCTGACTTCGAACCGCACGGCCCCTCCGATCCCTCGACCCGGACACCATAGGGCATCACCGAGATCAGACTTGTGTACCAGTCGGGAAGGTTGCACGCCATAAGCAACGAAAAGGTTCAGCCACCACTTTTCTTGCTCTTGCCTTTACCCTTGCCATCTTTCGGGCCTCCGGGACCACCGGGGCCTCCACCGGGGCCTCCGGCGGCGGCTCCCCCGGCCGGGTCGGCGGCCGGTGCCGAGACCGCATGCGTGGCGGGGCCGGTAGGTGGGCTCGTAGGGTCGGTCACGGTCTGCGGGCCGGCGGGCGTCGAGGCGGGCGTCGAGGCCGGGGTCCACGCGGCGACCGGGTCCCGATCCTGCGCGGCGGCACCCGCGGCACCCAGCCCGAGCACGAGGACCGCCGCCGCGGCGACGGTTCCCCGCCGCTTGACCGACCCGCCGAGGGTGATGTCATGGAGCAGCCGCGCCGCGGACCCGGGCCGCACGGCGATCCGCCGGGTGGCGGGCAGGGTGGTGAACACTGTCGCCAGGTCCGCGGCCGAGGGCCGGTTCCCGGGCGCCTTGGCGAGGCAGCGCCGCAGCGCGTCGGCCACCCCCTCGGGCAGCGCCGCCGACACGGGCGCGGGCAGCGGCGCCGGGGCCAGCTTCCGGTGGGCGTGCAGCAGCTCCTCGGTGGTGGTGCCCGGCCACGGCAGCGCGCCGGCGAGCATCCGGTAGAGGACGACGCCGAGCGCGTACACGTCGGTGGCGGCCGAGGGCGGGATGCCGCGGATGCGCTCCGGCGCGAGGTAGGCCGGCGTGCCGAGCAGCTGGTCGGTGTCGTCGCCGGCGATCGCGGAGATGCCGAAGTCGACGAGCTTCGCCCCGTCGGTGGTCAGCATGACGTTGGCGGGTTTGACGTCGTGGTGCACGAGGCCGCGGGCGTGCACGGCGGCAAGCGCGGAGCCGAGCTGGGCCGCGATCCGCAGCGCCTCGGTGACCTGCAGCGGTCCGCCGGACCGGATCATCCGCTCCTCGAGGGACTCGCCCTCGACCAACTCCATGACGACGAACGGCGCACCGCCGGCGGTGTGGCCGAAGTCGAAGACGGCGGCGATGTGGGGGTGGCTGAGCCGGGCCGCGGCGCGGGCCTCGGCCTGGATGCGGCGGTGGGACCGCGGGTCGGCGGCGGCCGCGAGCTGCTTGACGGCGACGGGGCGGCCCAGCACCTCGTCGTGGGCGCGCCAGACGACGGACATGCCGCCCACGCCGAGTTGCTCGATCAGCCGGTAACGCTCCATCTCATACAGTTGCCCCGATGAGCGGAAACGACACGCGTTGATCGGGGACGACCTCGGCGCCGAGGGTGTGCAGCAGGGCCAGGACCGGCTCGATCTTCTCGTACAGCAGCAGCACCACGTCGCCGGGGCGGGCCATGGCCAGGGCGGCGGGCACGGCCTCGTCGACGGTGCGCACCACGGCGCAGGCCGCCGACGGGGAGGTGGAGAGAAGTTCCTCGTGCAGGAGGGCCGGCACCTCGCCGGGTGAGCGGCCCCGGCGGTCGCTGTCCTCGTACAGGACGACCCGGTCGAAGCGCAGGGCGATCTCGCGGGCGGACTCGCGCAGCAGGTCGTCGCGCCGGTCGCCGGGCAGGGTGACGGCGGCGACGGCCCGGGCCGCGCCCCAGAGGCGTTCGACGAGGTCCCCGACGGCGCCGATGGCGGCGGGGTTGTGCGCGTAGTCGACGAGGATGTCGGTCCCGCCGAGGCGCAGCAGCATGCCCCTACCCGGATTGTCGTCCGGGTTGTCCGTGAAGCTGCGGAGGCGTTCGGCGACGCGGGCGGTGGCGACGCCGAGGACGCGGGCGGCGGCGGTCGCGGCGAGGGCGTTGGCGACCAGGTGCCGGGCGGCGCCGCCGAAGCCGCCGCCGAGCTCGTGCACGGCGAGCAGCGGGATCCAGCGCCGGTCGGCGAGCTCGACGAGCCAGCCGTCGGCGAGCAGGTACGCCCGGCCGCCCGTGTCCCAGTGCCGCCGGATGAGCGGGTTGCGGGGGTCGAGGCTGCACCAGATGATCTCGCGCTTGGCGAACCGGCCGTCCGGGTTGGCGGCGAGACCGCGGCTGCGCGGGTCGTCGGCGTTGAGGACGACGGCGCCGCCCTCGCGGACGCGTTCGCCGATGAGGCACTTGAGGGCGACCAGGTCCTCGACGTTCTCGATGCCGTCCTGGCCGAGGTGGTCACCGGTCAGGTTGGTGATGATCCCGACGTCGCTCCAGTCGTAGCCGAGTCCCTGGCGGAGCAGGCCGCCGCGGGCGGTCTCGAGCACCGCGGCGTCGACCGTGGGGTCGCTGAGCACGACGCGGGCCGAGCGCGGCCCGGTGGCGTCGGCGCGCTGGACGACCCGGCCGCCGATGGCGACGCCGTCGGTGGTGGTGACGCCGACCCGCAGGCCGGCGCCGTCGAGCAGGTGCGCGGTGAGGCGGGCGACGGTGGTCTTGCCGTTGGTGCCGGTGACCGCGACGATCGGGATCCGCGACGGGGTGCCGGCCGGATACAGCGCCTCCACGACCGCCGCGCCGACGTCGCGGGCGGTGCCGTCGCTCGGGTCGAGGTGCATGCGCAGCCCGGGGGCGGCGTTGACCTCGATGACCCCGCCGCCGGTGGCGAGCCCGGTCGGGGGCAGCGGCTCGGCGATCGACGGCAGGCGCAGGTCGAGCCCGGCGATGTCGAGGCCGACGATCGCGGCGACCCGCCGGCACAGGTCGGCGACCGACGGGTGGACACGGTCGGTGACGTCGACGCTGGTGCCGCCGGTGGAGAGGTTGGCGTTCTCGCGCAGCCGCACCACCTGGCCGCCGGCGGGGACGGCGTCGACGTCGAGGCCCTGGCGCAGCAGCAGGGTGCGCGCGACGTCGTCGACGGTGAGCCGGGTCAGCGCGCGGGCGTGGCCCACGCCACGGCGCGGGTCCTCGTTGGCCCGGGCGATCAGGCCGGCCACGTCGGTGGTGCCGTCGCCGACGACGTGCGCGGCGACCCGTTCGGCGGCGGCGACGACCTGGCCGCCGACCACGAGCACCCGGTAGTCGCGGCCGGCCAGCTCGCGTTCGACGACGGCGTCGTCCCCGCCGGCGGTGGCGGCCTCGAACGCGGCGCGCAGCGCGTCGGGGGTGTCGACGCCGAGAAACACGTGCATCCCCTGGCGGCCCTGCCGCGGTTTGACGACGACGGGCGGGCCGAGCTCGCCGAACAGGGCCAGGGCCTCGGCGAGGGAGGTCGCCGCGCCGCCGCTGGGCACGGGGACGCCGGCCTCGTCGAGGAGGCGCCGGGTGAGCTCCTTGTCGGAGGCGATGTCGACACCGATGGCGGAGGTCTGGTCGGTGAGCGCGGCCCACACGAGTCTGCGGTGCCGGCCGTAGCCGAGGCGCAGCAGGCTGAGCTCGCCGACCCGCTCGACCGGGATGCCGCGCTCGCGGGCGGCGTCGGCGATGGCCGCCGTGCTCGGTCCGCTCTTCTCCCGCTCATAGGTGCCGCGCAGGACCGCGAGCTCGTCCTCGCAGTGCACCGGTTCGCCGTGCAGCGCCGCCAGCACACCAGTGATCGCCAGGGACAACAGCGACTCGGCGAGGCGGGAGTCCGGCGGCTCGTCGAGCGGGCACTCGGTGACGACGTCGTATTCGCCGGGCACGCCGGTGCCCTCCGTGCGGCCGAAGTTGACGTGGCGGCCGATGCGCTGGGACAGCTCGATGGCGACGTGTTCGGCGGTGTGCCCGAAGTACGTGCCGCCGACGAGCCGCTTGAGAAAGCCGCCGGGCTCGCCGAAGGCGCAGTGGTGCTCGGCGAGGCCGGGGAACGCGGCCACGAGCCGTTCGGTGAAGCCGGGGTAGTCGCTGCTCTCGCGTCCGGTCAGCCCGTCGAGCAGGACCCGGGTGACCTGGACCGGGCGGGCGACGTACCGGTTCGGTCCGCGCAGCCGGCGACTGCTCTCAATGCGCATGGTCTCGTTCCGATCTCTTGATGGCCGCCCGCTCGGTGAGGTTGAACCGCCAGCCCGCCGGGAGCACGTGCAGCTGGGCGCCGCACAGCGCGATCGGCCCGCCGACGTCGGACAGCGAGGCGCTGATCGTGCGGGCCTGCCCGGCGTCGATGACGGTGACGGTGCCGGCGCCGAGCACCTCGAACACGTCGCCGTCGACGAGGATCGCGGTGTTCTCGTCGATGCCGAGCCCGAGCTCGTGCGGGAACATCGCGATGGCGCTGAGCAGCCGGTTGAGCCGCCCGCGCTGGGCGAAGTGCATGTCGATGAGCACGCCGGGCAGGAACTCCATGCCGGGGCCGGTGCGGACGCTGTCGGTGGACACCGACGCGATGCTGCCGCCGAGGATCATCGTGCTGGACATCATCGCGGCGCCGGCGCTGGTGCCGGCGAGGATCATGCCCTCGGCGAGCCGGGCGTGCAGCGCCGTGTCGACCTTGGAGCCGCCGACGACGGTGGTGATGCGCAGCTGGTCACCGCCGGTGAAGAAGACCCCGGTGGCGCGCTCGATCGCGGAGACGGCCAGATCGCTGTTGCTGTCCTCGCGCTCCTCGAGCCGCAACGGGGTGACGCGGCCGGCACCGAGGCGGTGGAAGACCTCGGCGTATTCCTTTTCGCGCTGCGCGGGACTCTCGCTCGCGGTCGCGATCACCACGAGGTGCGCCTCGGAGCCGCCCGCGAGCAGCACGAACCGTTCGAGGATGGCGTCATCACCGGCGTCATGGCTCTCCGCACCACCGATGACGAGCAGCTTTCCCGGCATCCCACCTCCACACTCCCCTCATCTTGCGGTTCGTCGCCGGACAGGGCGTTGCTTATTGAGCAGGGTCTACGTACAGTCAGTGCACTACCACCCAATGAAACGTTTTAATGAAACGTTTCACACATATTGACAGGAGCACCGCCATGCGCCTGAAGAGACGCCGCGCGGGCGCCACCGCGCTCGTTCTGCTCGCCGCACTCCTCGCCGCACCGTCCACGCCGGCCGCCGCCGCGACGCCGGTCAGCCTCTCCGGAGCGCACTGGGTCTGGTACCCGGAGGGCAGCCCGGCCACCAGCGCGCCCGCCGCGTACCGCTACTTCCGCAAGAACTTCACCGTCGCCGCCGGCGCGGTCACCGAGGCGCAGCTGGTCGTCACCGGCGACGACACCGTCGACGTGTGGCTCAACGGCAAGCCCGTCGCGGCGTCCCCACGGGTCACCGACTCCTGGAAGAACGCGCTCTACGTCGACCTGCAGTCCGCCCTGGTCAGCGGCACCAACACCCTGGCCGTCGCGGCCCGCAACACGGCCGCCGGCCCGGCCGGTCTGATCGGCAAGGTGCACGTCGTCACGGCCGGCGGCACCACCGACGTGAGCACCGACGGCAGCTGGAAGGCGTTCCAGACCGTGCCGTCCGGCTGGGAGCAGCCCGGGTTCGCCGACAGCGGCTGGCCCGCCGCCGCCGATCTCGGCGCGTACGGCATCAGCCCGTGGAACTCGAACGTCGTCTCGCCCGACCCGAACGCGGCGTCGCCGCTGAGCGTGGCGAGCGGCACCGTCGAGCACCGCGCCAACCCCCTCGGCGTCGACGCCGCCCAGCCCCGCTTCGGCTGGAAGCTCGCCTCGACCGTCGACCAGCAGCGGCAGGCGGCCTACGAGCTGTCCGTCGACGGCGTCTGGAACAGCGGCCGGGTCCCGTCCGGGCAGCAGGTCGACGTCGTCTACACCGGCCCGGCGCTGCAGTCCATGAAGCGCTACACCTGGAAGGTCCGCGTCTGGGACACCCAGGGCCGGGTCAGCGCGTGGAGCCCCACCTGGTCCTTCGAGACCGGCCTGCGCGCGCCGGCGACCGAGTGGACCGGCGACTTCATCGGGCAGGCCGCCGTCACCGCCGACCTGTCCGGCGCCACCTGGATCTGGTACCCGGAGGGTGACCCCGCCGCGGGCGTGCCGCCGGCGAACCGGTACTTCCGCCGCACGTTCACGCTCGCCTCCGTGCCCGCCACCGCGACCCTGGTCGTCACCGGCGACGACACCGCCGACGTGTGGGTCAACGGCACCCAGGTCAGCACGTCGCCGCGGGTGTACCAGTCGTGGCAGCAGGCGACCGCGATCGACATCAGGAGCCGGCTCGTTGCCGGTACCAACACCATCGCCATCGCATCCGAAAACACCACGCAGTCACCGGCCGGGATGATCGCCAAGCTGACCGGCGCGACGCTGGTGACCGACACGTCGTGGAAGGCCTCCACCACCGCGCCCGCCGGCTGGAACACCGGCGGCTTCAACGACAGCTCCTGGCCCGCGGCCCGCGCCGTGGCCACCTACGGCACCGGCCCCTGGGGCGCCAACGTCTCCATCGCCAAGGCCGCTCCCCTGGTGCGCAAGGGCTTCACGGTGAGCAAGCCGGTCGCGTCCGCGCGCCTGCTGACCACCGCGCTGGGCCTGCACGAGACCCGGCTCAACGGCGCCCGCGTCGGCACCGACGTCCTCGCCCCCGGGTGGACCGACTACAACAAGCGCGTCCAGTACAAGGAGTACGACGTCACCGGCCAGATCCGCCAGGGCGCCAACGCGCTGGGCGCCTGGTTGGGCAACGGCTGGTACTCCGGCAGCCTCGGGTTCGCCGGCAGCCAGAAGTACGGCACGCAGCCGTGGTACTCCGCGCAGCTGATGTTGACCTACACCGACGGCACCACCTCGACCGTGCGCACCGACAACACCTGGAAGGTCACCAGCGGGCCGATCCGCGCCGACGACCTGTACCACGGCGAGACCTACGATGCCCGGCTCGCCGTGGCGAACTGGGACGGCTTCGGTTTCGACGACTCGGCGTGGCCGACCGTGGCCGTGCGTTCGGGCGCCAAGCCCAACCTGGTCTCGCAGGTCGACAACGGCGTCTCCGTCCAGCAGCAGTTCCGTCCCGTGGCCGTCACGCAGCCCTCGGCCGGGGTGTGGATCTTCGACATGGGCCAGAACTTCACCGGCTGGAACCGGATCTCGGTCACCGGCCCGGCCGGCACCACCGTCCAGATCCGCCACGCCGAGGTCCTGACCGGCGGGCAGCTCTACACGACCAACCTGCGTGCGGCCCAGGCCACCGATCGCTTCACGCTCGCGGGCACGGGCAGCGCCGAGACCTACGAACCGCGCTTCACGGTGCACGGGTATCGCTACGTCGAGCTCACCGGGCTCCCGGCCGGCTTCACCCCGACCGCGGACACCGTCACCGGCCTGGCCGCCTGGACCTCCGGCTCCCAGCTGGGCACCCTCACCACCTCGAACGCCCTGGTCAACCAGCTGCAGCACAACATCCTGTGGGGCGAACGCTCCAACATGCTGTCCATCCCCACCGACTGCCCGCAGCGCGACGAGCGGCTCGGCTGGACCGGCGACATCGCGATCTTCGCCGGCACCTCCACCTTCAACGTCGACGTCCAGGGCTTCCTCGACAAGTTCGCCGACGACCTCACCGACGCCCAGCGCGCCGACGGTGCCTTCACCGACGTCGCACCGGCCGTCTGCTGCGGCGCCGGCACCGCCGGCTGGGGCGACGCGGGCGTCATCGTCCCCTACACCCTCTGGCAGCGCCACGGCGACATCCGCGTCGTCGACGAGCACTTCGACGCGATGGCCCGCTGGGTCGACTACCTGCGCTCCACGTCGGGCAGCGACCTGATCCGCAACCAGTCCACCTACGGCGACTGGCTCAACGTGAACGACAACACCGCGCAGGACGTCATCTCCACGGCGTTCTTCGCCTGGTCGGCCCGCCTGGTGTCCCGCATGGCCGCGGCCACGGGCCGGACCGCGCAGGCCGCCTCCTACGGCACCCTCGCCGACCAGGTGGGCGCGGCGTTCACCTCCCGCTTCGTCGCCGCCGACGGGACCGTGTCCGGCAACACCCAGACCGGCTACGTCCTGGCCCTGGCCTTCGGTCTGGTGCCGTCGTCGCGCAACGCGCAACTGGCGGACAAGCTGGTCGCCAAGGTCGCCGCCACCAGCGGCCACCTGTCCGTCGGCTTCCTCGGCGTCGAGAACCTCCTGCCGGTCCTCGCCAACACCGGCCACGCGGACACGGCCTACCAGATCCTGCTCCAGCCCGGCTACCCCGGCTGGGGGTACATGAACAGCCGCGGCGCGACCACGATCTGGGAGCGCTGGGACGGCATCCGCACCGACGGCTCCTTCCAGGACGCCGGCATGAACTCCTTCAACCACTACGGGCTCGGTTCCGTCGGCGACTTCCTGTACCGCCAGGTCGGCGGCCTCGGTCCGGCCTCCCCCGGTTACGCGTCGCTGCTCGTCGCGCCGCAGCCGGGCGGCGGCCTCACCTCGGCGAAGTCGTCGTACGAGACGCCGTACGGGCTCGCGGTCAGCGACTGGTCGACCTCCGGCGGCGTCTTGACCTTGCGGGTCACCGTGCCGGCCGGCGCCTCGGCGACGGTGAAGGTGCCCACCTCGCAGCCCGGCTCGATCGTGGCTCCGGGCCAGGCTGTGCCGTCGGGATCGGCGACGTTCCTGGTGCCGGCGGGCTCCTACACGTTCACTGCTCCGGTGTAGTCGGCCTGGTTTTCAGCTCCACCGCGAAGGGCGGGCCCGACCTGGGCCCGCCCTTTCTGGCCGTCCGGGCGGCCATCGCGCCCCTTCGTGTGGAAGGTCGCTGGTTGCGGTTCGCGTAGGGACTCCGACCAGACCTTCAAATATCCACGTTCGCGCAAGGGGTCCCGCCCGGCCGCCGGACCCGACGTTTCGAACTACCCGGTGGATTACTGACCGCCCGCGGTCACTGATCCACCGGGTAGTTCAAGATTTCCGTTCCGGAGCACTGGTACCAGTCCAGCAATCGATGGTTTTCGCTCTTTGGCTGAAGGCGGTGTTGTAGCACCGAATGACGACCTCGACGGACCTGGATCATGCGAGTTCGGGCCTGGCTTGGCAGGGCGACCACGCCGCCCTGTCGCACGGCCGAAGGCCGGGCGGTGCCATCAAGCCCCGCGCCGTTAGGCGAATATTTCAAGGTCTGGAGCCGCGAACCGCAACCAGCGGAAAGCCCTCAATCCGTCTCAGGCCGCTGCGGCAGAAACCGGGTCTCATCCTCCACCGGCAACTCCAGCATCATCGTCCGATCGGCATCCGGCGGGTCAGCCGAAGCAGCAGACGGAGCGGAAGCACCGGGAGCAGCAGAATCAGCAGGAGCGGCGGACGAACGGGACGACCGGAGAGCCTCGGCGAGCGCCGCGTTGATCCGGGCGCCGCCGCGCTTGAAGCCGAGCTCCCGCCGGGCCTCCTCCAGCACCTGCTCCTCCGTCCGCAGCAGCGTGTCCGACTCGATCCAGCGGATCAGGTCGACCAGCACCGCGGCCGGATACTCGGCGATCGGCCGGCCCGGGGTGAAGTCGGGACGGGGCAGGGCGCGGTCCGACGAAACAGCTGGCGGGGACGGCGGCGGCACGTGCAACACGATGGTCGGCTCGTTGGTGCGGCGGGCGTCGACGGCGGCGACCGCCTCGTCATAGGCGGCACGGGTGCGGGCGGTCTCCGCGGCCGGGTCGGCGAACCAGTCGGTGGACCAGATCCGGTGATAGCGCCAGCCGAGGCGTTCGAGCTGCTCCTGCCGGAGGCGGTCGCGGTCGCGGGCGGTGCTCGCGGAGTGATACGTGGCGCCGTCGGTCTCGATGGCGAGGACCAGCTCGTCGGGGTCGGACGGGTGGGAGCAGGCGAAGTCGATGAAGGCACCGGCGACGCCGAAGCGGGCCGTGACGGGGATGCCGGCGGCGGTGAGGCGGGCGAGGACGTCGGCCTCGAAGGCGTCGGGCTGGACGCGGTCGGCGGCGGCGCCGCTGAGGGACGTGCCGCCGGACTCCGTGTATTCGAGATACGCGCGCAGCAGGCGCACGCCCTCCGACGTGCTGCGGGCCGGGTCCATGTCGGCCGCGGTGAACGAGCTGACCAGGGTCATCCGGCGGCGGGCGCGGGTGACGGCGACGTTGAGCCGCCGCTCGCCGCCGGGGAGCAGGAGCGGGCCGAAGCGGTAGGGCAGCTGGCCGGCGGCGTTCTTGCCGTAGCCGATGGACAGGATGATCGCGTCGCGCTCGTCGCCCTGGACGCGCTCGAGGTTCTTCACGAAGAACGGCTCGGCGGCGGACTCGGAGAAGAACGCGTGCAGCTCGGGGCGGGCCGACAGCGCCTTGCGCAGGGCGAGGTCGATGCGGTCGGCGTGGACGATGCCCATGGTGATCACGCCGAGGGACTCGCTCGGGTGCAGCTGGGCGTGCCGCAGCGCGAGCTCGACGACCCGGTCGACCTCCGCGGTCACGCTGTCCGTGTCGGTGTTTCCTGCATCAAATGCGACGTGGACGTGCTGCACCGAGCCGGCACCGGCCGTGCCTGGGAACGTGACCAGCGAGCGCTCGTAGATGTGGGCGTTGGAGAAGCCGATGAGGCGGTCGTCCTGGCTGCGGTAGTGCCAGCGCAGCAGGTACGCCGGCAGCAGCGCCGTCAGCACGTCCAGCACCGACTCGTAGCCGGAGGTGAGCGACAGGTCGATCGAGCCGTCGGCCCTGACGCCGAGCGGGTCGGCGCCCCCGCCGTCCTCCGCGGCGGTGAAGAACGACGTCGGCGGCAGCTGGTGCTCGTCACCGGCGACGACGACCTGCCGGGCCCGCAGTAGCGCCGGGACCGCGTCGGCGGGCGTGACCTGGCTGGCCTCGTCGAAGACGACGACGTCGAACAGGTCCGCCTCGGCGGGCAGCAGCTGCGACACGATCAGCGGGCTCATCGCCCAGCATGGGCGCAGCGCGGTCAGCATGTGCGGGGCGGTCGCGAAGAGCTGGCGGATCGGCAGGTGCCGGCGCTTGAGGTTGGCCTGGTGCTCGACCAGGCGGCTCTCGTCCGGGTGCTGGTCCCGGGTGCGGGTGATGTGCTCGGCGACGGCCCGCAGGACGCGGCTGGCGGTCGCGTCGATGTGCGCCCGGTCCGCGGCGCGGAACTCCTCGACGGTGCGGGTGTGCAGCGGCCCGTCGAAGGCGCCGATGCGGGGGTCGGTGAAGTTGAGGTGCTGCAGGATCGAGGCGTGCCAGCACGCGTCGAAGACGGCGGCGGCCAGGTCGGCGTCGGGGCGGCGGCCGGCGAGGTCGGCGACGAGCTGGTCGAGGCCCAGTCCGGTGAACGCGGCGCCGAGCTCGTTGAGGCGCGGGATCTTGCGCAGGGTGCGCTCGTCGCCGGCCAGTCCCGACAGGACCGCGGCCAGCCGGTCGAGGTCCAGGCCGGCAAGGGCGATGTGCGGCACGTGCCGCTGCAGCTGCGCGACCTGCCCGTCCAGCTGCTCGAAGGCGGCCCTGGCCCGGCCGAGCTCGGCCGGCAGGCGGGGCGGGCCGCCGTCGGCGGTGGCGCGGGTCCACTGCGCCCGCTGGGTGAGGGCGGTCGTCAACCCGGTGAACAGCTGCTGCCGGCTGGGCTTGCCGGGGCCACGCCACAGCTGGGCGGCCTGCTTGCGCATGCGGCGGCGGGTGAGCCAGCCCGCGTCGGTGCCGGGCTGCCCCGCGTGCTCCTTGCGCCACGCGGCATCGGCGGCGGAGGCGATGTGGGTGGCCAGATCGACCCGGAACACGTCCTCGTGGAACTGGGTCAGTGTCGCCGCGACGCCGTCGAGGAAGCCGAACAGGTTGCGCCAGCCGGCCAGGTCGGCGGGGGCGCGCAGGCCGGTCTGCTCCTGGACGTGCCGCAACCCCGGACGGGCCGCGGGCAGGGTCCGCTCGGCGAGCCGCTCGGCGAGGTCGAACGCGGCTTCGGCGTCGGCGGGGGTACGCACGGCGGCACCCACCCAACCCGACTGCTGGGCGGTCAGCGTGAACCCGCCCAGCGCGGCGAAGTCACGCAGCTGCTCGCGGACCCGGCGGGCGGTGCCGGCGTCGAGGGCGGTGAGGGTCTGCCCGCGCAGCCGCACCGGCGTCATCGGCCGCACCGTCGCGGACAGGTCGACGAGGGCGCTCTGCGACTGATACGCGCTGACGCCCCACGGCTCGCGGACCTGGTGCAGCGCCTCGTCGTGCCCGTTGAGCTGGGCCCGCTTCGTGGTCAGGGTCTCGTGCAGGACGCTGAGGTCGGGCTGGGCGATCCTGGCGGCGGAGTCGAACGCGGCCTTGAGGTCGGCGGCGACCCGGCGCCGCGAGGTGGTGCCGTCGTGGACGTCCATGACCAGGCTGCCGAGTCCCCGCCGGGCGAGCCGGTCGGTGACGGCGGTGATCGCGGCCCGCTTCTCCGCCACGAACAGGACCCGCTTGCCACGGGCGACCAGCGATGCGATGAGGTTGGCGATGGTCTGGCTCTTGCCGGTGCCGGGCGGGCCCTTGATCACGCTGTGCTGCCCGGAGAGGACCGCGTTGATCGCGTAGTTCTGCGAGGAGTCCGCGTCCAGCACCAGGAACTCGTCGACCGGGGCGATCAGGTCGGGGTCGTCGGGCTGGACCGCGCCGGTCGCGTGCAGCCGTCGCTGCGCCTCGCCGTCACCGGCGATCGCGGCGATGATCTCGTGGCCCTCCAGCGCGGTGGCGGCGACCCGCAGGTCGTTGACCATCGGCAGCTTCGCGTAGGAGAACGTGCCGAGAACGCACCGCGGGCCGACGGTGAAGCCGCGGACCCGGCCGGAGGCCTCCTTGACCAGGCGCTCATACAGCGGCTGCGGGTCGAACCCGGCGGTGTAGTTGATCAGCTCCTCGAGCTCGTCGGCGTCGACCTGGACGCCGAACTCCTCCTCGAGCAGCTGCAGCAGGGTCGGGTTGACCTCGGTGTCGCCGTGGACGCTCAGCTCGAAGTCGTCCTCGGCGGCGCCACGGGCCCGCAGCTGGGCGGAGCGCAGCAAAACCGGCGCGGCGGGCACGCCGCTGCCGGCGGCCGGGGTCCAGGTCGCGCTGCCGATCGCCACGAAGCACGTCTCGATGCCGCGCTCCTCGGCCAGCTCGCGCGCCTTGTTCCTGATCGTGCGCGCCCGCTTGACGGCGGCGGCGTGCGTGAGCGCCGGCCCCTCGTCAGGCTCGGCCGCCTCGACCGGCTCGACCGCCTCAACCGGCTCGACCGGCTCAGCCGGCTCGACGGGTGGATCGGCAACGGCGTCAACCGGCTCGACGACAGGGGCCGAGGGCACCTTCGCCCGCCCGATGGCAGGCTGCCCCGAGTCCACCAGCCGCGACGCGGTCGGATCAGGCTCAGCACCTTGATCCAGGGCGGTCTCCTCGGACGCGGGCACGGACTCCGGCGCCTCGACGGGCACCGCACCGGCGCGTTTCGCGGAGGATCGGGTGAACAACTGGCTGAGCGACATGGTGCGCCCGCCGAGCAGCGCGGCGACCGCGACCGGGTCGGCCGCGGACAGGTCCAGCGTGCCCGAGCGCAGATCCTTGTAATACAGCAGCGTGTTGCGCCCGCCCAGGTCGATGAGCTGGGAGCGCCACCGTCTTGAGGCTTCCTGCACGAGCGTCGCCCGCGTCTGTCCGTTCACGGTGCCGAGCGTAGTGGCCGGGTACGACACTCCGCACTGATCAACTGCGAGACAAAACCAGCCGATCGATCGACATCTTTACTGTTAACAAACCTTCGCGTAATGTCCAGCGCTAGGGCGCCCTACATCCCCCATCTCGTTCGAGTCCGAGGCAGGTCTGCAATGAGACTGCGAATCGGGGTGATCGCGGCTGCCCTGGCAACGGCCGCGGCCACCGTCATCGTCGCCGCGACGCCGGCTTTGGCCGCGCCCGCCACCGCGGCCTTCGTCCAAACCTCCACCTGGGGTTCCGGCTACGAGGCCAAGTACACGATCACCAACGGCACCACCAGCACGATCAACGGCTGGACGGTCGCCTTCGACCTGCCCAGTGGCACCTCCGTCAGCTCGTCCTGGGACGCGAACCGGACCGGCACCTCCGGGCACGTGAGCTTCGCCAGCACCTGGAACGGCACGATCGCCCCCGGTGGCACGGCCAGCTTCGGGTTCATCGCCGCCGGCAGCGGCACCCCCACCAACTGCACGCTCAACGGCGCCTCCTGCGGCGGCGGCACCACGCCGACGACCCCCGCGGGCACGCCGGGCGTGCCCGGCAACCTCCAGG
>NZ_BONQ01000020.1 GCF_016862795.1 Dactylosporangium siamense | reverse complement strand
GCCGACGGCGACGCCGGGCAACACCGCGCCCGGCGCACCCACGATCGGCACGGCGACCGCGGGCCAGGGCCAGGCGGACGTGACGTGGACGGCGCCGGGCTCCGACGGCGGGGCCGCGATCACGTCGTACACCGTGCAGGCCTATGCCGGGGGTGTGCCGCAGGCGGGGAAGACGTGCACGTTGAGCTCGCCGTTCACGCCGCCGCTGACGTGCCCGGTCCTCGGCCTGACGAACGGGACCGGGTACACCTTCCGCGTCACGGCGACCAACAGCGTCGGCACCGGTCCCGCGTCGGGTGACTCCCCGCTCGCGACCCCGGCGGCGACCGCGCCGGGCGCGCCCACGATCGGCACCGCGACCGCGGGTCAGGGCCAGGTCGCGGTGACCTGGTCCGCCCCGGCCGCCAACGGCTCGCCGATCAGCGGCTACACGGTGCAGGCGTACGCCGGCGGCGTGCTGCAGGCGGGCCGGACCTGCGCGGTGAGCCCACCGGCGGTGACGTGCACGGTTTCCGGCCTGACGAACGGCACCGGGTACACGTTCCGGGTCACCGCGACCAACGGCGTCGGCACCGGTCCCGCCTCGGGCGACTCGGCGACGGCCACCCCGGCCGCGACCGCGCCGGGCGCCCCGACCGGCGTCGCCGCCACCACCGACACCGGCGGCTCGGTGTCCGTGACGTTCACCGCGCCCGCCACCAACGGTGGATCGGCGATCACCGGGTACACCGTCACCGCCCAGCCCGGCGGCCGCACCGGCACCTGCGCCTCCTCGCCGTGCACCGTCACCGGCCTCACGGTGGGCACCAGCTACACGTTCACCGCCCGGGCGACCAACGGCGCCGGCTCCTCGCCCGAGTCGACCCCGTCCGCGGCGCTCCTCGTCGCCGTGGCGCCCGGCGCGCCGACCGCCGTGACCGCGGTCCCCGGCGACGGCACGGCAACCGTCAGCTTCACCCCGCCCGCCGCCACCGGCGGCACGCCGATCACCGGCTACACGGTGACCGTCGCGCCGGGCGGCCGCACCGTCGCCTGCGCCGCCCCGCCGTGCACCGTCACCGGGCTGAGCAACGGCGACCCGGTCACGTTCACGGTCCGCGCCACCAACGCCAAGGGCGACTCGCCCGAGTCGGCGGCCGGCGCGGCCGTCACCCCGCTGCCCGCGCCACCGGCCCCGGCGTCGCCGACGGCCACGGCGAGCGCGTCGGCGGTGACCGTCACCTGGACGGCGTCCGCCGCGGCCAACGTCACCGGCTACACCGTGACGGCCAGCCCCGGCCCGGCCACGTGCACCACCCGCGTGACCGACCCGAACCCGACCAGCTGCGTCGTCGGCGGCGTGGCCGGCACCACGTACACGTACACGGTGACCGCCGAATCCACCAGCGGCCCGTCGCCCGCCTCCCCGCCGAGCACCGCGACCACGGTCGCCGCACCGGCGACGCCGGCCACCCCGCCCCCGACGGAACTCACCCTCACCACCGACCGGGGCGACATCTCCACCGCCGTGCCGGGCCAGCAGATCACGGTCATCGGCACCGGCTTCGCCCCGCACTCCACCGCGACCATCACCATCTACTCGACGCCGACCCAGCTCGGCACGGTCGTCACGGACGAGAACGGCAACTTCAGCGTCCCGGTGACCGTCCCCGCCGCCCTGGCCGCCGGCGTCCACACGGTGGTCGCGCTCGGCGCCGCCCCGGACGGCAGCCTGCGCGCCATGGACCTCACCGTCACCGTCGGCGCCCGCTCCTCCAGCGGCGCGCTCCCGGTCACCGGTGCCGCGGCCGCCCGGCTGGCGGTGGTGGGGCTGCTCGCGATCGCGGCCGGTGTCCTGCTCGTCCGCACCACCCGCGCGGGCCGCCGCCGGCGCCCGGGCCTGCTGCCACCCGGATCCGCGTACGCACGCTGAGCACGTTCCCCGGCCCGATCGTCGCCGGCCCCGCCGGACGATCGGGCCGGCGACGACGCTTCGGGGCGAGCCGCCGTCCCGAGGCGCCGCGTCCTGATCGACCAGGTCGGGGGCGCGGTCAGGCGCCCTCGACCAGGCGGTTGCCGAGGTCGCTGCGGCGGTACAGGACGTGCCGGCCGTCGCGGACGCGGGTCACCAGGCCGCCGGCGTGCAGCACCCGCAGGTGCTGTGAGACCGCGCCCGGGGTGACCCGCAGCCGGCGGGCCAGCTCCACCGTCGGCAGCGCCTCGGCCAGCAGCTGCAGGAGGGTCGCCTTGGGCGGGCCGAGCAGGGCGGCCATCACGTCGGGGCCGGGTGGGACGGCCCGGTGCCAGAGGGTCGCGACGCCCCGGGCCGGGTAGGCCAGCCACGGCGCCTCCGCCGAGCTCATCGGCGGGACCGCCTTGTAGGCGAACACCGACGGCAGCAGCAGGAGCCCGCGACCGGCGGCGGAGACCCGGTAGCGGCCGATCATCCGCTCGATGCGCACCGCGCCGTCGGCCCAGCTGACGTTCGGGTGGATGTCGGCGAAGAGCAGGCGCGCACCGCCCACGGCGAGCTGCCGGGCGCGGTACGTCGTGTCGGCCTCCATCACCAGCCGCATCCGCGGCCAGTCCCCGGCCATCGCGGCCGACCAGTAGCGCCCGAGGAGATCGGCGAGGTCGCTCAGGGTCGCGGCCCGCAGGACGGCGGGCACCGGGCCCGGCGCGTGGGTGGCCACGATGTCGCGCTCCACCAGGTCGGGCGGCGTGCGGCGGATCTCGTCGAGCTGCTCGGCCAGGTCCGGGGCGAACGTCGCCGGGCGGGGCGTCAGGAAGTCCGGCAACCCACGGTCGTTGCCCACCAGCGACAGCAGCAGCGCCAGGTCGTCCGGATCGAGCGCGGCCAGCGCGGCCCGGCGCCACGGCAGGTGCAGCGTGTAGCGGCCCGGGTCGCGCAGCGCCCACACGCTGCAGACCAGCTCCTGGACCGGCGAGATCGCGAAGCGGGTGTCGGCGAGGTCCTCGGCGCTCAGTTCATACCGGATCATTTAGCCCCAGGCTATATCCGTTGGCGGGATGCCGCCCGGGCGGTGGGCTACGGGGCATGAGCCCTCGCCTCGTGCTGCTGCTCGCCGCGGTCTGCGGTGTCGCCGTCGGCAACGTGTACTTCCCGCAGTCGATCACCCCGGCGGTGGCCGCGGGGCTGCACGTCTCCGCCGGCGCGGCGGCCGGCATCGTCACCGCCGGTCAGGCCGGCTACACCGCCGGGCTGTTCCTGCTCGTCCCGCTGGGCGACCGGATCCCGCACCGCCGGCTGCTGACAACCCTGCTGGTGATCACCTCCGGGGCGCTGCTGCTGGCCGCGGCGGCGCCCGGCCTGCCGCCCCTGATCGGCCTCAGTGTGCTGATCGGCGCCGCCACGGTGATCGCTCCCGTCGTCGGCCCGCTGGTGGCCGGGATGGTGCCACCGCAACGGCGCGGCGAAACGGCCGGACTCCTGCTCAGCGGCGGCACCGGCGGCATGCTGCTGTCCCGGACGTTCGGTGGCTACCTGGCGCAGTGGTGGAGCTGGCGGGTCCCGTACGTGCTGTCCGCCGTCCTGCTCCTGGTCTTCGCGGCCCTGCTGCGCCGCGCCCTGCCGCCGACGCTCCCGGCCACCCGCCGGCCCTACCCGGCGCTGCTGCTCGAGCCGCTGCGCCTGCTGGCCCGCGAGCGGGACCTGCGTCGCTCCTGCCTCTACCAGGCAAGCGTCTTCGCCGCGTTCTGCGCCACCTGGACGTGCGTGGCGCTGCTGCTCACCGGCCCGGCCTACGGCTACGACGCCCGGGCCGTCGGCCTGCTCGCCCTGGTGAACGCCGCGACCATGCTGCTCGCCCCGGTCGCCGGCCGCCGCACCGACCGGCACGGTCCCGACCGCGTCAACCTGATCTGTGCGGCCGCCGTCGTCGCCGCCGCGGCCCTGCTGGCGCTGGGCGCCACCGGGGGCATCGGCTGGCTGGTCGCCGGCACGCTCGTGCTCGACGTCGCGATGCAGTCCGGCATGGTGGCCAACCAGGTGCGCGTCTACGCGATCAGCGACAGCGCCCGGAGCCGCCGCAACACCGCCTACATGACCTGCGCCTACGCGGGCGGCGCCGGGGGCTCGTGGCTGGGTCTGCGGTGCTACCAGACCTTCGGCTGGCCCGGGGTCTGCGTGCTGGTCGGGGTGCTGGCCGCGATCGCGCTGATCCACCTCACGGTCACCCGGGCCCAGCGGGCCGAACCGGTCGCCGGCGTGCCGGAGGTGCGGCCGCCGGGCACACTGGAGCCGTGTCGAGTCCAGCGGTGACGGTGTGGCGCCGGGTCCGTGACGTCGCCGCGGGCCTGGTGCCGGCGGCGCGGCGGGTGCGGCGGTTCGCCGCCGGGCTCACGCCCGGGCAGCGACGGGCGGTCGCGCTGGGGTTGCTGATGGTGACGGCGCCGGTATGGGCGGTGGCGTCCGCGGTGCCGCCGGTGATCACCCTGCCCGTCGAACCGCCGGTGCTCGCGGCGGTCGCCGCGATCGAGGCGGGACGCCCGGCCGGGTTCCCGGTCGGTGGGATCGACGTGTCCAGTCATGACCACCGGCGGTTCGGCATCCACTGGCCGACCGAGGTCGCGGCCGGCAGCGAGTTCGTCTACATCAAGGCGACCGAGGGCAGCACCTACGTCAACCCGCACTTCGCCACGGACTACGCGGCGGCGCGCCGGGCCGGGCGCTACGTCGGCGCCTACGTGTACGCCCGCCCGGACCGCGGCGACCCGGTCGGCCAGGCCGAACACTTCCTGCGGAACGCCCGCTTCAGCCGCGACGCGCGGACGCTGGTGCCGTTCGTCGACCTGGAGTGGCCGTATTCCGGCGTGCGCACCGACGACTGCTACGACCTCGCCCCGGCCCAGCTGCGCGCCTGGATCCGCGCGTTCGTCGGCCGCATCGAGGCCGGCATCGGCCGCAAGCCGATGATCTACACGAACACCCACTGGTGGAACCCGTGCACCGGCAACGACACGTCCTTCGGCGGGTACCCCCTCGACATCGCCGGATACACCGCGACGAGCCCGAAGCTGCCCGCCGGGTGGAGCACGTTCGCACTCTGGCAGTACCAGCCCGGCGACCCCGACCGCCGGCACAGCCACGACCGCGACGTCGTCAACGGCGGCCCGGCGGCACTCCGGGGCCTCGCCTGGCCTCCCCCGCCGGGCAGCTGAAGACGGGCGGAGGAGGCCAGGCGACCGGTCAGACGTCGACGACCGCCAGTTCGCGCGGTTCCCCGGGCGCCGGGTCCGCTCCCGCCGGCTCCGCTCCGGCCGGCTCCGGTTCGGCCGGCTCCGGTTCGGCCGGCTCCGGTTCGGCCGGCTCCGGTTCGGCCGGCGCGGGCCTCGTGTCGCGCAGGACGACCAACGCGGTGACGGCGGCCAGGACGACGGCGCACGCGCTGGCGGTGAAGGTGAGCGCCATGCCGTCGGTGAAGGCCGCCCGCGCGGCGGTCGCCAGCCCCGCGTCGCCGAGGCGCAGCGCGTCGCCGATGTTGTGCCGGGCGGCCTCGGGGGCGTCGGCGGGCATGTTGCCGGTGTAGGTGGCGGCCAGGACGCTGCCCAGGATCGCCACGCCCAGCGCGGCACCGGCCTGCTGGATCGTGTCGTTGACCGCCGATCCGACCCCCGCGTGCTCGGCCGGCACGGTGCTCATGAGGGCGTTGATGGCGGTGGGGACGGCCAGGCCGCTCCCGATGCCGACGATGCCCAGGGCGACGGCGACCAGCCAGGAGCCGTCCGCGGCGTCGACGGTGCCCAGGATGCCGACGCCGGCGGCCATGACGAGCATGCCGGCGGTGACCATGACCCGGTTGCCGACCTTGCCGGTCAGGCCGGCGCCGATCACGTTGAACAGCAGGGACATCGCGGCCAACGGCAGGAACGCCAGACCGGCCTCGGCCGGGCTGTAGCCGTGCACGAACTGCAGGTACTGGGTCAGCACCAGCAGCAGGCCGCCGTTGGAGATGCTGAGGAACGCGATGGAGAAGCTCGCGCCGGAGAAGTTGCGGTTGCGGAACAGGCCCATCGGCACCATCGGGGAGGCGGACCGGGCCTCCCAGATGACGAAGCCGATGAGGGACGCCACGGCGACCGCCGCCGCGGCGAGGGTGGCGGGGTCGGTGATGCCGGTCGTGGGCAGCTCGATGATCGCCCACACCAGGGCCGTCATGCCGACGATCGACAGGACCGCGCCGACCGGGTCGGGCTTGCGCCATGGGCCCTTGGACTCCGGCATCAGCACGAGCGCCGCGATGATCGCCACGATCGCGACCGGGACGTTGATGAGGAACGCGACGCCCCACCAGAACTCGGCGATGAGCAGGCCGCCGACGACGGGCCCGCCGACCAGGCCGACCATGGCCACGGCGGACCAGGCGGTCATCGCCTTGCGGCGCTCCTTCTCGTCGGTGAAGACGGTGATCAGGATCGACAGCGTGGACGGCATGATCAGCGCGCCACCGACGCCCATCGCCACCCGGCCGGCCACCAACTCCAGCGGGGAATCGGCGAAGGTGGCCGCGAGGCTCGCCGCGCCGAAGACCGCCAGTCCGATGACGAGGATCCGGCGGCGGCCGTACCGGTCCGACAGGCTGCCCGCGATCAGCAGCAGGCCGGCGAACACCAGGATGTAGGAGTCCAGGATCCACTGGATGTCCTGGGCGGTCGCGCCCAGATCCCGGGTCAGTGGCGGGATCGCCACGTTGAGGACCATGTTGTCCACGACCAGGACCAGCAGGCTCAGGCAGAGCACGACCAGGATGAGCCATCGTTCTCGACGTTGCATGTGTTGTGCCTCCGGAGGGGATTTCTAGGGCTGGGTGAGTTCGTAGAGCCGGGTGCGTCGCAGCAGGTGGAAGCCGAGGCCCGCACGCACCGCGAGCAGGTCCGCGTCGTCGTCGGCGGTGGTGGTTTCGATCTCCTGGACGTGCGGGTGCACCTCGCGCAGCCGCTGGATCAGGGCGGCGCTCACCCACCGATCCAGGTGCCGGCCGTGATGGCCGGGCAGCACCACGGGTCCGTACTGCCGGGCTCGGGGCTGCCAGGGCGCGCCGGCGACCGCCGCCGCGTAGGCCGCCAGGTCGCCCTCGGCGTCCGCGGCGATCAGCACGGCGCCGCCGAGGCGGCTCGGGCTGCGGAGCAGGTCCCTGACGCCGGGCGAGTCGAGCACAGCGCCGGTCCAGTGCGTCAGCCGGTAGCCGGGGCGCTCGGCGTCGACCAGCTCACTGAGCCAGGCCTGGTGGACGTCGTGGTACGTGAGCAGATCGTGCCGCCTGCTCCGGGCGTACCGGAAACCGTGCCGGAGGCTGAACGCCTCGCCCGGCGAGCCCGCCACCACGTCCACGACCACGCGCCGCTCGGCAGCCCGTCCTTCGGCGGCCCGGCGACGCACGGCATCCAGGAGGCGCGAGCCGATGCCGCGACGCCGCCACTGCGGGGCGACGTACAGGCTGAGCTCCGCGACACCGGGCCCGGCCGGCGGCGGCAGGACGTCGTGGCGGAACGGGACGATCGGCCGCAGGCCGGCCACCCCGGCCACGCGGCCCGGTGGCGCCATCGCGTGCCACCGCGCGATCCCGGGGTGATCCGACACCACGGCGATGTCGATCTTGGTGTCGCTCATGCACCCACGATCGCCGTGCCGCCGGCCCGGAACAACGCGCAAGATCGAACCGTGGCATTAGCCGCCGGTTATGGTGCGACGTCAGGGGCCGTGTAGGCCCGGGGACCCAGCGCCGCGGCCAGGTCGACGAGGGCGCGGGCCCGTGGGTGGAGGTCGTCGGTGCGCCACACGAGCGCCCACTCGGTCGGTGGGGCGTCCACGACCGGCAGCAGGACGATGCCCGGATGCGAGTAGTACTGCACGACGTGCTCGTTCAGCGCCGACACGGCCAGGCCGCTGGACACCGCGTGCAGCACCTCGTGGAAGGTGGTGACGACCGGCCCGCGACCGACCGGCCGGCCGCCGGGGGTCCGGGCCGGCACCATGCTCTCCATCCAGTAGCCGGGCACGCCGGGAGGGACGCCGACGCAGGTCTGCCCGCCGAAGTCCTCCAGCGTGACCGCGGTCCGGCCGGCCAGCTCGTGGCCGGTGCCGACGGCGAGCAGGCGCCCCTCGGTGAGCAGGACGGGCCCCTCGGTCAGGTCGGCCTCGCGGACCGGCCGCCACAGCACCGCGAGGTCGAGGTCGCCGGTCCGCACGCCGGCGAACGGCTCACTGAAATGGATCTCCCGGACCGCCACGTCGCATCCCGGGTGCCGCGCCCGGTACGCGTCGAAGACCTCGCGCAGCTCGTTGCCGACCGCGCCCATGACACCGAGCCGCACCGTCCCGGTCATGCCCCGGGCCGACTCGGTCGCCTTGGCGACGCCGCGGTGGATCGCGTGATAGGCGGTGCCCAGGTCGTCGCGCAACTGCTCGCCCAGCGGCGTCAACGTGACGGCGCGACTGGTGCGCTCGAACAACGCCCCGCCGATGCGGCGCTCCTGGGACTTGATCGCCTGGCTCACCCGGGCCTGCGTCACGTGCAGCCGCTCGGCCGTGCGCCCGAAGTGCAACTCGTCGGCGAGCGTCAGGAAGATCTCGATGTCACGTAGTTCCACGCTCGTACCCAGCTTCGGTTCCGGACCAGGACACTGATCGTTGGCCTGACGTCATGCGGCGCCGCTCGACCGCTCCTTCCGGTCAGCACCCGCGCGACCAGGGAGTCTACAGTTTCGGGGCCGGGCCGGTGGAGGCGCGCACGATCAGGCGGGTCGGCAGGGACGCGCGCGAGCTGCCCGGTCGCTCGCGGTCGTTGAGCAGGTCGGCGAGCAGGTCGATGCCCGCCCGGCCGCACTGGTCCTTCGGCTGGCTGACGGTCGTCAGCGCCGGGCTGACGAGCGCCGAGGCCGGGATGTCGTCGAAGCCGATGATGCTGACGTCGCCGGGCACCGTGACGCCGCGGGCGCCGAACCGGCTGACGAGGCCCAGCCCGATCATGTCGTTGTAGGCGATGACCGAGGTGACGGCGGCGGCCAGGACCAGGTCGGCGACGGCGACGCCGCCCTCGAAGTCGGGTGACACGTTGCCGGCCTCGACCACCTCGAGGCCCAGGCCGGCCGCGCCGGACCGCACCGCGCGCAGCCGCTCCCGGTTGACCCAGGAGGTGCGGGGGCCGGCGACGTAGGCGACGCGCCGGTGGCCGAGCGCGGCGAGGTGCGCGAGGGCCTGGCGGATGCCGTCGGCGTTGTCGAAGATGATGGACGGCAGCTGGCCGACCCGCCGGTTGAGCAGGACCACCGGCAGGTCGCCGCACACGGAGCGCAGCTCGTCGTCGCCGGCGCGGGGTGCGCACAGCACGAAGCCGTCGACCTGTTTGGTCAGCGTCCGGATGAGGTCGATCTCGGTGGCCGGGTCCTCGTCGGAGTCGGCCAGGAGCACCGCGAGGCCGAAGTCGCGGGCCCGGCGCTGGGCGGCCTTGACGATGCCGGCGAAGAGCGGGTTGGCGATGTCGGGCACCAGGAACCCGATGGTGCCGGTGCGGCCGGTGCTGAGGCCGCGGGCGATCCGGTTCGGCTCGTAGCCGAGTTGCGCGACGGCCCGCTCGACCCGCTCACGGGTGGCCGCGCGCACCTGGTCCGGCGCGGCGAGGGCACGGGACACCGACGACTGGGACACCCCGGCGAGCCGGGCGACGTCTTTGATCGTCGCCGCCATCCGCAGCTCCTCAAGCGCTTCTGGAATCGGTTCCAGATCTTGTCAGTGCGACGACGGTAGCACGAAGTTCGTCGATGCAGAACCGGCCTATTGCAAGGTATTGACAAAACTGATTCGAGCGGACCACTGTGGGAACCGGTTCCAGTCAGGACGGACCGCCAACCCGCCCTGGAGACCCAAGTCGCCGCGCGCTGTCGCGCGCCCTGCAACGGCCGAAGGCAGCCCGCCACTGTCGAGGAGAGTCGATGCGATGAAGAGAAGAAATCTGCTCGGCGCCGCCGCCGGGCTGTCGATCGGCGCCGTCGCCGGCGTGCCGTCCCGGGCCGACGCCGCGGTCGGGGAACAGCTCGGCAACTACGCCTCGCACGTCACCGACGCCCGCAGCGTCACCGTCACCAGCAGCACCGGCCAGCGGTTGCGGATCACCGCGTACGGCAACCAGATCGTGCGGGTCCGCGCGATCCGTGGCGGCGAGACGTTCTTCGCCGACAGCCGCTATGAGATGGTCGTCCCCGCCAACCACGCCGGCATGGGCGGCACCCTCACCGTCACCAGCGACGCCAACAGCCTGACGATCGTCACCGGCGCCGCCGACGGCGTCCGGATCGTGCTGCAGAAGAACCCGCTGCGGCTGGAGTTCTACCACCGCGGCACCGGCGCCCTCCTGGCCAAGGAGGACGCGACCCGCAGCATCACCTGGGGCGGCACCAACAACAGCGTCATCACCGAGGCGTTCGTCCCGCCGCCCACCGACGAGCACTTCGTCAAGGCCGGGCACGGGCTCTACGGCCGCTCCCCCAGGGTCGACCGCACCGGCGACGTCGTGTCGCACAACTACGGCACGCTCCGCGGCGACCAGGCGCCCGCGATCATCCCGCTCTACCTGTCCACCAAGGGCTACGGCGTCTTCTTCAACACGACCTTCGACACCACGTTCTCCTTCGCCAGCGGCGCCGCCCGGGACTACTCCTTCTCCGCCGACGACCACAACACCACCGGCGCCCGGCCGCAGCTGGACTACTTCCTCATCAACGGCCCGGAGTTCGCCAAGCTCCTCGACCGCTACACCCAGCTCACCGGCCGCCCACGCCTGCCGCAGCTGTCGATCTTCGGGCTGCACATGACCGACAAGGGCTTCCCCGACGTCAGCGACCAGAACTGGTGGCGGACGAAGATCACCCAGCACCGCAACGCGGGCTTCCCGTTCGACCACCACGTCAACGACAACCGCTGGCGCAACGGCAGCGGCGCCTGGGGCGGCTCGTGGTTCGAGTTCAGCCCGACCCGGTGGCCCGACCCGGCGGGCTACCAGGCGTGGGCCGCCGAGAACGGCGTGACGATGACCCTGGACTACAACCGCAACAACTCCAACCTCATGGCCGGCTGGGTCGGCGGGCCGCCGCCCGGCTACAGCTTCAAGGCCGCCGACCTCACCGGGGTCGCGGACAGCGGATCCGTGCCCGACTGGAGCAACCCGGCCACCCGCGCGTGGGTGTGGAGCGTCTTCTGGTCCAAGGCCCTCAACCCGGCGCTGCACTACCCCGGCGACGGGCTGTGGCTCGACGAGGTCGACGAGCTGGGCCCGATCCCGTTCAACGCCGACAGCGCCGGCGGCAAGAAGTGGTCGGAGCTGCGCAACGCGTACTTCTTCTACCTGCACAAGGGCATCGGCGAGGAGGGCTGGGACCCGCAGGCGGCCGGTCACCTCGGCGTCGCCAAGCGCCCGTGGACCTGGAGCCGCGGCGCGTCGGCCGGGCAGCAGCGCTACGGTCACTACTGGACCGGTGACATCGCCTCCACCTACGACGAGATGCGCCAGCAGATCCGGGGCATGCTCGCGGGCGGGCTGGGCGCGTTCCCGTTCTCCAACATCGACGGCGGCGGCTTCCACGGCGGCGCCGGCGGCCTGATCTCCGAGCCGTTCTACCGCAACTGGGCGGCCGCCTGGTCGAGCCTGTCGCCGATCTGGCGCCCGCACAGCGGCGCCAGCACCACCTCGCAGGGCCCGATCGCGTCCCGCTGGCCCCTCGACCAGAACGCGACCATCCAGGCCGACTTCCGCAAGTACGGCGAGCTGCGCTACACGCTGCTGCCGTACATCTACAGCATCGCCCACGAGGCAGCCACCACCGGCATGCCGATGGCCCGGGCCATGGTCATCGACTACCAGAACCGGCCGAACGCCTACAGCCACGACCTGCAGTACCTGTGGGGGCCGTCGCTGCTCGTCGCGCCGGTGACGCAGGACGGCGGGGCCACCCAGAACGTGTGGCTGCCCGCCGGCGACACCTGGTACAACTTCTGGGCCGACATCAAGCACGTCGGCACCGACGCCGCCGACCTGCCCTACGTCACCCACACCGGCGAGATCGTCCTGTTCGTCAAGGCCGGCGCGATCCTGCCCAGGTACCAGTACGCGCAGAGCACGGCGTTCCTGAACAAGCGGCAGCTGGAGCTGGAGGTCTACGCCGGCGCCGACGGCACCTTCAACCTGGTCGAGGACGACGGCGTCACCGAGTCGCACCGCGTCTCCGGCGCCAGGAGCGTCACCGCCCTGACCTGGACCGACGCCGCGACCAGGACCGTCATCAGGCACCCGCAGGGCACCTACACCGGCGCCCCCGCCACCCGCCGCTACGTCGTGCGGATCCACGGCCTCACCGCGCCCGTCGGCATGCGGGTCAACGGCGGCGGCACCCTGCCGTCCTTCACCACCGAGGCGACCGCCGTCACCAGCGGCGGCGGCACCGTGTGGGACGCCGCCAAGAAGATCCTGACCGTCGTCACCGCGTCCATCCCGGTCGTCACCGGCGGCGGCGTGGCCGCCACGGTCGAGCCGAGCGGATCGGCCCTCCCCGCCGCGACCGGCGGCACCGCCTACCCGGCGGAACGGGCCGTGCTCAGCGGCGCCGTCATCGACACCCGCCACCCGGACTACACCGGCACGGGCTTCGTCGACTTCGCCGACACCTCGGCCAGCGGCGGCTACGTCCAGTGGACCGTCAACGTCCCCACCGCCGGCACCAGGACCCTGACGTTCCGCTACGCCAACGGCGGCGGCGCCAACCGGCCCCTCGCCATCGCCGTCAACGGCGGCACCGTCAACGGCGCCCTCGCCTTCAACCCGACCGGCTCCTGGGACACCTGGAGCACCACCTCGCTCACCGCCAACCTGCCCGCCGGCAGCCAGGTCACGGTCCGGGCCACCACCACCGGCGCCAACGGCGCGAACCTCGACAGCCTGACCGTCACCTGACCGCAGCCGATTCGCGCCGGGCTCCGGGACCTGCCGGGCCCGGCACGAATCGACCGCCAGAGCTTGTGTATGCCGCGGACGGCTCGCGGCGTTCGGTAGGGTCGCTCGATGGCCGCGCCGCTGGTTGAACTGGTCGCTCATGTCGAGGGACGCCTTGACGACGAGACCGCTCAGCATTTCCTGCAGTCCTACGAGCGCGACCGCGCCACGGTGAACTGGGTCAGCGACAGCGCGGAGGCGTTCGACGAAGTCGATCAGGACGGCGCGCGCCTTGTCGGGTTGACCCATACGTTCCCCAGGCCTGGGCCGTGGGTGACGCCGGCAGTGGAACGGCGGCTGCTCGCCGAGGTCCGGTGGCTGGTGGCATGGCTGGGGCAGGTCTCAGGCGACCATGGACTGGTGTTTGCGATCCGGTACGACGACCGTGACATCGGCCGGATACGGCGGGGCGTGATCGAGGAAGCCGTCAACGAGGAGCTGATCGCTGTTTGGCAGCGCGACCTGGAGCGCCTGGAACGCGACTCGCCGCGGCGCTGAGGGCAAGACACGCCTCAGCTACGGGGCACGGCGCGGAACACCACGAGATCGAGGTGCTCGGTGAGGTGGTGCGGGACGGCGCCGGTCCGCGTGTCCCGCTCCATCGCCCGCAGCCCCCGCTGGAAGACGGCGTCGGGGAGCGCGGCGAGGTGGCTCAACGACCGGGCGCGGACCTTGTCGAGCAGTTCGTCCGGGCTCGCGGCGGACATCTGCTGCACCCGCACGTGATCGATCTGGGTGAGGCCGGCCGCGGCGAGGACGTCGCCGATCTCGGCCAGGGAGGCGGCCACCGCTCCCGTCGCCCAGGCCTCGGGAAACCAGCGGAACAGCGGCAGCTCGTCGGGCGGGCCGAATCCTCCGCGCAGCAGCAGGTGGCCGCC
The DNA here is from genome assembly GCF_016862795.1 of Dactylosporangium siamense. Classification (GTDB taxonomy): domain Bacteria; phylum Actinomycetota; class Actinomycetes; order Mycobacteriales; family Micromonosporaceae; genus Dactylosporangium; species Dactylosporangium siamense. The sequence goes on along the minus strand of NZ_BONQ01000020.1, from coordinate 37,166 downwards.
GGGCCGCAGGACGCGCCGCAGGCTCGCCGCGAACGCGGTCAGGTCGGTGATGTGGTGGATCACCTGAGACGCCCAGACGGCGTCGAACGCGTGATCGCGGAACGGCATCGCCTGCGCCGTTCCCCCGACGATCGGAAGCCCCGGACAGTTCGCCCGGCACACGGCCCGCATCGCGGCCGACGGCTCCTGCGCGACGACCGTCGCGCCGGTGGCGCCGGCCAGCGCCGGGCCGAACCGGCCGGTGCCCGCGCCGAGGTCGAGGATCCAGCCGCCGGCGCCGGGCAGGTAGGGGCGCGCCGCGGCCATCCACGTGTCGAGGTCGCCGGTCCGCAGCCGCCGGCCGCGGTCGTATCCCGCCGCCATCGATTCGTCGTAGACCATCCGGCCGCCCCCACGCCTCGCGTCGACGCTATCCCGTGGCATTCACGGGACGCATCCGGATTCGACGCGGCGACCGCTCAGCTCGGTCTGGTGGGCCGGGCGTCGCGGATGACGGTGCCGTCGGTCAGGGTCAGGTCGTAGCTGAGGTCGCCGGTCGTCTGCGCCGGCCACCAGGCGACGTACCGGCCGTCGCGGACCGACGCGTGCACGGTCAGGTCGCCGGCGCGGATCGTGACGCCGGTGACGTCGCTGCCGGCCGCGCCGTCGGTGATCGTGGCGTGGCGGTAGCCGGCGAGGGCGCCCTGGGTGTAGCCGCGCGGGGGCGCGGTCATCGCGGGGCCGTCGCCGCCGCCGACGGCCGCCTGCACGTCGTCGACATCGTCGGTGCCGCGCGGCTGGCGGGCCAGGCAGGACCCGGACATGTCGGGGTCCTCGGTGCGGAACAGCAGGACGGCGAAGTCGCCGCGACGCTCGGCCAGGACGAGCCGGGCCCGGCGCAGGTCGAGGCTCCCGCCGTCCAGGGCGTCCCGGCAGGCCGGTCCCACCAGGCCGGTCTCCTCGGCGGTCAACGGGGTGGGTTCGGAGGTCCACGATGAGTACGCGGGTCCCGGTGCGCCCACCAGGAACGCCGCCGCGACCACGGCCGCCGCGGCGGCAGCCGCGGGGACGAGCAGCAGGGCACGGTGCCGGCGTTTCGCTGGGGGTACCACCGCCAGAATGCGATCCAGGGTGGCTTCGGCGCGGCGGAGCTGGTCCGCGGTCGGCGGGGTGGCGGCGTCCAGCGCGCGCAGGTCGGCGAGGTGGTTCATGATCGGGCCTCCAGCCGGGTCGGGGCCGGTGCGGGGACCGGCGGGGTTGGTGCGGGCTCGAGCCGGCGGCGCAGGGCGCGGCGGGCCCGGAGCAGGCGGATGCGGAACGCGGCGGCGGTGATGCCGAGGACCCTGGCCGCCTGCGCGGAGGTCAGGTCGTCGAAGACGCACAGGGCGAGGGTCTCCTGCTCCGCCGGGCTGAGCGCGTGCCAGGCGGCGGCGAGCTCCAGCCGCCGGACGACACCCTCGTCCTCCGCGGGGCCGGCGGCGACGGCGGGTGCGGTCTCCGCGATCCGCACGGCGAGGGCGTCGTGGCGTTTCAGCCCCCGCTGGGCGTTGAGCAGGCAGTGCCTGGCGATGCCGAACAGCCAGGCCCGCGCGTCGTCCGGTTTCCGGGGGACCTGGTCCAGCCGGCGCCAGGCGACGAGGAACGCGTCGGCGACGACGTCCTCGGCGTGGCTCGGGTGCACGCGGCGCTGGGCGAAGCGCAGCACGTCGACGTAGGTGTCGTCGTGCAGCGTCCGGAAACGCCGCTCCCGATCTGGTTGCGGTGTGCTCACATCCCTTACCTGTCCGGCACCGCGGCCGCTGTTACGGCCGCCGCTGTCACCGCCGCCATGAACGCGGTCAGTGCGGGGGCCGGCGGGGCGTCACGGGTGACGGTGACGAGGCGGCGTTCGAGGGTGGCCTCCGCGAGGTCCCGGACGGCCAGCCCGGTGTCGCCGGCCGGCAGCGCCAGCGGCGGCATGAGCGCGACGGCGCCGGTGGCGCGGACGAGCTCGAGCTGCACGTCGGCGTCGTTGGAGCGGTGCCGGACGTCAGGTTCGTAGCCGCCGAGCGTCCGGCAGGTGCCGACGACCATGGCGTGGTGGCCGGTGCCCTCGGCGGACGAGGTCCACACGTCGGACCGCAGCCGGCTGATCGCGACGGGCGCGCCGGACGCCGCGAGGGGGTGCGTGGCCGGCAGCACCACCCTGATCGGCTCCTCGAGGAGGACCGAGAAGCGCATCCCGGCCGGGCGCGGGCGGGGATGGCCGTCGTACTCGTCGCCGATGACCAGGTCGACGGTGCCGAGCCGCAGGCCGGGCAGCGCCGCTTCGAGCTCCAGTTCGAAGATCTCCACCCGGACCCGCGGGCGGTCCACCTGCATGCGCGCCACGGCGGGCACCAGCAGGCGGCGGGCCGCCGACTGCAGGCCGCCGGCGCGCACGGTGCCGCGGACGTCGCCGCCGAGCGCGGCGAGGTCGGCCTCCGCCGCCTCGGCCGCCGTCAGGAGCACCCGCGCGTGCTGGGCCAGGAGCCGCCCGGCGTCGTTGAGGCGCACGCCCCGGCCCGCCTTCTCCAGCAGCGGCGTGCCGGCGTCCTTCTCCAGCAGTGCCAGCTGCTGGGAGACCGTGGACGGGCTGTAGCCGAGGGCCACGGCGACCGCGGCGAGGGTGCCCCGCTCCTCGAACTCACGCAGGAACCGCAGGCGGCGCAGATCCAACCCGACCATGCGGAAATCCTAACGAATCAGCGCCGGGATTCATCGCTGGACCTGCACGGTGCCGTGCCCGATGCTCGACCGCATGGGTCCGGCACTGTGTCTCGTCTCCGCGGCGTGCTTCGGCGCGCTGGCGATCTTCGGCAAGTTCGCCTACGACGCCGGCGTCTCGCCATCGGCGCTGCTGCTGGTCCGCTTCGCCCTCGCCGCCGCGCTGCTCTGGCTGGTGCTGCTGGTCCGGCCCGAGCTGCGCCGGACGGACCGGTCGCCGGGGTCGGGCGGGGATCCGGCGCCGGGGTCAGGCGGGGATCCGGCGGCGCCGGCGCCGGGCGTCCGGGTCTTCGCGATCGCGGTCGGGCTGGGCGCGGTCGGCTACGCGGCGCAGGCGAGCCTGTTCTTCGCCGCGCTGCGGCTGATGGACGCGTCGCCGCTGTCGCTCATCCTGTACACGTTTCCGGTCCTCGTCACCGTCGGCGCGGTGCTGCTCGGCCGGGACCGGCTCACCGCCCGGCGCGGCATCGCGCTGGTCACCGCGTCGACCGGCACGCTGCTGGTCCTGGCCGGCGCCGGCAGCTTCCACCCGGTCGGCGCGCTGCTCGGCTTCGGCTCGGCCGTCGTCTACACGGTGTACATCCTCGTCGCCGACACCATCGTGCACCGGCTGCCGCCCGTGCTGCTGTCGGCGCTGGTGATGACCGGCGCCGCGGGCACGCTCGCCGCCCGGGCCGCGGTCACCGGCGGGGTCGACCTGCGCCTCAGCCCGGCGGCCTGGGGCTGGCTCGCGTGCATCGCCGTCGTGTCCACCGTCGCGGCGATGCTGACGTTCTTCGCGGGCCTGCGCCGCACGGGCCCGTCGACGGCCGCGATCCTGTCCACGTTCGAGCCGGTGGTCACGACCGCGCTGGCCGCGCTCACCCTCGGGGAGTTCCTCACGCCGCTCCAGCTGCTCGGCGGAGCCCTGGTGCTGTCGTCCGTCGCGGTGCTCCAGACCGCGCCGCGGAAGGCCGGCCCGACCTTCTCAGCGACGGCGCAGGGCCGTCGCGTCGACGTGCGCGGCGACCTGGCGGCCCATGGCCGTGGCGGCGTCGCAGGCGAACCGGGCGTGGATGCCGCCGAGGACCCGCGCGTCGGACGCCTGCGCGAAACCGGCCGAACAGCTGGGCAGGGTACGGGTGACGCCGGGCAGGCCGGGGGCCTTCAGCATGAACCGGGTGTGGTCGCCGAACCGGTGGGATAGGACGGCCGCGGCGGCCTGACTGACCGCGGGGTGACCGGCCGGGTACTCCTGGAACGCCGGCGTGTCCAGCAGCGGCTGCCACGTCGGGTCGGTGCCGTGGATCGCGGTGACGGGGCGCCAGGTGTCGAAGACGTTCTTGGCGTTCCAGACCGCGATGACGGTGTCGGCCATGGCGAGGTTGACCTGCGCGAGCAGCCGGGCCGCGTCGGTCGGGCCGAGGCGGTGGCGGGTGATGAGCGTGGCGGCGACCGGGTCCCACAGCACGATCGGCGTCGCGGACTGCCAGAACTGCGCGGTCTGCCCGTCGAACGCGGACCGGGCCGGGCCGGGCTGGTCGCGCCGCCGAGGGTGCGCACCTCGGCGTGGTCCCGGGCGTACCGCGCGCTGCTCAGCGCGGGCGGCGGGGCGGCCGGAACCTGCGCGCCGCGCTGCGCGACGGCCGGGTCGACCTCACCGGCCCGGCGCCGCTGCGCTCGGCGTTCCCGTCGTGGATCGGCCTCAGCCCGTTCGCGCCGGGCTGAGGCCTGCTACTCGGGCGTGGACGGGCTGACGCTGCTACTCGGGCGTGGACGGGTGGCGCGGTGTGACGGTGACCAGGGTGATCGCGACACACAGGAGGTAGAGGCCGGCGGCGATGCCGAAGCCGGCGACGTAGCCGCTGGTCAGCGCCTCCTTCATGGAATGGTCGACCGCGGCGTGCCGGGTCGTCGAGGCGGCGACGGTGGCCAGGACGGCCAGGCCGAGCGCGCCGCCCACCTGCCCGCCGGCGGTCAGCATCGCCGATCCGATGCCGGCCTCGGAGCTGTCGATGCCGCGGACCCCGATGCTGGTGCCGGTGGTCGCGACGATGCCGATCCCGGCACCGGTGACGACCGACGCGGGGATCAGCACGGCGTAGATGCTGGACCCGGGCGTGATGAGGCAGAACCATCCCGTGCCGGCGGCGGCGACCAGCAGCCCGGTCGACAGCGCGGCCCGTTCGGACAGGCGCTGCAACAGCTGAGGGCCGAGCACGCCGGCCGCCAGGCCGGTGCCCACGGCGAACGGCAGGTACATCAAGCCGGTCCGCAGCGCGGAGTACCCGAGGACCTCCTGCATGTAGAGGGTGAGGAAGAAGTACGTGGTGAACATGCCGGCGGCCTGGACGAAGGTGACGACGTTCGCGCCGACCCGGCCGCGATCGGCGAGGACCTCGCGCGGGATCATCGGTGCCGCGCTGATCCGCTGCGTCAGCACGAATCCGCTCAGCAGGACGGTCGCGGCGGCCAGGCACGCGATCACGGCCGGGTCGCTCCAGCCGTGTTCGCCGACCCGGTTCACCCCCAGGATGAGGGCGCCGATCCCGAGGGTGCCGGCGAGCGCGCCCGGGATGTCGATGCTGATGCGCTTCGGTGCCGGCTCGACCAGGCGGCCGACCCCCAGCAGGATGGCGACGACGATCGGAACGTTGACGAACAGCACCCATTCCCATCCGGCGTACGTGGTCAGGATGCCGCCGGCCAGCAGGCCCGTGACCGCCGCCAGCCCGGTCGCGGCGCCGTAGAGGCCGAGCGCCCTGGCCCGGGCCCTGCCTTCCGGGAAGGTGCTGACCAGGAGCGACAGCGCGCCGGGGGTGGCCAGGGCGGCACCGGTGCCCTGCACCGCACGGCACGCGATCAGCCAGGTCCCATTGTCGGCGAGCCCGCCCGCCAGCGATGCCGCGCCGAAGAGCACCAGCCCGATGCGGAACACGTTCTTGCGGCCGTACTTGTCGCCGATCCGCCCGGCGACCAGCATCAGGCCGCCGAACATCAGCGAGTAGGAGTTGACCACCCAGTTCAGGTCCGACAAGGAGATGTGCAGGGAGCTCTGGATGCTCGGCAGGGCAACGATCATGATCGTGCCGTCCAGCACGACGATGAACCGGGCCAGCGATATGACGAGGGTCGCGACGCCGAGCCCGCGGGCCGGGGCCGGTGCGTGGGTCGCCTGCGTGTGTTCCTGCTGATGCATGTCGGCAAGCTCCTCTGGCAGAGTTCGGCAGTTAAATGTTGGCGCGACCAACAACTGGTACCGTCGGGTCATGCCGATGGATCATCAGCCGGGCGGCGCCCCCGCCCGGGTCAAGGACCGGCCGACGTGGCTCATCAGCCGGGCGTTCGCGCGCTCGTCGGGCCTGCTCGCGGCCGGGTTCGAAGCACACGGTGGCGGCCTTCGCAGCTACCACTACCGGCTGCTGGCCGCGCTGGAGGAGTGGGGGCCGGCCAGTCAGGCCGACCTCGGCCGCGCGACCGGGATCGACCGCAGCGACGTCACGGCGGTGCTGTCCGAGCTCGAGTCGCGCGGGCTCGTCGCGCGGTCCGCCGATCCGGCGCACGGCCGCCGCAACATCGTCACCGTCACCGCGGCCGGGGTGGCGCAGCTCCTGGAGCTCGACGGCGTCGTCGACGGCGTGCAGGAGCAGGTGCTGGACCCGCTGACGGAGGCGCAGCGGCGGCAGTTCGTCGCACTGCTGGCGAAGCTGCTCGGCTGAGTCACCCGCGGATCACGCCCGGGCTACGGCCGATGACCGGAATCCGGGCGGTGCGTGTGTCGTCCACGGCGATGCCTCCTGGCGCGCTGTAATGTTGGCATCACCAACATAGCAAGTGTTGGTGATGCCAACAAGGACCGCCGCAGTCCGTTCGCGACCGCGCGATACTTGGCTCGTGGACACTCGCATCGCGGCCGCCGCCTGGGCACACACGTGGGTCTCGGCGTGGCGGTCACACGACGCCGATGCGGTCGCCGCGCTGTACGCGCCGGACTGCGCCCACCGCTCGCTGCCGTTCCGCCCGCCGCTGTCCGGCCGCGCGGCCGTGCTGGACTACCTGCGCGAGGCGTTCGCCGAGGAGTCCGCGGTGGTCGACGTCTGGTTCGGTCCACCCGTCGTCGACGGTCGTCGCGCCTGGGTGGAGTACTGGGCAACGGTCGTCGACCGCGACGGCGGCGCGCTGACGATCGCCGGCAGCGCGGTCGCCCGGTTCGACGCGGACGGCCTCATCACCGAAAGCCGCGACTACTGGCACGCCACCGCCGGCCACGTGCCGCCACCGGAGGCGTGGCACGTCGCCTGACAGCTCAGGCCGATCACACCGGGACGCGTGGCTGGGCCAGGGCCCGGATGAGCTCGCCGAGCACCTGTCCGGCGTCGGCGTTGTCCACCTGGCAGGTGCCGGCGGCGCGGTGCCCGCCGCCGCCGTAGCCGAGCATGATCGAGCCGATGTCGACCGGTGAGGTGCGGTCCACAATGGACTTCCCGACCGCGAACACCGTGTTCTGCTTGTCCCGGCCCCACAGCGCGTGGATCGAGACGCGCGCCTCGGGGTGCAGCGCGTAGATCATGAACCGGTTGCCGGCGTAGATGACGTCCTCGTCGCGCAGGTCCACCACGACGACGTCGTCGTGGACGGTGCTCACCCGCCGCAGCTGGTCGATGAACGGCTCGGTGTGCGCGTGGAACAGGTCGGCGCGCTCCCGCACGTCCTTCATCGCCAGGATCTCCTCCACGCTGTCCAGCTGGTGGCAGGCGTGGATGAGCTTCATCATCAGCTCGAAGTTGGAGATGGTGAAGTCGCGGAACCGGCCCAGGCCGGTGCGGCTGTCCATCAGGAAGTTCAGCAGCGCCCAGCCGGTCGGGTCGAGGATCTCGTCCACGGTGTACTGCGCCGAGTCGGCCTTGTCGACCGCGTCCATGAGATCGAGCGGCACGTCGGCGAAGAAGTCCGCACCACCGAACTCGTTGTAGATGACCCGGGCCGCCGACGGGGCCGACGCGTCGATGATGTGGTTGGGCTGCGGGCCGACCCGCACCGTCTCGGAGTGGTGGTGGTCGAACACCAGGTGCGCCCCGGCGACGTACGGCAGGTTCGTGATGATGTCGTTGCCGGTGATCTCGACCTTGCCGTCCTGCATGTCCTTCGGATGCACGAAGACGATCTCGTCGATCATGTCGAGGTGCTTGAGCAGCGTGGCGCACACCAGGCCATCGAAGTCGCTGCGGGTCACGAGCCGGTACTTCACAGCGGCACTGATCGGCCGCCAGGGCCCGGACCTGAGCGGATCGGCGCGCTGACCCCGCTCGTGCCGATCATGTGCCGGCCGGAACCCGGCGCCCACGGCTGAACACCGGGGCGCCCGGCAGGGGGAACGCCAGCATCGCGTCGTCGATGAGGTCGTGCAGCGCCTCGGCGAACGGTTCCGCGCCGCCGAGCGTGTCCAGCGACCGGTGCACCTCGGCGAGCATCCCGTCGACCCGCTCGTGGTAGCCGTGCAGGTGCTCCGGGGCGGTCAGCCGCCCCTTGAACTCGGCCCTGGCCGCCGCCGAGGTCGCCGCCGACGCGTGCAGGGCCAGCAGCGCGGACCGTTGCCCCGCGGGCACGCCGTCCAGCAGCAGCATCACCAGGAACGTGGCGGCGCCGTTGCGGAGGTCCTCGTCCCGGCCGGTGACCAGGTCGCGCTGGTCGTTGGTCAGCTGCCGCAGGACCCCGAACCGGCGGCCGACGTCGCGCCAGCGCTCGACCCTGGCCGGGTCGGCGCCGGCCAGGCAGGCGGCCAGCGCGGTGGCCATGGCGTACGGGGCGCCGGTCTTGCCCTCGTAGCTGGCCAGCACCGTCCCGACCGTCGCCTCCGCCGGCCGGGCGGTGTAGTCCAGGAGCTGGCCGCTGATGCCGTCGAGCCACCCGCGGGACACCTCCGAGAGGGCCGCGACCTTCGTGGTGTCGGGCACCCCGGCCTCTCGGACGAGCCTGACCGGCAGGTGGCTGCCGACGCCCAGCGCGGCCAGGATGTCCGCGTTGCACCGCGCCGGGTCGTAGGGGCCGCCGTCGGCCAGGTCGTCGAGGTAGCGGGCGGCGGCCCACCAGAGCAGGTGGACGACCGCCGCCGGGCGGCCGCCGGCCGGGTCGCCGGTCTCCGCGGCGTGCACCAGCAGCGGCAGCCGGATCATCACGTCGGCCGCGCCGGTCGAGCCGCGCGCGGCGAGGTTGCCCAGGAACGCGGCGAGGAACGCGGCCATGGCCTCGTCGGCGACGTCGCCGCTGCGGCGGAGCCTCGCCACGAGCGCGGTCAGGTCGTCGTGGACCGGGCCGACGTCGATCGTCATGATGTTCCCCCAGCAGCGATCAGGGCCCACGTGGCGAACGAGGCCAGGACGAAGAGCAGGGCCAGCCGCGCGTCCCAGCGTTCCGCGCGCCGGAACCGCCACCACGCCACCGCCGGGAACGCGAGGGGCAGCAGCGTCAGCGCCGAACCCCAGGGGGCCAGCAGCAGGGCCGAACCCGTGGCGCTGAGCAGGGCGACGGCGACCGTGGCGGGCAGGCCGAAGGTGGTCACGTAGGTGCGTTCCCCGGGCCGTGGCGCGCGGGTGATCTTCTTCGCCACCTCCAGGTGCAGGGTGGCGAGGCTGACCACGGCGAGCGCGGTCCAGAACGACGGATCGAAGCCGCCGCCGGTCGTGTGCAGGAGGACGGTGTACAGGTACAGGTGCAGCAGCAGTTGCACGGGACTGCTCAGCACCAAGGTCAGCACCAGCCGCCCGGGATCCGGTCCGGGCAGCAGCAACAGCAGCGCATAGGCCAGCTGCGCCGCGACGACCAGCGCCGCCCAAGCGTCGAACAGGTTCAGCAGGACCAGCAGCGCGGCGATCCCGGCGTACCAGCGCAGCAACGACGACCCGGTGACGGCACCGGTGGCGAGCGGCCGGTGCGGGTTGTGCACGCGGTCGTAGGGCAGGTCGCGGATGTCGTCGATGATGCGCATGAGCAGCATGTCGAGGGCGATCGTGAGCGCCGCGACCGCGGTCCACGGGCTCGGCCGCCACGGGCCGGCGGGTGGGCCGGTGAGGGCGAACAGCCCGGTGACGCCGTAGGCCCAGCAGACCGCGAACAGCACCGACGGCACCAGCGGGTAGCTGCCGCGGATGAACGCCCTCATCGCAGCCGCACCGGCAGCCGCCACAGGCCGCGCAGGAACATCCTGTCCCGCCACACGGCGGGGCCCGATGCGGCGCGCAGGTCCGGGAAGCGGCGCAGCAGCGCGCCGATCGCGGTGCGAAGCTCGACCCTGGCGTGTGGGGCACCGACGCACATGTGCCGGCCGTGACCGAACCCCAGGTGCGGGTTGGCGGGCCGGTCGAGGCGGAAGTCGGCCGGGTCCGCGAAGACCGCCGGGTCGCGGTTGGCCGCGTCGGTGAGCGGGATGACGACCTGCCCCGCGGGGAGCGGCACGCCGGCCAGCTCCGCGTCGGCGAGCAGGACGTGCGGCTGCCCGCCGGTGCCGGCGAACCACACCCACCGCAGCAGCTCCTCGACCGCGGCGGGGATCAGGTCCGGCCGCGCGATCAGGGTGCGGCGCAGCTCGTCGTCGTGCAGCAGGTGATGCACGCAGCTGCTCAGGTGGCTCGCGGTGGCGTCCCCGCCGGCCATGACGAGCCCGGCGGCCATGACGACGATCTCCTGCTCGCTGAGGGCCGGGGCGAGGGTCGCCAGGAACCCGGTGCCCAGCCGGTCGCGGAAGTAGCCGTGCATGGCGGCCGTGGCCGCGGTGACCTCGTCCGGCTCGCAGCGGCCCGCGGACATCATCACGTCGGTCCACGCGGCGAGCCGGTCGACGTCGCCGTCCGGGGTGCCCAGGATGCGGCCGACGACGAGGTACGGCAGCGGGCGCAGGTACGTGGCGACCAGGTCGACCGGTCCGGGCTTCGCGGCGACCGCGTCGAGCAGGTCCTCGGCGATCCGCTCGATCCACGGCCGGTCGGCCTCGGCGGCCCGGTGCGTGAACGCCGCCTGCACGGCCCGGCGGCGGCGGGTGTGCAGCGGCGCGTCGGTGGTGGCCAGGGCGAGGGTGTCGGGGCTGCGGGCGAACATGGTGCCGCCGTGCCACTGCTGCCGGCTGAACCGCGGGTCGGACAGCACGGTGCGCACGTCGGCGTGGCCGGTGACGAGCAGCGCCGGGTGGTTGCCGCGGATGCGGACCGGGACGAGCGCCTCGCGGCGGAACAGCGCCGCCTGCTCGGGGTCGAGCGCGACGCCGGGGCGGCTCACGAACGGAAACGTGGTCATGCCGATTCCTTCAGGATCCGCACGGTCCCGGCGGTGCCGTCGAGCTCGATCAGGGCGCCGTCCGGGATGCGGCTGGTGGCGTCCGGCACGGCGACGACCGTCGGCACGCCGAGCAGCCGGCCGGTGATCGCGGTGTGGGACAGCAGCGTGCCGCGCTCCACGACGAGTCCTTTCGCCGCCATCATCAGGAACAGCCAGCCGGGGTCGGTCTCGCGGGCGACGAGGATCGCGTCGCGGCACGTCTCCGGCGCCACGGCCGGGTCGAGGACGAGGCGGGCCGGGGCCCGCACAACGCCGGGCGCGGAGCCGAGCCCGGTGAGCACTCCGCCGGCGGCCGGTTCGGCGGTCACCGCGGTCACCGCGGTCACCTCCAGGGCACTGGACAGCGCGTCGCGGAGGGGTCCGGTGGCCGGGGTGCGCAGCAGTCCGGGCCGGGCGGGGCGGGTCTCGGCGAGGAGCCGTTCGCGGCGCCGGGCGGCGGCGAGGTCGCGCAGCGCGGCGCACGGCAGCGTGCCGTCGTAGGCGCCGAGGACCTCGGCGACGGTGAGGTCGCGGATGTCGAGCGGGTCGTCCAGGTGCCCGGTGGTGTGCAGGTCGGCGCCGAGCCGCCAGAGGATGTCGCGGGAGAGCCCGTACAGCTGCGTGCGGCAGAACCGGGTGTCCTCGCGGACCCGGGCGATGAACCGCACGTATCGCGACAGGGTGCGCAGGGCGGTGCGGCGCAGCCGGCCGGGGCAGCGCGCGGCGAGCTCCCCGGCGGTCTGGTGCACGGCGAGCCGTTCGGCTTCGAGCAGGGCTTCGACCGTGCGGCCCTGGATGACGTACGGGCGCAGCACCTCCAGCAGGAGCCACGGCTGCTGGCGCGGCGTCGGCTGTTCGAGCTTGAGGTCGTGCAGGGCGCGGTCGCTGTAGCGGCGCAGGTAGCCGGCGACCGCCTCGGCGAGGGGCGCGCCGTGCCGGCCGGTGCTGATGTCGTGCCACACCTCGCGGGGGCGCTCGCCCGCCTCGACGGCCGCGCGCAGCCCCGGGTCGGCGGCGATGAGCTCCGCGAGGGCGACGGCGGCGCGGACCGACTCCAGGGACCGGTTGGCGGGACCGCCGGTGAGCAGCCCGGTGAACAGCCCTTTGCCGCCCGCCCACCGGTCGAGCAGGCGCATCAGGACCTTGACGGCCAGGAGTCCGTAGATGGAGTTGGTGAGGGTGACGCCCCAGCGGACGCTCACCGCCGCCCACAGCTCCCGGTACGCGGCGACGAGCTGGTGCGGGGTGCGCCCGGACAGGTCGCCCGACTCGTCCATGACACCGTCCCACCAGCGCAGGAACCCGGCGGCCCGGCGGGGGTGGCGGGTGGCCCGCAGGAGCGTGCCGGGCAGCGCGAGCCAGGCCCGCCGGCGGGGCCGGGTGACGGGCGGGCGGGCCTCGCCGGTGACGCCCATGCCGTCCTGCCACACGTCGCGCACCAGGTCGAACACCGGCAGCTGGCCGTGCAGGGCGTGCCAGGCGCCGAGGCGGTAGTAGACCCGGCCGTCGAGGTGCGCGACGAGCTGCTCCAGGTGGTGCCGGTTGGCGTCGACGGTGCGCGCCGGCACGCCCATGCGGTGGTACAGGTCGCCGAACGCGCGCCGGTAGAACTCCTGCGCCTGGGAGAACGTGAGCGCGCCGGAGATCCCCGGGTAGCTCTCGGTGATGTTGTGGTTGGCCCAGTACACCGGCGGGCCGGCGGGCAGCACCATCGGCCGGGCCTGGACCAGGTGCAGGACGCCGTCGGCGGTGATGGTGCCCTCGATGTCCTGCGGGCCGCCGAAGAACGCCTCGGCCCTGGCGGCGAGGGCGGCGACGGCACGGGCGGTGCGGTCGTCGAGCACCGGCGCGGCGGCGAGGCCGGCCGGCACGGGGAGCAGCGCGAGGTCGCCGCTGCCGTCCGGCGGGCCGACCATGCGCTCCTTGCGGACCAGGTCGGCGGTCACGGTCGGGCCGGCGACGTGGAAGTGGTCGACGTCGGCCTTCTCCTGCACGACGCCCTCGCCGATGCCGTGCGCGGCGGCGATGACGGTGCGGCGGGCGCCGTCGCGGGGGTCGCGGGTGAACGCCACGAACGAGCGGGTGCCGGGCACCATCAGCTGCACGCCGACCGCGATCCGGGTCCGGGCCGGGTCGAGGCCGCGCAGCTGCCGGTAGGCCACCGCCCTGGCCGTGAACGCCGACGCCCAGCAGGCCGCGATCCGCTCCGCGACCCGGTCCGCGGGCACGTAGAGGAAGCTGTCGCTCATCCCGGCGAACGGGTCCGCGCCGTCCTCGCCGCCTCCACCGTCCACTGTGGAGGCCACGGCGCAGGCACGGACGGCGAACACCGCGTCGGGGCCGAACCGGGCGCCGACCTCGTCGAGGATCCCGGCCGGGACGGGCGCGGCGCGCAGCGCGTCCCGGGCCCTGGCCCACCGGTCCGGGCCGTCGCCGGGGTCGACCTCCTGCCACGCCGCGTCGAACGCGGTCGCCGGCACCGTGATCAGGTCCGGCACCGGGAAGCCGGCGGCCCGCATCCGGTGCAGGCGGGCGAACTTGTGCCCCACCAGCGCCGGGTCGGTGACGGTCTGGATCGTCATGTCCCGGTCCAGCCGTCGAAGTGGATGACGTCGTCCAGTGGGGCGCGGCGGGCGGGGCGGAAGTCGCCGCCGATGGGGTGCGCGGTCGGGATCAGCGCGCCCTGCCGGACGTCCCCGGGCAGCCGGAGCAGCTCGGCGACCTCGGCCTCCCGGTCCAGGTGCACGGTGGTCCACGCGGTGGCGAGACCGCGGGCGCGGGCGGCGAGCATGTAGCTCCACGCGGCCGGCAGCAGCGACCCCCAGGTGCCGGCCTGGTTGCCGGTGCCGAGACCGTGCCGCAGCTCCAGGCACGGCACGACCAGGACGGGCACCCGCCCGAGGTGCTCGGCGAGGTGCCGGGCGCTGGCCAGGTCCCGGGGCGGGACGCCCGCGTCGGTGACGTCCGGCGGATACCGCTGTTCGAAGGCCTGCCGGTACACCCGCCCGATCGCCGAACGCAGCGCCGGGTCGGTGACGACCAGCCACCGCCAGTGCTGGCGACCCCCTCCGGTCGGCGCCTGCACGGCCACCTCCAGGCAGGCGCGAATGTCGGCGAGGTCGACGGGACGGGTCAGGTCGAGCCGGCGGCGCACCGAGCGCGTGGTGGTCAGCACCTCCGCGGCGTCCATCACCACACGCCCGGCACCAGGCGCTTGCGGCCCACGGCGTAGTCGCGGTAGCCGGGCATGTCCCACAGCACCTGCTCCTCCACCCGCAGCCGCCACACGATCGACGCGACGAGGGCGCACAGCGCGAGGACTCCCGCGGGGCCGGGGAAGCAGCCGACGAGCCCCACGTGGGCCAGGATCATGCCGGCGTAGGCGGGGTGGCGGATCATGCGGTACGGCCCGTGGGTGACCGCGACCTGGTCGCTGCGGCGCACCACGTGGTGGGAGTAGAACCGGCCCAGGGTCCGGATCGCGACCTCCCGCAGGCCGACGCCGCCGGCGAACACCGCCGCCGACGCCCAGAACCAGGCGGGGCGTTCCCCCGCCGCCAGCAGGCAGCAGGCGAGGGTGGCGAGCCGGGCCGCGCCGTAGGGCACGATCGTCCACGCGTCCTGCGGCGCGCTGGTGGCCCGCAGCGCGACCGGGGCCTCGACGAGCAGCCACAGCGCGTAGAGGCCGATGACGACGAGCGCGGCCGGGTCGGCGCGGTGGACGGAGGCGCCGCCGGCGAGGATCCCGACCGCGGTGCCGAAGATGATCCAGGGAGCGGCTCTCACGCGGACCGCACCTTCCGGTAGGCGACCGGGGACATCGTGTGGGTGACGAGCCGGACGGTGCCGAGGTCGGCCGTCCCGGCGTGCAGGCCCATGTCGAACGCGGTCCGCGCCCGGGGTCTGCCGACCGGCCGGCGCCAGCTCACCCGCAGTGGCAGGTCGGCGGGCGGAGCGGCCGGGATGTCGGCGGTCAGCTCGATCCACACCACGTGGACGTCGAGCGGGTGGCCGTTGGCGATGTGCCCGAGCATGAGCACCAGCTGCCGGGCCGCCTCGATCACCTCGATCGGGTCGCGCAGGTCACCGGTGGCGGCGAGGGCCGGGCAGCGCAGCACGGGGCAGGTGAACTCGCCGGCCGGTGTCTCGGTGGGCGGGCCCAGCATGACGGTGCTGAGGTCGGCGCGGTGCACGAGCTTCGGCTCGGCGTGGCCGGCGGGCGTCGCGGTCCCGCCGCGGCCGGGCCAGGCGGGGACCGCCGGCCGGGTCGCGTCGGCGAGCACGGTGACGGTGCCGCGGCAGATGTCCCGGACGGTGTCGCCGACGGACTGGGTGGCGGTGAGGCCGAGGGTGTCACCGGCCCGGTCGCAGCGCAGCTCGACCGGCCCGTCGAGCTCGCCGAACGCCGGGAACGCGAAGGCGAGCCGCAGCCGCCGGTCCGCTCGCCGCAGCGCGCCGCCGGTGACGTCGTCGGCGAGCCCGAGCAGACCCGCGACCAGCAGGTTGCCGGGTAAGTGGTCGACCGGGTGGTCGAAGAAGAACGGGTGGTGCCGGTCTACCCGCAACGGAGCCGTACGCATCAATTCCCCCATTCATCTCCAGGGAGCGGCGTGAAGCATCGAATTATTGTTTCGAAACTGGCAGCCGTCAATCTGGGAAGAAAAGTTTGAGGAATTCACCGACCGGGTATGGTTTCAGGCGATTAGCATTCATCGTGACGGTGTTCGGCCGATTACCGTGCATCGGTTGCCACGAATGCGAAACAGCGCGGTAACCTGGCACCGAGACGTCCGACGTATGAACTGTTTAGCATCCGGCAAATGAAACGGCCAGTGCACATTATTTGCGATGGTGCGCGACTGACGTCGCCCATCGGCGACGGCTCGCCCTACCCATCGACTCGACTGGATGGTCGTCACGGCCGAGCGTAGGCGAGAAATCGATTTCCCGCAACTTCCTTCCGGGAACTCGATACAGACGGCAATCTATTTACATGTCCCCTGTCCGGCGACTGCTCGTCGCCCTCCTCACCCTCACCGCATCCACGATCACCGCCGTGCTGGTGTCGGCCTCCCCCGCCGCCGCGGCCCCGCTGTTCAAGGCGCCCTTCCCCTGCGGGCAGCGCTGGACCTATGACCACCACAGCGCCGAGGTGCGCCAGGCGCTCGACTTCGTGCGCACCGACGGCACCACCAACGGCACCCCGCAGGTCGCGACGGCGGCCGGCGTCGCGCACCGGCTGTCACAGCCCGGCGGCGCCGGCAACTACATCTCCATCGACCACGGCGGCGGCTGGATGACGTACCACTTCCACCTGAGCGCCTACTCGGTGCCCGACGGCGCGTACGTGCAGCAGGGCCAGCAGATCGGCATCACCGGCAGCACCGGCAACTCCTCCGGCCCGCACCTGCACTACGAGCAGCTGTTCAACGGGGTCGGTCAGGTCATCTCGATCAACGGCGTCTCGCTCGCGCCCTACCCCGGGCAGTACAACCAGAAGTTCCTGGTCAGCGACAACTGCGGGCAGGCGCCGGGCGGCCGCTACCTGGCCGGGTCACCGACGGACTTCACCGGTGACGGCAAGGACGACATCGTCACGTTCAACCAGGGCACCCTCAACGACGTGTACGTCTCGACCTCGACCGGCACCGCGTTCGCCGGCACCTCGGTGAAGTGGAACGACTTCTTCGGCCTCACCGGCGAGACGCTGATGACGGGCGACTTCAACGGCGACGGCAAGGATGACGTCATCACGTTCACCGGCGGGTCGCTCGGTGACGTGTACGTGGGCCTGTCCACCGGATCGTCCTTCGCCGGCGGCGCGAAGTGGCACGACTGGTTCGCCCCGGGCACGGAGGTCCCAGCGGTCGGCGACGTCAACGGCGACGGCAGGGACGACATCATCACCTTCACCCACGACGCTCTTGGTGATGTCTACGTCGCCCTGTCCACCGGCACCTCGTTCGGCCCCGGCGTCAAATGGCACGAGTACTTCTCCATCCCCGGGGAGTACCCGGCCGTCGGCGACGTCGACGGTGACGGCAAAGCCGACATCATCACCTTCACCCAGGGCCCCGCCACCGCCGCCGACGTGATCGTCGCGCTGTCCACCGGCACCGCGTTCGGCGCCGCACAGCAGTGGCACGACCTGTTCGCGGTCGGCACCGAGCAGCCCCGGGTCGGCGACGTCAACGGCGACGGCAAGGCCGACATCGTCACGTTCACCTGCAACGCCGACGCCGACGTCTACGCCGCCGTGTCCACCGGTACCGCGTTCGTCGGCACCACCGTCAAGTGGAACGACTTCTTCTGCACCGCTGGGGAGTTCCCGTACCTCGGTGACGTCAACGGCGACGGCAAGGACGACATCATCGTGTTCACCAAGGCCGCCACCAACGACGTCTACGTCGGCCTGTCCACCGGCACCGCCTTCACCGGCGGCGCCAAGTGGCACGACTTCTTCGGCCTCACCGGCGAGACCACGCTCTGAGCCACTACGTTGGTCCGGTGACGGACGCGGAGCTCATCGACATCGCGCGGGCGGCCGGGGCCGAGCGGGGCCGGCCGTCCACATCGGACGCCGAGGTGCTCACCCGCGGGCCGGTGGCGGAGGTCCTGCTGAGGGACCCGCGGTATGCCCGCGGCGGCGGCCTCCTGGTCGTCATCGACACCGCGACCGGCACCGTCCTGCGGGTGGTGCCACAGCTGTGAACCGGCGGCGCCCGGCTCCTGCCGGGCGCCGCCGACCCACGGTCTACACGCCCAGGCCGCCGGGGCCGTCGACGTATCGGCAGTAGGCGCTCGGGCCGCCGTAGCCGGTGTGTGCGATGGCGTCACGGGTCCGGGGACCGTATCGGCCGTCGCGGTCGGCGGTGGACATGCCCTCCTTGATCTGCGCCCGCTTCAGCGCCGCCTTGGTGAGCGTGCCGAACTTGCCGTCGGTGCCGAGATTCTCCTTGTAGCAGGTGTTCAGCGACAGCTGGAGCTGCTTGACGGCCGCTCCCTGCGCGCCGGTGTCCAGCTCGCACTGCGCGTGCGGCCAGTCCTGCCCGGTGGACGGGATCCGCACCTTGTCGACCGTCGGGTCGAGCGGCCAGTACACCTCGTCCACCCACACGGTCTGGTTGCACCAGCCGGCCGCCGCGGCCGGCCCCGACGTCAGCCCGACCACCGCGGCACTCATCGCGAGCGACACGGCGACCAGGGCGGCCGCCGACCGAAAAGTCCTACGCAACGAAACATCCTCCCCGTAGCCGATCAAGATCGACGAAAGTCTCTCACATCTGATCGACCATCCGAAATGTCCGGTCACGCGGTCAAAACGGGCTCACGGGCGGCCGCGCAGGAGCGAGACGCGGAACTCGCGCAGCTCACCCTCGGCGAACCCGCCCGCGATCGCCGGGTCCTCCGCCATGATCCGCCGCGCCGCCGCCTCGTCCGGGGCCTCGAAGATCGCGACGCCGGTGTTGACCTGGCCGAGCGTCGGGCCGGCCAGGACGAGGACGCCGTCGGCGAGGAGCCGCTGCAGGCGCTCGAAGTGCCGCCCCCACGCCGCCTTCTCCTCGTCGGTCATGGTCGCCGCGAAGTTCGGGCGCGGCGGGTGAATGAAGTAGATCCATTCCGACATCGTCCGATCGTCCCACAGTGCCCGTCACCAGCGCCGCCGCTGTGGTTCACGGCAGGGCGAGCGCCTCGGTCGGGGCGAGGCGGGCGGCCCGGATCGCCGGATAGAGGCCGGCGATCCCACCGATGGCGAGCGTGGCGCCGACGGCGACGCCCTGGGCCCAGCCCGGGACGGTGACCGGCCAGCCCTGACTCAGGGCGTAGCCGGTGGTGATCGCGACGCCGAGCAGGACCCCGCCGGCGCCGCCGAGGGCGGACAGCAGGATCGCCTCGGTGAGGAACTGGATGCGGATCTGGCCCTTGGTGGCGCCGAGCGCGCGGCGCCAGCCGATCTCGCCGCGGCGTTCGAGCACCGAGATGATCATCGTGTTGGCGACGCCGACCCCGCCGACCAGCAGCGCGACCGCGCCGAGGCCGAGCAGGAGGGCGGTGAAGGTCCGGTCGGTGGCCGCCTTGACCCGCAGGGCGTCGGACGGCCGCTCGACCCGGACCTCGTTCGGATGCGAAGGGTTCACCGTGCGGCCCAGTTTCGCGCGGACCTCGTCGATCGAGCCGGGGGCGATGCGGGTGTACACGGTGGTCAGGTGCCCGTCGAACCCGAGCTGGTCCTGGGCGACGGGCGCGCCGACGAAGGCGGCGCTGTCGAGCTCGGCGGCCAGCGGCACGGGCGCCAGGACCCCGATCACGGTGAACCACTGACCGCCGAGCCAGACGCGCGTGTCGGGGCCGGGGGCGCCGATGCCGAGGTACCGGGCGGCCGTGGCGCCGAGGACGACGGCGGTGGTGCGCTCGGTCGCGGGGTTGAGCCAGGCGCCGTCGGCGAGGGCCGCGCCGACGGCGGCCCGCAGGTCGGTGCGGGCGGCGAGGACGGCGATGCCGTTGGTGTTGCCCACCGGGACCCGGTCGGTCCGGTAGACGGCGGCCTTGACCTGGCCGGTGGCGGAGACGTGCTCGACGCCGGCGACGCGGGCGACCATGTCGACCGCCTCCGCCGGCAGCTGCGCCGGGTCCCCCTTCAGGTCGACGCCGGCGGTGACGGTCAGCAGGTTCGTGCCGTAGCGCTCGAGGCGCTGCGCCAGGTCGAGCCGGCTGGAGGCGGTGATGCCGACGACGGCCACCATCGCGGCGATGCCGATGGCGATGCCGAGCGCGGAGAGCACCGCACGGGCCGGGCGGGTGCGCAGCCCGATCGCGCCGACCCGGGCGACGTCCAGCGGGCGGAGCCGGGCCGGCCGCAGGTCGTGCTCGACGGGATCCGGCCCGCCCCGGGAGGCTGCCGTCACGGGATCACGCATCGTGCCCACCGGTCTGCCCCTCGACGATCCGCCCGTCGCGCATGACGACCTGCCGGGGCAGGCCGGCGGCCAGATCGCGGTCGTGGGTGATGACCAGGACGGTGGTGCCGGCCAGGTGCAGGTCCCGCAGCAGGAGCAGGACGCCGGCGCCGGCGGCGGTGTCGAGGTTGCCGGTCGGCTCGTCGGCCAGCAGCAGCGGCGGCGCGCCGACGACCGCGCGGGCGATCGCGACCCGCTGCCGTTCGCCGCCGGACAGCTCGTGGGGCCGGTGCGTCAGGCGGTGCCCGAGCCCGACGCGTTCGAGCGCGGCCTGGGCCCGCTCCCGGCGCTGCCGCAGCGGGATGCCGAGATACAGCAGTCCGTCGGCGACATTGTCCAGTGCCGCGACGCCGGTGGCGAGATGGAACTGCTGGAAGACGAACCCGATGGTGCGGGCCCGCAGGCCGGCGAGCCGGCGGTCCGGGAGGCCGGCGACGTCGTGCCCGGCCACCCGCACCCGGCCGCTGGTCGGCCGGTCGAGCGTGCCGGCGAGGTGCAGCATGGTCGACTTGCCGGAGCCGGACGGGCCGACGATCGCGACCAGTTCGCCGGGGCTGACGTCCAGGGAGACGCCGTCGAGGGCGACGACGCCGCCCGGGTACTCCTTGCGGACGTCGACGAGGGACAGGATGCTCATTGTCCGGCCACCCCCACCTGGGTGCCCTCGGCGAGACCGGCGGCGCCGATCTCGACCCGGCCCTGCGCGAACATGCCGACGGTGACCGGCACGACCCGGCGCCCGCCGCCGCTGAACACCTCCACGCCGTAGCCGTCGCCGACGGCCAGCAGCGCCACGATCGGCACGGTCAGGACGTCCTTCTTCTCGGCCCGCACGACGGTGACGTCGACGGCGTCGCCGTCGTCGCCGGTGAGCGCGGACTGGTCCGCCACGCTCACGGTGACGACGGTCTTGCGCTGGCCCTCGTCCTGCGCCGCGTTCACCGCGGTCATGCTGCCCTCGACGGGTCTGCCGGCGGCGGAGCGCACCTGCACCCTGGTGCCGACCTTGGCCACGGCGGCCTGCCGGGTCTCCAGTTCGACGGAGACCGTCCGGGTGGTTCCGGTCACCGTCAGCACCGGCGTGCCAGCGGCGGCCGGCTCGCCGACGCGCTGCTTCTGTTCGGCCACCCGGACCGGCGCGGCGACGTAGGCGACCCGGCCGAGTTCGACGGCGCCGGTCTCGGCCAGGCCGAGCTTCTTCTGCCACCGTTGCACGGCCACCGCTGTCGCGGCGTCGAAGACGGTGTCGACGGTGAAGCCCCGGTAGCCCAGGGCCCGCAGGTTCTCCTCGAACTGTTTGACGTCGGGGCCCTTGACGTTCACGGCGAGGTCCCGGTAGGCGGGGATGTCGCCGAGCAGCACCAGGACCGGCTGGTCGTCGACCCGGTAGGCGGCGTCGCCGCGCCGCAGGACGGTGCCCGGCGGGGGGACCTTGGTCAGGGTGCCGGTGAGCCGCCCGGCGAACGGTTCGGCGGCGCCGTAGCCGATCCTTCCGGTGAGGTGGACGGCGTCGACGAGCGTGGTGCGCGTGACCGGCGCGGTCTTCGGCGGCGGCGCGGACGGGGTGGTGTCACCGTGGCCGCGCCCGCCGTAGCCGAGGGTGGCCAGGACGGCGACCACGACGGTGGCGGTCCCGCCGACGACGCCGGTGACGATGCGCCGGCTCATCGCTTCGGCGCCGGGCTGCTGTCGGCGTCGCACGCGCGGGCGGCCTCCTCGAACCGCCGCATCGCCGCGGTGTCGTCCATCGGGATGCCGGGCAGCTGCTGCATGCCGTCGGCGGACGGGTCCGGATAGTCCAGGCCGTGGGCCCGCATGCACTGGGCGTAGCGCACCTGCTGCTCCAGCTCCGCGGCGGTCGGTTTGCGCGCCTCGCCGCCGTTGGGCAGGAACCTGCGACACGCCTCGAACGCCGCCCCGTCGGCGCCCAGGTCCAGCACCTCGGCGTCCCCCACCGGACCCGCGCTTTCCCCGCCGACGCCGTCACCGCCACCGCCACCGCCACCTGTCACGATGCCCCCGGCACCGGGGTCGGGCATGTCGACGCCGTTGTCACGCATGCACTGCGCGAACCGCAACGCCTGCTCCTGATCGCTGCCGGCCGAGGCCGGCGCGCCGTCGGGCCGGGCGGCCACGAACCACACCCCCGCACCGGCCAGCAGCACCGCGGCCAGCGCCAGCACCGGCACGAGGACCTTCAACTTCGTCATGCCGCCATCGTCGGGACCCGGGGGTGGCACCACCGTGTCGTCCGACCACACACGGATGCCACCTGGCCACGGCCAGAATGAGGGGATGACCAGGCTCACCATCCGCGGGCGACTCACGCTGTGGTACGCGGCCGTCTTCGCCGGCACGGGCGCCGCCGTGCTCGGGCTGATGTACCTGCTCGTGCGGCGCGAGCTCTTCACCGCCAGCGACGCCCTGGTCGCCACCCTCACCGAGGCCGACGGCACCACCCTCGTGCCCACCGGCACCGTCATCGAGGCCGAGCCGATCGCCGCGGTCGAGATGGCCACCACCACGGCCCGCACCGACGCGCTGCGCACGATCGTGTTCGAGACCGGCGGCGTGTTCGTCGCGCTGGCCGCCGT
Source organism: Dactylosporangium siamense (assembly GCF_016862795.1). Taxonomy (GTDB): domain Bacteria; phylum Actinomycetota; class Actinomycetes; order Mycobacteriales; family Micromonosporaceae; genus Dactylosporangium; species Dactylosporangium siamense. The sequence goes on along the minus strand of NZ_BONQ01000020.1, from coordinate 14,605 downwards.
CTCGCTGGTGTTGTGCTGGCTGGTCGCCGGGCGGGCGCTGCGCCCGCTGCGGCAGATCACCAGCACCGCCGCCGCGCTGTCGCACGACACGATGGACGCCCGGATCGGGCTGCACGGACCACCCGACGAGCTGCGCACCCTGGCCGTCGCGTTCGACGCGATGCTCGACCGGCTCGCCCACGCGTTCCAGGGCCAGCGGCTGTTCGTCGCCAACGCGTCGCACGAGCTGCGCACGCCCCTGACCATCATCCGCACCGCCGCGGAGATGGCCCTGTCCCGCCCGGTCCGCACCGAGGAGCAGTACCGGCAGGCGCTGCAGACGGTCGTCACGGCCGCAGCCCGCAGCGACGCGATGCTCACCAGCCTGCTGCAGCTGGCGCAGACGCAGCGGGGCGCCGTGCGCCGGCCCGTCGACCTGGCCACCGCGGCCGCCGCCGCGATCGCCACCTGGCCGCCCGACGGGCCACTGCTGCACCACCGCCTGGCGCCGGCGCGCTGCACCGGCGACCCGGTCCAGCTGGAGCTGGTGCTGCGTAACCTCCTGGAGAACGCCGCGCGGTACAACATCGCCGGCGGCGAGGTGTGGCTGACCACCGGCACCGGCCATGACATGGGCACGGACAACGGCCCCGGCACCGGCCATGACATGGGCACGGACAACGGCCCCGGCACCGCCTGGCTGCGCGTCGACAACACCGGCCCGGTCGTGGCGCCGGCCGAGCTGCCCGCGCTGCGTCAGGCGTTCCAGCGGGGCGAGGGGCGCCGGGCCGGCGCGTCGGGCGCCGGGCTGGGGCTGGCGATCGTTGAGGCCGTCGCCGCCGCGCACGACGCCACCGTGACGGTCGTCCCGCGCGACGGCGGTGGCCTGTCCGTGACCGTCGCCGTGCCGGCCGGATGAGCGCCGTCCTGCGGGTCCTGGTGGTCGAGGACGACCCGGTCCTCGCCCAGCTGATCGCCGCCGGCCTGCGCGAGCACGACATGACCGTCGACGTCGTGCACGACGGTGCCGCCGCCGTCAGCCGGGTCACCGACGTGGCCGCGGACGTCGTCGTCCTCGACCGCGACCTGCCCGTCCTGCACGGCGACGACGTGACCCGGGCGCTCATCCGGCTCGGCTCGCCGGCGCGCATCCTCATGCTGACCGCCGCCGCGTCCCTGGACAGCCGCGTCGAGGGCCTGAACCTCGGCGCCGACGACTACCTCGCCAAACCGTTCGCGTTCGCCGAGCTGATCGCGCGGGTGACCGCGCTGGGCCGCCGGGCGCCGAACCGGATCCCGACCGTCCTGCACCGCGGTGACCTCACCGTCGACGTCGGGCGGCACGAGGTCCGCCGCGGCGGCCGGCCGGTCACCCTGACCCGCAAGGAGTTCGGTGTCCTCACCGAGCTGCTCCGCGCCGACGGCGAGATCGTCAGCGCGGAGCACCTCCTCAACCGGGTCTGGGACGAGCACGCCGACCCGTTCACCACCGCCGTGCGCACCACGGTCAAGACGCTGCGCCAGAAGCTCGGCGACCCCGACCCGATCGCCACGGTCGTCGGCCGCGGCTACCGCCTGGCGTGACCGGCCACCGCCGCCGTGACCGGCCGAGGCGGCCGGTCACGCCGGCACCAGCTGCCACTGCTGGTTCGTGCCGTTGTTGGCACCCCACTGCACGACCTGGGCGCCGTCGCTGCCGGACTGGCCGTAGACGTCGGCGAGCAGGCCACTGGCGACGTTGACGATCGTGTAGTAGCCGTCCGCGGCCGGCCGCAGGAACCACTGCTGGTTGGCCCCGCCGTTGGCCGACCACTGCTGCAGTGGCAGCCCCTCGGTGGTGCTGCCGCCGTTGACGTCGAGGACCTTCCCGGTCGGCCCGTAGCGCAAGGTGTACGCGCCGCCGGTGGCCGTGGCGATCGTCCACGCGCCGGCGCCGCTCTGCTGCACGACCGCGGCGCCGTCCGCGGTGGCGTTGCCGGCCACGGCGAGGGGCTTGCCGCTGTTGCGGTTGACGATGCGGTAGTTCGACCCGGCCACCACACCGGTGCTGATCTCGAACCGGTCGACGGTGGCCCAGTTGTGGCTCGCCCCGGCCCGCTGGTTGCCCGTCACCCGGACCCGGACCGTGTGGGTGCCGGACGCCAGCCGCGGGCTGGTCCACACCGTGACGTCGCCCTGGCGGGTCGCGGAGTACTCGTCGACGAGGGTTTCCGCGCCGCCGTCCACCGACACGGCGACGATGCCGTGGCCGGGGTCGGTGACCGCGCGCAACGCGACGCCGGTGCCGGTGAACGACAGGGTGGCGGTGCCGCCGGCGACGTCGGAGTAGGTGTTGGTGCCGGCGTACGGGCCGGACTCGCCGCTCGCCCGCGACCAGGTGCCGCCGTAGCCGATCCGCGGATCGGCGTCGTCCACAGTGGAGGAGTTCGCGCCGAGCGTGAGGTACTCCACCGCGTCGGTGAACACGGTGGCGCCGTTCTTGGTGGTGGACAGGGTCAGGTACACGCGGCTGCCGGAGGCGGGTGTGGTGAACGAGACCGGCTGGGTGACCCGGGAACCGAGCGGCACGGTGAGCGTCGCGTTCCCCGACGCGATCACCGTGCCGTCCGGCTGGTTGAGCCGCGCGGTCCACACCAGCCCGACGGCGGTGTTGCTGAAGTCGTCGTTGAACACGGTGATGTTCCGCGTCACCGGCGCGTTGTAGCCGTAGTTGTCCACGGCCTGCGGCAGCGGGAACGTGCCGTTGGCGTCGGAGATCCCGGACGCCGACCAGTAGGGCAGGTCGATCGCCGCGATCGGGTGGAAGCCGGCCTGGATGCGCTGGATCTGCGGGTTGCTCCACGGATCGGTGAGGTTGTCCGCGCCGTAGACCGGGCGGCCGCCCTCCTCGGGGACGAAGTCGGTGGTCCGCACGCCCGGCACGAACCCCGCCCAGCCCGACAGCAGGGTGTACGGCCGCAGGTCGCTGGCGTCCTTGCCCCGCTTGGCCGCGGTGAGCGTGGCGAACCACTCGAAGCCCTGCCTGGTGTTGCACTTCGGCCAGATGAACTCGGTCTCGCCGTCGGGGCGGCCGGGCGTGGACACGACCCGTTCGGTGTAGGCGCCGAGCCCGTCCAGGTAGTGCGGGAACGAGGCGAAGTTGGCGTACCGCATGTTCGGGTACCTGTTCGGGTCCTCACCGTCGACGATGACCGGCCGGGTGCCGTCGGTACCGTTCATGGCGGCGTACAGGTCCTGCTGGAACTGTTCGGTGTCGCCGCTGAGGCCGGGTTCGTTGCTCTGGCTCCAGCGCAGGACGGCCGGGTGGTTACGGTCGCGCAGCGTCAACGCCCGGGCGTGGTTCACCATGGTGTCGTGGCCGGCCTGGAAGTCCTCGCGGCCGTTGGAGCCGCGGATGGCGGTCTCGCCGACGAGCATCAGCCCCATCTCGTCGGCGACGTCCAGCATGTACGGGCTGGCCGGCTCCTGGTGGATGCGCACCACGTTGAAGTTGAGCCGCTGGTAGTTGTCCACCGCCTGCGGCCAGCCGCCGTTGCCCGCCGACGGTGGCAGGAACCCCGGCAGCGTGTCGAACGCGTCGCCGACACCACCGTTGTTGATCCGGTCGTAGTCCGCGCCCTGCAGGTTGTCGCCGCGGTAGTTCACCCGCACGCCGTTGAGGAAGTAGTACTCCCCGTTCTGCGTGCTCTCCCGGAACCCGAACCGGTACACCGCGTCGCTCACGCGTCCGTCGTCGGTCGTGGCGTGCACGGCCAGGCGGTGCAGCTGGGCCCGGTACCCCGAGCGGTACGGCACGTTCGGCCACCAGTAGGAGCTCGCGCCGAGGTTCCAGGCGACCGGGCCGACCGTCACCTTGACCGTCGAGTGCGCCGGCACGGACACGGTGCGGCCGGGCAGGCCCGGGTAGGCGAACGGCCCGCCGCCGTCGGAGGACAGCGCGCCGGCCAGCGTGACCGTGCGGGCGCCGGCCGAGGTGTTGGTCACCGACACGTCGTAGGTGAGGCTCTGGTTCGCCACCGAGGTGCGCACGAACGCGTCGCTGACGTGCACGGCCGGGTAGACGCGCAGGAACGCGGAGCGGAAGATGCCCTGCGGGACCGCCTCCGACCACTCCGCCGCGGTCGGCACCAGGTACTTGCCGTTGGCCGGGTTCTTCAACGCGTCGCGGCCCTTCACGTCCACGGTGATCGTGTGCGTCGTGCCGGGCGCCGCGAACGCGGTGATGTCGAACTTCGAGGGGGTGAACGCGGTCGTCTGCGTGGCCACCACCCGCCCGTCGACCGACAGCGTCGCCTGATGGTTCACCGCGCCGAACTCGATCCACGCCGACTGCGGCTGCCCGGAGTCGGGCACGGTGACCGTCCGGGAGTACACCGCGTGCGCGACGTCGGTGAACCCCTGCTTGTACCAGCCGCCGCCCGGCACGGCGATCGACGTCGTCGCCCGCCCCTCCGGGGTGAACGACCACTGGCCGGCCAGGTCCACCGAGGCCACCGCCGCGTTGCCGGCCGTGAACCCGTCGACGGCGGGCACCGCCGCCAACGCGTCGTGCTGCGCTCCGAGCATCACGGTGGCGGCTCCGGCGACCAGCGCGGCGGCGACGACGGAACGGCTCACCCTGGGACTGTGTTGCGGCATGGGGATCCTTTCGGCCGGTGCCGGTGGCACCGTGCGGCGGCGCTGGGAGACGGCGGGCGCGTCCTTGGCGGAGGAGCGGAGTGACGTGCTGCCACGCGATCGAAGAGGGTGTTCGGATCGCCCGGCCAGTCGGTGCACGCACGGCCGCCGTGCCGTGTTCTCGCCCCACCAGAGTTAACGCTCACATGACGGGTGTCAAGCGAAACCCGCCGATGCGTGCGGCGTGCCGGCCATGAGGACGGACAATTGCTCAACCATGCGAAAGTCCGGCTGAAGGACGCCGCCGTGTGAGCGGTCCCGCATCGTCGATCACCACGGGCGCAGCCCGGCGTCCACCTCGTGTTCATGTGCAGTTTCGATGGCGTTCAAAGGCTGCTCTGAGGTTCGGCTGCTTGTGTCCTGCTGTCAGCTGCCGTACTCAGATTGGCGACCACCATGCGATGGCCGTTCCGACGACGCGCCGTGCCGCCGGACCACTCCCCGGCCGGCGCACCGGACGCAGCCACCCTCCCGGCCGAGGTGGGCAACGACGACCACGTCGGTCACGCGCTGCGGGCGCCGAGCAGGTTGCACGCGTTCAACCGCTACGAGATCAAGTACCTGATGCCGGGCACCGCCCTGCCGGCGCTGCGCGCGGAGCTGGACCGCCGCCTCGACCGGGACAGCCACGGCACCGACGGCGGCTACGGCGTGTGGAGCACCTACTACGACACCCGGGACCTGCGGTGCTACTGGGAGAAGATCGAGGGGCTGAAGTTCCGGCGCAAGCTGCGCATCCGCCACTACGGCGACCGGTTCGGCGTCGACGACGACACCGACGTGTTCGTCGAGATCAAGCAGCGGGTCAACCGGGTCACGCAGAAACGGCGGGTCGCGCTGCCCTACCGGCTGGCGCTGCAGCTGTGCGACGGCCGGGAGATGGTCGAGCACGAGCCGGGCCAGCGGGCCTTCCTCGAGGAGGTGCTGGGGCTGGTCGGCCGCCTCGACCTGCGGCCGGTGGCCATGACGGGCTACCAGCGGGAGGCGTTCGTCGGCCGCGGTGCCGAGGCGGGCCTGCGGGTCACCGTCGACCAGCGGCTGCGCGGCCGGGACCGGGACTTCCACCTGGGCGCCGACGCCGAGAACCGGCTCATCGTCCCGGCCCGGCTCGCCGTCGTGGAGTTCAAGGCCAACGAACGGGTCCCGTACTGGCTGACCGACCTCGCCGCCGAGCTCAACCTGTCCGTCGCGCGGATCTCGAAGTACTGCCAGAGCGTCGAGGCGTTCGGACGCGCCCCCCGCTCGATCTTCCACGTCCCCGCCCGAAGCTCGAAAGAGGACTAACCCATGCCGTTCGACGTCCAGGACCTGTCCGGCACGTTCAGCGTCGGCGACATCGCCATCGCGCTGTCGCTGTCGTTCGTGCTCAGCGCCATGATCGGCTGGGTGTACCGGTTCACCCACCGCAACGTCTCCTACAGCCAGTCCTACGTGCAGACCCTCGTCATCCTCGGCATGCTCATCGCCCTGATCATGCTGGTGGTCGGCTCGAACATCGCCCGCGCGTTCGCGCTCGTCGGCGCGCTGTCCGTGGTGCGATTCCGCAACGCGATCAAGGAGACCCGCGACGTCGGGTTCATCTTCCTGGTCATGGGCGTCGGCATGGCCGCCGGCACCCGCTTCTACACCCTGGCCGTCGTCGCGGCGGTCGCGATCAGCCTCATCATCGTGGTGATGTTTCGGTTCAACTGGTTCGCCGCCAACGTCCAGCGGCAGGTCGTCAAGGTCCAGGTCCCGCCGGACGGCGGCCACACCGAGGGCATCCAGGACGTGCTCATCGCCCACACCAGCGAGTTCGAGCTGGTCAGCATGGAGTCGATCCGCGGCGGCGCCCTCACCGAGCTGATGTACACCGTCCGGCTCAAGAAGGGCCACGAGCCCGGCCAGCTCATCACCGCGCTCGGCGAGCGCACCAGCGGGCAGCGGGTGACGGTCCTGACCGGCTACGACCAGACGGACCTGTGATGCGCTCCCGGCTGCCACAGCGGTTGCTGCACCGGATCCCGGTCCGGATACGGCACTACTGGAAGCTGCTCGCGGTCTGCGCCGCGTTCCTGGTCGCGTGCGCGGTGGTGTTCAGCACCGTGCGGGTCGCGCCGCTGGTCACCAGCCCCAGCGACAACACCGGCGACCAGGTCGTCGAGGACGTCGCGGGGACCACCGACCTGTTCGACGAGACGAAGGCCCACACGGTCACGCTGACCTTCAAGGACGCCGACTACCAGCGGTTGCTCGACGAGTTCTGGGACGAGGGCGAGAAGGAGTTCCTCGAGGCCGACATCACCATCGACGGCACCCGCCTGGACAGCGTCGGCATCCGGCTCAAGGGCAACTCCACCCTCTCGGGGCTAACCCGTAACGGCCAGTCCCGCCCGGGCGGGTTCGGCCCCGGCGGCAGGCAGGGCGGGCAGCTCCCGCAGCGCAACGGCAACGGCGTTTTCCCGGGCGGCGGCCTCCCGGGCGGACTGCCGGGTGCCGGCCCGCAGGGCGGTGCCGCGCCGGGCGGCGCTGCCCCGGGCGGCGCCGCTCCGGGCGGGTTCAGGCCGGGCGGCGGGTTCGGCATGTCGTCGCTCAAGGCTGAGGAGCCGGAGACCCTGCCGTGGCTGATCCGCTTCGACGAGTTCGTCGACGGCCGCCGCTACCAGGGCCACCGTGAGATCGCCGTGCGCGTCGCCGGCATGGGCGGCGGCTCCACCGTGCTCAACGAGGCCGTCTCCCTCAACGTCCTCGCCGCCGCCGATCAGACCGCCCAGCGCTACGCGTACACCAGTTTCACCGTCAACGACCGGCCGACCACGGCCCGGCTCATCGTGGAACACCCCGACGAGGACTTCGCCGACACCCTCGGCGGGTCCGGTGTGCTCTACAAGAGCCTCGCCACCAGCCAGTTCACCGACCAGGGCGACGACCCCACCGACTACGCCGACGACTTCAAGCAGATCACCAAGAAGGGCAGCCAGGACCTCCAGCCGGTCATCGACCTGATCCAGTGGGTGAACAGCGCCTCCGCCGCCGACTTCGACAAGCACCTCGCCGAGCATGTCGACGTGGGGTCGTTCGCCAACTACGTCGCCGCGCAGAACCTGCTGCTCAACGGTGACGACATGGCTGGGCCGGGCCGCAACTACTACCTCTGGTACGACCTGAGGACCAAACGGTTCTCCGTCGTCGGCTGGGACTACAACCTCTCCTTCTCCGGCAGCGCCACCACCGGCCCGCACGACAGCACCTCCATGGGCGGCGGGCGCGGCTTCGGTGGGATGGGCGGCAACAAGCTCAAGGAACGGTTCCTGGCCAGCACGGCGTTCAAGGCGACCTACGACGACGCCTACCGCAGTCTGTACAAGAAGATCTACGCCGGCGCGGACGCCCTGAACATCCTCGACGGCATCACCAAGGTCCTCGGCACCGTCGAGGGCAACAACGCCGACAGGACCAGGTCCGACGCCGAAACGCTGCGCGACCTCATCGTGCAGCGCACCGAACACCTCGCCGGCGACGCCGTCATCACCGGAGGCTGACCGAGGAAACCACGGCAATGGCGCTCAACCCGACCGCAGCGACGACGAGGCTGATCCGCAGGCCGGCCCCGAAGCCGGGGTGGAGCGGGCCATCCGGAAGAGATACGGTTCTCGATCGGTGACGTGGGTACGGGGGAGCTCACCGGACGCTCCCCCGCCATGGGCGGATCTGGAGGCTGGTGCGATGTCGGGGAACGGCAACGGGTGGCCGCCGGCCGGCGAGCAGGAGCAGCCGCTCTGGGACGGGTTCCCGCCCGACACCGTCGAGCGCAGGCTGGTGTCCGGCCCGGCACCGGCACGGACGCAGGTGTGGGGCCCTGCGGTCGCCGACGACCAGGGCACCGCCGAGCTTCCCCTGGTGGTGCCGCCGGGCGCGGCACCGGCCCCCGCCGTCCCCGCCCCACCGTCCGCGGCCCAGCCGACGCCCACGCCCGCGCCACCGCTCGCGACCTCCGAACCACCGCCCATGACGCCGCCCGCGCCGCCGCTCGTGACCTCTGGGCCGCCGCCCATGACCTCCGCGCCGCCGCTCGTGACGCCCGGGCCGCCGCTCTGGACCTCCGGGCCGCCGCTCGTGACGTCTTCGCAACCGTTCGCGGCCCCGGCGCCGTTCGGCGACGTGGACGCTCCGCCGGCTCGGCGCGGGCGCACCGGCCTCGTCCTCGCCGCCGCGCTGACGTTGCTGGTGGTGGTCGGCACCGTCGTGGCCGTCACGCTGTCCTGGTCCGGCGGAAACGCCCCGCCGGCCGCCGTGCAGGAGACGGACCCGTCCAGGGGCGGCAACGAGGCCGTCGGCGCGTCCGACCCGGCGAACGGCGACCGTGACCCCGCGTCGCCGCTGCCGAGCGTCTCGACGCCGCCCGCCCAGCTGAAGCCCGGTTTCCGGCTGAACGCCGGGCAGGCGCTGCGCTCGCCCAACGGCAACTACACGCTCACCCAGCAGCCGGACGGCAACCTCGTCCTCGCCGACGGCGCCAAGCAGGTGCGGTGGACGTCGCAGACGCCCGCGAACCCCGGCGCCTACACCAGCTTCGAGCGCGACGGCGACCTGGCCGTGCACGCCAAGGGCGGCGGCGTCCTGTGGCGCAGCGCCACCGGCGGCAAGGGCACCCTGCTCGAGGTGCGCGACGACGGCAACGCCGTGGTGTCGCAGGCCGGCAACCAGGAAGCATGGTCCAGCCAGGCCGAGCGGGCACGGCTGTACCCGGGCCAGGCGCTGATCTCCGGCCAGCAGCGCCGCACCCCCGACGGGCGGTTCACGCTCGCGCAGTACCCCGACGGCAACCTCGTGGTCGTCACCGCCGACAAGAAGGTCATCTGGAGCTCGCAGACCAGCGGCCACTCCGGCGCCGTGACGCAGATGCAGAACGACGGCAATCTCGTCGTGTACGACACCGCCAAGCAGCCCCTGTGGTCGTCGGGCACCTACGGCGGCACCGGCGTCGCGGCCGTGCTCAACGCCGACGGCAACCTCGTCCTCACCACCGGCGGCAAGGTCCTGTGGGCCACGACGACCGACGGCGTCAGCAAGCTGACCGCCGGCCAGCGCCTCCTGTCCGGCCAGTCCCGCTCGGCCCCGAAGGGCGGCTACACGCTGCTGCAGCAGCCCGACGGCAACCTGGTGCTGCAGAGCTCCGCGAAGGCCGTCGTCTGGCGCAGCGGCACCGGCGGCCATCCCGGCGCGTCGACACGCATGCAGACCGACGGCAACCTCGTGGTCTACGACCCCGCGGGGAAGGTCCTGTGGAGCACCGCGACCTACGGCAAGGACGCCACCTACCTGCTGGTCCAGGACGACGGCTCGGCCGTGCTCTACACCGCGGCCAAGAAGGCGGTATGGACCAGCAGGACGGCCTGAGCGCCCCTACGAGGTCTTCGAGGTGGCGTTGGTGAGAGTCGACAGGCACTGGGCGGTCATCTGGAACCCGCCGTGCCCCACTTGATGGCGTCCAAGGACGCGAAGGCGGTCTTGTCGTAGTCGATGTCCCAGCCGAGCGTGTTGATGTCGGTCAGCCACACGCCCAGGGCCAGCACGAAGTCCGACTGGTGGGCCAGGTCCTTGACCTGGCCCGAGGACGCCGCGCACAGCGTGCCCGCGGAGTGTACTGCTGGTCAGTAGTCACTTGCCCCTCCGAACAGCCGCGGCAGGTAGATGTCGAAGATGCCCGGGCACTTGCGCTCGGGGTACCGGCGCAGCATGAAGTCCTTGAAGGCCTCGCCGGTCCGGCCGCTCGCGATCGCCTGGCCGGCCGCGTCGAGATACTCGATGTTGCGGGCGACCTCGTTCTTGTCCGCCGGGAGCCCGTGGCCGGGCAGGAACAGCTCGTAGTCCGACAGCAGCATGTCCCGCAGGACCCGGCTCCACTTGCGCAGGTGGCTGGTCAGGTAGAGGTGCGTGCCGCTGTACACCAGGTCCTGGACGAACTGCACGCCCAGCTCGGGCAGTTTGACGGTGAGCATGGCGTCGATCTCGGTGTCCGTCACCTCCTCGAAGAGGTAGGTCACGCCGCCGACGATGTCCTCGCCGGGTTTGACGAGCTCCTGCGGCACGACCACGGTGTCCGGGGCCAGGTTGCCCAGCTTCCAGTGGTCGTTCCTCGAGTCCTCGCCGTGGTCCTTGATGAAGGTCGCGGTCTCGGCCAGGGCGTAGACCGGGACGTCGCCGAACGCGGTGCCCAAGCCGAACCAGTGATCCGGGTGCCGGTGCGACACGTACAGCCGCTCGATCGGCTTGCCGAGGCCGTCCGCGTAGTCCCGGAACTGCCGCGCGTAGGGGGCGAGGAACTGCGCGTCGATCAGGACCAGCCCGCTGCGGCTCTCGACGATGTGGGTGGCGTTGGCGATGTTGTCGTCCTCGAACGACGCGACGAACGTGTGGATGCGCACGTCACCGGCCCGCTTGACGACCATCGTGATGGGGTCCGACAGCTGCGCCGGCATCAGGCACCTCCGAACCGGGCGAGCTGCTCGCGCAGCGTCTCCAGGCCGGCCTTCGCGATGTCGTAGGCGCTGGGGCGGCCCGGCTCCGGGGCGTCCTCGCCGGGCCGCCAGAAGCGCCGCCGGGCCATCCGCATGCCGCTGTCCAGGGGCGGGATCGCGTTGAACACCTCGACCAGGTAGGGCCCGTCGTACACCGGCTCGATCTCGCCCAGGAGGGCGTCCCATGGGATCCAGCTGTCGTGCACGGCGCCGCGGTCGGGCGCGGAGATGTGGATGTAGTACAGCCGGTCGTGTTGCACGGCCCGAGCCACGTTGCGTTTGAAGACCGACGGGCCCTGGCTCTCCATCACCACCTGGGCGGTGTCGATGGTCACGCCGCCCGGCAGCCGGTCGGCGCCCGAGGCGCCGTCGAGGAAGTCCAGCGCCTCCGACACCATGTTGGGCGGCGGCGTCTCCCAGCTCTTCACCGGTTCGATGGCGAGCTTCACGTGTTTCGTCGCGGCGTACTCCCCCAGTTCCTGGAAGACGGACCGCGCCGCCAGGAACCGCGGCTCCATCCAGTCCAGCAGGGCGTCGCTCCAGATGCCGTCGCCGTTGTCGGTGAGCGGGAAGGCGCCGTACGGGTACAGGAACGGCCCCGACATGATCGAGTCGCCGCCGAGGACCGAGGTGATGTCGACCCGCGACTTGAGATACGCCAGGGCCTCCTTGCGCTGTTCCTCATACGGTGAGGTCGGGTCGAAGGTCCGCGTGGTGCCGACGTTGGTGGTGAACTTCGCGTCCCGCAGGCCGGCCTTGTCGAAGGCCTTCTTCAGGCCGAGGTAGCTGTCGACCTCGAGCTTGTGGTCGACGCTCGGCGGCTGCGCGGCGATGTGCAGGTCGAAGCCGTCGTAGCCCATGTCGGTGAGGGCCTGCATGTGGTTGATCAGGGTCTTGGTGTAGGCCGTGTCGTCGGGCCTGGCATCGACCGTGAACATGAAGAAGCTGAAGTAGATCTCCGGTCGTTCCATCGTTACCACCCCAGGACGTCGGTGAGATACGCGCGGGCCTTCTTCGCGTACTCGAGCGGGTTCGCCTTGTTCGGGTCCTGCTCCGCCTCCACGACCAGCCACCCCTGGTAGTCGGCGTCGGCGAGGACCTGCAGGATCGGCCGGAAGTCGATCGCGCCGTCGCCGGGCACGGTGAACACGCCGAGCTCGACGCCCTCCTGGAACGACAGGCCCTCCTCCCGGACCCGGCTCACCACCTCCGGCCGGATGCTCTTGAGGTGGACGTGGCCGATCCGCTCGGCGTGCGCCCGGGCCAGGTCGAGGGGATCGTCGCCGGCGAAGGCGATGTGCGCGGTGTCCAGCAGGAGGTGTACGAGCGAAGGGTCGGTCGAGGCCATCAGCCGGTCGACGTCGGCCCGGGTCATGACCCCGGTGCCCATGTGGTGGTGGTAGCTGAGCTTCATCCCGGCCGAGTTGGCGATCTTGCCGAGGTGTTCCAGGCCGGAGGTGAGCGCGTCCCACTGGGCGTCGGTGAACACCGGCCGGTTGGCGAACACGTCGATCGGCAACAGGTGCGAGGACGCCCCGAACTCGGCCACGACCAGCTCGGTCCCGCCGAGGGCCTTGATCCGGGCGAGGGTGTCCTCGAAGCTGTCGATCGTCTTCTGCCGCATCTCGTCGATCGTGAAGTAGGTGCTGGTCCACGGCTCGGAGATCTCCAGGCCCCGCAGGTCGAGCGCGGCCTTGAGCGCGGCCGGGTCGGAGGGGTACTTGTGCCCGATGCTGCAGCCCTGGAAGCCGGCGAGGGCCATCTCGCTCACGGCCTGGCCGAAGGAGATGTCGGCGTCGATGGTCGGGAAGTCGTCGTTCCACCACAGGGTGCAGCAGACGCCCAGTTTCACCCGGTCCGGGCCGAGGCGTTCGGCCAGTGCTGCCGTCATTTCGATGCCCCTTTCAGGTAACGCTCGTCGATGCGGGGTGGTTCGGCCCAGGACCCGTAGCCGGGCGCCTTGGCGCCGGGCGGGTTCGCCCCGATCGCCCGCCACAGCAGCCCCTCCTGGTAGGAGGCGGCGGTGACGGCGGAGGCCTCGGCCGCCGCCTGGGCACCGAACCGGTCGGTCCACTCGGGTGGCAGGCCGTACCACATGCCGGCGAACCAGAGCTTGATCACGGCCCGGGCGACCGGGCCCAGCCGGTCGTCGCTGAGCACCTGGTGCCGCAGCGCCCGGTCGAAGCCTTCGGGGTCGGCCCGGGCGGCCCGGTGCGCCGCGAGGAGGTCGGCGACCACCGCGTCGCCGCACGCGGCCCGGACCTTCTCCAGGTACTGCTCGCTCAGGCCGGTGCCGCGCAGGTCGGTCTCAGCAAATGCGGTCAGGTCGACCGACAGCGCGAGGAAGTCCTCCAACAATGGCGCGGGCGCGGTCATGCCGTCACCGCCTCGAACACCGGCACCTCGAACGTCGGCGCGGCGTTCAGGCCGCCGCTGCCGGGCAGCGGGTTGCGCATCAGCCGGTTGAAGCCGTCGCGGAGCCGGAACATGTGCCAGACCGCCTCCTGCAGCAGCGGCGGTTCGCCGTTGAACGCCCTGGTCAGCAGCGCCAGGAACCGGCCGTAGTCGGCGTTGAACGCCTCGGCCACGGCGCGCAGCTCGGAGTCCGGCGGGTAGTCCGCCAGCCGCGCGCTCGTCTTGACCTGGAACACCGTGTCCCAGTCGACGCTCAGCGGCGGGCCCGACGGCCGCTCGGAGTGGTCGCCCGGCTGGTAGTAGTGGCCCAGCTGCAGCTGCCGGAACCGGTAGTAGTGCGCCAGTTCGCCGTCGGCGTCGTACAGGCCGCTGTCGGAGCCCTCGCCCTGGTCGGCGATGAACTGCAGGGCGTCGCGCGCCGTGTCGAGGTCGTGCACCGGCTTGATCGTGCCGCCGCCGGAGTAGAAGTACTCGGGCCCGACCTGGCGGGCCGGGTCACCGCGGAACAGCCCCGGGTCGGCCTTCGCCAGCCGTTCGAGCCCCGCGATGATCTCGGCGTAGAACTCGCCGATGCTGAAGAAGTGCATGCCGTCGACGGTCGGGCTGGCCGCCAGCATGGTCTTGCCCGGGTCCGTCCGCACCAGGCGGGAACCGGCGGCCGGGGCCTTGCCGGGCCGCTCGATCTGGCAGAAGGTGTCGATCGCCGCCGGGGAGAACGACCGCAGGTCGACGAAGAAGTCGTCCTCGCCGTCGGGCAGGCGCGCCGGGTACCGCGGCACGAACCCCTCGCGGGTCAGGTCGGGTTGCCCGCCGACGGCGTTGAGCACGTTGGCGGCGAGCGTGAGGTGCAGCATCTCCTCGACCGCCACCACCCGGATGATGTGGGCCGCGTCGGAGTTCGTGGTGGAGTCGATCGAGTAGTACGCGGTGAGGTACGGCGGGATCGTCGCGTGCTCCAGGGCCATCGCGGCGTCCAGGTAGGCGATGAGGTCGTCCCGGTTCTTGATCGTGTCCCCGGTCATGCGTCCTCACTT
>NZ_BONQ01000019.1 GCF_016862795.1 Dactylosporangium siamense | reverse complement strand
ACCCCCTGATGACCGGCCCGAGACGCTTCGCTGGCCGGTCATGCTCCCACCCCCTGCAGCTGCGCGATCCGGATCGGCGACTGCTCCTGGTCGAGCTGGGTGAGCATGGCCCGGGCGCTGCGCAGGCAGAGCGCGGCGATGGTGAGGGTGACGTTGGCCGTCCCGATGGTGGGCAGGCTCCCGCCGCCGACCAGGTACAGGTTCCGGTGGTCCCAGGACCGCTGGTCGACGTCGACCACCGACATCGACGGGTCGGTGCCCATCATGTGCGTCCCGGCCAGGTGGTTGCCGCCGCGCACCTCGTAGCCCTGCCCGTCGTACGTGGCGTAGCCCCAGAAGTTCGGGTCGTAGTCCGTGTGGTCCTCCGCGCCGAGCCGGGCGAAGATCCGCTTGGACAGCTGCCGGGCGTAGGCGATGCCGCGCATGGTGTAGTCCGGCGTGGAGTAGCTCAGGATCGGCCGCATGTTGCCGAGATGGTCGGTGTACGCCGGGTCGACGCTCACCCGGTTGCTCGGGTTGGCCGGGACCTCGACCATGAACGCCAGCTGCAGCTGCCGCGACAGGCGGTCCACGAGCCCCTGGCGCAGCGTCTCGCCGTAGCGGCCGCCGTTGTCCACCAGGTCGATCAGGTCGGTCGTCGGCGCGCCGCGGGCCCAGCCCCAGCCGTCGTTGTGGATGTCGACGCTGAACGCGGCCTGCCGCCGGCGGAACCGGCCGCCGCGCAGGTCCGTGATGCCGCCCGTGCAGTTGGTGCCCCGCCACGTGCCGGCGACCTCCGGCATCAGGGCCCAGGCCAGCAGGTAGGCGTGGTCCATGAAGTTGCGGCCCATCATGCCGCTGGAGCTGTGCAGGCCGGACGCCAGCATCAGCCGCGGGTTCTCGACCGCGTTGGCGGCCAGCACGAAGATCCGGCCCCTGGCCCGGACCGTGGTCCACTCGGTGCTGTCCGGGCGCTCGTAGCGGCGGTACTCGATCTCCCTGACCCGCCCGGTCTCCTCGTCGATGTGCACCTTGTACGCCACCGCCTGCGCGACCAGGTCCACCAGGCCGCTGCGCAGCGCCGGGGCGAGGGTCTTGCCGGCGTTGTACTTCGCCTGCACCGGGCAGATCGGCACGCAGTTGTTGTTGCCCTGGCAGCGGCCGCCAACCTCGACCTGGTACGTGCTGACCGCGCCCTTCGGGAGGTAGCCGTCACCGCCGTCGTAGGCCGGGTTGGGGATGCCGTTGCGGCCCTGTGGGAACGGCCGCACCTTCAGTTCGGTCCGCTCGCCGTCGAGCTCGACGGGCATGCCGTCCAGGTCTTTGGCCACCATCTTGTCCAGGTACGACAGCGGCAGGCCCTTCATCGGGAAGACGTAGCCGTCGTCGAACGTCATGCCGAGGTAGGCCTGGTCCTCGACGTCGGCCGACACGCCGATCTCCCGTTCGGCCTCGTTGTAGTACGGCGCGAGGTCGTCGTAGCCGATCGGCCAGTCGTTGCCCTCGCCGTACAGGGTGCGCATCCGGAAGTCGTCGGGCAGCATCCGCAGCGTCTTGGCCTCCCAGTGCATGGTCGTGCCGCCGAGCACCCGGGTGTACGTCGTGTCGGTGGCGAACGGCCCGCTCTGCACGATGTACGCCGAGGCGTCCGGCGTACCGGGGAAGATCTTGCGGGCGTCGGTCCCCCGCGGCATCGGCGCGTTCAGGCTGACCGGGTACGGCGCCTGGTTGTCCTTGCTCGTCGCGGAGTAGAAGCGGTCGAGGTAGCTCTCGTAGCCGCGCAGGGTCAGGTCCTCGGCCGGTCCGGCCTCGAGGATCAGCACCCGCTTGCCGGCCTCGCTCAGCCGCGCGGCGATGATGGCGCCGGCGATCCCGGCACCGACGATGACCGCGTCGTAGAGGACCTCGGCGGCGTCGTCGTGGTCGGTGCGGTTCGCCGCGCCCTCGGGGAATTTCACGTACATCGAGCTACCCCTTCAGACGGCGGCGGCGCGGGCGCGCATCGCCGACAGGTAGGAGGCGTAGCTCCAGGTGAGGTTGTGGACGCTGCGCTCATATCCGGTGGTGCCGTCGAACTGCTCGGAGATCTCGAAGTTGTCGCTGTGGTACACGACCGCCCGCACCATCGCGTCCCCGGTCGCGACCAGGGCCTTCGCGGCGGCGTCGGCGGGGGTCGTGGCGGTGATGCCGGACTGGGCGAAGAACGGGGCGGACAGGTCGTCGATCGGGATCCGGCCGCTCGACCTGACCGCGGCGGCCAGCCGGTAGTGCAGCTCCGCCACGTTGCAGGTGGACAACGCCCACGGGTGGCCGCCGAGCACCGGGTGGGCGGTGTCGCCGTCGTAGACGTCGCCGGGGTAGCGCCCGAACATCGGGCCGAGGCCCAGCGCCCGGTCGGCCCGGTTGATCGGGTAGAAGGCGATGCCGCCCTCCTCCCATTGGGCCCGCAACTGGGCGGCGGTGGCCAGCAGCTTCGGGTCGTCGTAGGGCACCGCGCCGTAGACGGCCGCCTGGACGATGTCGATGTTGGGGTCGTACCCGCTGACCACCGGGCGCTGCGGCGAGGGCGCGCTGCCGTCACCGGGGTCGGCCACCATGCTGACGTACTTCGTGCCGTCCCAGTGCCAGTCGAGGGCCTGGCGCAGCCAGTCGATCGCCGGCTGCAGCCCGTCCGGCTTGTCGATCCCCTGGACCCGGGTCGCCTGCACCTCGAGGAAGCAGCGCAGCTGCGCGGCGCGGGCGAAGAAGCTGTAGCCGACGTGCTCCTCCCACAGGTTCGTCGTGGGATCCCTGTACACGCCGAGGAGGAAGGCGACGTTGGCGTTGACGAGCGCGACCGCGGTCTTCCGGACGCCGGGGTCGAGCTGGTCGTAGGCGGCCAGGATGGTGACCGACTGCAGGGCCGGCCCGTCGTTCTGCTCCGTCCACGGCCGGGACTCCCCCGCGATGGTGAAGCAGGCGTGGCCCTTGGTCGGCTGGGCGTTGCCGTGGCAGAGGTCGGCGAACTGGACGTAGTCGTTGAGCGTCTGGACCGACCCGCCCGGCCGCTCCGGCAGGCCGGCGTGCGCGACCTCCATGGCGGTGATGGCGCCGTCGCGCACCCAGTTGAAGACGTAGTCCTCGTCGATGCCGGCGGTGTCGGCCGGGAACGACGGGGCGGCGATGACGCAGCCCGGCCTGGAGTCCTTGGAGTAGTCCCCCGGCGCCTGCGGGTCGCTGAAGGTGAACCCGTCACTGGCGATGTTGCGGAACATGAGGGCGTACATCAGTGGCACGAGGGATGGCAGGTCGACGGTCCCGGGCGCCAGGGAGTTCTGGACCTGGGCCCGCGGCTGCGACGTCGCGTCCGATCGGTTGGTCCGGGCGGGCGCGGTGATCGTACTGGTGGACATTCGATGACGCCTTTCGTGCTTCGAGCACGCTCCCGCGACGCCGGCACCGGCTGAGGCGCCGTCGGGCGGTGGGTTGTGTGCTCTAGGGGCGGTTGGCTGCGCGGTGCGGTCCAGTGACAACTGTCGACTCATGCGGTGCCGCTCAGGGGCATCGATCGGCCCCGCCGGGACTCGTCACGATCGGGCCCGACGACCCAAATTCTCCCAGGTCAGAGGCCGGTTATCCGACGTTTGATCACATCGCGCCGGGGCAACGCGGGTCGCCGGGTCGTTTCCCTCGCCCGCGTTGGCTACAGTCCTCGATCGACGATGTCTCCATCGATGGACGAGCAGCGGGGGAACATGGCACCGAACCAGTGGGGACCACCGCCCCAGAACACCGTGCGGCCGCCGCAACGCGACCACACCAAGCTCAGCATCTGGCTGGCGTTCGCCGGCACCATCATCACCGCGATCATCGGCGGCTGCTTCGCCGTCGTCGCGGCCCGCCGGGGCGACAGCCCGCCGCCGGCGGCGACCGGCGCCGCGCCGCCGGCCCCCCGGCAGACGACCTCGGCGGGTCAGCCGCCGGATCCGGGCAACACCACCGCCGCCGCACCCGGCGGCGCCGGGGCGGTCCGGTGGTCCGGGCCGCTCGTCGGCTCGAACGCCGCAGGCGCCGGCCTGGCCGACGCCGTCGAGCTCGACACGAAACCGCCGCAGTCCATGGACAATTCCGAATACAAGACCGATGTGAGCGTCGGCCAGATCGACGGCGACCGGTTCGAGATGCGAACGCCGCCCTTCAGCTCCTCGGCGTCGTTCATGGTCTGGGACGGCGGCGGCGCGCCGGAGTTCGCGCAGTGCAAGGAGGCCGCGACGGCCCGCGGCGTGCACCAGGCGCCCATGGTCGAGGTCGGCGCGGTGCTCTGCGTGCGCACCACCGAGGGCCGCGTCGCCAGGCTCACCGCGAAGAAGATCGACGCCAAGGCGGGCTCGGTCACCTTCGACGCCGTCGTCTGGGAGGCGGCCTAGCCGCCGCCGCTCTCGCCGTCACTGCCGCTCTCGCCGTCACTGCCGCTCTCGCCGCCGCTGTTGCTCTCGCCGCCGGCTTCGGCTTCGGGGAGCAGCGCGGCGACGCCGAGCAGCAGTGGCGACGCGGCAAGGGCGGCGACGATGACGGCCGCGCCGCCGGCGAGGAACGGCGCCCGTAGCCCGAGCCACTCGGCGAGCAGGCCGCCGAGCACGCCGCCGATCGGCAGGCTGCCCCAGCTGACGAAGCGGTGGACGCTGCCGACCCGACCCAGCAACCGGTCCGGCACGACCGCCTGGCGCACCGAGGAGGACAGCACGTTCCACGTCATCGTGGCGAAGCCGAACCCCGCGCCGGCCGCGCCGGCGACCCACGCGTTGGTGGTGAGGCCCGTGGCGGCGGTGGTCACGCCGTGGCCGAGCGCCGACGCCAGCATGACGGGACCGGCGTGCCGCCACCCCCGCCGGTCGGCGACGAAGGTCGCCGCGACCGCGCCGACCGCGACCGCACTGCTCAGCACCGCGAACCCGATCGCGCCGAGGCGGAGCAGCTCCAGGGCGTAGAGGACGAAGACGGCCAGGGTCATCGCGCGGGCCAGGTTCATGACCGTGACCACCGCGGTCATCCCGACCAGCAGCGGCCGGTGCCGCAGCCAGCGGGCGCCCTCGCCGATGTCGCGCAGCATGCGGCGGACGCCGCCGCGGCTCTGATCCTCACCCTGATCGGCCCGGAACGTGCCGCGCACGCGGCGCAGCGCCGCGGCACTGGCGGCGAAGCTGACCGCGTCGAGAACGAACGGGACGGCCGGTGCCAGCCGGAACAGCAGGCCACCCAGCGGCGGGCCGAGGAACTCGTTGGTGGTCAGCTCCACGGCGGACAGCCGGGCGTTGGCGCGGGGTAGCTGGTCCTTGCCGACCACGCGCGGCAGGATCGTCGGGGCCGCCACGTCGTAGAGGACCTCGCAGATCCCGAGCGCCAGCACGAACCCGTACAGCAGCAGCATCCGGGTCGTGCCGGTGAACACGGTCAGCGCCAGCAGCGCGGCGACGGCGCAGCGGGCCAGCTGCACACCGATCATGAGCCAGCGGCGGTCGTACCGGTCGGCGGCCGCGCCCGCGAAGAGGCTGACCAGCAGCCACGGCAGCTCGGCCGCGATCGTGATGCCGGCGACCGCCATCGGGTCGCGGGTGATCGTGGCGGCCAGGAGCGGCACGGCGATGAGGCGGACACCGTCGCCCAGGTTGGAGACGCCGGAGGAGATCCAGAGCCGCCGGAAGTCGGTGCCGAGCTCGCTCACCTAGACGCCGACGGCCGCCGCGCTCGCGTCCCAGAGGGCGGTGGCCGCTTCCCGGTCGCCGGCGTGCGCGGCCGGCCTGGTGAGTTTGTGCCCGACGTAGTAGCCGCCGTCGGTCAGCTCGGCGGCCGGGGTGGTGGCCAGCCAGACCAGCAGCGCGCCGGCCTTCTCCGGGGTGGTCAGGAACGGCGCGAACCGGTAGACCAGCCGGACCGCGCCCTCGCCGAAGTTGGTGCGCACGACCCCGGGGTGGAACGAGACGCTGGTGATGTCCGGCCAGCGGCGCGCGGCCTCCGCGGCGAAGAGGATGTTCGCGGACTTCGCCGCCCCGTAGGCCCGTCCCCAGCGGAACTTCTCCGGGTCGCCGGTGAAGTCGTCGGGGTCCGGGCGGCCCTGCGTGTGCACCCGGGACGCGGTGTTCACCACCCGGCCGCCGGTGAGCCGCTCCCGCAGCAGGGTCGTCAGCAGGAACGGGGCCAGGTGGTTGCCCTGGATCGTCGCCTCGTAGCCGTCGACCGTGCGCCGGTAGCCGCCGACCATGCCGCCGGCGTTGTTGGCGAGGACGTCGATCACCGGATACGTGTCGAGGAGGTACGCGGCGAGGTCACGCACCTGCGCGAGCCGCTCGAAGTCGGCCTGGAACCGGCCCGGTTCGCGGCCGCCGCCCGCGGCCCGCACCCGCGCGACCGCCGCGTCCAGGCGCTCCGTGGTGCGCCCGACGACCACCACCTGATCGCCCTGGGCGGCGAACCGCACCGCCGCCGCCAGCCCCACCCCGGAACTCGCACCGGTGATCACCACAGTTCGATCCATCGATGCAGTATCCCTCACCACGGCCCCGCGCGACGGGCGGCGAACCGGTACCGTGCCGCAGATGTCTTCCAAAAAGGACTTCGCCGGCATCGTGCTCGCCGCGATCCGTGCGGCGGGGGTGGCCGACGCGCAGTACCAACGGGACCAGTTCACGATCGCCGTCCGGCGCGACTCCCCCGACGAGTCGCCGACCCACATCTACCTCGGCAACCTCTACAGCGAGTGCGAGGGCGTCGAACCCGACGAGCGCGACGAGCGCGTCGCCGCCTTCGTGGCCGCCATCGTCGACGTCTCCGAGACCCCCGACACGTGGGACGAGGCCTGGCCGCTGCTGCGCCCCCTGCTGCGCCCCGACACCCACCACCTCGCCGTCGCCGACACGATCGAACACGTGCGCCGGCCGGCGTGGCCGTTCGTGTCCGAGTTCGTCGTGGTCGACCTGCCCACGAAGATGGCGTTCGTCACCACCAAGGACCTCGATCAGTGGGGCGTTCCCGAGGCCGCGGTCTTCGACCAGGCCCGCCACAACCTGTCCGGCTCGGCCCAGGCCACCGCGGCCGACCTCACCGCCGAGTCGAAGCGGCTGATCCGGCTGGTCGACGACGGCAACGCGTACTGGGCGTCGCATCTCTTCGTCGACGGCTGGCTGGCCGCCATCGCCCCGACGGACGGCGGCCGTCCCCTGTTCTTCGTCCCCGACACCACCGGCGCGCTCCTCGTCGGCACCTCCCCCGATGACGGGCCCGGCGACCTGGCCCCGATCTTCGAGCTCATCGAGTCCCAGTACCGCGAGGCCCCGCGCCAGATCTCGCCGGTCGCCTACACCGTCGACGACACCGGCGCGGTGGTGCCGTTCACCGTCCCGGCCGGGCACCCGCTGCACGCGATCACCCACCGGTCGGAGGTGCTGCTGGCCGCGCGGGAGTACGCCGCCCAGGCCGAGCACCTGGAGCAGTTCGAGTTCGACGACCCGATCTGGGGCGACGACCTGATGATGCCGTTCGTGGCGCGGTACAGCGTCGCGGAACAGCCGGACGGGTCCGTGTTCTCGGCCACGAGCTGGGCGGACCGGGTCGACACGCTCCTGCCGCGGGCCGACATCGTGGCATTCGGCTCCGACGGGGCCGACGGGCCCGAGGTGTTCTTCGTCGCCTGGGACGACGCCGCGCGGGAGGTGGACCTGGTGCCGGACGCGGCGCTCCTGCCGGAGCGGTTCCGGCTGCGCACCTGGCCACCGCCCGAGGTCGTGGAGCGGCTCCGGAGGGTCGCCGTCGAGCTCTGAGCCCTTCCGATTGACTTGTCGCAAGTCTTGTCGCACGATGTTGAGACAAGGCTTGCGACATAGGAGGGGTCATGCCGGACGAATCGCTGCGGGAGGTCGGTGCGCCGGACCTCGAGGAGGCCCGCCAGTGGCTGGCCGGGCACGACCTGGCCGGCGTCGCGCCGACCCCGGTGCTGGCGGCCCGGCTGGCGGTCCGGCGCCGCGCGCGGCTGGCCGGCGCCGTCCTGCTGGCCGTCTTCATCCTCGCGGTCGCCCTCACCTACGTCAGCGACCTGCCCATCCCGGCCGACGGGTTCGAGCCGTTGCGGCGCGGGTCGCTGCTGGTGCTGACGGCGCTGGTGATCGGGCTGGTGCTGGCCCAGTCGCTGCTGGACCGGTGGGTGCGGCGGGTCGACGGGCGGGCCGCCGCGACGTTGCCGCGGCGGGCGGCGCACTCGGTCCGGCCCGGCTGGCGCACCGTGCTCGGCCGGCCGCGGGCCGCGGTCGCCGTGACCACGTTCGCCGGCGCGACGGCGCTCGCGGTCGGCGCCCTGACCGTGCGGGACCCCACCACGAGGTATGCGGCGGTCGTGCTGCTCATCGGGCTCGGCGGGGTCGCCGTGGGCACGGTCGCACAACTGCGGCACGTGCTGACGCATCCGGCGGTGGCGGACGACGAGGACTCGTTGACCGCCGACCTCGCGATGCGGGTCGAGGACGCCCGCGAGATCGCCACGCCGGCCGCCGTCTGGTCGCTGCCGGTCGCGTCGGTGTTCACCACCGGGCTCGGCTGGTGGCTGGCCGCCTGGATGGCCTTCATCGTCCTGACCACCGTCGCGCTCGTGCTGGTCAACCTGCGGACCGCGCGCAGCGGCGTGGTGGCGCGGCAGGCCACGAGCGCCCGGTGAGCCGGATGCTCGTCATCGACCCGGCCTCGCCCGTCCCGCCGTTCGAGCAGCTCCGCGCCCAGCTGGCCGCACAGATCCAGGACCGCACCCTCGCCGTGGGCACCCGGCTGCCGACCATCCGCCGCCTGGCCGCGGACCTCGGCCTGGCCGTCAACACCGTCGGCCGGGCCTACCGGGAGCTGGAGGAGGCGCGGCTGATCGAGACCCGCGGCGCGGCCGGGTCCTTCGTGTCGGCGGCCGGCGAGGAGGGCCGCGAACGGGCCGGCCGCGCCGCCGCCGAGTACGCGGCCATCATCGCCAGCGTCGGCCTCGACACCGACGAGGCCATCCGCATCGTCCGGGCGGCGCTGACCAGGGGCGGATGACCGGGCCCGCGGCGGGCGGCCGGGGCACGACGGCGCGGACCCGCCCGCCGTGCAGGACCGCGAGCGGGTCGCCGCCGGCCCGGGCGAAGGCGTCGTCGACCGGCTCGCCGGCGCCTGGATATCCACCCGGTCGGAATCGTTTGTCTTCAGCGATCCGCTGACCGTCGCGGCCGCTACCCTCCTCAGGATGACGGCGGGCATGGCGGCGGGCATGGCGTGGGAGGACGGGGAGCGGGAGCGGTGGTGGTCGCGGGCCGCTGCGCTCGAGCACGGCCTGGAACGGCCCGACTGGGACGCGGTGGCGGCCCGCGCGGAGCGGGTCGCCGACCTGAGTCCGCCGCAGCTGTCGTGGCTGATCGCGAAGGGCCCCGAGGCGCCGGCGAAGGCGGTGCTCGGGTGGCCGCTGCAGCTGATGTGGCGCCGGCAACGCGCCGACCTGGGCCGGGTCGCGGTCGCGCGGTTCGAGCTGGACGCGCTGGGGTTCGCGCTCAAGGAGGCGGCGGAGCAACCGGACCTGCTGGGCTCGGTCGTGCTGCCGTTCCGGGCGCCGGAGGTGGCCGAGCTCGTCGCGGGGTGGCTGGGGCACCTCGGGTCCGCGCGGCTGTGGGCACGGCTGTGGTTCCGGCGGCACGCCGGGTTCGCCGCGCGGGCCCTCGCGCCGGTCGCGGGCGGGCGCCCGGGCCGGGCCCGCCGGCAGGCCGAGGAGGCGCTGCGGCACCTGGCCGGGGAGCCGGCGCCGGCCCCCGCGCGCACGGTGGTCCCGGCGGCGTGGACGCTGCCGCGGATCCGGCTCGCCGGCGGCGGGACGATGCCACGGCGCGACGTCGCGCGGCTGGTCGAGGCGCTGACCCGGGCGCGGCTGGCGGACCCGCCCGAGCCGCCGCCGGGCGATCCGGCCCCGGCACACGGCGGGCCGCCGCTGGCGGTGGCGTCGGCGGCGGCCGTGCAGCCACTCGTGCACCCGCCCGATCCGGACACGGAGAAACTGCTCGCGGAGTGCGAGCCGGGGAGCCTGGCCGGGTTCGGGCGGTGGCTGCTGAGCCAGTGGCTGGCGGACGGGATGCCGCCGGCGCAGGCGTGGGTGGTGCCGGCGCAGGCACACGTCGGCGACGACGCCACGATGGACGTCCTGGCACCGCTGGTGCGGACGTGGCCCGCCGGCGGCCGGTGGGAGCGGTCGCGGCACGGGGTCGCGGTGCTGGCCACGGTCGGCACCGACGTCGCGCTGCGGCACGTGCTGGCGATGGAGGGGCGCATCTCGGGCGGCCCGACGAAGGACCGGGTCGGCGACTACCTCGCGCAGGCCGCCGCGCGGCGCGGGCTGTCGGTGCCGCAGCTGGCGGACCGGCTCGCGGACCCGCACGGACTCGACACCGGCGTCACCCTCCACTATGGACCTCGGGCGTTCCGGGTCGCCGTCGACGAGCACCTCACCCCGTTCGCCGTCGACGCCGGCGGGCGCCGGCTGGCGAGGCCGCCCCGGCCGGGCGTCAGGGACACCGAGCCCGGGGCGCACCAACAGTTCCTGCGCCTGAAACGGCACCTGCGGGTGACCGCGGCGGCGCACACCGCGCGGCTGGAGCGGGACATGTTCGCGCACCGGCTCCGGCCGGCCCGGCACGTCACGGCGGTCCTGTTGCCGCACCCGGTGCTGGGCCCGATCGCCCGGCGGCTGCTGTGGGCGCAGTACGGTCCGGGGCACCGGCTGATCCGGGCGCTGCGGATCGCGGAGGACGGCAGCTTCGCCGACCTCCACGACGCCACCGCGACCGTCGCCGGCGACGCGCCGCTGGGCATCGCGCACCCGGCGGAGCTGCGCGGCGACCGGGCACGATGGGCCCGCATCTTCACCGACTACGAGATCCTGCAACCGTTCCCGCAGGTGCACCGGCCGGCGGTGGCGCTCACCGGGGCGCAGCGCACGGCGACGAGCCTGGCGGGATTCGGGCCGGTGCCGACGCGGGAGGTGATCGCTCTGATGCACCGGGACGGGTGGCGCGGCAACGCCTACGACCTGGAGCAGGACACGCACACCCAGCTGGCCCGCGACCTGGGCGGCGGGCTGACGCTGCTGGTCGAGCTGGACCCGGGCCTGGCGCGGTCGGCCCACATCGTGTCCCATCAGCAGCGGATCACGGAACTCTGGGCCGATCACGCCTGGTCCGAGCACTGGCAGCCCACCCGGCAGATCCCGATGGGACGGTGCGACCCGGCCGCGTTGTCCGAGGCGTTGGTCGAGGTGTACGGGCTGCGCGGCTAAGCCGGCGGTTCCTCCGCGGTCTCGGCCGGGATCTGCTCGACCGTCTGCACCGTCCAGAACACGGCGAACAGGCCGGCCACGATGATCTCCAGCCAGAACAGAGTGAGCACGCCGGTCAGCCACAGCACCAGCAGCAGGCCGGTGGCGCCGATCAGCACCAGCGCGATGACGCTGTACCGGTTCCTCGGCAGTTGCGCCGGCGGCGCGTCGGGGGTGCGTTCCTGCTGGTGCCGGCGGGCGTTGATGAACACCACCGCCAGGATGCAGGCGAACAGGCCGAGCGCGGCGACGTAGTGCGCGGTCGAGATGAACCGGTCCTCGGCCGCGACGAAGAAGCCCAGCGCCGAGGCGTACACCAGGAGCGCCACCGCGATGCCGATCCAGGTCGACCGGCCGTGCCGCCCCGGGCGGCGCTCGCGGGCCACGATCACGACGGTGGCGAGGATGCCCAGACCGCCCAACACCAGCAGGGCGAACATGTTGTTCTCCACGTTCGCCCGGGCGGCGGCCTCCAGCGCGCGCACCGACAGGCAGTCCACGCCGTCGGGCAGCTTGTCGGTGGCGACGCCGCACAGCCGCACCGCGGTGCGGAAGTCGTTGTCCCGGCCGGTGGGGACGATCGCGACCACGGCCGCGAACATGCCGCCGATGTTGAGCAGCACGTCCTCCGGGTCCGTCGTCCCGCGCAGCGCGATCATGCACGCGCCGAGGCCGATCAGCGAACCGACGAAGATGCTCTGCGCCGGCGTGTAGTAGTACGCGCTCACCGACGACAGCAGGTGCCAGCCCTGCTGCGCGGTCTGGTAGATCACCGACACGCCCAGGCCGACCAGGAGCGCGACCATGGCGATCCGCACGTAGCGGTATGACCTTGCCCATGTCTCATGCACCGGAACCCCCCAGTCACCGGTCACCGTACGGACACGTTCCGTACAACCAGCAAGGTGCTCCGCGCCGCGGCCGGCGTCCAGCGTCAAGTCGGCAAGTTGACGGTCGGTCGCGCCGGCCGCAGCCGCCGGCGGTATGCACACCGCCGGCGGCTCCCCCGATCTCGGCCGGGTGGTCCCGGACCACCGTCGGCCTCCCTTCTCCAGTACGTGAGGTCGTTCGGGAATCAACGTTGGGCGCTGCGCGGCTTGACCGGTAGGTTGTGCGGCGCCGGACAAACAACGCCGGACAACCCAGCAGCAGCAGCGAGGTGACCGTGGGCCGGCCGGAGAAACCCGTCGATCCGCAGGCGGGCCCGGTGCAGCGGCTCGCCTGGCAGCTCCGGCAGCTGCGTGAACGGGCCGGCGCGCCCAGCTACCGGCTGCTCGCCCGGCGGGCGCACTTCTCCGCGAGCACCCTCGCCGAGGCCGCGAAGGGCGACCGGCTGCCGTCGCGGGAGGTCACGGTCGCCTACGCGGTGGCGTGCGGCGGCGACGCCGACGAGTGGACGGCCCGCTGGACCGCCGCCGAGGAGGCGCTCACCCGGCTGGCCGGACCGCCGGTCGAGCCGTTGGAGCCGGTGCCCTACCTCGGGCTCACCGCGTTCCGGGCCGAGGACGCCGGCTGGTTCTTCGGCCGGGACGCGCTCGTCGACCGGCTGCTGGCCAGGGTACGGCGTACGCCGCTGGTCGCCGTCCTCGGCGCCTCCGGCAGCGGCAAGTCCTCCCTGCTCGGTGCCGGGCTGATCGGCGCCCTGGCGGACGACCCGCAGTGGCGCACGATGCTGTTCACGCCGACCGCGCAGCCCCTGGAGGCGTTGTCCGCCGAGATCGCGAAGCTGTCCGGCACCGACCGGGACCGGCTGCGCGACGAGCTCGAGCGGGACCCGGCCGCGGCCGACGTCGCGATCCGCGGGACCCTCGCCGCGGGCCCGCCCGGCACCCGCGCGCTGCTCGTCGTCGACCAGTTCGAGGAGCTCTACACCAGCTGCACCGACCGGGTCGCCCGGCGGCGGTTCGTCGACGTGCTGCTGGACCTGGGCCACGGCCCGGACCGGCACACCACGGTCGTGCTCGGGGTGCGGGCCGACTTCCTCGGCCACCTGGCCCAGCACGCCGACCTGCTGGCCGCGCTGGGCGACGACGCCACCGTGCTGGTCGGCCCGGTCGGCGGCCCGGACCTGCGCGAGATCGTGACGCGGCCGGCCGCGCGGGCCGGCCTGGTGGTCGACCCGGACCTGCTCGCGACGCTGCTCGCCGACGTCGCGGACGAGCCGGGCACGCTGCCGCTGGTGTCGCACGCGCTGCTGGCGACCTGGCAGCGGCGCACCGCAGCGGCGTTGACGCTGCGGGACTACCAGGCGAGCGGCGGGGTGCGCGGCGCGATCGCGCAGAGCGCCGAACGGGTCCACGCGGGCCTCGACGAGGCGGAGCGGCAGGCCGCCCGGCGGATCTTCGTGCGGCTGGCGGCGCTCGGCGACGGCACCGAGGACACCCGGCGGCGCATCGCCCGGGCCGAGCTGGACGGCATCGCCGACGAGGCGGTCACCGAGCGGGTCCTCGCCGAGCTGGCCGACGCCCGGCTCGTCGTGCTCGGTGACGGCACCGTCGAGGTCGCCCACGAGGCGCTCATCCGGGCCTGGCCGCGGCTGCACCGGTGGCTCACCGACGACCGCGCCGACCTGGCCGTGCACCGGCGGCTGACCGGAGCGGCACAGACCTGGGCGGCGCTGTCGAACGACGCCGGCGCGCTGTACCGCGGCGCGCAGCTGGTCGCCGCCCGCGGCCTCGCCGAGGAACGGCCCGGCGAGCTGAACCGCCTGGAGCAGGCGTTCCTGCGGGCCAGCAACGTCTGGGCGGAGGCCGAGCAGCGCACCGCCCGGCGCCGCGCCCGGCTGCTGCGGCGGCTCGTCGCCGGGGTGGCCGCGCTGCTGGTGCTGGCGCTGCTCGGCGGCGGCATCGCGGTGCGGCAACGGCAGGACGCCCGCCGGCAGGAGCTGGCCGCGCTGTCCGGCGAGCTGTCGCTGCGGGCCCGGTCGCTGCTGGGCACCGACCCCGAGCTGGCCGGGCTGCTCGCCGTCGAGGCCATGAGGTTGCACCCGGACGTGGAGACCCGCGGCAGCGTGCTGAGCGCCGCCGCCGCGCCCCGCCGGACCGAGCTCAACGCCGGCGGCCCGCCCATCGCCGCGGTCGCGTTCAGCCCCGGCCGTGCGCTGCTCGCCGCGTCCGCCAACGACGGCACGATCGGGCTGTGGGATCCGGTGCGCGGCGCCCGCCTCGGCACGCTGTCCGGGCCGGCCGGACGCGCTGCCGGGCTCGCCTTCACCGCCGACGGGTCCAGGCTGGCGACGGCGGGCTTCGACGGCACCGCCGGATCCGTCGCGATCTGGGACACCTCGACGCGGCGGGAGGTGGCCCGGTTCGCCGAGGAGGGCATGACCTCGGCGCTCGCCTTCAGCCCGGACGGCGGCCGGGTCGCCGTCGGCGTGCCCACCGGGATCGCGGTGCACGACCTGCGCACCGGACAGCGCACCGTCCTCGGTGGACACTCCGCCCCGGTCGCGTCGCTGAGCTTCAGCGCCGACGGGCGGTGGCTCGCGGCGACCGACGGCACCGGGTGGCTCTGGGATCTCGATGCCGCGCCGGCACGGGTGGCGCTGCCGGGTGGGCCCGTCGCCGTGCTCGCCTTCGCCACCACCGGCACCGTCCTGGCCGGCTCCGCCGAGACCGACGGCGTGAAACTGTGGGACGTCGGCGGCGGGACACCGCGGCCGCTGCCGCAGCTGCCGGTCGGCGGCCGCACCGCGTGGACGATCTCCGCACCGTCCGCCGGGCGGCTCGCCGTCGCCGACGAGAACGGCGCGGTCACCGTGTGGGACCTCGGCAGCCGGCTGCCGCTGCGCACGTTCCAGGACCGGGGCCGCTCCGAGACCGTTTCGGTCGCGCTCAGCGCCGACGGCACCACGCTCGCCTCCGCCGGGTTCAACGGCACCATCGTCGTGCGCGACCTGACCGCCGCCGCGTTCGGCGGGTCAACCGCACCCGTCCGCGACGTCGCCGTCAGCCCCGACGGGTCGACGGTCGCGACGGCCGGCGGCGACGGCGTGGTGCGGCTCTGGCACGCCGACGGCCGCCCGCTCGGCACGCTCACCGGACACCCCGACGAGGTGGCCGCGGTCGCGTTCGACCCCACCGGCCGGCTGCTCGCCGCGGTCACCCGGACCAGCGTCGTCACCGTCTGGGACGTCGCCGCACCCGGTCAGGCGCCGCCCGGTGGCCCGGTCTTCGGGCCTGCGGCGCCGCCGTTCGCGGCCCGGCCGTCGGGGCCGACCACCGACGTGGCGTTCGCCCCGGACGGCGGGCTGCTCGCCACCGCCACGTTCGCCCCCGTCGTCTGGGACGTGCGGACCCTGGACCGGCCGGCGGACGTGACGGCACGGTTCCCGAGCCGCATCGTCACGTCCCTCGCCTTCACCCCGGACGGGCGGCGGCTGCTCGGCGCCAGCGTCGGCGGCTACGTCAACACCTGGGACGTCACCACCGGGCAGCAGCTCGGCCGGGTCAACACGGGGCAGCGGGCGGTCCAGTCCATCGCGGTGTCCCCCGACGGCCGCCTGTACGCCACCGCCGGCGACAGCCGGACCATCAAACTGTGGGACACCGCGAGCGGGCAGCAGCTCGCCGAGCTGTCCGGGCACACGGCGGCCGTGCAGGTGGTCGCGTTCAGCCGGGACGGGCGGATGCTCGCCTCGGCCGGCGACGACCGGACCGTGGTCGTCTGGGACGTCGCCGGGCGCCGGCCGGTGGCCCGGTTGAGCGGGCACGCCGACCGGGTCCGCGGCCTGGCCTTCACCACCGGCGGCGCCTCCACCGACCCCGGCTCCGGTCCCGGCGGCGGCCCGGTCCCCGGCGGTGACGGCGACCTGGTCTCCGGCGGTGACGGCGACCTGGTCTCCGGCGGTGACGACGGCCGGTTGATCGGCTGGACCCTCGACGTGCGGGCCGCCGAGCACCGCATCTGCGCGGCGGGCCGGGTCCTGAGCCGCGCCGAGTGGGCGGCGAACCTCGGCTCCCGCCCGTACCACCCCATCTGCACCGGCCGCTGAACCGCTCCGGCCGCCGTCCCGCGCCGGGCCGCCTCCCCCGGCGCGGGTGATCGACAAGGATCGCCCGGCGACGGGTCAACGGCCGGCGAGTGGGTATTGCCGCCCGACGCTGCGAGATACGTGCGCCGGACTGCAGGAGGCGACAGACTCATGGTCACGATGCCGGCCGTGGAGGCGGAGGCCCCGCCCTTCCACGCGCTGTCGGTCGAGGACGCGCTCGCCGTCGAGCACGTCGAGCCGCGGGCCGGTCTGCCGGCCGAGGAGGTCTCGGCCCGGCGCGCCGCCTACGGCCCGAACCGGATGGTCGAGACGCGGAAGGAGCCGTGGTGGCGGGCGTTCGCCCGGCAGTACGCCGATCCGATGCAGATCGTCCTGCTGTGCGCCGGCATCGGCTGCCTGTATCCGCTGCGGCAGCTCGGCACGGGCCTCCTGCTGCTGCTGCTGACCCTGCTCAACGCGGTGCTGGGGCTGCGCCAGGAGGGCAAGGCCGCGGCCGCCGTCAGCGCGCTGCAGCAGATGATGATCGTCAGGGCGCGGGTCCGGCGGGACGGCCAGCTGGCCGAGCTCGCGGCCGAGGAGCTCGTCCCGGGTGACGTCGTGCTGATCGAGGCCGGCGACCTGGTGCCGGCCGACGGGCGGCTGGTCCGGTCGGCCGGGCTCGAGGTCGACGAGTCCGCGCTGACCGGTGAGAGCCTCCCGGTCGCCAAGGACGCGGAGACCGTCGCCGGAGCCGAGGCGGCCCTGGGCGACCGGGTCGACATGGTGTACATGAACACGAACGTCACCCGGGGCACCGGCGAGTTCGTGGTCACCGCCACCGGGATGGCGACCGAGGTGGGCCACATCTCCGGGATGCTGCAGGCGGAGCGGGACACCGAGACGCCGTTGACCCGGCAGCTGGCGCGGCTGACCAACCAGATCCTCATCGTCGCCGGCGTCGCCCTCGCCCTGTCGATCGGGCTGAACCTGTCCCGGGGCAACTCCTTCAACGCGGTGTTCCTGGCCGCCGTCGCCTTCGCCGTCTCGGCCATCCCGACCGGCCTGCCCGCGGTCGTGACGACGATCCTGTCGATGGGCACCCAGCTGCTCGCCCGGTCCAACGCCATCGTCAAGCGGCTGCGCTCGACCGAGACGCTCGGCTCGACGTCCGCCGTCAACTCCGACAAGACCGGGACGCTGACGCTGAACCAGATGACCGCCGTCGAGCTGACCATCCCCGGCCGGCGGTACGTCGTAACGGGCAGCGGCTACCGCACCGACGGCGACATCCGGCACGCGGCCGGCCAACCCGACATCCCCCTCGAACCGTTCCTGCTGCCGCTCGCGCTCGCGGGCGACGCGGTCGTCCGCGACGGCGAGCTGATCGGCGACCCCACCGAGGGCGCGCTGGTCGTCCTCGCCGAGAAGGGGCACCTCGACGTCGTCTCGACCCGGCAGCGGTACCCCCGCCTGGCCGAGGTGCCGTTCGACGCCGCGTACAAGCTCATGGCGACGTTCCACCGCATGACCGACGACGCCGGCAACGACGTCGTGCGCGCCTACGTCAAGGGCGCCCCGGACCAGCTGCTGGCCCGCGCGGCGGCGGTGGTCTCCCCCGGCGTGGCCACCACCCTGCTGGACGACGGGCTGCGGGAGCGCTACCTGGCCGAAAACGAGCGGCTCGCCGCGCAGGGGCTGCGGGTCATGGCCACGGCCCGCAAGGACTTCGCGCCGGCCACGTTCGACCCGCAGGCTGCGCTCCTCGACTCGCTCGACGGGCTGACCCTGCTCGCCCTCGTCGGCATCGTCGACCCGCCGAGGCCGCAGGCGAAGGCCGCGATCGCCACGGCGAAGGCCGCCGGCCTGCGCGTCCGCATGATCACCGGGGACCACGCCGGCACCGCCTCGGCCATCGCGGCGCAGCTCGGCATCGACGGCCGGGTCATCACCGGCGCCGAGTTCGCCGCGATGAGCGACGAGCAGCTGCTCCGCGACGTCGGCGACATCGGGGTGATCGCCCGGGTGACCCCCGAGCACAAGGTCCGCCTCGTGGACATCCTGCAGCGCCAGGGCCAGATCGTCGCGATGACCGGCGACGGCGTCAACGACGCGCCCGCCCTCAAACGCGCCGACATCGGCATCGCGATGGGCATCACCGGCACGGAGGTCTCCAAGGAGGCCGCCGCGATGATCCTCACCGACGACGACTTCGCCACCATCGTCAAGGCGGTGGAGATCGGCCGGGCGCTGTACGACAACCTCAAGCGCTACGTCTTCTTCCAGATGGGCGCACTCGTCGGCTTCATCGCCACGTTCCTCGGCGCCAGCATCTTCAACATCGCCACCGGCGTGCCGTTCCTGCCGCTGCAGACGCTCTGGGTCAACTTCACCACCCAGGTGTTCCAGGCCATCGGCCTGGGCTCCGGCAAGCAGGACGCCGACATCATGCGGCGACCGCCGCGCCGCGCCGACGAGCCCTTGCTGCCCACCCGCACCCTGCTCTGGCTCGCCTTCCTCGGCCTGGTCATGGGGGCGGCCACCCTCGCGGTCATCGCCTGGGCCGGCAACACGCACGGGATGGACGTGGCCCGCACCATGGGCCTGGCGACCTTCTCGATCCTCAACCTGTTCCTGTCGTTCACCGTCCGCAGCGACGTGCGGTCCGTCTTCACCATCGAGACCTTCGACGACCACCGGTTCCTCGTCGCCAGCGGCATGTCGGTGATCGCGATCATCGTCGCCACCGAACTCGGCCTGCTGCAGCGCCTGCTCCACACCGTCAGCCTCGACCTCACCCAGTGGATCGTGTGCATCGCCGCCGGCCTGTCGATCATCGTGGTCACCGAGCTGCGCAAACTGGTGCTGCGCCACCGCAGCGCCACCGCCGGGCAGGAGGAGCGTCCATGACCGACCGGGTCGCCAAGCGCATCGCCGAGCTGATCGCACCGTTGCGGGTCGAGCCGGGCACCAGGGTCCGGTTGCCCCGGCACCACGATCCCGCGTACACCGGACCCCTGGCGAGCAAGCAGGACGGTGCCGAGCTGCTCCAGCGCGGGGTCACCCTGCTGACCGACTTCCAGGCCCGGCTCGCCGCGGAGAACCGGCGCGGCCTGCTCGTCGTGCTGCAGGGCCCCGACGCCGCCGGCAAGGACGGCACCATCCGGCACGTGATGAGCGGCGTCAACCCGCAGGGCGTGCACGTGCACAGCTTCAAGGTCCCGTCGGCGGAGGAGCTCGACCACGACTACCTGTGGCGCTTCGCGCAACGGCTGCCCGGCCGCGGCGAGATCGCCATCTTCAACCGGTCGCACTACGAGGACGTGCTCGTCGTCCGGGTCCACCCCGAGCTCCTGGACCCGCAGAGGCTGCCGTCGACCTCGTCCCGCATCTGGAAGCAGCGGTTCCGCGCCATCAACGACTGGGAGCGGCACCTGACCGACAACGGCTTCCAGGTGGTGAAGCTGTTCCTCAACCTGTCCCGCGAGGAGCAGCGGGACCGGCTGCTCGACCGGATCGACCGGCCCGAGAAGAACTGGAAGTTCTCCGCCGCCGACCTGCGCGAACGGCAGAGCTGGGACGCCTACCAGTCGGCGTACTCCGACATGCTGTCGCACACGAGCACCGACTGGGCGCCCTGGCACGTCATCCCGGCCGACCGCAAGTGGTTCGCCCGGATCGCCGCGGCGGCGGTGATCGCCGACGCGCTCATCACGCTCGACCCGCACTACCCCACGGTCGACCCGGCGGCCCGCCGCGAGCTGCTGTGCGCGAGGACGGCGCTGCGGGCGGAAGGCTGACCGTCACTCCCCTCGGGCGAGGCGGTTCGACGGCCGTTTGGCCAACGTTGCAGGTGGCTGAGACGCCCGCCGGGTTGAGGATCCCGGCCGTTCGACACCGCAGGAGGGAACGAGCATGAGCGAAATGATCGCGATCGAGTACACCGACGTCGACACGGCGAAGACCGCCCGAGAGAAGATCATCGACCTGCAGCGACAGGGACTCATCAGCGTTCGCGACGCCGCCGTCGTGCAGGTCGAGGCCGGCGGCAAGATCAAGGTGCACCAGGCGGCGTCCGCGACCGGCGTCGGAGCGGCCAGCGGCGCCATGTGGGGCGGTCTCATCGGACTGCTGTTCCTCGCCCCGTTCATCGGCATGGCGGTGGGTGCCGGGGCCGGCGCGCTGGCCGGGAAGAGCGTCGACGTCGGCGTCGACGACAAGTTCATGAAGGACCTCGCCGCGACGCTGCAGCCCGGCACGGCGGCGCTCTTCCTCCTCGTCGATCAGGTCACCGTCGACAAGGTCGTGGCCGAGATGGCGTCGCTGCAGCTCGGCGGCAGGCTGCTGCACAGTTCGCTGAGCCGCGACGCGGAGCAGCACCTGAACGACGCCGTCCAGGCCGCCCGCCTGGCCCACGTCTGACGCCCCGGCTGGGCAACCCGGGATCGCGGCCGCATCGCCGCGGGTCCCGGGTTGTCGCATGTCAGGGCTGGCTCAGCGGGTCAGGTCCAGCAGGTGGTGCTCGACCTCATGGACGGTGTGCCGGCCGAGCCACAGCATCGTGCGTGACTCGACGACCGGCCAGTTGTAGATCCCGGTGCGCTCCCACTGCGCCGGGCTCAGCGCGGTGAAGGCCCGCGCCAGCTCGTCCGCGGCCGCCGCCAGCTGCGCCACCACGACCCGCGGGTCCTGCGCGTTGTAGGCGTCGGACACGACGAGGTCCTCCCGGCCCATCGCGACGAACTCCGGGTCGTCGGTGCGCAACGCCAGGTCCAGCCGCCGGCCCTGGACCCGCAGGACGTCCCGGACATGGCAGGTGTATTCCAGCGGCGACCACACCTCGGGCGAGGGCCGCCGCCGGGGATCGGGGATCCCGGCGAGCGCGGCGCCGAAGCGGGGCCCCGCCGCCGCCAGCCGGCCCGGCAGGTCCCGCGCCGTGACGCTGTCGTAGGCGAACCCGCACTCACCGCAATGATCCACGCCGCCCACGATATCTTGCTGCAAATGTCCTACAATCCAGCTGTCCTACATTTGGAGGTCACTGGATGCTGTCGAGTCCCCGGCGGGGCGTGCCGCTCGCCACGCAGGTCGCCACGCAGTTCAGGGCGCTGATCGCGGCCGGCGACTGGCCGGTCGGTGGGCGGATCCCGCCCGAGCACCGGCTCACCGAGGAGCTCGGGGTCAGCCGCAACACCGTGCGGGAGGCGTTGAGCGCGCTCGTGCACCTCGGGCTGCTGGAGGCGCGGCCGGGCGACGGCACCTACGTGCGGGCCGACAGCGAGCTGCAGGTCTCGCTCGGCCGCCGGGTCGCCGCCGCCGACCCGGACGACGCGTTCGAGGTCCGGGCCCTGCTCGAGCACCGCGGCTCCCGCCGGGCCGCCCTGCACGCCACCGCCGAGGACGTGGCCCGGCTCCGCGAGCTCCTCGAACACCGCGACGCCGCCCGCGCCGCCGGTGACCTGCCCGGCTTCGTCGAGGCCGACTTCGCGTTCCACCGCGCGGTCGTCATCGCCGGTGGGAATCCGCTGCTGGCGGAGCTGTACCAACACCTCAGCCCGGTCATCACCCAGACCATCAACGACACCGCCGCGCTGGACGAGGACCGGGCCGTGCACGAGCTGCACCACCGCCTCGTCGACGCGATCGCCGCCGGCGACCCCACCGTGGCCGAGGCGTGCAGCGTCGCGCTCGTCGACGAGGGTCGCGACATCCTGCACGGGAGCGCCTCATGACCGTCTCTGTCGCCTCGCCATCAGCTGGGACCCGCCCCCGGGTCGGCCTGCTCGTGGTGGGCATCCTGCTCATCGCCACGAACCTGCGGGCCGCGCTGACCTCCGTCGGCCCGGTGCTCGACGACGTCCGCGCCGACCTGGGCCTGACCGCCACCGCCGCGGGCGTGCTGACCGCGCTGCCGCTGCTCGCCTTCGCGGGCTTCTCCCCCCTCGCGCCCCTGGTCGCGCGCCGGCTCGGGCTGGAACGCACCATCGGCCTCGCCCTGGCGGTGCTCGCCGCCGGCATCGTGCTGCGCTCGGTGCCGGTCACCGGCGCCATCTGGGCCGGCACCGTCGCGGTCGGCGCGGCGATCGCCGGCTTCAACGTGCTGCTGCCCAGCCTGGTCAAGCGCGACTTCCCGGACCGGGTGGCGCAGCTGTCCGGCTCCTACTCCGCCACCCAGAGCATCGTCGCGGCCGTCGCCTCCGGCGTGGCGGTGCCGATCGCGGGCGACTCCCCCGGCGGCTGGCGGATCGCGCTGGGCTGCTGGGTCGGCCTGACCGTCGTCGCGGCGGCGTTCTGGCTGCCGCAGCTGCGCGCCCACCGGTCCTTCGCCGCGGCCTCCGTCGCCGAGGCGGCGCACCGTTCACCGTGGCGCAGCGCCATCGGCTGGCAGGTCACCCTGTTCATGGGCCTGCAGTCACTCGTCTTCTACGTGATGGTCGCGTGGCTGCCCACCATCGAGCAGTCCCATGGTGTGACCGCGACGGCCGCCGGCTGGCACCTGTTCGGCTACCTGATCGCCGCGGTCGCCGCGAACCTGGCCGCGCCGCACCTCATGCGCCGCCTGCGCGACCAGCGACTCGTCGCCCTCCTGTGCGCCGCGCTCATCCTGATCGGCGTCGGCGGCCTGCTCCTGGCGCCCGGCGCCGCCGTGCTCTGGCTGGTCAGCGCCGGCTTCGGGGCGGGCCTGTCACTCGTGCTGTGCCTGTCCCTGTTCAGCCTGCGCGCCGTCGACCACCGGCAGGCCGCGGCGCTGTCCGGGATGGCGCAGTCGATCGGCTACCTGCTCGCCGCGTCCGGTCCGGTGCTCATCGGGGCACTGCGCGACGCCAGCGGCGGCTGGACCCTGCCGCTGACGGTGCTGTGCGTGGTGATCGCGGTGATGGGCGGCTTCGCGGTCCGGGCCGGCCAGGACCGGGTGATCGGCTGACCGGCTGGGTCCGTCAGCCGTGTTCGAGGGTGAGGCGGTTGGCGTACATGCGTTCGGCGGGGGTGTCGGACCAGGCGGCGCCGCCCAGCTCCTCCGGGGTGGTGATCCCGGCCTGGTCCAGCGCCGCCCGCACCCGCTCGACCAGATCGGCCGTGACGTCGGGGCCCGGCGCGGCGGCCAGCCGGGCACCGTACTGGTCGGACCAGCCGAACCGGGCCGTCACCCGTTCCCGCGAGAACCGGCCTTCGGCGATCATGTCGCCCTTGCGGCGGGAAAGCCGCCAGCGGGCGGTGCGGGCGTACGGGTGCAGCAGCGGCAACGCCGAACTCCAGGACGTGAACAGCAGCCGCAGCTCCTCGATCGTCCCGTCGAGGGTGGTCGACGTCGAGTGCGGGTAGGACATCATCCCGAGCAGCTGCTTGGCCTCCGGCGCCTCCACGTCCGGTTCGGTCATCCACAGCTCGTCCGGGCTCCAGTCGTCCGGCGACATCATCCACTTGTGGTCGTTGTAGATGACGGTCTCCCGCGGTTCGGTCGGCTCGACCAGGAGCTGGACCTCCCCGCTGAGGTGGGCGGACAGGGTCAGCGTGGTGCGGGCGCCGCGCCAGCGGGCGAACGGCTCCCGGTCCATGTCGCCGACGAGCGGCGGGTGCCCGAGCGCGGCGGCCGCCCCGGCGAGGGCCTGCCGGAACACCTGCGCCAGGTCGGCCTCGGCGACCGGCAGGGCCACGCTCACCGCGTTGACCTCGCCGTGCCCGCGGTGGCCGGCGTGGTAGGTCAGGGCGCTGACCCGCTCGCCGCCGGCCGCGGTGAGTCGCGGGTGCCGGCCGGAGGACGAGTCCTGCCAGCCCTGCTCGGCCACGAGACGGTCGAACGCGGCCTGCGACCAGTCACCGATCCCGTCGGCGAACAGCGTGCACCACTGCCGCCACGCGGGTGACGGCGGCGGCAGGAGGGTGGCCGGGTCCGGGTCCGGCGCCGCCTGCTCGGCATCGGCTGTCACGGTGTGCAGCCGCGGCGCGCGCAGCCCGTTGTTGTTGAACGAGCTGTACGTCAGCGTGGCCGGGTCGGCGATCCCGCGCACGTCCCGGAGCGTCCGCACGATCACGTCGGCCCACCGGGCAGCGGTGGCCTGGTCCAGCGGCGCGGGCGCCTCCGGCTGGGCCGTGGTCTCGGTCTCGGCGGACGGCGTCCAGCCCAGCGCCGTCAGCGCCGCCTCGGTCGGCGAGCCCGGCTCGCCGGGCTTGGTGTGGACCAGCACCGACGGCCCCTTGACGGTGATGCCGCGGCCGAACCGGATGAACTGCACGAAGCCGTCCGCACCGTCGAGGGAGATCGCGTCCTCGGGCCGCAACCGCAGCAGCGCGTCGGCGAGCTCATCCTGCACCGCCGGCCATCCCTGGTGTTCCTGGGACATCGATATGCTCCTGTCTCAACCGTTGTCGATGAAGATGACGACCGATCCGGCGGGCGCGGGGCGCCGCCGATGCGCGGTCTCGTCGGAGAACCACAGCTTGTGCTCCCGCCAGGCCAGGATGCCGCCGACCGCGAACCGGCCGCGGGGTCCCCCGGAGTCGGTCTCCATGCGCCAGCCGAGCGTGCTCAGGTGGTCGGCCAGACGCTCGATCATCACGGTCCGCGCGGCACCGTCGGTGGCCGTCACCACGAACTCGGCCGTGCAGTTGCCGCTGGTGCCGCCGGACGCGCAACGATCGCCCCAGGCCAGCTGGAACGTCGGCGGCAGCGGCAGGATCTCCTGGTCGCGCACCAGGAATCGCCAGGAGTCCTCGTCGATCCTCGAGAAGGTCTGGGTGCAGCACGCGCACGGCAGCAGCACCAGGGCCGCCCCGAGGACCGCCCATCCGGCTCGCTTCAGGCCGCGGGTCAATCCTTCGACCAGCACCGCGGCCACCGCGACCAGGCCCACGGCGACCCACACGACCAGGTAGTCCTCCGCCGGCGGGAGCAGCAGGCCGGCCCTGGGCCGTTGCGACACGGCGAACGCCGCCGCCAGCCCCGTCGCAAGGACCGCCCCGACGGTGATGCCGACCACCGGGCCGAAGCCGGTTCCCCACGCCCAGACCCCGACGACGATCTGTCCGAGGACGGCGGCCACCAGCGCGGTCCGCCACTCGCCCTGGACCAGCGGGAGCAGGCCGACCGCGATCCCGGCGGCCGAAAGCCCCTGGCGCCAGCGCACCGACAGCCGATCGTGCACCCGCACCTCCCCCGTCCCGGTGAACGGGTGCGAGCTTAGGCGGTGCGCCGCCCGGCGGCTGCCCCGGTGCGGGTCAGATGCGGGCGCCCTTGGCGAGGTTGCACTTGCGGCACAGCAGCTGGAGGTTGCCGACGCTGGTCGCGCCGCCGCGGCTCCACGGGATGACGTGGTCGAACTCGAGATACTCGGTGGCCCGGCACTCCACGCACGCACCGCCGTCGCGACGCCACACCTCGGACTTGATGGCGGGGGCGATGGCGCGAGTGTCGCGCTGGGCGGGGA
The DNA here is from genome assembly GCF_016862795.1 of Dactylosporangium siamense. Taxonomy (GTDB): domain Bacteria; phylum Actinomycetota; class Actinomycetes; order Mycobacteriales; family Micromonosporaceae; genus Dactylosporangium; species Dactylosporangium siamense. The sequence goes on along the minus strand of NZ_BONQ01000019.1, from coordinate 27,419 downwards.
CGTTCGCGGTCCGTTTGGCGATCCGCAGCACGCCGGTGAGCACGGCCGCCACATGTTCGGCGTCGTCGACCTTGTAGTTGCCGCCCCTGGCGGTCGCCGTAATGACGACACGGCCGTTCTCCGGGCGGATCTCCATAACCCTGCCCCAGGCAATCTCCGACCCGGCACCGGTGTCGCCGAGGAAGCGCAGCTTCGTGTTGGTCGCGATCAGGCGGCCGGGGTTGGGGCGCGGGCCGTTGGCCAGGAACCTGATGCTGGCGGCGGGCAGGTCCAGGTGGAGGATCTCGCTGGCCTCCAGATGCAGGGAGGTCTGCGTGACCGTGGGGACGTCGCCGTCGGCGATGCGGGCCAGGTCGAGGCCGCGCTGCAGCCGGCGGCGCATGTCGGCGATCGCGGTGTCGGTGATGCCGATGCGGCGCACCGCGTCCTCGAACTCGTCGACCTCGTGCTGCTCGATCAGGTCGTCGGCGAACGCGAACGCCACCATCTGCTCCAGGTGCTGCAACGCGACCGGCCGCAGCGCCCGGCGGCCGGCGGCCTCCCCCACCCGGTGGAAGCGCAGCTCGTTGGTCAGGGCGTCCCACTCCGGGCCCTGCGGACCGGCGGCGGCGAGGACCCTGGCGGCCTTGGTGCTCCACACGTTGAGCACGTTTGCGATCTCCGTCGCGCACGGGACGCACGAGAGCGGCTGGTCCGCGTGCGCCCGGGTCTTCGTGCCGCCGCACCGCCCGCAGCCGGTCGCCGTCTCGTGGAAGAGCCGGATGGTCCGCACGCCCCACTCGGTGCCGTTCCACCAGCGCTGGTGCTGCGGGTCGGTGGGCACTGGGTACCAGCCCGGTTCGCGCTCCTCCTCGTCGACGGTGACCCCGTAGTTGGTGGCGAGGCCGGACAGGCCGGAGTCCCAGCCCTGCCCGATGGCCCGGAACTTCCACCGCCCGTCGCGCCGGTAGAACTCGCCGAACACCATCGCGGTGACCCGCTCGACCCCGGCGATCGGGAACCGGGCGAGGATCCGCCCGTGCCGGGTCGCGACGGTGACCTCCAGGCCGGGCACGGCGTCGAACGTCCCGCCGTCCATCGAACCGGCGACGACGACCCTGCTGACCTGTGCCGGGAGCCGGTGCAGCTGCACCTCGAGGCTCGCGCCGCGCGGGCCGTCCTCGGTCAGCTCGACCGTGCCGGCGGCGTCGCGCGGCTGGTTGAAGAACACGAAGTCCGCGTCGCTGCGGACCTTGTCGTCCGCGGCGAGCAGCAGCGCACACGGGTCCACGGACGAGCCCGCGCCCCACGCGATCGACGCGCGGACGGCCGGTTCGTCGATGGCGGTGTTCGCACCGCGGGCGAGCGCGATGGTTGTCATGGTGGGGCCACCTCCGGCGCGATCGTATCGAGCCGGGGTGACCATCAGCGATCATCCACTCACGAATATGGACGTCCGTCCGGGGCCACGGCACGATGCGCACACCGTGCTGGCTGAACGGTCGATGGCCGGAAGGTGTCAGGAAAGGTTCGGCAGGAACTCGGCGAGGGTCTCCACGGTGCCCCAGAGGCAGGCGAGCAGGATCGGCGCGCCGACGAACCAGGTCTGCAGGCCGCCCCAGCGTTGCCGGGCCCACGTGGTCGCGAGGGCCGCGGCCACGAACACCTGGAGCCAGAACACCAGCGGCACCAGGGCGTCCGGGTCGGCCTGCATCGCCTTCTCGGCCACCGCCACCGACCTCGGCCGGCCCGGGTGGCCGGGCAGGACGTCGCCGGACTTGAGGACCGCGTCGACGTAGACGACCCGGTTCGGCGCCCAGCCGCTGCGCCAGCCGTCGGCCTCGGCGGTGACCAGGGTCAGCCGGGCGCCGCCGGAGGGCAGGGGTGCGGGCAGGGGGTCGCTCTCGCGGCGTACGCCGGTCACCTCGTAGCGCATGACGCCCAGGCCGCTGGTGGCGGTGACGGGGTCGCCGGGCTGCAGCTCGGTGACCCGGCGGAACGGGCCGCCGAACGCGGCCGCGTGGCCGTAGACGACGGAGGTGCCGGGCTGGCCGGGCAGCGCGGTGTCGCGGCGGTGCCCGGGGCCGTCGCGCATGACGCCGGAGCTGGTGCCCTCCACCACGATCTGGCGCAGGCCGATGCCGGGCGCCTCGATCAGCGCGACCGGGGTGCCGGGATCGATCTCGCCGCCGATGGGCACGGTCGCGAGGGCCAGCTTCTCCCGGAAGTCGTTGTACAGCTGCTGCTGGGTGCGGGCCTGCTGCACGGCGCTGACCCCGAGCGCGTACGCGACGAGCCAGCCAGACAGCACGGCGAGGGTCAGCAGCGACCGCACGACGACGGTCACGGCGGCCGGCGGGGGCAGCTTGGTCAGGACCACCGGCTCCGGCAGGAGGTCCTCGAAGTCGTCGTCGTCATCGGCCGGGGATTCGAGCACGGCAGTCGCGGTCATGTCGCCTTCCACCAGGTCACGACGAACGTCACGGCACGGGTGACCGAGCCGATCAGGAAGGTCGCCAGCGTGATGATCACGGCGACCGGCAATGCCCAGGCGGCCAGGGCCGAGGACAGCCCGGCGGTGAACCCGGCCGTCCGCTGCGCCGCTTGCGGCGCCGCGGACGCGGAGGCGGACGGCACGGCGCCGGAGGGGCGGGTGCCGGTCGCCGGCACCGTGGCGGTGCCCGTGCCGGTGTTGCCCGTGCCGCCGCCGGTCGTGGGCGGCGGGGGTTTGACGTCGTTGCCGCCCTGCACCAGCGGGATCGTGCCGGCCTGCGCCGCGACGGCGTCGGCGGCACGCAGGGTGAAGGCGGCGAAGTCGCCGAGCCCGTTCGCGGCGGTCAGCGGCAGGTAGCCGGGCGGGAGCAGGCCGCTGCCCAGCCCGGGGGTCTGCCCGGGGCCGACCGCGAACTTCAGGAACTGGGCCAGCTTCGCGCCGTCGGCGCCGATGTTCTCCGTCGGGATGGTCGCGAACACGGGCAGGGTGCCCGGATAGGCGCTCGCGCCGTCGGCGCTGACGAGCTTGTCGTACTGCATGACCCAGGTGTTCGCGGTCGTGTCCTGCTTGACGAACCGCATCGCGGCCGCCATCGAGTCCCCGGTCGGCGCGACGAAGGTGCGGCCGTCCCGGCCGGTGAACTGCGCCGTGGTGGACGCCGTCGAGTGTGACTGCAGGGCCGCGGTGTTGAGCTGGAGGAACTCGGCGTCGGCGAGGCTCGTCACGCCGAGCATGAACCGGCCCCGGAACTCCTGACGGCCGATGGCGCTCATGTTGACGCCGACCGGCGTGCTCTTCTCGTCGAGGAGCAGGGAGCAGTTGACGTGGGCGTTGGCCAGGGCGTATTGGACCCGCTGCGCGACGTTGGCGAGGCTCGCCACCGGCGAGGCGACCAGCGGCGGGTAGGGGATCTGCGCCAGGGTGTCGGTGTACTCGGTGTTGGAGCAGCCGGTGTACGGCGTGAAGTTCGGCGACACGAACGAGTCCAGCAGCGGCCAGGCCGGCAACGGCAGCTGGATGCCCTTGTAGCCCGGGTTCACGACCATGCCCCACGGGTCCTTGGCGCCGTTGAGGAACGCCCGCGCCTCCGGGTCGGCGTTGAGGTACGCCGACAGCGCGTACATCACGTCGGAGTTGACGGACAGCGCCAGCAGCGTCGAGGAGCTCAGAATGGTGGCGTAGCCGTCGCCGATGGTGGGGTTGAGCGCCTTGAACTCCGGGTCGAGGGTGACCGCGAGCGGATTGTCGGCCATCGCCAGGTACGGGTCGTTCTTGTCCGCCTTGCCGTAGGCGGCCTTCAGGTCACCCTTCGTCGGGTACGACTCGCTGAGCAGCTTCGCGAGCAGCCGCGCGTTGAGCTTCAGGTCCTTGTACTCGTTGCCCGTCGCGTCGTCCATCGTGTAGCTGATCGCGAAACCGGTCACCGCGATCGGTGCGCTGACCGTCCGGATCGGGTACGGCTCCGGTGGTGGGCTGCTGACCAGTGCCGCCCTCGCGCCGCTGGCCACCAGCGCGGCCTTGGCCTGCGGCTCGCCGAGCCGCACGTGCCGGAACTTGAAGCGGGTGGGGTCGGTGCAGAACGCGGTCGCCCACTGGTCGGTGGCCTGCACCATCAGCTCCGAGCCGAACATGTCCAGCGGGATGTCGTTGTCGGTGAGGACGCACAGGTTCCCGGATGGGACGAACGTGAGCGGGACCGTGATCCGGTTGCGCCAGTTCGAGGCGCTCCACCAGAATCTGGCGGTCACCGCGACGTCGATCTGATCGGGGTCGTTGTTGTCGTAGATCTCGCCAACGCCCTTGCGCCCGTTGGCCTTGCACTTGGACCCGCCGTCCTTGAGGTCGACCCCCGTGGGGCGGTCCTCGGCCGGCAGTGCCGCGGCGGCGAGGTCGCAGCTCACGCCCATGATCGGCAGCACGACGAGCGTGCACAGGACCGTCGTGGAGCAGCCCAGCGACTGGTTCTGTTCGTCCGTCGTCACCACGAACTTGATGCTGCCGTCGCCCTTGGCGTTGCTCGCCGCGTAGGTCGTGTTCGTCGGCGTCGAGTCCTTGTCCTCGACGTTGACCATGTCGGTGGCGAGGACCGGGCCGCAGCTGTCGTTCTCCCGCCGGTTGAGCGGATAGTAGGTGATGTTCTGGGGCGGCGGGCCGACGAAGGGCACGTACCGCGCCGGTGGACTGACCTCCGACGCCAGGTCGCAGCTCGCCGGCGGCGAGGGTGGGAGACCGACGGTGCCCCGGCGGTTGGCGGCGGTCTCGTACCGGTCGAGCCGCCACGGCGGGAACTTGACGGTCGGATCCGTGTACCGGCGCTCGCCGACCCCCTGGGTCCAGCACGTGCTCGGGTCCAGCGGATGTGCCGGGGTGTCGACGCCACGGCACTGCATCACCACGACCGGGTACTCCTGCAGCGGCGCCTGCACGCTGTTGGGGGCGCTCGACGTGGCCCGGGTCGGCTGGGCGCCGGTCCAGCTCACCCTGATCTGCTGGTTGCTGCGCAGGCCGGTGACCTGGCTGACGGTGGCGGTGACGGTCTTCGTGACGGCCGGGGACTCGGTGCCGTCGGCCTCCACGTGCGAGCGCGTCATGGTCTTGGTCGCGGTGAACTCGGGCTCCGGCTCGTCGCTCGGCGCGGAGTAGCTCGGCCCGGACAGGATCAGTCCGGAGCAGACCAGCAGCACGGCGACGCTGGCGATCCGGCGGCGGCTCACGGCTGCTCCCGGCGGCGGCGCAGCCAGCGACCGAGCAGGGCGGGGCCGAAGACGACCAGCAGCAGCAGCGCCGCCGCGGCCGGGCCGAGCACCTTCATGTGCTTGCCGGTGGTGAACGCCGCGAGGTCGTTCGGGACGCCGACGGCGTTGGCGTCCCCGCCGCCGCTGCCACCGCCGCCGCTGATCACCTCGCCGGTGTCGGGGTCGATCTGGCCGGCCGCAGCGGCGGATCCGGACGCCGACGGGTTGGTGGTCGCGCCACCGGTGCCGGTGCCGGTGCCGCCGCTACCGTTGCCGCCCGCGGTGTTGGTGCCGCCGGTCGCCCCGGTGGCCGCGCACGGGCCGGCACCACGCTTGTCGCAGTCCGCCGGATTCGGCGCGATCTGCGCCAGGTGGTTGCGGGCCGGGTCGGCGGGGTCGAACGTCGGGTTGTTGCACTGGTTGACCGGCTTGGCGGCCACGGTGACCTGCGCGTCGGCGGCGTTCAGCCGTTTCAGTTGCGTGAAGCCGGCCTCCACCAGGTTGACCGGCAGCGGCGAGTAGCCGGTGGCGCCCATCGAGCGCTGCCCGGTGCAGATCGAGTAGGCCATGAAGTCGACCAGGGTCTGGCGCTTCTCGCTGTTGATCCGTGGGTCCTTCTTGCTGTCCCCGATCGGCAGCAGCATGTACGAGTAGGACGACATGGGGTACGTGCGCCGGTCCGGGTTGATGTAGACCTTGTCCAGCTTCTGCAGCAGGTACGTGTTCGGGTCCTTCGGGTCCATGTTGAGCTCGGCGGCGGTCAGGGCGACCGCGACGTTGTACTCGCTGGGCGAGGTGAAGTAGCCGGCCTTGTTCTCCAGCTTCACCACCGGGTAGCCGGCGCCGAGGGCGTAGGAGTACTCGTCGTAGCCGATGGCCCCGTTGCTCGACCCGGCGGTGACGGTGTTGATGACGCCGTCGGAGCCGTTGACCGCGTAGACCTTGTTGCCGCGGGTGCCGGTCGCCGGCAGGGGCGGGAAGTATTCGGTGAACTCCGGCGATCCGTTGTACGCCCGCCACAGGCTGGGGTACTGGTTGGCCAGGTACGAGGTGAACTGGGCCGTGGAGCCCGAGCCCTCGGAGTGCGCGACCACGATGATCGGCAGCGACGGCAGCTTCCGGCCGTTGTTGTCGGCGCTGATCTGCGCGTCGTTCCAGTTCGTGATCTGCCCGAAGAAAATCTTGGCCAGGGTCTCGCCGGACATCCGGATGTTGCGCACCAGCTGGCCGCCGACCCGGACCTGGTAGACGAACGCGGTGCCGCCGGCGACGATCGGCAGGTAGGCGAACTCCCGTCCCTGGGCGGTGTCCTTCTGCTTGGTCTTCGGGTCCTCGCCGCGGAAGCCGATGTCGGTGATGCCGAAGTCGGTGGCGAGCGCGGCGAAGTCCTTGCGGCCGGTCGCCGAGCCGGTCGGCGTGAAGTCGACCTGCAGGCCCTGCTTCTGCACGTCGGCGACCCACTGGTTCAGCGCGTTCGCGCTCCAGGACGAGCCGGTGCCGGTGATCCGGGCGTGGCCGACGGCCAGGGCCGGGGTGGCCGGCGCGACCAGGGTCGCGACCATCGCCAGCACGGCCACGATGGCGAGCCGCGTGCGGGCGGCGGAAGTGTGCACGATGATTCCTCGTCTGTCGGTCGTGGGGCGGGTCGGTCGCATGGCGGTCACACCTTCGGCCGGGCGAGCCAGCGGGCCAGGGAGAACAGCAGCAGCACCACCGTGAGCAGGACCGCCGCGGCCCCGAACCCCCGGTCGATGAACTGCGGCTGTCCACTTCGGACACCGATGAAGATGAACAGCGGCAACGAGTTCATCGTGTTCTCGGTCGGATTGAGGTTGAGGAACGTGGACGCTCCGGAGGTGATCAGCACCGGCGCCGTCTCGCCGATGCCGCGGGCGACGCCGAGGATCAGCGCGGTCGCCAGGCCGGGCCGGGCGGTCGGCAGCACCACGTGGCGGACCACCTGCCACTGCGACGCGCCGAGCGCCAAACCCGCCTCGCGCAGGCCGCCGGGCACCACCCGCAGCACCACGTCGGAGGCCCGCGCGATGATCGGCACCATCGTCACGGCGATCGCCAGACCGGCGGCCAGCCCCGACTTCGGCCACCCGAGTCCGACCACCAGCGTCGTGTAGACGAACAGGCCGGCGAGGATGTCCGGCACGGCCGTCATCGCCTCGACGACGGTCCGCACGACCTTCGACAGCCGCCCGCCGACCTCGACCATGTAGACCGCGGTCACCACGCCGAGCGGCAGTGAGATCAGCACCCCGATGCCGATCTCCACGGCCGAGCCGGCCAGCGCGTGCAGGATGCCGCCCTCGCTCATCGGGGCCGTCGGCCGCACCCCGCTCATGTCCTTGGTGAAGAAGTTCCAGTGCAGGGCCACCGGCACGCCGCGGACCAACGTGTAGAACACGGTCGACAGCAGCGCGACGGCGACGACGCCCGCGCCGGCCATCACGACGGCCCCGGCGACCCGGTCCACCACGACCGGCCGCGGGCTGGACAGGCTGGTCACGGTCGCGTACATCAGCAGGAACACGACATACCAGACGATGAGGAAGCCAACCAGCCCGGAGAACGGCAGGATCTTGCCGTAGAGGACCCAGGTCAGCGCGAGCGAGCCGGCCGTGGCGCCGAGGAGGCTCAGCTTGTCGTCGAGCGTGCGGGCACGCAACCGCCGGGGCCGCTCGGGAGCCGAAGGGTCCGTTTTCGTTGCGGCTGCGGCGTCGGTACGGGTGCCGCTCGTGCTCGTGGTCGACATGATCCCCTCCCGTCTCAGATCTCGGTGGACGCGCCGCTGCGGCCGCGGCTGACGATGATGGCGGCGATCGTGTTGACGATCACCGTGATGACGAAGAGGACGAAGCCGGCGGTCAGCAACGCGGCGAGCTGCGCCGCCGTCGCCTCGCCGAACCGGTTGGCGATCAGCGAGGAAACCGTGATCGTGCCGACTTCGAGCACCCGGACCTTGAGGTCGAACGCGATGCCGATGATCAGCAGCACGGCGACGGTCTCGCCGAGCGCCCGGCCGAGGCCGAGCATCGTGCCGCCGACGATGCCGCCCCGCCCGAACGGCAGCACCACGGTGCGGATCATGCCCCAGCGGGTCGCGCCCAGGGCGAGGGCCGCCTCCCGCTCGCCGGCCGGTGCCTGCGAGAACACGTCCTGCATCACGGCGCAGGCGATGGGGATGACCATCATCGCCACGACCAGACCCGCCGCGAACGCGGATCCGGTGTACTGCGACTGCGCCCAGACCGGCTCGTTCGGGTCCGTCTCGACCCGGAAGAACGGGATGAAGCCGAGGTTCTGGTGCAGCCAGTGCGCGATCGGGATCAGCTGCGGCCCGAGCAGGAAGAAGCCCCACAGCCCGTAGATGATGCTCGGCACGGCCGCCATCAGGTCGATCATCGCGACGAGGGACTTGCGCAGCCCCGGCGCGGCGTACTCGCTGATGTACAGCGCGCAGGCCAGCGCGAGGGGGAACGCGGTGATCATCGCGATGAGCCCGACCAGGAAGGTCCCGAGCAGCACGGCGGACATGCCGACCGCGTCGCGCTCCGGCTGCCAGTCGCTCTCGGTGAAGAAGCCCCAGCCGTACCGCGACAGCGTGGGGATCGACTGCAACGCGAGGAAGAAGCCGATCGACCCGAAGATGACCATGACCAGGATGCCGACACTCAGCGACCCGCCCCGGAAGATCCGGTCCTGCAGCGAGCGCGCCGCCGCCAGCTGGCGCGGCTGGTCCTGCTCGGGCTCCGGCACCAGGTCCGGCTCCGGGTCCGGCACCGGGTCCTGCGGCTTTTCCAGTGACACGACGCTCATCCGAACCGGCCGTTGACGTAGTCGGAGGTCCGCCGGTCCACGGGCGAACCGAACATCTGCTCGGTCTCGCCGCTCTCCACGATCGCGCCCGGCGTGCCGTGCTCGGCGAGGAAGAACGCGCACTGCTGCGAGACCCGGTGCGCCTGCTGCATGTTGTGCGTGACGATGACGATGGTGACCTCGGCGGCGAGCTCGGCGATCGTCTCCTCGATGACCCGGGTCGAGGTCGGGTCGAGCGCGGAGCAGGGCTCGTCCATCAGCAGCACCCGGGGCCGGATGGCGAGGGACCGGGCGATGCACAGCCGCTGCTGCTGGCCGCCGGACAGCGCGCCGCCGGGCGAGCGCAGCCGGTCGCTGACCTCCCGCCACAGGCCGGCCTTGATGAGGCACTCCTCGACCAGGGCGTCCTTCTCCGAGCGGCGGACCTTCAGGCCGGTCAGCTTGAGCCCGGCGACCACGTTGTCGTAGATGCTCATCGTCGGGAACGGGTTGGGCTTCTGGAACACCATGCCGATCTGGCGCCGCGCGTCGGTGATCCGGCGGCCGGTGTCGTAGATGTCGGCGCCGTCGAGCAGGACCTCGCCGGCCAGCTGTGCCGACGGCACCAGCTCGTGCATCCGGTTGAGGATCCGCAGGAACGTCGACTTGCCGCAGCCGGACGGGCCGATGAGCGCGGTGACCCGGCCGGGCTGCATCGTCAGCGACACCCGGTCCAGCACCTTACGGCTGCCGAACCAGGCCGAGATCGCCCGCGCGTCGAGCGTGGCGAGGGGCGCCGCCGGCGCCGCGACCGGCCGCATGGGATAGCCCAGCGGCGGCGCGGGGTAGCCCAGCGGCGGCGCGGTGTAACCCAGTGGCGGCGCGGGGTGACCCGGCGGCTGGAACTGCGGCGGCGGCACGGGACCGAACGGCAGCGTCTCCTGCGGCCCGGAGGACCACGGACCCGGATACGGCGGCCCGGAGTGCTGCGGACCCGGATGCGGTGGCCCAGGGTGCTGCGGACCCGGATGCGGCGGCCCGGAGTGCTGCGGGCCTGGATGCGGTGGCCCGGGGTGCTGCGGACCCGCGTACTGCGGGCTGGCGTACTGGGGGCTCGCGTACTGCGGGCTCGTGTACTGCGGACCGGCGTACTGCGGTCCCGGTTCGTCCGGTCCCGGTTCGTCCGGCGCGGCGTGGCGGGCGGCGCCGTCCGGTGGTGCGAACGGTGCCGGCTGCGGCTCGTGCGGGTGTGACTCCTCGGTCGGCGCGGTCGTCATCGGTGGGCCTCCTCGCGGGGAGCGGTGGCGGTGGCACGGCGTCGCCGGCCGAGCAGGACAGCGGCGACGCCCGCGACGACGAGTAGCAGGCCGCCGCCGGCGAGGGTCATCACGTCGGCGCCGGTGCGCGGCAGCGGGCCGCCGCCACCGGCCGGGGTCGGGCTGGGGCTGGGGCTGGTGGAGCCACCGTCGACGCGGACCTCGATCGGCACGCCCGTCTCGCCGTCCATCACGGCCGCGCCCGCCATCGCGGCGCCGATCCGGCCGGCGGCCTTGGTGGACCCGCCGCGCACCACGGTCCAGGTGCCGCCGCTGACCCGGATGTCGGCGGTCGCGTAGCTCGTGGTGAGCGTCTCCTCGCCGGGCACCCCGAGGTAGATGCGGAGCTGGACGAGCCCGTCCCACTGGGTCGGGTACACGTCCAGGAACTCGGCCAGGGAACCGGCCTCCGCGGGTGCGACGACCGTCGGGTGCGCCGCGTCGGGATACGCGCTGGCGCCGGTCAGGAACCGGCCGTGCCACTGCGTCGGGTCGGCGTCCTTGCGGGGCAGGAAGGCGAGCAGCGTCGCCTTGCGGCCGTCCCGGTCGTAGGGTTCGGGCGCCTTCGCCTGGGCGATCGCCTTCGCGACGAACGGCTTGTCGGCCGTCTTTCCCGTCGTGGCGGGCTTGCCGTCCTTGCCGTAGAGCACGATGCCGCCGGCCGAGCGACTGTCGGTGTAGGGCACGGCGGCCGGTTTGTCCGCCGAGCAGCCGGTGGTGGTCAGGGCGGCCGCTGCTGCCAGTACCACCGCAGCAACCGTCAACCGGTTGGTCATGCCGCCGCTCCGGCCTTGCTCTCCTTGCGGGCGCGGCGGCGCTCCAGCGCGGCGGCGTCGGCGCGGGCCTGCCGGCGGCGGATCAGCCAGCGGCGCACCAGGAACCCGGCGCCGGTGCCCAGGATCAGCAGCACGATCAGCAGCAGCCACGGCCAGGCCCAGATGGTCGTGTGCCCCTCCGCCTTCGGCACGGCCTGCCCGACGGGCTGCTCCGGGTCGCCGAACGGCTCCAGCTCGACCCGCACGGTCAGCGGGCCGGCCGGGAAGACGCCGTCGATCTCGGCCTCGTGCGGCACCCGCTGGCCGGGCAGCAGCTCCGGCAGGTCGGGCAGCTTCTTCTCGGCCAGCGTGATGCCGGTCAGCGCGGACTTCACGACCAGCTTCGCGTGGCTCTGCAGCCGGATGTTGCCGGTGTTCTCCGCCGTGTACGACACGGTCACGGAGCCGTCGCTGAACGGGTTGGTCACCCCGAAGTAGTGCGCCTCCACCTTTTGGGCCGCGAGTACGGGGCGCAGCAGCCCGGCAATCCTGAGGTAGAGCCGGACCGCGACCCGGGTGTCGACCTTGACGTCGGTGCCGGTGGCGAGGGAGACCACGACCCCACCGGCGTGGTCGCCCGGGGTCGCGTTGGCCGGCACGACCACCTTGAACGGCACCGCGACGGTGGCGCCGGCGTCGATGGTGATCGCCGGTGCCTGGAACTGCATCCAGGAGCCGATGTCGGTGGGCTTCTGCGCGGCCGGCAGCAGGTCGAACGCGCCGGTCGAGGTGTTGAACGCGTCGGTGCCGTAGATGACGAACGAGGCGGGAACCTTGCTGCTGTTGGTGACGAGCACCTTCTCCTCCACTGCCGCGCCGGGGATGCCCTGCAGCGTGTAGTGGGTGCGCTTGTCGGGCTTGCCCTCCGGCGTGCCGGGCCGCAGCGACCAGGCGCGGTTGCCGTCGTCGGCGGGCTCGGCGTGCGCGGCCGCGGGGGTCAGCACCGCGGCGACGGCGACAGCCGCGACCAGTGCGAAAAGGCGTCTCATAGCAGGTTTCCCGTCCGTCGGATGTGCAGCAGATGGGCGCAGGCCGGCCCGGGGTGGCCCCGGGCCGACCTGGCGTGTTGTGCGTTACCGCACCGTCACGGGCTGACCAGCGTCAGCGTGAGGGTGCTGGTGTAGAGGCCGGTCGGGGACGTGTCCGGGATCCGCAGCTCCAGGGCGGAGGTGAGGTCCTTGGTGCCGAGCCCGTTGCCCGGGGCGGCCTTCGCGAACTGGCTGCTGGTCTGCAGACCGTTGCTGGTGGCCGTCTTGAGCTTCGAGTCGACCGCCGCGCCGGCGGCCACGGTGCCCTCGGCGTCGCCGCCGCTGGCAGCCGGCACCCAGCCGAGGTTGGTGGCCGGCACGACGGTCTGGCCGTTGCGGAAGTCCGCGGCCTGCCCGTTGAGCGTCCAGCCGTCCTGGGTGGGCCGGGTGTCGTTGACCGAAACGCCGGTCAAGTTGCCCGTGAACACCCAGGCGTGACGGTGACCCGTGGGGTCGGTCGCCTGCGCCGGGTGGCCGTTCGGGTCGTTCACCGGGACCTGGGTCAGGTGCACGGCGGTGCCCGCCGCGACCTGGAGCACCAGCGCGCCCGCGAACGGCTCGCTGTTGTTCTGCGCGTCGAGCGGCACAGCCGCACCGTTCGCGCCGACCACCGCGTAGTTCAGGATCGCCGAGGACGACGACTGGAAGCCGCCGACGCTCGGGGTGAACGTCGCGATGAGCAGGTGGTTGCCCGTGGCGAGGGTCTTCACGAGCGTCGCCGTTCCGGTGGCGACGTCGTAGGTGCCCGCGCCCAGGTCCGTGGCGCCGTCGAAGAAGTGGACCGAGCCGGCGGTGCCGACCGGGGCCACGACCGCGGAGAGCGTCGCGTCGAGCGTGCCACCGGTGCCGGCCGCGGTCCCGCTGGGCGGGGTCACGGTCAGCGTGGTGGTGGTCGGCGTGCCCGGGGCGTTCACGGTGAAGGGCAGCGCCGTGGAGGTGGAACCGTTGAAGGCGGAGGTGTCACTCGGGGTGAACTGTGCGGTGAGCGAGTGACTGCCGACCGACGGCGTGACGCTGAGCGTCGCGTTGCCCGTGGCCGGGTTGTACGTGCCCGCACCGAGGTCCGTCGCACCGTCGAAGAAGTGCACGGAACCGGCGGTGTTGGCCGGCGTGACCTTCGCGGTCAGGGTGACCGCGGTCCCGCTGTTGACCGGGCTGGCCGGGCTGGCGGTCAGCGTGGTCGTGGTCGCCGTCGCCGACGCCGGGTACGCGATGCTCCACGTGCCGGCCGCGGTGTCGACCTGGAGGTCCAGGCGGAAGTAGTTCACGTCGGGGGACTGGCCCGGGGCGGTCGTGATCAGGCGGAGCTGGTAGATGTTCGCCAGGTTCGCGGCCGTCTCGGTGTTGGGCTTGGACGCGATGTAGGCGCCCAGGGAGGTGCCGGCCGTGGCGCTGACGAGCGGGGTCGTGCCCAGCCCGTTGAGCGGCGCCGGGGCGGCCGTGTTCGGGAAATTGGTGGTGTTGGTGACGACGGCCGACTCGAACTGGTCGGTCGGCGTGGCCGCCTTCGGGGTGGCCACCCGGAGGAAGGCCCTCACGTCCCCGGTGCGGCCCGCGCCGGAAGCCGCCGCGTACGCCGCGATCGGGCTGTCGGTGAGGCTACCGCCGGTGATGACAGCGCCGCTGGCGTTGTACAGGGTGATGCTGCCGATCGCGTTGGGGTCCGGCTCGAAGGCCGGGGTCACCGCCGCGTAGGCGACACCTCCCCCGACCAGGACGCTGGCCGCGACAGCCAGGGCTGCCGCCCCGACCATCAGGGACCTGGAGCGAATCTTCACTGGGACTCCGTTTCGAAGGTTGATGTGCGCCGGCTCAGGCGGTGTGGCAGAGGCCCGCGTCGGCGTACTGGTACGTGAAACCGGCCGAGTCCTCGATCAGGGGCTGCGCGAGGAACGACTGGGACAGGAACCCACCCGGCGCGAAGAGCGCCTTGTTCCACGAGGTGTTGATCTCGCTGTTACGGACGATGAAGTACACCGGCCGGGTCACGTCGAACGCGACTCCACCGGACTGCAGCGTCACCGGGTCCTGCGCGGTACCAGCGTTGAAGTAGCCGTTGTGGATCATGACCAGACGGGCGGTCGAGAACGGCGCGATGGCATTCGCGTTGCCCTGGATCGGCGTCGGGTCGTGCTCCTCGGCCCGGACCAGGCCCTCAGCGGTGGTGCGGACCTGAGCCTCGGTGAGGCCGATCTGCGCGATGAAGAACTGCTCGGTGCCGGAGGTCGCGGGCGGCAGGATCGGGACGATCGTGGCGCCCGGGTTCGGACCGTTGTAGCCGCTGACCTGGCCCCACGTGGTGATCTGCGGGGGGCTGCTGTAGATCTTCTTCAGGTCCGCGGAGCTGATGCCGGCGGTGCCGGCGTTCGTCGCCACGTTCTTCGACACGGCGATCCGCAGACCGTCGAGGCCGAGCTGGTAGCAGCGCAGGCCGCCCCAGCCGTTGGCGATCGCGCGGTCGTCCTCAGCCTTGCTCGGCTTGCGCGAGCTGCGGACGAACTGGACCTTCTTCGTGGCGCCGGTGTCGGTCTGGGTGAAGTACGTCAGACCGCCGCCGGAGCCGTTCGGGCGCGTGACCGGGAAGTTGCCGCCCCGCAGCACGACGGTGGCACCCGCCGTGAGCTTGCCGCTGGCGTCGCCGGTCGCGTCGAAGTTGAACACCCGGCCGCCCGCGGCGTTGAAGCCGGGGTTGCCCTGGTAGTCGCCGTCGGCCAGGAAGTCGGCGGCGTACTGGATGGTGTCGGACCCGATGCCGACGATGTCGTTGCCCTGTGCCGCGACATCGGCGTGAGCCGCGGTGGCCTGGGTGAGCAGGAGCACCGCTACCCCCGCCACCCCCAGCCCGACCTTACTGATGTGTCGCATTCCATGACCTTTCCGCCTTGCACTCAAAGTTGAATGCGACGCCGACCTTCGCAGTGAAGAACCACTGCCGAGTGCTCCGACAATGAACGACGGATGAATCGTGCCGGCGAAATACACAATGCATGATCCGAGGCTGACCATTCGGCCCATTGTGCGTTCACGAATAGACGATATGCGCGGCAATGAACTGCACCTTCGTAAAGGAGTCAGCCTTTTCCTGGTGCATGAAGAAAGGCATTGTTCAAGGCCTGCGCCGGACATGCAACAGATGAACAGCACCGGAGGTCCGGGCTAATCAACACATCCGCGCGAAAGGGACGTGGGTGACAGATCGGGTGGCAAAACCCGGCGGACGGGCGGATTCCCGGCGCGGCGGCGGCTAGAATCGCCGGCGGGAGGCTTCATGGTCACTGTGCCGCAGATCCACGGCTACCGTGACCTCACGCTGATCAGCGCCAAGGGCGGCCAGGCACAGGTATATCGGGCGCACAAGACGACGCTGGACAAGTCGGCCGTCGCGATCAAGGTGTACAAACGGGATCTCGACGACGCCGACCGGCGGCGGTTCCTGCGCGAGGTCCAGGCATTGCAGGCGCTGCGCGGGCGGCCGCACGTGGTGCGGCTGCTGGAGGCGGACTTCACCGCCGAGGGCACCGGATACGTGGTGATGGACCTCTACGCCGCGTCGGTCGCCGACCGGCTCCTGGTCGAGCGGACGCTGCCCGTCGCCGACGTGCTGCGCATCGGCGCGCAGGTGGCCGAGGCGCTCATCCACACGCACGAGGCCGCGTCGCGCATCCTGCACCGCGACATCAAACCCAACAACATCCTGCTCACCGACGACGGCGTCGCGGTGCTGTCGGACTTCGGCATCTCCGCGATCCATCGCGACGACGGCCGGTACACCGCGACGGCCAGGATCGGCACGAAGGGGTACATGGCGCCCGAGGTCCACGCCGGGCAGCCGGACAGCGTCGCCTCCGACCTGTACTCCCTCGGCGCGACCCTGCACACGCTGCTGCTCGGCGAGCCGCCGTCGGCGCTCGAGCCGCACGCGGCGCTCGCCACCGTCCCGAAGCCCGTCGCCGCGGTCCTGCGCCGGACGCTCGCACCCGATCCGGCCGATCGCCCGGAGTCGGCCCGGCGGCTGCGCGAGGACCTGCTCCGCGCGGCCGAGCAGGCGCCGCAGCAGGCGTTCGCCGCGACACCGCCCGCCGCGACCAAACTCCTGCCGGACGAGGCACCGACGGCCGTCCCCGGGGCGGACGTCCGGCCGCGCCTGCTCGACGTGCCGGCCGCCGACCCGGACCTGGGCCGCAACATCGCCGCGAGCGCGCTCGCCGGGCTCGGCGGCCTGGGCCTGCTGACCCTGCTCGACTGGACCTGGTGGTCGAGCGCGCTGCTCGTGGCCCTGCCACTGGGCGCGGCGCTCACCCTGCGGCGGGCGCTGGACCTGCGGCGGCTGGCCGGGCCGGCGGCCGCGGCGACCCTCGCGGCCTACGCGGTGCCGCTGGTGGTGTACCTGTCCCGCGTCGGCGAGCACCCGTTCATCAACCTGGTGATGGCCCTGTTCACCCTGATCGCCGCCGGCGGCCAGGTCGTCGCCGTGCACGAGGTCGAGCGATACGTCCGGCAGGACATGGCGCAGGCCGAGACCGTCCGGGCCAACCACGAGCGCGGGCAGCTGTTCCAGGGCATGCGCGACCGGTACTGGCTGGCCGACACCTACCCGCCGGACTGGCTCGACGACGTCCTCGGCCCGCTGCCCGCGGCGCGGGCCATGCCGTGGCGGGACGGCACGGTCCGGTCCGCCGTGGTGTGCGACCGCAGCGTGGTGTTCCTCGCGGTGCTCGACGGCGTGCGGCCGGGCACGTACGACCTCAACCCGGCGCACGGGCACGCCTGCCGGGTGTATGCGGACGGGCGCCCCAACACCTCGGTCGACACCCGGCTGAAGGAGCTCGCGCGCCGCGTCGAACCCCTCGGCTGGGGCACGGCCGGGGTCGCCGCCGGCTGCGTGGTGGTGCTCACCACGGACGGCACCCGGTCCGACGGCATCCGGCTCGCGCCGGCCCAGTTCGAGTCGACGGGCCTGACGGTCGTGGTCGCCCGGGACGCCGGGCCGGCCGTCGTGCGCCTCCTCGCCGGCGCCGACCCCCTGGTCATCGACCCGATCCTGCTGCGGATGGTGCACGAGCGGGCGGCGAAGCCCTGACCGGCGGCACCCCCACCGATCGAACGATGTAACGCAACCCACACGGGCCGACTGCGGTGCGCAACCTTGACAGCCGCCGTCCTGCAATTATTCTATTCCTACCTAGTAACTAGACAAGATAGGCAATGGCAGCACAACGGGGGACCTTGAAGTGCACATCTCCGTGCGGGCCGACTATGCGATCCGGGCCATGCTCGCCATCGCGGCAGCGGACCCGGGCCGGATCACGGCAGCGGAGCTGGCACAGAGCGAGCAGATGTCCATCGGCTCGCTGCAGACGGTCCTTCTCGAACTGCGCCGCGTCGGGCTGGTCCACAGCCACCGCGGCACCGAGCGCGGCTACGGCCTCGCCCGCCCGGCGGCAGCCATCACGGTGGGCGAGATCCTGCGCGCCATGAACGGCGCACTGACCACGGTGCGGGGACTGCCAACCCAGCAGGCCACGTACGAAGGGGTCGGGCGCGGCCTACAGAGGGTCTGGCTGTCGGTGGACACCGCCGTCAACGAGATCGTCGATCAGGCCACGCTCGCCGACCTGCTCGCAGACGAATCACCGCACGACCCCCTTGCGCATCGCTGACCCAGGAGGACAGGTTCCCCATGAAGCACCCGATCAGAGCGACCGCCGCTCTCATGCTCGCCGCCGGCTTACTGCTGTCGGCGTGCGCGGGGACCACGGCGAAGGACGCCGGCGGCGCCAGCGGCGAGTCGACCACGCTCAGCATCGTCGGCTTCGCGGTGCCTGAGGCCGCGAACAAGGCCATCGCCACGGAGTTCAACAAGACCCCGGCGGGCAAGGGCGTCAAGTTCCAGACCTCCTACGGCGCCTCCGGCGACCAGAGCCGCGCGGTCGTGGCCGGCCTCAAGGCCGACTACGTGCACTTCTCGGTGTCCAGCGACGTGACCCGCCTGGTCGACGCCAAGCTGGTCGACCCGACCTGGAACGCCGGCCCCACCAAGGGCATCGTGTCCTCCTCGGTCGTGGTCCTCGCGGTGCGCCCCGGCAACCCGAAGAACATCAAGGGCTGGGACGACCTGATCAAGCCCGGCATCGGCATCGTCACCCCGAACCCGGCCTCCTCCGGCGCGGCCCGCTGGAACGCCCTGGCCGCGTGGGGACACATCACCGCCAACGGTGGCACCGACGCGCAGGCCGGCGAGTTCCTCACCAAGCTCTTCGGCAACGTCGTCGCCCTCCCGGGCAGCGGCCGTGACGCCACCACCGCGTTCATCGGCGGCACCGGCGACGTCCTGCTCGCCTACGAGAACGAGGCGATCCTGGCCCGCCAGAGCGGCGAGAAGCTGGACTGGGTCTACCCGGACACCACGATCCTGATCGAGAACCCGGGCGCGATCCTCACCAACGCCAACCCGAAGGCGAAGGACTGGCTCGACTTCGTGCTGAGCACCAACGGTCAGCGCCAGTTCGTGCTCAAGGGCTTCCGGCCGATCATCTCCGGCGTCGACACCAAGGGCGTCGAGGGTGCCATCGACCCGAACAGCCCGTTCCCGACGCCGAAGAAGCTGCTCACCGTCGACAAGGACTTCGAGAGCTGGTCGAAGCTCTCCAAGAAGTTCTTCGACGAGAAAGAGGGCCTGATCGTGAAGATCATCGCCGCGTCGGGCAAAGCCAAGTGACATCCGCGACCGTTGACTCGGGTCGGCCGGCGGGCAACCGCCGGCCGGCCCGGTCGGCCGTTTCCGGCCACCCCCTCACACGCGTCTCCGGGCTCGGGCTCGGGGTCGCGATGCTGTGGTTCAGCCTCCTGGTGCTCATCCCGCTCGCCGCGGTCATCGCGGTCGCCGGTTCCGAGGGGTGGAGCGGCTTCTGGGAGGCGATCACCGCCGAACAGACGCTCGCCTCGATCGAGCTCACCGTCTTCACCTCGATCGGCGTCACGCTGGTCAACGTCGTGATGGGCACGCTCATCGCCTGGGTGCTGGTCCGGGACCGGTTCTTCGGCAAGCGGGTCCTCGAGGTGCTCGTCGACATCCCGTTCGCGCTGCCGACGATCGTCGCCGGCCTGGTGCTGCTGTCGCTGTACGGACCGAACAGCCCGCTCGGCATCGACATCGCCAACACGCGGACCGCGGTCTTCGTCGCGTTCCTGTTCGTGACGCTGCCGTTCATCGTGCGGACCGTGCAGCCGGTGCTCGCCGAGATCGACCAGGACGTCGAGGAGGCCGCCGCCTCGCTCGGCGCCAGCCGGTTCACGATCTTCTGGAAGGTCATCCTGCCCAGCCTCACCCCGGCGATCACCGCCGGGGCCGCGCTGTCCTTCGCCCGCGGCGTCAGCGAGTACGGCTCGCTGGTCCTGCTGTCGGGCAACCTCCCGATGCGCACCGAGGTGACCTCGGTGCGCATCTTCAGCAGCATCGAGAACGACCACCTGGAGAACGCGGCGGCGGTCGCCACCGTCCTGCTGGTGATCTCGTTCGCCGTCATCGTGATCCTCGACGTGATCCAGCGAAGGACGGTGCGCCGTGGCTGACACCCTGGTGAAGCCCGCCCCGGTGAAGAAGGCGTCCGCCGGCAAGGCCTGGACCCGCAAGCGCGGCCCGGTCACCTACCTGATCCGGCTCGTCGTCGTCACCTACCTGTTCTTCCTGGTGGCCTGGCCGGTGTACCTGGTCGGCCAGAACACCTTCAAGAAGGGCTTCGACGACCTGCGGGCGATCCTCACCGACCCCGACATCGTGCACGCGCTGCACCTGTCGGTCGAGATCGCCATCATCTCCGTCATCATCAACACGGTCTTCGGCGTCACCATCTCGATCCTGCTCGTGCGCTACCGCTTCCCCGGCAAGCGGTTCCTCAACGCCCTGCTCGACGTGCCGCTGTCGGTGTCGCCCGTGGTCGTGGGCCTCTCCCTGGTGCTGGTCTACGGCGGCCGCAACGGCTGGTTCGGCCCGACCCTGGAGAGCTGGGGCCTGCAGATCATCTTCGCCGAGGCCGGCATGGTCATGGCCACCGTCTTCGTGGCCCTGCCGCTGGTCATCCGCGAGGTCGTGCCGGTGCTCGAGGAGGTCGGCGAGGAGCAGGAGCAGGCCGCCCGCAGCCTCGGCGCCAACGCCTGGCAGACCTTCCGCCGCATCACCCTGCCCTCGATCAAGTGGGGCATCATCTACGGCGTCGTGCTGAGCCTCGCCCGGTCGCTCGGCGAGTTCGGCGCCGTGAAGATCGTGTCGGGCAACGTGCTGGGACTCACCCGCACCGCACCGCTGGTGGTCGAGGAGAAGTACCTGAACTTCGACAAGGGCGGCGCCTACGCCACCGCGTTCCTGCTCGCCCTCGTCGCCGTGGCAAGCATCATCGTCGTATCCGTCCTCCGGCCGAAGGAAGACCGTTGAGCATCGAAATCGCAGGAGTCGGCAAGCGCTTCGGGGACTTCGTCGCGCTCGACAACGTCACGGTGAGCATCCCCTCGGGCCGGCTCACGGCACTGCTCGGCCCGTCCGGCGGCGGCAAGTCCACCCTGCTGCGCATCATCGCCGGCCTCGAACGCGCCGACACCGGCCGGGTCGAGATCGAGGGCATCGACGCCACCGACCTGCCGCCGCAGAAGCGCAACGTCGGCTTCGTGTTCCAGCACTACGCCGCGTTCAAGCACATGTCGGTGCGCCGCAACGTCGCCTTCGGCCTGCAGATCCGCAAGCGCCCCAAGGACGAGATCGCGGAGCGGGTCGACGAGCTGCTCAAGCTCGTGCACCTGCAGCAGTTCGCCGACCGGCTGCCCGCACAGCTGTCCGGCGGCCAGCGCCAGCGCATGGCCCTGGCCCGGGCCCTCGCCATCAAGCCGACGGTGCTGCTGCTCGACGAGCCGTTCGGCGCCCTGGACGCGAAGGTCCGCAAGGAGCTGCGCGACTGGCTGCGCCGGCTGCACGACGAGGTCGAGGTCACCACCGTCTTCGTCACCCACGACCAGGAGGAGGCCCTCGAGGTCGCCGACGAGATCGTGGTCATCAACGACGGGCGCATCGAGCAGATCGGCTCCCCCGACGACCTGTACGACCGCCCGGCCAACGACTTCGTCATGCGGTTCCTCGGCCCGGTCACGCAGCTCGGCGACCACCTGGTGCGCCCGCACGACCTGCAGATCAGCACCACCCCCGCCGGCCCCGACGACGTCGCCGGCCAGGTCTCGCGCATCACCCGGATCGGCTTCGAGATCCGCATCGACGTGACCACCGCGACCGGCCAGGCCGTCATCGTCACGCTGACCCGCAACGAGTTCCTCGCGCTCGGCCTCGACGTCGGCACGACGGTGCACCTGCGGATCACCCCGGGCAGCCCCACCACTCCCGCCGGCCCGGTCCCGGCCGAGGTCCCGCTCGAGGTGGCCACCTCCAGCCACTGACCAACCAGGTTTCCGGCAACGGCGACGGCCCGGCGCACAGCCGGGCTCCCGGCCCCGGTCAGTTGTACGCGACGCCCGGCGGCAGCAGGTGCGTGGTGGGGCGGCGGCGGGTGCGCAGCAGGGCCACGCCGGCGGTGAGGGCCAGCAGGCCGGTGAGCAGCAGGCGGGGCGTGGCGGGGCCGGTCACCGCGAGGGCGGTGGTCACGGTGACGTCCAGGCGCATCGCGTGCTGGTGGCCGTCCGGGTCGACGCCCTGGGCGACGACCGCGTGGCCGCCCGCGGCCAGACCGGCCGGGATGGTGACCGGTCTGGTGAAGTCGCCGTGCTCGTCGGTGACCACGGTGCCGAGGTTGACCGGGTCGGAGTAGATGGTGATGGTGGCGGTGGAGTGGGCGGCGAACCCGTTGCCGATGACGACGAGCTGCTCCCCCGGCGCGGCGGTGTCGATGCGGCCCTTGTCGGTGGTCAGCTCGAGCGTGGTCCGCGGTGGGGTCGGCGGGGCGACCGGAGCCGCGACGGTTGCCGGGCCCGACGGCGCGCTCGGGTCCGACGGGCCGCTGGCGGAGTCGGCGACGACCGTGAACGTGTACGTGGTGCCGGCGACCCCGCCGAGGACGCAGCGGGTCGGGTCCGGGTCGGTGACGCGGGTCGTGCAGGTGGACGGCCCCGGCGCGGCGGTGACCGTGTAGCCGGTGACGGCGGCGCCGGCGGAGGACGCGGACGCGGTCCAGTCGACGGTGATGGACGAGGTGCCGCCGGTGGCCGTGACCCCGCCCGGGACGGCCGGCGGCGCGAGCGGGACGACGGTCGCCGGGGCGCTGCCGGTCGACGTGCCGGCGAGGTTGGTGGCGCGGACCCGGATCTGATACGTGGTGCCGTTCGTCAGGCCCGTGATGGTGCACGCCAGCGGCGGCGACGCGGCGATGGTGCAGGCCGCGCCCGCCACCGGCTGGTCGTCGCGGTAGGCCTGCGCCGTGTACGTGGTGACCGGCGACCCGCCGTCGGACGGCGGCGCGGTCCACGTGGCGGTCGCGGCACCGTTGCCCGGCACGGCGGCGGCCGCGACGGGTGCGCCCGGGGCGGTCGTGGCGGCCCGCGGCGTGACGGGTGCCGAGTCGCCGGAGGCGGACCCGGAGCCGGCGGCGTTGGTCGCGGTGACCCGGAACGTGTACGCGGTGCCGTTGGTGAGCGACCCGACCGTGCACCGCAGCGGCGCCGTGAACGGGGCGCCGAGCGTGCACGTCCTGCCCGTGACCGGGCTGCCGTCGCGGAAGGCCCGCACGGTGTACGAGGTGACCGCCGACCCGCCGGTGGACGCCGGCGCGGTCCAGGTGACGGTCGCCTCGCCCGGCGCGGCGGTGGCCGTCGGCGCGGCCGGTGCGGCCGGGACGGTCACGGCGGGAGCCGGCGGCGGCGGGGGCACCGGCGGTGCCGGGGTGCCCACGGTCAGGGTCGGCGAGCCGCACAGCACCACGTCGGAGCAGGACACGTCGGCGTCGAGGTCGGCGACGAGGGTGGCCCGCCCGGTGGAGGTGAAGCCGAGGTCGTCGACGTCGAACAGCTGCGCGGCCGGTGCGGTGACGGGGACCTGCACGGCGCAGGGGTCCGTGACCGTGACCGTGTTGCCGGTCAGCGTGATCGTGCTGCCCGCGGCCGTCAGCACCGGGCCGCCGCCGCAGTCGGCGACCACCGGCGTCCCGGCGGCGACGGTCAGGCCGGCGGGGAGGGTGAGCATGTAGTTGGCGTTCTGGAACCCCGGCAGGCTCGGCACGGTGTTGTCGGTGCGGTCGATGCGGACGTTCAGCATCGTGGTGCCGCCCGGGTTGATGGTGGCGGCGGCGAAGCTCGCGGTCAGCTCCGGCGGTGACAGGAAGAAGATGCCCTGGTCGCCGAACAGGTGCCACAGGCCGGCGGTCGGCGCGCTGACGGTCTCGTCGGCGAAGAGGGTGTACTTGGCGACGCTGCTGGTGATGTCGACGCGGACGTCGCAGGAGTCCCCGTTGGCCACGGCCGCCCCGCCGACGGTGACCTTGGTGACGCCGGCGACGATCGCCTTCGTCACGGTCACCGGCCCGGTGCAGGTGCTCTGCCACCAGTTGGGGTGACCGTCGTCGACCTCGATGTCCACCGGCACGGTGAACGTCGCGCCGTTGCCCTCCGAGACCGCGGGGTTGCCCGGAGCGTCGTGGATGAACATGAGCACCAGCGACTGGAGGTCGCCGATGCCGGCCCATCCGGGTTGGACCGTGGCCACGAACTCGGTCGCGACGCCGGTGGCCGCGGTCGCGGGCGCCGCGACCGCCACCGGCCCGCAGGCACCCGCCATCAGCACCGCCGCCAGCAGCCTGCCGAACACCATCTCGACCCCCGCTCCTCTTCGGGCAATCTAGAAGAAATCACCTGAAAAGGAGGAGGAAAACGGGGATTGGGTGTCACCAGGTGTCCGGATGGTCCAGGTCCAGCGCGGGTCGGTAGCCGCCGAGGACGGTGAGCGCGTCCTGCTCGGTGAAGTCGTCGCCGCGGTCGGCGAGAAACGCGTCGACGAGGCACTGCTGGACCAGCATCTCGAGCTGGCCGTCGATGACGCGCCTGACCCGGTACGGCCCCGCCACCAGGTCACCGCCGCTCTCCCCCACGCCGGGCGGCCGGCGCTCCGCCCGGACCGCCAGCCAGCGGCCGCCGCCGCCGTCGACGATGAGGGCGCCCGAGACGAAGCCGCCCGCGCCGAGGCGGACCGAGCACTCGCGGATCCGGGCCCCCACCGGCAGCACGTCCAGGCGGAACGGCACCACGCACCGGTGGGCGGCGTCGAAGCGCACCCGGGCCGCGGCGGCGGTCGCCTCGCCGCGCTCGCCGGTGTACAGGTCGAGCTGCGCCCACAGGCCGCCGGCCGGTTGCCAGCGGACGGTCCACAGGGTGCCGCCGCCGGTCGGCGCCGCGTCCGACCACGCCGTCCCCGGACGGTCACCGACCAGCACGTCGACCGGTGGCCGCGGCTGCCTCGCCGAGGCCAGGTGCAGCCCCGCCGCGTCGAGCGCCGCGACGTCGGTGGCGAGCAGGACCCGGGCCTTGTTCGGGATCTCGACGCTCTCCGTGCCACGGCCGGCCTGCCACGTGGCGTACTCGGCGCCGCCGAGCACGTCGTCGGCGGAGAAGTGCACCACGCCGGGGTCGGCACCGACCGCGCCGGGGCGTTGCAGCGCACCGGGCAGGCCGGGGGCCACGGGCAGCGCGAGCGTGCTGGGTGGCATGGCCGGGGTGTGCGGCCGGGGCTCCACCCGTACCAACGCCACCGCCGCGAGCACGACAGTGCACCCGGCGGCGGCTCCGGCCAGCATCCGGCGCCGGAACCGCAGCCGGCCGCCACGGTGGCGGGCCCACGCCACGATCGGTGCCGGATCCACGTCACCGCCGGCGCGGTCCCGCAGCGTCGCAGCGAGCCGCTGGTCGAGATCGGTGCTCATCAGAAACCTCCGGTGGTTGTGGTCGCCGGCACGGCCGCGCCCTGCCGCTCGCGCAGCGCCGTCAGCGCCCGCTTCGCGTGGGTGCGCACCGTGCCGGTCGAGCAGTCCAGGATCTCCGCGATGCGCGCGTCGTCCAGGTCCTCGTAGTAGCGCAGGACGATCACGGTGCGCTGGCGCGCGGGCAGGTCGCGGACCAGCCGCCACAGCGCGTCGCGCTCGGCGACCTCGGCCGCCTCGTCCGTGGTCGTGGGCCGCTCCCCCGGCGCCGCCACGGACACCTCCCCGCTGCTGCGCCGCCGCCACCACGAGTGGTGGGCGTTGACCAGCATCCGGCGGACGTAGACGTCCGGGCGGTCGGTGCGCGAGATCCGGCCCCAGCGGGCGTACGCCCTGGCGAGGACGTCCTGCACCAGGTCCTCGGCGCGGTGCTCGTCGCCGGTCAGCAGCCGGGCGAAGCGCACCAGCGCCGCGGTGCGGGCGAACGCGTACTCCTCGAACGTCACGCCCCTACAGACGCGGTGAGCCGCCCGTGCCGTAGACACGGGCGGCTCACTGTTTCTCAAGCCTGCCTGTCAGGCCTGGCGGACAACGACGTTGTCGACGCCGGCCTCGACCAGGCTCGCGGTGGAGGCGTCCGCGGCCTCGATCAGGATCTGGACGCTCTGCCCCGCGTACGGGGTCAGGTTGACGCTGCCGGTCGCCCAGGACGCGTCCCGGTCGGTGGCGGCGCCCGCGGCCGTGAACAGCACCGTGGTGCCGCTGCCCGTGACCACGCTGATCCGGAGGAAGTCGGCCGACGAGGCGTTGCTGCCGTGGCCGAGGTACCACGAGTAGCTCAACGTCAGCGTCCCGGTCGCCGGCAGCGTGATGCTCGGCGAGCGCACGCTCGTCGTGCCGCCGTCGACGTCGTTGGCGCCGGCGCTCGCGCCGGCCAGGCGGGCCGTCACCAGGTCGTTGCTGCCGCTGACCGTGGTGCCGAGCTGCTTGGGGCCGCTGGAGTCGGTGGCCTCGGGGTCACCGCGCTCCCAGGCGCCGCTGGTCGCCGTGTCCGTGCTGGCCGGGTTGACCGTCCAGCCCAGGTTGGTCTCGAAGTCGTCGGACCACACGGTGGTGCCCGGGCTCGCCCCGCAGTACTGGGCCTCCTTGCCGATCACCCGGTACGGGCAGTCGGCGTACTCGGCGATCTGCAGGCTCGACTCGCGGTTGAGTGCCGTCTGCGCCGCGATGACCTCGTCGGGCGGGTAGAAGCCGCCGCCGCCGGAGTTGCCCGGATACATCTCGAACGTGTAGGACCAGATGCGCTGGTCGCCCCACATCCAGTCGTCGATGGACCCGTCGGTGATGTACAGGTCGCTGGCCTGTTCCGGGGTGTAGCCGTTGGTGCCGGCCATCTGGATGCCGAGGGTGCGGAAGGTGGCCTCCTGGTCGGCGTCCAGGCCGGGCGCGGTGTTGGCGGTGGTGTAGCCGAACGGCCAGAGCACCAGCTTGCCGTAGGTGTGGAAGTCGATGTGCGTCTTGATCTGCTGCACCCCGCCGACCCGCCGGCTGAGCACGAAGTCACGCACCCGCTGGGTCTCCGGCGCGGAGAACGCCGACGGCCCGCGGTAGGTCTCCGAGCTGGTGGTGCCCGACGAGCCGCCGCAGCAGCCGAAGTTGTAGGACCAGTTGCGGTTCAGGTCGGTGCCGACGTTGCTGCTGCCGCTGTTCGGCTGGCGGTTCTTGCGCCAGGAGCGGTAGGCGCCGGTCGCGATGTCGTACTCGCCACCGTCGGGGTTCATGTCCGGCACGATCCAGATCTCGCGCGAGTTGACGATGTTCGTGATCCGCGCGTCGGTGCCGTAGCCGTCGGTGAGCTGGCGGATCAGGTACAGCGCCATCTCGACAGTGAGGTGCTCCCGGGCGTGCTGGTGCGCGGTGTAGATCACCTCGGGCTCGTTCTCGTCGACGCCGACGTTGTCCGAGATCTTGATGACGGGGATGGACCGGCCCTCGTAGGAGTTGCCGAGGCTGGTCCGGCTCAGGATCGCCGGGTGGTCGGCGACGGCCTGGTTGAGCTCGGCGGTCATCTCCGCGTAGTTGTGGTAGCCCGAGTCCGCCGACGGGAAGTCGAGGATCGTGGCCGGGCCGGACGGGGTGGCGGGTCGCAGCGCCCGGGTGACGGTGAAGCCCTGCTGCCGCAGCTTCGCCACCTCCGACGGGGTCGCGCTGATGTCGACGACGCCGTGGTCGACGCTGTCGATCGCCGCACCGGTGGCCGCGATCTGGTTGCGCTGGTCGAGGGTGGTGACGCCACTCACCAGGTAGGGAGCGGAGGTCTCGGCGGGTGCCGCGTCGGTCGGCGCG